>DATAXP010000052.1:0-52333 GCA_036272935.1 Pirellulales bacterium | reverse complement strand
GCGTTCACTCGAAACTCCTTTCGTGTTGCGGTCGGAAGAACGGTTCTTCACCTTCCGATGGCCGCAAAACGCCGGGCGTTTCGAGTTTTTTTATGGAATCTCCCCGCCACGCGCTGCCGAGTACGCTGGTTTAAGGGCTAGTGACCCGTTACCGCGATTCACAGCCGCGAGATGATTTCCAAACAGATTTCGCGGACGCGGGCTGGGTTCACGTTTGGGTTCTTCTTCTTGGCGGCGCCGACGAACGCCCCGGCTGCTTGCATCTTGCCGGCCTTCAAGTCGGCCACCGTTTTTGGATTAGCCGCTACCAGCTCTTCACACATCGCGATCAGCTCCGACTCGTCGACACGTGCGATGCCCAACGCCTGCATCGATTCCTCGGCCCCGCGCCGATGCTCGAGCATGTCGGCCAGCACGGCCCGGGCGCGCGAGGTGTCGACATCGCCGGCTTGCACCTTTTTCAGCAGTACGGCCAGCGCCTCGGCACCCACCGGGAACGTCTCGACCGTCAGTGCCTGCTCGTTGATCGTGCGCAGCACGTCCTGCTGGATCCAGTTGCTGGTCAGCTTGCCGTCGCCCGTGCGCTCGGCGAGCGTGACGAAGTACTCGACCAGCGCGCGACCCTGGTTCACCAGCACGTCGCTGTCGTAGGGCGTGATGCCGTAGGTCGTCTCGAGCCGCGTGCGCAGCGCTGCGGGCAACTCGCCAAGCTCGGCCAGCACCTGCTCGATCCGCTCGGGAGTGACCGTGACCGGCACCAGGTCGGGATCGGGGAAGTAACGGTAATCGCTCGATTCTTCCTTGTGCCGCTGGCCGCGGGTGACGTTGGCAACATCGTCCCAGCCGCGCGTCTGCTTGGGGACCTGACCCAGCCGCTGGCCGGTCTCTTGCCATACCTGGTATTGCCGCTCGGCTTCGTAGGCCAGGGCCCGTTCGACCGCGCGGAAGCTGTTCATGTTCTTGATCTCGACGATCGGCGTCGCGATGCGGTGCTCGCTCGAACCTTCAGGCGGCGGCAGGTGCAAATTGATGTTCGCGTCGACCCGCAGGCTCCCTTCCTGCATGTTGCAATCGCTCACGCCCAGGTACGTGAGCAGCAGCTTCAATTCGGTCAGGTAGGCCTTCGCCTCGGCCGGTGAACGCAGGTCGGGCTGCGACACGATTTCCAGCAGTGGCGTGCCGGCGCGGTTCAGGTCGATGCGGCTATCGGCCTGGCCGGCTTGCTCGTCGTGCATGCTCTTGCCCGCATCTTCTTCCAAGTGAGCGCGGATGATGCCGACGCGCTTCGGGGCGAACGCGCCCTTGGGATCGCTGATCTCGAGCCAGCCGTCGTGGCTGAACGGCAAATCGTACTGGCTGATCTGATAGCCCTTCGGCAAATCGGGATAGTAATATTGCTTGCGATCCCATTTGGTGAACTCGGCAATCCGGCAGTTGAGCGCAGCGGCAGTGCGTAGCGAAAGCTCAAACGCCCGCGCGTTCATCACCGGCAGCGTGCCCGGAAACCCCGCACAGACCGGGCAAGTCTGCGTGTTCGGCGCCGCACCGAAGCGCGTACTGCACCCGCAGAACAGCTTCGACTCGGTCGAAAGCTGCACGTGCACTTCCAGGCCAATCACGATGGTGTACGGAGCGTCGCTCATGAAATGCGGAATGCGTAATGCTCAATGCATAATGCGGAAATGTAAGTGCTGCCATTAAGCATTTATCATGACGCATTTTTTCTTTACAGCTTCGGACGTTGCGTGTGCCAGTCGGTGTATTCTTGGAACTGGTGGGCGGCGGCGAGCAGGCGGTCTTCGGCGAACGGCGGGGCTTGCAATTGCAGGCCGATCGGTAGACCGGTGCGTGTGAAGCCGCAGGGGATCGACATGGCTGCGATGCCTGCCAGGTTGGCCGACACCGTGTACAGGTCGACCAAGTACATCGCCAGCGGATCGTCGGTTTTCTCGCCGAGCTTGAACGCGGCCGTGGCGGTCGTCGGGCCGACGATCAGATCGACCTCGGCGAACGCCTGGTCGTAATCGCGGCGCAACAACCGACGGGCCTTGAGCGCCTTCACATAGTAGGCGTCGTAGTAGCCCGCGCTCAGCGCATAGGTGCCGAGCATGACGCGCCGCTTGACTTCGGGGCCGAAACCCTCGGCGCGGCTGCGGCGATAGAGCATCACCAACGGGCTTTCGAGCTGCTCGGCCTCGGCGGTGTGCCCGGCAGCGACGAGTTCCTTTCGCTTAGCTGCCAGTTCGGCTCGAATCCTCTGTTCATCGGCACGGTGGCCGTAGTGTACGCCATCGTAGCGGGCTAGGTTGCTCGATGCTTCGCTGGAAGCGACCACGTAATAGGCCGCGATGCCGTACTTGCCGTGCGGCAGCGACACCTCCTTCACGCGGGCGCCGAGCGATTGGAACTGCCGGATCGCTTCGCGCACGGCACGTTCCACTTCGCCGTCGAGCCCTTCGGCGAAATGTTCGCGCGCGATGCCGAGTGTGACGCCCTTGAGCGAGGTGCCCAGGGCGGCGCGGTAATCGGGCACCGGCACGTCGACGCTCGTTGCATCGCGCGGATCGTGACCGGCGATCGCCGAGAGCAACAATGCCGTGTCCTCGGCGGTCCAGGCCAGCGGGCCGATCTGATCGAGACTACTGGCGAAGGCGACCAATCCTTGCCGGCTCACGCGGCCATAGGTCGGTTTCAGTCCTGTGACGCCGCACAGCGCGGCAGGTTGACGGATCGAGCCGCCGGTGTCGCTGCCGATCGACAGCGGCGCCATTTGCGCGGCAACACACGCTGCCGCGCCGCCGCTGCTGCCTCCCGGGGCGCGCTCGAGGTCCCAGGGATTGCGCGTCGGCTGGAAGGCGGAGTTCTCGGTCGAGCCTCCCATGGCAAACTCGTCGAGATTCGTGCGGCCGAGGAGCACGGCGTCGGCGGCTTTCAGCTTCGCCACAACTGTCGAATCGTACGGAGCACGGAAGTTGGCCAGCATCTTCGAGGCACAGGTGGTCAACTCGCCGCGGCTGCACAATAGATCCTTCACCGCCACGGGCAGGCCTGCTAAACCGCCAAGCGGTTCGCCTCGTCTGCGGCGGGCGTCGATGCGCTCGGCCTGTTCGAGTGCGGCGGCCGCATCGAACCGTAGGAAGGCGCCCACGCCGGTATCGAGCCGGCGGATACGATCCGTGAACGCCTGCGTCACTTCGACGCTCGTGGCGCGTTTTGAGCCGAGCATTTCGAGCAGCTCGGCGGCGGTGAGATCGGTCAGCGACATGCCCGGGGGCTCACTGGCCGAGGACGGCTGGCACCAGGTAGAACGCTTCGTCGGCGTGCGGCGCGGTGGCGAGCATCGCGGTACGGGCGAAGCTTGGCTCGAGGCGATCGGGCCGGAAGACGTTCGTAAAGTCGTGCGGATGGGCCATCGGCTCGACGCCGTTGGTGTCGAGCTCGGCCAACTGATCGACGTAGCCGACGATCGCCTGCAACTGCGTGGTCATCGCCGAAAGCTCGGCATCGCTGAGCTCGAGCCGGGCCAGCAGGGCCACCTTTTCGACTTGCTCGCGCGAAAGACTCATCGAGGCACCGCTTCGGATGGCAGGAAGAACGAGCCGCGCCGCGGGCGAACGCTTTACTTTTTCTTCGCCTTGATCGCCGCGGCCTCGGCGGGCAAGCGGAATGGCGTGGCCCGCACGCGCTTGGTGACTGCGCCGGAACGGATGCACTGGGTGCAGGCCAGGACCGTGCGGTTGGCACCGCCGGTGGTCACGCGCACCCGCTGGAGGTTCGGCTTGAACTGCCGTTTGTTGATGCCGGTGACCTTCGTGCCGACACCGCCCAAGTACTTGGCCTTGCCGCGCGTCGTCACCTGGTTGCCGACCACTGGTCCCTTGCCGCAAATGTCGCACTGGCGTGGCATAACGTCGCGTCTCTGAATTTTGGGTTGAAAGCGGAGGTCGGTTGGGCAAAACAGCGAGCCGATCAATATATCGCTTTAGTCCCTATTCGCGAAGGGGTTTTCCGAATCCGGCCGGTATTGCGCGGAAGTATTTGGTTTGGTCCCAATTTTGCTTTTAGGTGCCGATTTCCCTCGTCGGCGGCGACCGGGGCGGCTCTCATTCGACGACACTTTCCAGCCCTCGCGCAGGACGGCTCCATCATCGTGAATCTCGCGGCTCGTTTTCACAATCGCGACGTACTGATCACCGGCGGACTAGGGTTCATCGGCAGCAATCTCGCCGCCCGGCTTGTCGAGTACGGCGCTCGGGTGACCCTGATCGACTCGTTGATTCCACAGTTCGGCGGCAGCTTCTTCAACATCGCGCCAATCCGGGATCGTGTACACGTCAACATCTCCGATATGCGCGATCCGTTCTCGTTGGAGATCTTGGTGCAGCAGAAGGATTTCATCTTCAACCTTGCCGGCCAGGTGAGCCATGGCGACAGCATGCGCGATCCGCAGCTCGACCTGGAGGTGAACTGCGTGTCGACGATGAACCTGGTGCAAGCGTGCCAGAAGCGCAATCCCAACGCGCGGCTGCTCTATACGTCGACGCGGCAGGTGTACGGCCGGCCGGAACGACTGCCGGTGACGGAAGACCATCCAACGATCCCGATCGACGTGAACGGCATCAACAAACTCGCCGCCGAGTACTATCACCTGCTGTACCACAGCACCTACGGCGTGCGGTCGGTGGTGCTGCGGCTCACCAACACCTTCGGGCCGCGGCAGAAACTCGAAGGAGATCGCCAAGGATTCTGCGCCACGTTCCTCCGCCAGGCCTTGCGCGGAGAGACGATCCGGCTGTACGGCGGCGGCCGCCAGTTGCGCGATTTCAACTACGTTGACGACGTGGTGACGGCGCTACTGTTGGCAATCACGACCGACGCCTGCCTGGGGCACGTGTTCAACCTGGGAGCGCCACGGGCCTACTCGCTGTTGGATTTTGTCGCGGCGCTGCGCGAGCACTGCCAATTCCAAACTGAGACTGTGCCGTTTCCGCAGGATAAGAAGATCATCGACATCGGCGATTACTACGGCGACTTTTCATCGTTCCAAACGGCGACCGGCTGGGCGCCGCGGATCGACTTGCAGGAAGGCGTCGCGCGATCCGTCGCCTTCTATCGCCAACATCGCGACGCGTACTGGGTATGAGCGCGGCCGAGCCGATTCCGCTGTTCGACTATCGCCCGCAATTGCAGCGGATGCGAGCGGAAATGCTCGACGCGATCACGGAGGTGCTCGATTCGGGCAAGCTGATCCTTGGTCCGCAGGTGCAGGCGTTCGAGCGTGAATTCGCGAGGTTTCTAAGCGCCCCAGAGCATGCCGTCGGGGTGGCCAGCGGCACCGATTCCGTGGCACTCGCGCTGCGGGCGCTGGGCGTCGGACCGGGCGATGAGGTTATCACGGTTGCCAACACCGCGGTCCCCACGATCAGTGCTATCCGTATGGTCGGCGCGGTGCCGGTGTTCTGCGACATCGATCCCCAAACGCTGCTGATGGACGTGGCCGACGCGGCGCGGCGTGTCACGCGACGGACCCGTGCCATCGTTCCGGTACACCCGTTTGGCAACGTGGTGGATATGCCTGCCGTGATCCGCCTGGCCGCCGATCGGGAACTGCACGTGGTCGAGGACTGCGCGCATTCGACGGGGGCCACGCTGAACGGACGGCACACGGGAACATTTGGCGATGCCGCGTGCTTTTCATTCTATCCCACCAAGACGCTCGGGGCGTACGGCGACGGCGGGCTGTGCTTGGCCCGTAGCGCCGAGCTGGCCGAGGCGTTGCGAACGCTGCGGATGTTTGGCACGCGCGATGGGCGCATTGCAGTGCGCGAAGGGGTAACGAGCCGGCTGGACGAGCTGCAGGCCGCGATCCTGCGAGTGAAGTTGCGGCACCTGCACGATGATCTGGCCGCACGCCGCGCGATCGCGGCAAGGTATCGCGACCGGCTCGACCAGCGCGTGGCAACGCCTTGCGTCGCGCCGGGGGTCGAACACGCCTACCATCTGATGGTCATCCAGATGGAAAACCGCGCGCGGGTGATCGAGCGTCTCGAGGCCGAGCACATCGGTTACGGCATTCATTACCCGCAACCGATTCACTTGATGCCGGCCTATCGGTTTCTCGATGTTGCCGAAGGCTCGCTGCCAGTGACCGAACGCGCGGCGAAGCGTGTGCTCTCGTTGCCGTGCTGGCCGGGATTGCACGAAGAGCAAGTCGAGCGCGTGTGCCACGTGGTGAACGCGGCGCTGGGGTGAACGCGGAATTCACGGCCACTCTGCCGGTGTTGTCGAGCGATTTCTCGCGAATCGTCCGCGGGACATTTTGTCGAAAAGTGTCGCGATTTTCGGACATCTTAACGCAGGGCCACCCGCGATCGCCCACTTGCGCGCCGTGCATTCAGAGAAATCTGCAGAATTCCGCGAAGTACGTATCTTGCAGCCGCTACATGGTTTACAGCGACTCGCAAGCGTGCGGCTCGCAATCGCAATGCACTGCTGGCGCTTCGATTGCTTTAAGGCCCGCAGTCTTTGTCACTCGTCACCGGCGCTCACCAACTCGCGTCCAAATTACGGAGAGAACCGAATGGCGTTTGCGTTTCCTCGGCCGCGACGGCTGTTCAACTCTGAGACAGGTGATCTCCTGAACGGAACGGCAGCGAGTGGGGCACGATGGTCGACTGCGGTTGGTTTCGATCTGGCGGTTGCTTCGTCGGTGTGCGTGGTGTCGGCCGCGTGGATGTGGCAGTGGGCAGGCTTCTGCGTGGTTCCTCCCGATGTAGGTGCGTTAACGCAAGCCGCCGAGCGCGTCCACAGCGGCGAGCTGCCGCATCTGAACTACGACAGCCTGTACTCCGGCGCGTTGTCGAAATTGAGCGCTTTGTCGTTCGATCTGTTCGGCAACAATTTTGCCGCATTGCAGAAGCAGTTGTTCGCTTTCAGCCTGCTGTTTGTGTTGGCGGTGTACGGCATCGCCCGGCACGCCGTGGGGCCGTTGACTGCTGGGCTGGTGACGCTGCTGTGCGTCGTGTGGAGCTTGCCGAATTACTTCATCGGCATGCCCTCGTGGTACAACCTGTTTTTTGCCACCTTCGGAACATTGATGCTGCTGCGGCACATCCGCGATGGACGGCGGCGCTGGCTCGTGGCGGCGGGCCTTTGCGCCGGCTGCTCGATAATTATCAAGATCATCGGGCTGTACTTTGTCGCGGCTGCGCTGCTGTATCTCGTCTATCGCGAACAAGTCGCCGACCACGCGCGCCACGGGCTCGATCATCCGCAGCGCCGCCGGCGAGCTGCTCGCCAACGCACCGCTCATCGTTTCGACTGGCCAGCCTCCGTGGCGACGATCGCCTGCGTGATCGCATTTATCACGTGCTTGGCGGTATTGGTCATGTACCGTCCCGCGCCGGCCGAAATCTTGCATTTCGCCCTGCCTGGCGCCGTGTTGGCGACTTTGTTGATCGTACACGAATCGCGATTGTCGGACTCGGGAGGCGCGCAGCGATTGAAGAACATCCTTGCCGCGGTGAGCTTCTTCAGCGCAGGTGCCGCGATTCCAATGGCGGCGTTCGTGCTGCCGTACATCTCGCACGCGGGGCTGCGTGAGCTGTGGCACGGCATGATCAGTTCGTCGGCGCGCTTGAGCGAAGAGTCGACCATCGTACCGCTGCCCGCAACGACCGTCTGGTTCTTCGTCATCCCGCTGGTGTCGATCGCGTTGATCGCGCGGCTGGCCCGTCGCACGATTCATGGAAAACTGCTGCTCATCGCGGCAGTTGCGATCCTGTCGGCGTTTGTTGCCTTGGGATGGGTTGGACCGGTGTACCGATCGGCTTGGCACTCGACGCGAGCGCTCGTTCCGCTTTTAGCCGTGGGAACCTTTGCGCTGCTGAACTCGCGGGGCTTGACGAGGCAGCTCGACGACGATCGTCGACAGCAACTTTTTCTGCTCTCGGCCGTGGCAGCCATGGTCAGCCTGGTGCAGGTGCCGTTTGCCCATGCGATCTACTTCTTGTACACGGCGCCGATGGTATTTCTGGCCGCGTTGTTTTACTCGGCGGCGCAGCGCGGTGTGTCGCGGCGTCTGTTCCAGGCGGCGGCCGTGGCGCTGGGACTGTTTGCCGCGGTTTGGCTCAACGGCGCTTTTTCGCCGGACTACGGTCGGCGATACGCCAGCTACGAGTCACGGCCGTTGCAAATCGACCGCTGCCGTTCGTTTCGGATGGACCGTGCCTCGGCCACTCAATACGAGACGCTTATCAGCGCCATCCAGCAGCATAGCCAGCCGGGATCGTACATCTACGCGGCTCCCGATTGTCCCGAGATCTATTTCTTCGCCAATCGCAAGAACCCGACTCGAACGCTTTACGATTTTCTCGATGCCGATTTCCACAGCGACGATCGCGATGCGCGCATCCTCAAGCAGTTGAAAGAGCACGGCGTGGATGTGGTGGTGCTGAATTTCCAGATGCCAGTTTCGGGCCTGGTGACACCACAGTTCGAAGCCGAATTGGCCAGGCGCTACCCGAACGCGATCCTGTTTGTGTCGCCGCGATCGCGAACCTTGCAGACCGTTCTGCGATGGCGAGAGAAACCGGGGCAGCCGCAGCAGGCCGCCGCGTTGCCGAGGCAATCGGCCCTTCAGCTCGTTGCCCATGCAACGGAGGCTGGCGCGAACCTGCGAACGCATGGCGGAGCCGAATGACTACGACAAACTCGGGACAATTCGTCGTGGAACCCGACAGATCGTCACGGGCAATGAAGGCCCGAATCAGACGCACCCGCGCAAATCTTCCACCGTTGGTTGCCGGCAGCTCCGAATCCAACTTCTTTCGGTTCGCGCATTCTTGGTCGATCAAACGAGTTAAGTCGCCCGCGCCTGCTGCTGTTCAATTAGCTTGCAATTGCGGCATTGCAATTGCCTCTGAGGGCAAAGCCGCTTCTTGGCATTGGCGGGACGCCACGCTGCGAAGCGGTTTGGGGGAAATGGTCGCCGTCGGCCTACGGTCGATGCCGGGGTGGCAACCCCTTCGTGTCTCGTCGGCTCTCTCATCGAAGGCACTGCTAATGGCGATTGCGCTTCCGTTGCGGCACCGGGGTGTGCATGTCGGTCGGGATTACGCAGATGAATCCTCGGCTCGGTCGCTGCCGGCGAGCATCGAGCCCGTCATGCCGCGGGTGTACATCGTCGATGCGGTACTGTGTGGCTCGGTGTGCATCTTCGCTGCCGCGCTGTTCTGGAAGTGGAATGCCCATTGTGTGACGCCTGCCGACTTCGGCGCCCTGACGCAGTCGGCCGACCGCGTGTACGGCGGCGAGTTGCCGCACGTGGATTACGACAGCCTGTACACCGGCGCGCTCTCGACGGTCAACGCGCTGGCGTTCAAGCTGCTTGGCAACACGTTCGCCGCCATGCAGATGACGCTGGCCGCCTTCGGCTTGGCGTTCATCGCGGCCATGTATGCGATTGCTCGTCACGTCGTCGGGCCCGTTACCGCGGCATTGACGACCTTACTGTGCCTGGCGTGGAGCCTGCCGAATTATTTTGTCGGCATGCCCTCGTGGTACAACTTGTTTTTCGCCACGTTCGGCACGCTGCTTTTGTTGCGGTACATCGACGACGGCCGGCGGCGGTGGCTGTGGGCTGCAGGCGCCTGCGCGGGCTCGTCGATCGCTGTGAAGATCGTCGGCCTGTACTTCGTCGCGGCCGTGTTGCTGTATTTGGTGTACCGGCAGCAAGAGTTGTCGGCGAACGTCGAATCGCAGATTGCTAATGCGTCGCTGCGGCGGCGCGAGGCGAAGCGCCGCGTTCGTCATCCCTTGGATCTGTTCGCGGCGGCGCTGACGATGATCGGGTTGTGCGCCTTCGTGGGCTCGGTGATCGCGCTGGTGCTGTATCGGCCAGAGGTGCCGGAGATCGTCCACTTCGTTGCCCCTGGCGCGTTGCTCGCGGCGCTGTTGGTGATCCGCGAGATGCGTCTAGGTGGCTACGGCGCTTGGCAGCGGTTGAACCAGCTGATCGGCGAGGCCGGCATGTTCGTCGCCGGTGCGGCAATCCCGATCGCCCCGTTTATCGTGCCGTACATGACACATTCCGAACTGCTGGCCCTGATCCGAGGTCTGTTGAGCTCGACGACGCGGTTCTCGGAATCGGTGACCATTCTCGGTTTGCCAGAAACGTCGATCCTGTTCGTGGCGCTGCCGGTGGCGGCCGTCGCGCTGGCGTGCGTCGTCGGTCGCCGGGCCGTCAACAGCACCGTCGTTTGGATCGCCTTGGCCGCAGTGCTGATCGTTTGCCTGGCGGCGGGTTCGACGGGGCCTGTGTATCGATCGGTCTGGCAAGCGGCACGGGCCTCGGTGCCACTGCTGGCGATCGGCACCTTCGTGCTGTTGAATTCCCAGCGATTGACAGCGGCACTCGCTAGCAACCGTCAACAGCAAGTGTTCTTGCTCTCGGCCGTGGCCGCCATGGTCAGCCTGATTCAAATTCCCTTTGCCCAAGGCATCTACTTTTTCTACGCGGCACCGCTGGTCGTGCTCGGGCTGCTGTTCTACCTGTCGGCACAACCTGGCGTGCCCGATCGGCTGGTGCAGACCGTAGGCGTCGCGTTCGGCTTGTTCGCCATGCTGTGGCTGCACGGCGCCGCGTCGCCCGAGTACGGTCGCCGATACATTCCGTACGTGTCGAGCCCGATCCAAATCGATCGTTGCCGATCGTTGCGGCTCGATCCACTGGCGGCAAAGGAATACGAACTCGTCGTCAGCGAGATCCAGAAGCACAGCCGCCCCGGCTCCTACATCTACGCGGCCCCCGACTGCCCGGAAATCTACTACTTTGCCAATCGCAAGAACCCGACGCGCACATTCTACGAATTGTTCGACAGTGACTTCCACAAGCCCGAGCGCGAGGCACGCATTCTCGCGCAGCTCGACGAGCACGACGTCGATGTCGTGCTGCTCAACTATCACGTGCCGATTTCGGGAGTCATCGCGCCGCACTTCGAGGCAGAGCTGACGCGGCGCTATCCGCAAGGCGTGCAGTACGTCCTGCCAGGCATGAAAACTCCCCACATGGTCGTACGATGGCGGAATAAAACCGATGCTCGACTGGCAGACTCAACCGGTGGTCTCCGGTAGCGCGGCTCTGGTCGCGGCCGATGGCTTCGCTGCGAATGATGGAACGAACTCGCTGGCTGACGGCGAGCCGCTTCAGATCGATGCAAGCGGTGAAGCGACGCACGAGCCAAGCGTCGAGCTGTCGCTGATCGTGCCGGTGTTCAACGCCAGTGCGACCCTGGTGCCGCTGGTTGACGAAATCCACCACGTGTTTGCAGGCCGGAGTTTCGAGGTGGTGCTGGTCAACGACGGTTCGGCCGACGACACGCAGCAAGTCTGTCAGCGGTTGGCGCAGAATTACCCCACCACGGTGACGGCGATCGAGCTGTCGCGCAACTTCGGCGAGCAGCACGCCGTGATGGCCGGCCTACAGCAGTCTGCCGGTCGCTACGTGGCCGTGCTCGACGACGACGGCCAGAACCCGCCCCAAGAAGCTGACCGCATGCTGCAAGCACTGCGCGCCAACAATTGGGACGTCGTCTACGGCCGTTACCGCGAGCGCGCCCATCCTTGGCCGCGCCGGCTGGGAAGCTGGTTCAACGACGTAATGGCCAACGTGATGCTCGGCAAGCCGCGACGGTTGTACCTTTCGAGCTTCAAGGTGATGAACCGTTTTCTGGTCGACGAGCTGACCTGGTGCTCGGGTCCGTTCTTGTACCTCGACGGCCTGATTCTGCGCATCACGCGGCGCATCGGCCAGGTCGACGTGCTGCACCTGCCGCGGCAAGCAGGACGCTCGGGCTATACGGTGGCCAAGCTGTTCAACTTGTGGCTGAACATGTTCCTGGGATTCTCAACGCTGCCGCTGCGTGGTGCCATGATGCTGGGACTGCTGACGGCCTGCGTCAGCGCGGTCATCTTGGCCGACATTGTGGTAGAGCGATGGTGGCTCGATGCGCCGCTGTTGCTCGGCATTCCGATGATCATCGCCTGCGTGGCGTTCTTTGCCGGCGTGCAGTTGGTCATGCTCGGCATGATCGGCGAATACGTCGGCCGCATGTTCCAGCATCAAAACGGCCGACCGCCGTTCGTCGTCCGCTCGGCACTCGTGCCGCGCCAGACGCTGCCGAGGCCTCGACCTCGCGGCTGACCATTAACACTGCGTCGCCTCATGATTGTCTGCACCGTCGCTTCGCCTGAGATCGTTCCGCCGCATCTCGTTGAGATGGCCGAGTACGAGCAGCGGCACTGGTGGTACCTGGGACTGCGCGACCTGCTAAGCCGCCTGCTCGTGCAATGGCGAGCAACGCTGACTGAGCGGCCGCGCGTGCTCGATGCCGGCTGCGGCACCGGGGCAAACCTGCGGCTGCTGGCCGATGTGCTGCGGCCAGGGTATCTCGCCGGCTTCGATATCTCAGACCATGCGGTGCGCGTTGCCGAGACTCGCTGTCCGGAAGCAAATGTTTATGTCGACGACATCACCGCTCCCCAAGTCGATGCCGATCCGTTCGACCTGATCCTCAGTTGCGATGTCTGCTCGGTGCCGGGGCTCGATGCGTGCCGCGGCGGCCTATCGCGCCTAGCTAACAGCCTGCGCCCCGGTGGCCGGCTGGTGTTGCACTTGCCGGCTTACGATTGGCTGTACAGTCCGCACGACCGCGCCGTGGGACACACGCAACGGTTTTCACTCGGCGAGACAACCGAACTGCTGCGCGAGTTCGGCTTATCGATCGAACTGGCGACGTATCGGATGAGCATCCTTTTTCCCGCCGTGCTCGCTGCTCGATTGCCGTCGCTCATCCGACGTGGCGAGGCGGCATGTTCGGACTTGCGCGCGGTTCCTGAGTGGCTGAACGACGCACTGTTTCGCATCGTCGCAGCCGAGAACCGCCTAACGGCCCGCGGCTGCCATTGGCCTGTCGGCAGCTCGCTGATAGTTGTCGGCCGACACCTTCCGTAGGGTGTCGTCGAGCGCAGCGAGACGCACCGAAACCCGTCGTGGCGCGTCTCCCGACCAAGCCAGCCGTCTGTAGCACGGCGCGAATTGTGGCATTTTGGGCGGCGTGGGCTTAAAATCGGTGTGTCCCCGCCAACGCGATCCCGCCTCATTCGCTACCCTATGTCCGACCACGACTTCACCAGCCTCGACGTTCCCTTTGCCGTCCCCGCGACCCATCGGTTGCGATTCACCGGCGACGTTTTCGGCCGCGATCAGGCCGTGTTGGCCGAGGTGCTCGAACCGAGCGGCACCGCACCGGCTCGCGTGCAGTTTTGGCTCGACGAACATGTCGCCGCTGCCCGTCCCGACTTGCAGCAGCAGATTTGGGCTTTCACCCGCTCCCACGCCGGGCGGATCGTGCTCTCCGGTCGGCCGCAAATCGTCCCTGGCGGCGAAGCGGTCAAGAACGACATTCATATTCTCGAGCGCATGCTCAAGGTGTTCCATGCGGCCGATCTCGACCGTCGCAGCTACGTGGTGGTCGTCGGCGGCGGGGCGGTGCTCGATGCCGTCGGCTTCGCGGCGGCGATCGCCCATCGCGGCATCCGCCTGGTGCGGCTTCCCACCACCACGCTCGCCCAGGCCGACTCTGGAATCGGCGTAAAGAACAGCGTCAACCTGTTCGGCAAGAAGAACTGGGTCGGCACGTTCGCGGTCCCCTGGGCGGTGATCAACGATGCCGCGCTGCTCGACAGCCTCAGCGATCGCGATTTCCGCTGCGGATTTGCCGAGGCGTTAAAGGTGTCGCTGCTGAAGAACCCGGCAATGTTCGACGAGCTGTGCCGGCTGGCCCCGCAGATCGCACGGCGGGACATGGCCGTTGCCGGTCCTATGATTCGCGCAAGCGCCAAGCTGCATCTCGATCACATCACCGCCGGCGGCGATCCGTTCGAAGCGCTCGAAGCACGTCCGCTCGATTTCGGCCACTGGTCGGCCCACAAGCTCGAGGTGATGACCGACTTCGCGCTGCGGCACGGCGAAGCGGTCGCGATCGGCCTGGCCATCGACACGGTGTACTCGTCGCTGGTGCACGGCTTGCCCGAGGCCGACGCTCATCGTGTGCTCGATTGCCTCGTGGCCCTGGGCTTCACCCTGCACACGCCGGCGCTGTCGAATGCCGACACGCTGCTAGCCGGGCTCGAAGAGTTCCGGCAACATCTGGGAGGCCGGCTCACGGTGACCATGCTCGCCGCCGTCGGCCGCCCGCTCGACGTGCATGAAATCGATCGCGAAAAAATGTGCCAGGCAATTCGTGTGGTCGCCAATTACCATGGCTCACCGCAGGGGCTTGCTTCGCGTCGCCCATAGCATCGAGGGACCAGCGTATGCGACAGTTGTTGTTCGGCCTGTTCACCGTTGCCGTTGTCTTGGGTGTTGCCATGGCCGCCGTCCCACCGGAATCCGCGCCGTTGCGCCATGTCGTGCTATTCAAATTCAAGGAGGGCACGTCGGCGGAAGATTTGGCGAAGATCGAGAAGGCGTTTGCCGCGCTGCCAAGCAACATTCCCGAGATCGCCGACTTCGAATGGGGCACCAACGTCAGCCCCGAAGGAAAGTCGAAAGGTTTTACGCATTGCTTCTTCGTGACGTTCCGCGACGAAAAAGGACGCGATGCCTATCTGCCGCATCCGGCCCACAAGGAGTTCGTCACGATCGTCGGCCCGCATGTCGATGATGTGCTGGTGGTCGATTATTCAGCGCGATAGCGGGGCATCTCGGGCACGCGATCTGCGGCACCGGTTCTCCTGAAAACACGAGTCGGCCCAGGGTGCCACTGCTGCTTGTCAGATAGTGCTGATCGGTGCCGGCGCTCTCAGGAGAACCAACATCATGCGACGCATACTACTTATCGCAGCGGCCTTTTTGGCAATCGGATCGACCGCTGCCCAAGCACAATGGGGTTACTACGGCCGCTGGACGCCCCCAGCATACGGATATTCGTACTATCCATGGGCCGGCCCGGGACCATATGCGCCCGGCTATGGCTACGGATATCCGGGTTATGGCTGGGGCTACTACAACCCCGGCGTGGCCAACGGCGCGAATCTTGGCGGGGCAATCGCCGGCCCGCGCGGCGCACAACTCGGCGCAGCGATAGGCGGCATCGCAACCGGCTCCTAAGCGCCTCGCATGCAGCAAGATGACGGACGGACGAAGGCCTGGCGAGCGCTTGCCCGTCAGGCTTTTTTCGTTTTGCAGGGTTTCGTTTCGCCGACGCCCATCGGGCAGGGCGAGCCTTGTTGAAGTATTCGGGTGCCACTGGCTGCTTGTCAGCCCAGTGCATCGAAAACCAAAACAACACTGGCAGACAAGCTGCCAGTGGCACCCACCGGATCGCTGAATTCGATTTACTTCCGCAGGCTGCTCGTCGGCTCGCGGCCTCGCTTCGCTCGATCAAAAAATGACGCGCGTTTTTTGGGCTCGGAAACGCCCAAGCCATGCGGTCCTGGCTCGCTCACTTCGCGTTGCGTACACTGATGGACACCTCGGCCTCCTTCCTTGAATGCCCTGCCAGGGAGCCCGCCATGCATCGACGCGAATTCCTCGCCGCCTCGGCGACGACTCTGCTTCCTGGCGCAAGTCGCGCAGCCGCCAAAGACTCAGCGAACGACCGCATCACGGTGGCGGTCGCCGGCGCACGCGGTCGGGGCCGCAAGCTGCTCGAAAACTTCACGGCGCTCGATAAGGTCGATCTGAAATACGTCTGCGATCTCGATCCCACGGTACTCGGTCAGCAGACCGACACCATGGCCAGCCGCACCGGCCGTCGTCCCGAAGCGATCAGCGACTTCCGTCGGGCGCTCGATGACAAATCGGTCGATGCCCTGGTGCTGGGCACGCCCGACCACTGGCACGCCATCCCGACCATCATGGCTTGCCAGGCGGGCAAGGATGTATACGTCGAAAAACCCGATGGGCACAACGCCCTGGAAGGCCCGAGCATGATCGCCGCGGCGAAGAAGTACGGACGGGTCGTGCAGCTCGGCACGCAAAGCCGCAGCAAGCCGACGGTGCTCAAAGCGATGGAGTACATCCGCGCCGGCAACCTGGGGCGCGTGCTGTATGCCAAGGCCTGGGAAAGCTCGCTGCAAAAATCGCTGGGGCATCCGCCCGATGGCCATCCGCCGGCGGGAGTCGATTACGACATGTGGCTGGGCCCCGCGCCGAAGCACGCGTTCAACCCGCTGCGTTTCCACGGCAACTGGCGCTGGTTCTTCGACTACGGCACCGGCGACCTGGGCAACGACGGCGTGCACCGGCTCGACGTGGCGCGCTGGGCCTTGGAGACCGGCATTGCCGCGAACAAGGAACAGCCGCTAGGGCTGCCGCGGCGCGTCTCGGCGCTGGGCGGAAAGTGGTATTTCGACGACGACCAGCAATGGCCCGACACGCTGGCCGTGACCTACGACTACGGCGGCCGGCTGCTGACGTACGAAATGCGCATCTGGTCGCGCTACACGCTCGACGGCACGACCGAAGGCGCGGCGGTCTACGGCGACAACGGCTACATGATCTTCGGCAACGACGGTTGGCAGGCGTACGCCCTGCGCAACAAGCTGGTGGCCGAAGATTCGTATGCGAAAGACGAAGACGCCGGCGTACCGCACGCGCAGAACTTCATCGACTGCATGCGCAGCCGCGAGCGTCCCAATGCCGACCTCGAAACCGTCGGCCATCCGTCGAGCCTGCTGTGCCACATTGGCAATGCCGCCTGGCGCGCCGGCCGCAGCGTACAGTTCGATCCGCATACCTACACGTTCGTCGGCGATGCCGATGCCAACCAGTACCTCACGCGCCCGGAGTACCGCCGGCCCTGGCTGTTGCCGAAGCCGGCAGAGGTGTAGCACGCCGTGAAGAAGTTTCGCGCCGCCGTGATCGGTCGCACCGGGCGAGGCAACTACGGCCACAGCTTGGATGTTGTGTGGCTGGCCGTGCCCGATGTTGAATTGGTGGCGGTGGCCGATGACGATCCCGCGGGCCTCGCAGCGGCAGTCAAACGCCTGAAGGTCGATCGCGGCTTCGCCGATTACCGCAAGCTGCTCGACGAGGTGAAGCCGGACGTCGTGAGCATCGCGCCGCGCTGGCTCGACTGCCACGCCGAGATGGCA
The DNA here is from genome assembly GCA_036272935.1 of Pirellulales bacterium. Taxonomy (GTDB): domain Bacteria; phylum Planctomycetota; class Planctomycetia; order Pirellulales; family PNKZ01; genus DATAXP01. The sequence goes on along the minus strand of DATAXP010000052.1, from coordinate 35,173 downwards.
CTGGCATGCCTGGAGCGCGGCATCCACGTGTACATGGAGAAACCGTTCTGCCGCACGTTGGCCGAGGCCGATGCCATCGTCGCCGCCTGCGAGCGCACGCACACGAAACTCGCCACCGCCCACCAGACGCGCTACAGCCCGCGCGTCGACGTGGCGAAGCGGTTGATCGCCGACGGCAAGATCGGCAAGGTGCTCGAGTACCGTGGCCGCGGCAAGGAAGATCGCCGCGGCGGAGGCGAAGACTTGTGGGTGCTGGGCACGCACATCATGGACCTGATCCGCAACTTCGGTGGGCATCCGCAGTGGTGCTTCGCGCGGATCACGCAGGATGGCCATCCAGTCGGCAAAAGCGATGTCGCCGAGGGGGCCGAAGGCATCGGCCCGCTGGCCGGTGACGACGTGAGAGCGGTATACGGCATGCCCGATGGATCGACCGCGCACTTCGCCTCGCAACGCAACGCTGGCCGCAAGCGATCGCGCTTCGCGTTGCAGATTTTCGGCACCGACGGGGTGATCGAGATCGCGCCCGGACACATGAAACCGACGGTCAAACTGTTGGCCGATCCGGCATGGTCGCCGCTGGATGCCGCGGCTCCGTGGGTCGAAGTCACCACGGCAGGCATCAACCAGCCCGAGCCGATTGCCGAGGGGGGCCTGCCAGCCGGCAACGTACTGGCGATCAGCGATCTGCTGGCAGCGATCCGCGAAAACCGCGACCCGCGAGGCAACGCCTACGAAGCCCGCGGCAACACCGAGATGATCGTCGCCGCGCTGGCCTCGCATGTCGCCGGCGGCCCGGTGTCGCTGCCGCTGGCCGATCGCGGCAATCCGATGGCGGCACTTTAACGGCGGCACCTATTGTTGTTGCTAGCAGCGCTGCGATTGGCCTTGGCCCATCGCGCCCGTTGGCGTTATCTTCCGCTGCCCAGATTCTCTCCACGCCTCGGGACGGAACTCGCTGCGCGCCATGATGATCGATCTGCTTGCTGCGTTCGATTTGTTGCGCAGGCCGCGCGTGATGGTCCTCGGCGACTACTGGCTGGAACGCTGGACCTGGGGGCATGCCAACGGCGCGCGCCACGAAACACCGTCGCTGCACCTGCGAGCCATGCATCGCGAAGCTCGTCTCGGCGGCGCAGGACGCCTGGCAATGGTCGTGGGCGGGCTCGACGCTGCAGTTAGTTGTGCCGGCATCGTCGGCGCCGACGTCGAGGCGTGTGCCGTGCGCGAGATGGTGTCGCAAGCCGGCGCCGATGCGGCCTGCTTGCTGATCGACCGCGGCCGTCCAACCCCGGTGCGCGAACGGTTCCTAGGGCACGACCGTGGCCGCCGCGACGTGCAGGTGTTGGCGGTCGATGGTCCCGCGCCCTCTGGATTATCGCCAACCATCGAAAGTCGGCTGGCCTCTCGCGTGCTCGATGCGCTCGATGGCCACGATGCTCTGTTGGTGGTCGATCGCGCCTTGCACACCTGTTCGCCGCGCGTGCTGCGACTGGTGATCGATCGTTGCCGCAGCACCGGCGTACCGGTAATCGTTTCTCCGGCGCGCGGCGCTGAGCTGTCGCGCTATCGTGAAGCGATGGCCCTGGTAACCGATCGCACGCAATTGACCTTGGCTGCCGGACGAACCATCGAAACTGCCGACGAGGCTCTACGCACGGGTCGCAAATGGTGCCGTGAACATAAGTTCGATGCCGCGATCATCACGCTCGACGGCGAAAGGATGGCCCTTGCCCGGGCCGACGAGCCCGGCGAGTTTTTCCAGGGGCCGATCGGCGGCGCGACCGCGGCAGTTGCCATGCTGGCCGTCGGCCTTGGCGCGGGACTGGGCATGGCCGACGCCGCCGGCCTGGCAAACCTCGCGGTCCAGCACGACGGCAATTCCTGGACGATCTCAACCGTGTCACGCACCACGATCCTCGGCCGGCTACTGGCTTCGCGACCGATTGCTGAGGCCAAGTCGGTCGGCATCGATCGCCTGGCCCGCCTTGCCGCCGCGCACCGCGCCCTGGGGCAATCGATGGTGCTTACGAGCGGCAGCTTCGATGGCCTGCACACCGGCCATCTGCATCACCTTCAGCAAGCCGCGTGCGTGGGAAACGTGCTGGTCGTCGCATTGCGCGGCGACACGAACGGGCAGACATCGCAGTTTTGTCAGAGCGATCGAGCCGCGTTGCTGGCCGCCCTGGCCTGCGTGCGATACGTCACGGTGTTCGACGAACCAGAACCGATGGCAATTCTCCGCCGGCTTCGCCCCGAAGTGCTGGTGGCCGGCGGCGACCGCCGCCCCGAGCAGGTGCCTGGCCACGATTTTGTGCGCTCGTATGGTGGACAAGTGCGCATCACCAGCAAAACTCCTGGGCGGAGCGCCGCATGAAGCTGGCTATCTTTTTACCCAACTGGATCGGCGACGTGGTGATGGCCACCCCGACGCTGCGTGCCCTGCGTCGGCAGTTTCCCGCCGTGCGCATCGTCGGCGTCATGCGCCCCTACGTCGCCGACGTGCTGGCCGGCACACCGTGGCTCGACGACCAGGTGTTCTTCGATCCGCGCAGCACGAACCGCTATCGCCGCGCGTGGAGCGTGGCGCGGCAACTGCGCGCCGAGCGTATCGACACGGCGGTGCTAATGACCAACTCATGGCGCACCGGCATCCTCGCGCGGATGAGCGGAGCCCGTGAGCGCATTGGCTACGCGCGCGAAGGTCGCGGCTGGCTGCTCACCACGCGGCTACAGCCGCCGATGTCGCGGCGCCTCCGTGTGCCCACGCCGGCGCTCGATTATTTTCTGCAACTGGCCTACGCGCTTGGGTGCCGGCCCGAGTCGCCGCAGATGGAATTGGCCGTGAGCTCGGCCGACGTTTGCCTCGCCCAGCAGGCCTTCTCGCGGCTCGGGGTCGACGGTCGCCGAGTGGTTGCCTTCAACACTGGCGGTGCATTCGGGCCGGCAAAGATGTGGCCGATCGAATACTTTGCTCGCCTGGCGCAGCGGATCGTCGCCGAGCAGGATGCCTCGGTGCTGGTGGTCTGCGGACCTAGCGAACGGCAGCACGCGCAGGAGATCGTGCGGTTAGCAGCCCATTCGCGCGTTGTGGGCCTGGCCGATGAGACGCCGAGCATCGGGCTGACCAAGGCGTGTATTACGCGTAGCCGGTTATTGGTGACGACCGACAGCGGGCCGCGTCATTTCGCGGCGGCGCTCAGCGTGCCGGTGATCACACTGTTCGGGCCGACTGACATCGCGTGGAGCGAGACTCATTATCCGCGTGCCACGCACCTGCAACTACAGCTCGATTGTCAACCCTGCCAGAAGCGCGTGTGCCCACTGAAGCATCATCGTTGCATGCGCGACCTGTCGGTCGACGCGGTGTACCGTGCGGTCGTGGCCGAGTTGTGCCGCGAGGAGCATGCCCATGCCGCATGACGACGTCTTATGGATCGCCCCCGGCGACGACGTCGCCTTGGCACGCGCCGGCCTCGGCAGCTTCGACGACTTCATGCAGCACACCCCTGGCCGCATGCTGCGGGCAGTGGAATCGCGCGAGAATTGGCGACTCGACCTGTCGCATGCCGATGGCCGGCCGCGCGGTGCCTTCCTCAAAAAGCACCGGGTGCGCGGCTGGCTGGCTCGTATGCGCCGCAGCGACGGCCGTGTCGAGGCCGAGAACATTCGCGCCCTCGAGCACGACCGCATCGCGACGATGCGCCTGATCGCCTACGGCCAACGGCTCGGCAATGACGGCCAGCTCGAATCGTTTGTGCTCACCGAAGAGCTGGCCGGCTTCACGCAGTTGGATCATTACCTTCGCCAGCGGTTCGTTCCACGAAATCCCTCCGACGCTCGCCGACAGCACGGCGAGCTGCGGACGTTGCTTGCCCGCGTGGCGGCCCTGGCCCGACGGTTTCACGATCACGGCTACAACCATCGCGACTTTTACTGTTGCCATTTTTTCATCCGTGAGTCGTCGTCGGGCGAGTTCCAGGTGCATCTCATCGACTTGCAGCGCGCCCAGCGTCGCCGCTGGCTGCGTGGCCGCTGGATCGTGAAGGACCTGGCGCAGTTGTCGTACTCGGCGCCGCGCGAGCGCATCGGCCGCAGCGAGCGCCTGGCGTTTATCAAGCAGTATCTCGGCGTGCAGCGACTGGGGCCACGCGACAAGCGGCTCATTCGCCGCGTGCTGGCCAAGCACGCCCGCATGGAGCGCCGGCTCGGCCCGCATCCATGAATCAGGGAGCGCAACCATGAACATCGGTATCGTGATCGAAAGCCTCGACCCGCGCCGCGGCGGTGTCGAGCAGTGGACGTGGCAGTTCACCAATCGACTTGCGGCGTGGGGACACACAGTCCACGTGCTCGCACAGAGTTTTGGCCCGCAAAAGCTGGGGCGTGGCATCGTGGCGCACCATGTTGAGTCGGGCCGTTCGCGACTCGAATTCGCCGCGGCTGCTGAGGCTCGCGCCCGTGCGCTGCCGTTGGACGTGGTACACGACACCGGCTGCGGCTGGTACGCCGACGTTTTCCAGCCGCATGGCGGATCGCGAACCGCCTCGGCCGAGCAGAACTTACTCTTGGCGCCGCGCTGGTTGCGACCGCTCAAGCGCCGCGCGGCACGCTGGTTGCCACGCTATCGCGAGTTCCGCCGGCTCGTCGATCGCCAATACGCACAGCCTCGCTGTGCCTATCTGGCCATTTCACAGATGGTGGCCAGCGACATGCGGCGCTACCACTCGATCGACGACCGCCAGATTCGTCTTGTGTACAACGGCGTCGATCTGGAACGCTTCTCGCCGAGGCATCGTGCAGTGCACCGTGTGGCGGTTCGGCGGCGGTTCGGCATCGCTGATCATGAATTGCTGCTGCTGATCGTTGCTCACAATTTTCGGCTCAAAGGGGTGCCGACGCTGCTACGAACCGTGACGGAACTTGCGCGAAAGGACGAGCCGGTGCGGCTGGCGATCGCCGGCGGCAAGCGACTGGCTCCCTGGCAGCGAATCTTGCGCCGCCTGGGGGTTGCCGATCGCGTGACGTTGCTGGGTTCGATCGACGATCCCGTGCCGCTGTATGCTGCGGCCGACGTGTATGTGCAGCCGACGTTTTACGATCCGTGCAGCCTGGTGGTGCTCGAAGCGCTGGCCAGCGGCCTGCCGGTCATCACCAGCCGCTTCAACGGCGCGGGCGAGCTGATTACGCCAGGGCAGGAAGGCTTTATCCTCGACGATCCCGCCGACCACGCCGAGCTGACCAACATGCTGCGCCGGCTCGTCGATCCATTGCGGCGACAGGCGATCGGCGTGGCGGCTCGGCGGTTGGCCGAGGAGCACTCATTGGACCGCAATTGCCGCGAGATTCTGGCCGTTTACGAAGAGATTGTCGCCCGGCGTCAACAGCGCGCCGCGTGACACACCTTGGCCGCTGAGTAGCGACTACGCCACTTCGATGTCGTTCATCAGCGAAACGTCTTGCGCCAGTTCCATCACGGCCTCTTGCGCCAGTTGCTTGCTGTAGTACGACAGGCAACGTCCTTGCAGTCGCACGCCTTGCGTGTCGATCTTCACGCGCAGGTCGCGGATCGCCTGGCCGGTGCGTAGTTGCACGCAGCGCGCGATGTTCGAGGCCAATTGCTCCGCACCGGTGCGCGGTGCAACCGTGGCACCGCCCGGGCTTCGAGAAATTCGATCCATGAATCACAGACTCCTAGGTCGCTCGCGCCGGAGTGGCAGACTGTTGCGCGAAAGGTGGGTGGGGCTCGCTCCGTCTCGCTCCATGCGACGTACTGTAGAGCCAGCGACCGAACCCTGTCAAATGTTCTGCCGGCACGTGCCGCTAGCATGCTGGGATCTTGCCGCGCTTTTGCAAGAAACCGAGCACCTCGCTCGCCAAGGCTTGCGCACTTTTCTCGCCGCCGGCAAGCACCAACTCCGCGGCCGTCGGCGGCTCGTACGGATCGTCGATGCCGGTCATCCCCTTGAGCGTTCCGGCCCGTGCCTTCGCGTACAGCCCCTTGGGATCGCGCCGTTCGCACACCGACAGCGGCGTATCGACAAACACCTCGATGAAATCATCGGCCGGCAGCGAGGCACGCACTGCATCGCGATCGCGCCGATACGGACTCACAAAGGCCGTGAGTGTGATGACGCCAGCCTCGGCAAACAACCGTGCGACCGCTCCCACGCGGCGGATATTTTCCTGCCGATCGAGCGCCGAGAAGCCCAGCCCGAATCGCTTGGCAAGCTCGCCGCCATAGCCGGACTCGAGCATCTGCGGCGTGGCACACAGTCCGTGACGGAGATTGTCGCCGTCGAGCACGAAGCTGCGAACCTTTCGCTCAAGAAGCTGTTGGTCGACCAGGTTGGCCACCGTGCTCTTGCCGCTACCGCTCAGTCCGGTGAACCACACCACGCAGCCGCGATGCCCCGCAAGTTGCTCACGCTGGAGGCGCGTTGCACCGTGCTCGTGCCAAACCACGTAAGGATCGCTCATCAAACAATTCCTGAATCACGCGCCCCAGGACTAGAATAATCCGGCGTGGTCGCGCATCGTAGCCACAGGTCCGTCACGTTCCAAGCATTTCCTGGGAGTTCGCCATGCGCAAGATTCTGTGCTTCGGGGCCGCGGTGGTCATGTTGTTCGCGTTGAGTGTCGCCTCGTCTACCGCCGCCGACAAGCCGAAGCCCGAGCCGGAAGAAGTCTTCAAGAAGCTCGATGCCAACGGCGACGGCAAGCTGAGCGTCGACGAGTTCGTCCGCAAGCGGACCGGCGACGAGGCCGACAAGGCCAAGGCGGCCTTCGCCAAGCTCGACAAGAACAGCGACGGCTACCTGACGCTCGAAGAATTCAAGGACCGGAAGAAGAAGTAACCGCCCGGGGCGACCGGGGTCACTAATGACCCCGGTCAAGCGGCGTTATCGGAGCGTTAGCACTCGTGCCATACCCCCTACGGCTCGTTCGTCAAACAATTCCTGGATCACACGCCACCAGGAACTAGAATAGTCCAAAGCGCGGCGATTCGTAGCCGTAGGCGGTATCGTTCCCAAGTTTTCGTCGGAGTTTGTGATGCGGAAGGTTTTCTGTTTTTCGGTCGCCGTGGTCGTAATGCTTGCGGCGAGCCTCGATTCGGCCACCGCTGCCGACAAGAAGTACGGTCCGGAGCAGGTCTTCAAGATGCTCGATAAAGACCGCAACCGAAAACTTAGCGTGAAAGAGTTCGTCGGCCGGCAAATGGGCGAAGAATCCAACACGGCCAAGGAAAAGTTCAAACGGCTCGACAGCAACAACGACGATGCTCTCACGCTCGAAGAGTTCAAGGCTTCGAGATATCAGAGGTTCCCGTAACCGCCAACGAGCGGCCTGGCGTGAAGTAGCCGAGGTCGGCAAGCTTCTGCACCAACCGCTTGGCAACCGGACCGGCGATTTCCGCCCCCGAGCCACCGTGCTCGATAACGATCGCCAACGCCACGCATGGTCGGTCGGCCGGCGCGTAGCCGACGAACCAGGCGTGATCGGCTCGTCCGGTGCCGGTTTCGGCAGTGCCGGTCTTGCCGGCGATCATCACCTCGGGCAAAAAAACGGTGCGGTGTCCGGTGCCGCGCTCATCGGCCACCACGCGCTCCAGTCCCTCGCGCAGAACCGCCAGGCTACGGTCGCTGAGGCCAAGCGCCGGTGCATCGGAGCTAGCCGGCGCCGGGCTGGTGCCGTCGTCGGCATCAGTAACCAGTCCGACGCTGCGAACGACGCGCGGCGTTACTAGCCGGCCGCCGTTGGCCACCGCCGCCATCGCGCGAGCCATCTGCAGCGGTGTGACGGCCAAGGTGCTCTGTCCAATCGCCAGCGCCTGCGTGTCGGCAAGTGACCAGCGTGTCTGTCCCGCGGCCGACCGACCAACCGGATCGGCAACCTGTCCCGCCGCCTCGTCGGGTAAGTCGATCCCCGTGGGAACACCAAGAGCGAACCGCCGCGACCACTCGAAGATCGCCGGCGCACCGAGCCGTTCAGCCTGATGAAAGAAGTACGTGTTGCAGCTTTGCGCCAGGGCATCGACCAAGGTCGCCTCGCCGTGGCCGATTCCCTGGCGACGATACAGCATGCACCGCAGGTGGTCGGGATCGCGCAGGTAGCCGCGGCAAAGATAGGCTTCGTCGGCATCAAAGCCTTCGTGCTCCAAGAGCGCGGCGGCCGTCACCAGCTTGAAGACCGAGCCTGGAGGAATGGCCATCTTAGTGGCGCGATCGAACAGGGGTTTGGCGGGGTTGTCGAGCAGGTCGGCAGCGTGGGAACCGAGCAAGTTTGGATCGAACCGAGGCGCCGAGGCGGCGCAGTACACCGCTCCAGTACGAACGTCGAGAACGATGGCCGCCGCGCCACCCGCCGAACTGTCGTCCGCATCGACCAGTCGGCGGCGACGTAGCGTTTCGTCGAGCAGTTGTTCGGCGGTGCGCTCGAGTGCCGGGTCGAGCGTGAGCACCAGGTCGTCTCCAGGTTGAACGGCACGCCCCGATTGACGATCGAGCACGCGCCCCGCGCGATCGATGCGGTCATGCACGACGCCCGGCTTGCCGCGCAGCGCCGCTTCGTATTGGCGTTCGAGCCCCATCCGCCCGATGCGGTCGCCTGGGGCGTAGGGCGCGTCGTCATGGCCCACCTCCGTAGTATCGATCACTCCCAAATGACCCATGACGTGCGCCGCCAAGGGACCGCGGTCGTAAACCCGTCGCATGCTCTGTTCGACGCGCACGCCGGGGTAGCGTTCGGGATGCCCTTCGATTTCGGCGATTGCCTCCAGCGATAAAGCACGATGCAGCACGTGATACGCCAACTCCTCGCGCACCGTGATCGGTTCGGAACTCTCAGCGTCGGCAGATCGACCAGCATTGACGCGATCAGCAATCGCACGTACACGTCGCTGCACCTCGGCGGCGCGAACAGCGAATGTGACATCGGTCAGTCCGCATAGCGCGGCCAACCGGTGATGCAGAGTTTCCTGGTCGGCGCGGATACGCTCGATCTCTGCATCAATGCGCGACGAGTCGCGCCGCTCGGCACGCGAGAGGCGAGCACGGGCCTGGCTGCGCAGCCAGCGGGCGTTGGCCGGCTGTTCGAGCCAACGATACTGCACCGACAGGACCTGCTGCGGCTCATCGCGCGCAAGCACGGTGCCATCGGCGGCGAGAATCCTTCCGCGCGGCGCCGCCAGGCGCATGTCGCGCGTGATCGGTCGCGCCGCTTCGCTCCGCTGCTGGGCGCCAGCAGTCAGTTCCAAACTCACAATGCGAGCCAACACGGTGAGCAGGATGGCGACGCTCGCCGCCAGCAGATGCCGCAACCGCGCGTTGTTGGGGGTCGCGTTGCCGTCGTCGCCGGGTGGCACGACGCTGCGCCAATCGATCGTCGATCGGGAATGCGACATATGGGCTTATATCCCATCGACCCGGGCGCCGAACCAGCGGCCGCGCACACTCACAATTGCCCATGCCGCGATGGCCGCCGCGGTCATGCCGATGCCAAGTCGCGACTCGCTGGCCAGGTCACCGACGAGCCCGACGGCTGCAGCGCGTACGATCGTAGCGGGGGCGGGCCGAAGCCATGCCCACACCAACGCGCCAACGGTCACCAGATCGACCGAGAGCGCGAACTGCGGCGCGCGAATCTCGAGTACCGCGGCGCAGCAGGCAAGCGCGGTTATTGCAACGAAGCCCATCCGGTCTCCTCCCGTCGCGCTTCGCCGATCAGAATGCTCAGCCGCGTCGCTTCTTGGTCCGCGGCAGGGGCGACGCCGATTTCCCAGTGGGGCGCGCCAGCCACGTGTTCCGCCCGGGTCACGCGCCCATAGACGAGCGGCAGATCGGTCAAGCCTTCGGCCCCTTCGGCAAGCACCCAATCGTCGACCGCCACGGCATGCACGGTTTCGACAAGGCGGATGCGGCAGGTGCCGTCGCTCGAGCCTTCGAGCAGGCCGCGCGGTCCACGGCGCAGGGCCCCCTGCTCGAGCCGGGCCAACTGCACCACACCACGATAGCGGCGATCGGTGATCGGCCGGGCTAGCGCGGTGCGCGGACCGACTTCGACGATCTTCCCCCACACGTGGCGACCGACGAGCAACAGTTGGTCCTCGGAAGCGCCGCGGTCGCTGCCACGATCGACAAGCTGCGGCGCGTCGCTTTGCATCACCAGGCTTTCTGGGCCGATCTGGTCGTTGCTGCCGACGCCTAACAAGTCGGCCGGGTCGAGATACCGCCGGGCCAGACGCCCTACGACGCGTGCCTGCACCAACCGAGGCGCTAACAACGACGCCTCGGCCGACGATTCATGCTCGGCCGCCGCCAGGGCAAGTTCGAGTTCCTCATTGCGGCGGCGCAGCTTCGCCTCGGCCTCGGCAATTGACGACTCGGGCGCGACGGGTGACGCGTCCGGCCACGGCACCGCGGCAACCCACTCGCGGATCGAAGTCTGCAACCTGCTGCGCAGCGCTTCCGGCGCCAGGGCCAACACACCGGCCACGGCCAATATCGCCATCAGGGTGCGGGTCGCCTGGCGCGCTTGCCCGGCGCGAGATGTGGAGCGTTTACGCATGGTCATCGCTGCGCTCCAGCGTGCTGCGCCATTGATCGAGATGCTCCAGGCAGATCAGTGTTCCCTTGGCGACGGCACACAGCGCGTCGGGCGATACACGAGCCGGCAGGCCAGTCTGCTCGGTGAAGTAGCGGTCGAGCCCGCGCAACAGCGAGCCACCGCCGGCCAGCACCATGCCGTGATCGACCAGGTCGCCGGCCAGGTCGGGCGTGCAGTGGTCGAGCGTGGCCTTCAGCGCATCGACGATGCGCGCCAGTGGCGCGGCCAGCGCCGCGCGCACTTCTTCGCTGGTGACGGTGGCCCGGCGGGGCAAGCCGCTCACCGTGTCGACACCGCCGATCTCGTTGGTGACTTCCTGCTCGAGCGGGTAGGCGCTACCGATCTCGATGCGCAGGCGCTCGGCCGCCGGCAGGCCGACACGCAGGCTGTAATGGCGGCGAAGATAATCGACGATCGCCTGGTCCATGTAATCGCCGCCGACGCGCAGACTCTGCGAAGCCACTGTGTCGCCGAGGCTGAGGATGGCGATCTCGGTGGTGCCGCCGCCGATGTCGACCACCAGGTTCGCCAGCGGTTCGTGGATCGGCAGGCCGACGCCGATCGCGGCAGCCTTCGCCTCGGGGATCAGGAACACCTGGCGTGCCCCGGCGCGCTGGGCGCTGTTGTACAGGGCGCGTTTCTCGACCGGAGTGATGCACCCCGGAGCACCGATGAGCACGCGGGGGCGCAGTGTCCAACCGTTGCGCTGCGCCTTGCGCAGGAAGTAGCGCAACATCGATTCGCAAAGCTCAAAGTCGGTGATCACGCCGTCGCGCAGCGGGCGGACGACGGAAATCGAGCCGGGAGTGCGGCCGAGCATCTGCCGCGCCAGATGGCCGACGGCGCAGCCGCCGGAGAGCACCGAGCCGGTCTGCTCATCGACCGCGACGATCGAAGGTTCGTTGACGACGATGCCCTCGCCGGGCACGCTCACCAACGTGTTGGCGGTGCCAAGGTCGATGGCCAGATCGGGGCCGAGCAGGCCGCGAAGTCGGTTGAGCATCCTTGCTCGTCTGCCGCCGGTGGCGGCTTGGGGTTAGTGAACGATCAAACCCGCAGCGAGAGATATTCCGTTGGGGCCATGCTACCTGGCGTCGCGACGATCGGTTTAGTCGTGGGGAAGCGTCCCAGTTCCATCGTCAGCAGCAGCACCGCGATCAGGATGGCCATCAAAGCCAGGCCGAGCATCACCGTGTAAACGTCAATTTTGTTGAGCATCGAAGTAGTCCGAAATCTTAGTTCAATCGCGTGGCGACGCGGTCTTCCTTCTCGATCCGTCCCTTCTGGAACTGCGTCAGCACGCGGGCCACGGCGCGATCGGGCTGCGTCTGGATCACCTCGACGCGGCCGAGATACTTGTTGCCGCGCGAAACTTCGAGCGTGTTGCCACGCGCCAGGCCCATGTCGCTGCCCAAAGAGATCTCAACCAAGCCGTTGCTGCTGGTGGCCAGCACGATGCCATCGACTGCCGGCGGGATGCCGTCGGTCGGAGCTTCGAGCTGCACGCCGGCGCGGTCGAGGTGAATCTTCGCCTTGGCCAACTGCTCGGCCAGGCGGACGTTGGTCACTTCGAGGCGCTTCTCTTCGCCCATCGCCTGGTTCAGCTTGTCGGTGGCGTCGACCACTTCCTTCAGTTTCTCGTCGCGCTGATCTTGCGCTTCCTTGATGTCGGTGCGGAGCGAATCGATCTGCGTCTGCTTGTCCTTGAGCAGCCCCAGCGCGTTGGAGGCGACGGCAGTTGTCTCGGCGTACGTCTTGGCGGCGTCTTCCTGCTGCTTCTGGAGCGTCGATTTCTCTTGCTGAAGCTGGTCTTTTTCGGTTTCGAGCTTCGCCAAGGCTTGTCGCCGGGCGGCTTCGATTTCGCTGAGCTTGGCTTGGATCGAAGCGAAGGCCGCCTGGAGCTGCTGGTTCTTTTGTTGCTCTGCGGCCAGCTTGGCCTTGAGTCCAGTTTGCGGATCGTTGACCGCGGTGACCCAATTGCGATGCGTGGAGTATACGGCGACGGCAAAACTCATGAACACCAAGCTCATGATCAGGATCAGAACGACGAGAATTTTCCCGACGAGGTTCATGCAACCTCTCCCTCAGAGCAGCAGCATCAAGGAGCGAAAAACAGCCGGAATGGCCCCGAATCGACGATCGCCAGTGTGCCCGTTGCGATTCGTGCCAACCTTTTCCGACGCTTGGAGATACACCACAGCGACTAGTGCCTGTAGTATATCCACGCCGCGGAAATTGCGTCAATAAAGAACGCTTCAATTTCGCGAAGCTGGGTCGCTTGGGTTGTTTGAGCCGCGCGCGGTCGGTGCTTTTCGCAAAATCGCACCGCCGGCGATCAGCACGCACCCGCAGAGGCACGCCCCGGCGAACCAGTCGCCGTAACGCAGGTAAAGGCTTTGGCGGTTGTCGAGTTCGACGTCGGCAACGATCCAGCCGGGGGCGTGCCGCGGGCCTTGCTCGACGATGCGACCGTTGCCGTCGATCCAGGCCGAAAAACCGGTGTTCGCTGCGGCCAGGAATGGCTTGCGGCACTCGACGGCTCGGAACACGCCGCAAATCAGGTGCAGGTCGAGCTCGTGCGAGCCCCAAAACCAGCCGTCGTTCGTCAGATTCATCAGGATGTCGGGCGGTTGTCCCGCGTCGATCAGCCCCTGCACCTGGCGGCGAATGACGTGGGACAGCACGGTTTCGTAGCAGATGTTGACGCTGAGCCGTGCCTCGCCGGTTGGGGAACGAATCAGCATGCCCGGCGAGCGCGTGCCCGCTTCGATGCCACTACCCAGCGGCGTGAAACCGTACAACCAGGGCCAGCGATCGGCCAGCGGCACGTACTCGCCGAACAGCACCGGATGCGACTTGTCGTAACGCTCGCCGAGCCGGCCGTTGCGATCGATCATCAGTGCCGAGTTGTAGCGGCGCTCGACGCCGGGCCCGTAGTCGATCGTATCGACGCCGATGAGCAGCGCGGTGTGGAAATCGCGAGCCATCGCCCCGAGGCCGTCGTCGACTTCGGCCCCGCGGCGGCGCAGAGCGTCGAGCGTCCAATCGCTACCATTGGGCAGACGTGCGTCGGCGGCGAACGTGAGTATCGGCCAGCGAAACATCGTTTCAGGCCATACGATCAGGTCGGTCGTCGGTCGCTCGGCCGAAGCCTGACGCGTGAGATCGAGATAGTGGTCGAAAACGCGCTGCCCCTCGCCGGGGTCGAATTTGATTTCGGTGTCGATGTTCCCCTGCACCAACGTGATTGTCGGCCCCAGGCGCGGTGCGAGCGCTTGCATGCGTAGCACGCCATAAACGAGCACCGCCGCAAGCAACACGGCGGCCGGCAACAGCGCTAGCAGCGAGCCACGCTGGCCGGACCACGGCAGCGCCCGGGCAATCGAAGCGCCGACGAACATCACGACGAACGTAACGCCGTATTCGCCGGCGATATCTGAGCATTGGATCAGCGCGAGCCAGCGATACTGCGTGTGCCCGACGGCGGCCATGTCGAAGCCGGTCATAAAATGGGCCAGCGCGAAGTTCAGCCCAGTCCAAACCACCGTGACCGCCAATGCCAACGGGACATGGTGCCGGTGGACCGCACGGCGCGCCAGCACAATGAACAACGGTAAGTAGCACGCTAGGCAAACGGACATCGCCAGCCAACCGATGCTCGTGGCCGGATGTGCCAGGCAGAGCCAGTACAAGCTCGGCAGCCAGAATGCCAGGCCCGCAAACCAAAGAGCCAGGTACGGCCGCTTGCCGAGCAACTCGGGGGGCTGGCGAACTACTAGCGCCCAAGGGATTGGAGCCGCCCAGGCCAATGGCCAGAGGTTGCACGGTGGCAGGGCTGCCAACAGGAGTGCCGATCCTGCTAGCCCCAAACCTAACGTCGCGCTCACGAAGCGCGGCCTTTGGGCCCCCGCAGCCGACGATGCGGCAACGCGACTGCGGGAACCGCGCTCGTGTGAAGCGGCAAGTGTGCTGAGCGTGGGCATGAAGGCGCCACCGGATTCGACAAAGCCGTGCCATTCAGCCTACGGGGGAGTGATGGTTGTGCCCAGAGCAATGTTGCGATGGCTTGTTTAGCCGCGTCGCTTGCGCCGCGCGGACGAACGCGCGGGGCAAGCCCCGCGGCTAAACCGGCTGGCCCACTGTCCGATTTTCGCTACGCTGGGCGCAAGGTTTGCCAAAAGCCGCCTACAACCGCCGCCACCACCCCCATCTTTCGATTCGAACGACTCGCCATGAGACGCTCCAAGACCGGCAGATTGCGGGCCGGGGCGATTGTCGCCGGAGTGGTGCTGGTGGTAGCGATGTGGACCGCCTGGCGAGCCGCCACCGGCTACACGCGCACGGCTGGCCGACGAGCCACCGCCGAGGAGTCGATCGAACCGCCCCATGGCAAGACCGCCGCGGGTGTCGACCCGGCAGTCTCTGACGTATTGCGGGTTTCGTATTCCGACGATCCCGACACGTTGAACCCCATCACGGCCGCCGACGCCACGAGCAGCCTGTTCCAGAGCTTCGTCTACGAGCAGTTGGCCGACCGCGACATGGCCGATCCCGACAAGCTGGTGCCGCGCCTGGCCGAGCGCTGGGAGTTCGACGAGAAGAAACTCGAGTACACGATCCATCTTCGCCGCGGCGTGAAGTGGCAGCCGATGAGCCTGCCCAACGGCACCGAGCTCGAGCAGCCCGAGCTGACCACGCGCGACGTGAAGTTCACGTTCGACTGCATGCTGAACACGCACATCCCGGCGGCCGTGCGCGGTGATTTCGAAGACCCCGAGGCGGAAGACGCAGCGCACCGCTACAAGATCCAGGTCGAGATCGATGACGAGTACACCTTCCGCGTCCGCTGGACCAAGCCGTATTTCCTGTCGGACGAGTCGACGTTGATGGTGACGATCATTCCGCGGCACGTGTTCAGCGTCGACGCCTACGGCGACCTGATCTCGCTGGATTTTTCCAGCCGCGAGTTTGCCGAGGGATTCAACAACCATTGGGCCAATACCTGCATGTGTGGCACCGGGCCGTTGATCTTCGTCGATTGGCGGCGCAACGAACGTTGCTCGCTGCGGCGGAATCCGGATTACTGGGGCCCGCCGTTCTTCTTCAGCCGGATTGTCTTCGGCTGCGAGCCGAACAGCTACACGCTCGTGCAGAAACTACTGCACGGCGAAATCGATTGGGCCGACATCGATCAGAAAGACTTGTACTTGCAGAACCTGCATCATCCGGCGGTCCAGTCGGGCGAAGTGGTGCTCAGCACGTACGAGTATCCCGGCTACCGGTACATCGGCTACAACCTCCGCCGGCCGCTGTTGCACGACAAGCGGGTGCGGCGAGCACTGACCCTAGCGATCCCCATCGATCAGATCATTCACGTGGTGTTCGACGATCTGGCCACGCAGGTAACCGGCCCATTTCCACTACACAGCCGAGCCTACAATCACGACGTGAAGCCGTTGCATTACGACCTCGAGCAGGCGCAAAAGCTACTCGAGCAGGCCGGCTGGCGCGACACGAACCGCAACGGTCTGCGCGACAAGCTCATCGACGGCAAGCGTGTCGAGGCCCGCATCAACCTGATGTTCGACGCCGATAGCTCGCAGTATCGCACCGTCGCGCAGATCATCCAGGTCAACTGGCGGAAGCTAGGCATCGGCATCGAGATCACGCCGGCCCAGCAAGCCTTGATGACCGAGCGCACCCGGGCCAAGGATTTCGACGCCGTATTGCGGGCTTGGGCGCTCTCGTGGCGAGCCGATCCGTATCAAACCTGGTACAGCGGCAACGCCGAGCTGACCGACACGTCGAACATCATCGGCTATCGCAACGCAGAGGTCGACAAGCTGGTGACCAAGCTGCGCGTGACGTTCGACCGGCCCAAGCAGCTCGAGCTGTACCATCGCATTCACCGGCTGCTGTACGACGACCAGCCGTACACGTTCCTGTTCTCCGAAAAGCAGACGTGCGGCTATAGCGCCCGGCTCAGGAACGTGAAGTTCTACGCCGTGCGGCCGTGCGTCGATTACCGACAGTGGTACGCGGAGTGAGGGGCAAGGATTCGGGAGCCAGGAGTCGGGAGTGTTCTGTCTTCCCCGAATCCTGACTCCCGACTCGTGGCCCCCTCTGTCCCATGACCAGCTACATCGTCCGACGCCTGCTGTTGATGATCCCGACGCTGTTCGGCGTCACGATCGTTTCGTTCCTGGTGATGCACATGGCGCCGGGCGACCCGCTGCTGGGGCACGGCGATGCTCAGGGACTCGAGCGCGAAAGCTCGCGCGAAGATTACCTGGTGCAGAAGCGAGCCTTGGGGCTCGACAAGCCGGTCCTGCTGAACTTCAACGACTTTCGCGATTATCACGAGCCGGTGCGCACCGCGGCACACTTTCTCGGCCGCAGCACCGACGAAATCGCCAAGCAGCTTCCGGAACTCGCTTCCGCGCCCGTCGACAGCGACGCGGGGCGGCGGCGCAGTTTTCTGGCCTCGTTGGCGATTCCCGACTTCGCCAAGCGCCTTGCCGATCCTGCCACCCACGCCGCCCTGGCGCACAGCATTGTCGACTTCGTGATGGTATGGTGCGAAAATGCCGGCACCAGCGCCGTGCCCGCCGCAGTGGCGTCGCTCCGCGATCCAGCGGCCGATTTGCCCTCGCGCCGCGGAGCGATCCGGGCGCTGAGCCACATGCTCACCGATCCGTTCGTGTACGGATACAGCCGCGAGCCACACGACAGCAAGACGCCCGCGGTCGTCGCCACGTGGCGGCTATGGTGGGGGCGGCACCGCGACGACTTCCAGCCGGTCTCGGACGATCGCCGCGAAGCGCTGCAGAAGGAGCTTGCCCGGTTGGCCAAAGCCCCTTCGCGCAACGCGCTGATGGAAGGGCTCGAGCGGTTCCGCAAATCGGATGTCCCGTTTTTCGCTCATGTGCTGCTTGGCGATTCGACGCTCGCCGAGAAAAACGTCGCGGCACTGATGCTGCGGCTGAGCCTGGGCAAGCCGCTGGCGACCGACGTGCCGCTGTCGGCCGACGAGCACGAGGTCGACCGCGCCGCCGAGAATTGGACGACCTACTACGACGTGAACCGCAGTGCTTACGAGCGCACGTTGCCGGAGAAGCTGTGGCGCGTGGTTGCCGACACGCAGTACGCCCACATGGTCGTGCGGCTGGCGACGTTCAACTTCGGCCCCTCGGCGCTGAAAACTCGCGAGCCGGTTGGCGAAAAAATCTGGCGGGCGTTCACGGTCACTGCGCCGCTGATGTTGGCCAGCGAGACGTTGATTTACCTGATTGCCGTGCCGCTGGGAATTATTTGCGCGGTGCATCGCGGCAGGCTGCTCGATCGGACGATCACCTTCGGTCTGTTCGTGTTGTACTCGGTGCCGACGTTCGTGGCCGCGATGATCTTGCTGCTGTTGTTCTGCTACGGCGAACACTTCCAGTGGTTTCCGATGTCGGGGCTGCACTCGCAGGCTGCCGACGAGATGGGCTGGGGCGCGTGGCTGCTCGACTACGGCTGGCACGCATTCTTGCCGATCGTGTGCCTGTCGCTGTTCAGCCTGGCCGGGTTGGCCATGTACGCCCGGGCGAGCATGCTCGACGTGATCAGCGCCGACTACGTGCGCACCGCGCGGGCCAAGGGCGTGCCCGAGCACACGGTCATCTGCAGCCATGCCTTGCGCAACGCGCTGATCCCGGTGATCACGCTGTTTGCCGACTTTCTGCCCGCCATGCTCGGCGGCAGCGTGCTGGTTGAAGTGCTGTTCTCGATCCCCGGCATGGGCCGGCTGTCGTGGTCGTCGCTCGAGCAAAAAGACTATCCCACGCTGATGGCTTTGGTGTACATCGACGCGATCGTGGTGCTGGTGAGCATTCTGCTTTCGGACTTGCTGTATCACGTTGTCGATCCGCGCATCACCCTCGAAGCCACCGGGGAGATGGGATGACGACCAGCAGCGGCCGTCGATCGTATTTCGACATCGTCTGGCAGCAGTTCCGCCGCAACCGTTCGGCATACTGGTCGCTGTGGTTGCTGGCGCCGATGTGCTTCGCAGCGATCTTCGCCCCGCTGATCGCGTCGAATCAGCCGCTGGTGTTCTGGGACGGCCAGGAAATGCTGTTCCCTTGGTGGCGTGCGCTGTTTGTGATCGACGAGCCGGTGAACTTTCTGTTCAACATGGGCCTGTTAGCGGCGGCGCCGTGGGCGGCGGTGATGCTCGTCATGCGCCGCGGCTGGAACGAGCGGGGCGTGTCGGGGCGCACGCGCCTGGTGCGCGGCGTGCTGTGGTTCGTGCTGCTCACGTTGGCGGTGACCGCAGTTTTTTGCGTACCGCAGATCCGCCCCACGCAGCGCTACGCCACGCGCAGCTTCGCCACCGAGCAATTCGACGAGCCGACGACGAAGCACGGCCTCTATCCGCCGATCCCATTTGGTCCGATCGACCTCGACCTCGAATCCGTCTTCAAGCCGCCGATGTACACCAAGCCCGCCGACCAACGCACCAGGAGCAACGACGCCTGGCCGCACCTGCTGGGCACCGACGACATGGGCCGCGACGTGTTGGTGCAGATGCTCTACGGCACGCGCATCTCCATGACGGTCGGCTTTTTGGCCGTAGGGTTGTACGTCACGATCGGCTGCCTGATCGGAGCGCTGGCGGGGTATTTCGGCGGCAAGTTCGACATGTTCATCTCGCGCGTGATCGAGGTGATCATGCTGTTCCCGGCATTCTTTCTGATCCTCACGCTCGTGGCGCTGATCGGGCCGAGCATCTACATCATCATGTTCGTGATCGGCATCACCGGCTGGCCGACGGTGGCCCGGCTGATCCGCGCCGAGGTGCTGCGCCAGCGCTCGCTCGATTACATCACCGCGGCACGCGCCTGCGGCGCCTCGCATGCCCGGATCATCTTCCGGCACCTGCTGCCCAATTCGATCGGCCCGGCGATGGTGTCCGCGCCGTTCGGCGTGGCCGGCGCGATCATGACCGAAGCGGGCTTGAGCCTATTGGGATTCGGTGTCCGCCCACCGACGCCAAGCTGGGGTTCGCTGCTGCGGCTGGGCAGCGCGAACTACAACTACTGGTGGTTGGTCGTCGTGCCGTCGCTGGCGATCTTCGCCGTCGTCACGCTATTCAACCTGGTAGGCGGCGGCCTGCGCGACGCGATGGACCCCAAGCTGCGCATCACGGCGGAGGACGGCTAGAAAATCCGTGTTGTCGACTGTGTGTCTCAAATCATGCAGCCGCGGGAGGGCGAGGCTCCCGCCGAGCTTATTGACGGGAAAAAGGCTCAGCGGGAGCTTCGCCCTCCCATATTGCACATCCTAAGAATCGAAAGTGAAATCATGGTCCAAGCGGGGGTGCCGTGCACACTTATGCCAGCCTCGGGCGCACGGCCGATCAGTTGCTGGTGCTGCATCACGAGCGCGCCGCCGCTTCATAATCGTGATGCCCCTATAGCCAAAGCGGCGCGTCAGCGCGGAATGTCGAAGTGACTCGTCTATCCGCCGGTCATCGAAATCAGACCGCGTCGCGCGGCATACGCCCGCACAACCTCGTCCGGAATGACGTGGTAGCCGTTGTGCGGCACGATCGGGCAACTCGTCTCGACTGGAACGAGATGCACGTGCCGGCCGGCGACTTGCGATATTTCCAGACAGTCGTCGATATCGAACAAGTCGTCGGTGTGCACCGAGTCGGCGCCGCGCAGCAGGTTTTGTTTCGCGCGCTGCTTGGCTTCCCGCTCGTCGTCGGCCACCAGAAACGTGTTGGCGTGCAGCTCGGTGAACTCACCGGGGCGATACGCACCGAGGTTGATGAAGAACAGCCGCCGGCCCGCCGTCGCAGGCTCGCGGCGCAGCTCGACACGGTGGCCGTCGACTTCGCCCAGTTCCAGCCACGAATCAATATGCACCGACAGTGGATCGCCGAACCACTTGTCCATGAGCTGTTCGTAAGTGGCTTCAATCGACCGGCCGACTACGAACACCACGTCGTGCAACTCCGTATTGCACTTCGGCGCGCGGCCGCCGAGATAAACGGCCAGCAGTTTATCGTTCGGGAAGGAATGATCGGCCATCGGCGATTACGGCGAGCGGCTTGGGCCGGGCATCACTCGATTAGATACGGCTTCGCGCGGCCATCTTGCTCGGGAGGCCGGTCGCTTTGCTCCCATTCGCGCCGCAGCTCGCCCAGGCCATAGGCGCACAGCTCGAAATCGTGGCTGAGTCGTTCCAGTACGTCGCTCTGCTCGTCGTTGTCGTCGGTGCGCAAGGTGCTAGCGATGTAGTACGACCGCTTCCCCTGTTGGCAGTAGTCGCCGAAGAAATCGAGCTGGGCCTTGCGCTTCGCCCCGCGCAGCGCCTCGGGGTAGACGCCGGCCCAGAACAGCGTGAAGTCGCCGATGTGCCGATGCACCTCGCGCTTGGGATCGCCACGACGGGCCTCGGCCTCCATGAGCATCTCGGCCAACTGGAAGAGCCGCTCGCCCGTGGGGTTGCGGACCTTGTAAATCGCGTCGCAGTGGACAAACCGCGACAGCAGTTCGGCGATGTAGTCGATCAGTGGCGGATCGGCGATGCCGAGCTTGGTCTGGAACGTGTACTCGGCCAGACCGATGAAGAACCGGTACAGCGGCACCTGGGAACGACTGGCGTCCATCGTGGATCGCACCTCTTCACACGGCTCGCGACGATAGCGGCCGATGCAATTTGCGCGCCTTCCAACCCCACCCTGATGCAATACTACGCACGAGTTTCGGCAGGGGTCAAGATCGATTGGTGCGGCTATTCCATCGGCGTGATCGCAACTCGTCCGTCGGCGACCATCTCAATCTCCAACTTGCAATTCCGCAGCAACGCCGTGCCGATAAGTGGCAGCGATTCGACGGCCTCAATCTCGATCCGTAAGCTCCGTCCGAACCAGACCAACTGGCCGGCAAAGATATCAAATGTTTCCGTGCGACCATCGGCGACGAGGGCACGGGCTTTCGCCTGCCAGGGTAGCTCCAGTTTTTCGATGGTCGCCGACGGCAGCGTAAGCCAACCATCAAATCCAGTGTCGAGCATGGCAGCGTACTCGCTCGTGTTCCCGCCAGGCCCGACCAGCATGATCGGCACAATGGGCTGGAGCGAGTGATCGACGTGCCCCAGCAGCGAGGTCATCGCACGCGCCCGATGCGCACCACCGCGGGATGTCCGACGCGCTCACCCCAAATCTGCGCATCGGGACGACGTTCTCTCAGCCGTTCGGCGGCATCGAGCAACACCTCGGCAATTTCGAAATCTTCGCTGTCGATGTCGATCGCCACAAAACGGTCGGTGTCCGAGGTGCGCAACGTCGGTGCAACACGACGCTGATAAATCTCACTGCCTCGAGCGGAGAATTCTTCCTTCGGATATTGCGGGCCGACGGGAATGGACATGGAAATGTCGCGGAATGAGGGGCTGTCTATCCAACCGATTATACCACGTCCGCCAACGGCAATTCACAGCGCCGCGATCAGTTCGGCCACGAAGTCGCCGATGCCGCGCAGCACCTGTTGGCGGTTTGCGGGGGCGACTTCGGCCACGCGCCGGACAATCGCCGAGCCGACGATCAGGCCGTCGGCCACCGGCGCCAGCCGCTTCACGTGCTCAGCCGTGCTGATGCCGAAGCCGATGCACACCGGCAACGGCGTGCGCTCGCGCAGCCAGGCGACGCTGTCGACCAGTTGAGCCGGCAGCTCCGTGCGCTCGCCGGTGATGCCGGTCACCGAGACGTAATAGACGAACCCGGTTGACGACTCGGCAATGCGCAGCGCGCGGTCGCGCGGTGTGGTCGGCGTGATGAGCTGCACCAGGCTGAAGTCCGCTTGGCGGCACAGCCGCGACATCTCGCCGGCTTCTTCGACCAGCAGATCGGGCACGATCGCTCCGGCGAAGCCCGCGGTCTGCGCATCGGCGATATACCGTTCGATGCCGTGGCGGTAGATGATCGCGTAGCTGGCCATCGTCACCACCGGCGCGGCGAGCTTCGGCAACGTGCCACGCGCCATCTCGAAGATTTGCGCGAGCTTGATCTTGCGGTCCAGTGCCCGGGTGTACGACGCCTGGATCACCGGGCCGTCGGCGATCGGATCGCTGTACGGAATGCCCAGCTCGCACAGATGCGCACCGCGGCGGACCATCTCGGCCAGCAACTCGCCGCTGAACGCGAGGTCGGGATCGCCGGCCGTGATGAACGGCATCAAGGCCTTGCGGCCTTCGCGCTTCAACTGTTGAAACAGTGTGTCGATCGCGGACATGCTAAGCCGCAAGCGTGGTGATGGCGTTATCCAATGCTCTCGCCGCGGAGGCGGGCGATCTCGAAGGCGTCCTTGTCGCCGCGCCCCGAAAGGCAAACGACGATCGCCTGGTCGCGGGGCCGCTGGCGCGCCAGCTCCATGGCTTTGGCCACGGCATGCGAACTTTCCAGGGCCGGCAGAATTCCTTCGCTCTTCGCCAACGTGTCGAACGCGGCCAGAGCCTCGTCGTCGCGGCAGTAGGTGTAGCGCACGCGGCCGGTGTCTTTCCAGTAGCTGTGCTCGGGCCCGACGCCGGGATAGTCGAGTCCGGCCGATATCGAGTGTACGTCGCATGTCTGGCCGTCTTCGTCTTGCATCACATAACTAAACGATCCGTGCAGCACGCCGGGACTGCCGTACGACAGTGGCGAGGCATGGTCGCCGGCCTTGCTCGAACGGCCCCCCGCTTCGACGCCGAGCAACTCTACCGATTCATGTTCGATCAGCGGATAAAAAATCCCCGCCGCGTTGCTGCCGCCGCCGACACAGGCCACCACGCTGTCGGGCAGCCGGCCGAGCTGCTCGCGGCACTGCACGATGGTTTCGCGGCCGATCACCGATTGAAAGTCGCGCACGATGCGCGGAAACGGATGCGGACCGACGACCGAACCCAGGATGTAATGCGTGCTTTCGACGGTGCTCATCCAGTCGCGCATCGCCTCGTTGATCGCGTCGCGCAGCGTGCGCGAGCCGGTCGTCACCGGCCGCACCTCGGCGCCCATCAGCCGCATGCTGAACACGTTGGGGCGCTGGCGGCGGATGTCTTCCTCGCCCATGTACACAATGCATTGCAATCCGAACCTTGCACAGGCGGTGGCGGTGGCGACGCCGTGCTGGCCGGCGCCGGTTTCGGCGATCACGCGCTGCTTGCCCATCCGCACGGTCAGCAGCGCCTGGCCCAGAGTGTTGTTGATCTTGTGGGCGCCGGTGTGGTTCAGGTCTTCGCGCTTCAGATAGATCTGCGCCCCGCCGACGGCCTGGCTCAGCCGCCGGGCATGGTACAGCGGCGAAGGCCGGCCGACGTAGTTGCGATACAAGTCCGCTAGCTCGTCCTGAAATGCCTGGTCGTGTATCGCGGCATCGTAGGCAGCCGTCAGCTCGTCGAGCGCCCGCGTGAGGGTTTCCGGCACATAACGGCCTCCGAAGGGGCCGAAACGGCCGGCAGCATCGGGTACTTGCGGGGTCACGGACATGGCTTGCCGCTCGGTGGAGCGGTCGCAAACACGGGGGAAAACCCGATTGTCGCTCGCATTCCAGGCGAATCAAGGCACGAATTTGCCTGCCGAGGTCGACAGGCGGCCCGGCGAAGCGTTACAACATGGAGTCCCGGGCAGACCGGGGTTGCCTGCATGGCAAGAATAGTTGTGGTGCAGCATTGGTTGCCGGAGGGCTTGCCCGCCGCGCCGGCGCCATAGCACGCTTTCCCAACGCGGCGGGCGAGCCCGCCGGCTAAACGGATGTAATGAAGGAGACAGTCGACGAGCACCGAACCGCGACCGTGACAATTCGGACAATTTGACAATTCGAACTATCGGCCCCCTTGGGGGGAAGGCTGCACCGCGTATGAACGCCACTGAACTGCTTCGCATCATCGACGCTATCCATCGTGACAAGAACATCGACAAAGAAGTCATCTTCCAGGCCATCGAATCGGCCTTGGTGACAGCAGCCAAGAAGCAGTACGGCGAAGAAGAAGATATTGTCGTCCTGATCGACCGCAAGGACGGCTCGATCTCGGGCGCCCACAACGGCAAGCCGCTCGATGCCGAGGAAACCGCCGGCCGCATCGGTGCCCAGACCGCCAAGCAAGTCATCATCCAGAAGGTGCGCGAGGCCGAGCGCGACGCGCTGTTCGACGAGTACGAACGCGAACGCGGCCAACTTGTCACCGGCGTGGTGCAGCGCTACGAAGGTGGCGCCGCGACGGTGACCCTCCAGAACGTCGAGGCCATCCTGCCGCGGAGCGAGCAGATCCCTGGCGAGACGCACCATCCCAACGAACGGGTGCGGGCCACCGTATTCGAGGTGCGCAAGGTCGGTAGCCGCGTGAAGGTGGTGCTCAGCCGCATCCGGCCGGCCTTGGTGGCCCGGCTGTTCGAGCAGGAGATTCCCGAGATTGCCGACGGCGTGATCGAGATCAAGGCCATGGCCCGCGAACCGGGCTACCGCAGCAAGGTGGCGGTGAGCAGCACCGATCAGCGGGTCGACTGCGTCGGGGCCTGCGTCGGCGTGCGCGGCAACCGCATCAAGAACATCGTCGACGAGCTGGCCGGCGAGCGGATCGATATCGTCCGCTGGAGCGACGACATGCAGGTGCTCATCCCCAACGCCTTGCAGCCGGCCGAGGTCGACGAGGTGATCCTGTGCGAGATGCTGGGCCGGGCGATCGTGCTGGTGCGCGAGGATCAACTGTCGCTGGCGATCGGCCGCCGCGGGCAGAACGTGCGGCTGGGCAGCAAGTTGTGCGGCTGGGACATTGAAATCATGACCCGCGAAGAGCTCGACGAGCAGCTCGACCGGGCGGTGGCGGGCTTCTGTTCGATCGACGGGTTGGACGAAAACCTGGCGGGAAAGCTAGTCGAGGAAGGGTTTTTGTCTTACGATGATCTGTCGGTCATCGAGCCCGATGCCTTGGAAGAAATGGGCAGCTTAACGGCGGAGCAAGTGGCTCACATCGTCGAGCAAGCCGAGGCAAAGGCACTCGAGGCCGAGCAGGCGGCGACGGAGGAACGTCGGCGTCAGCGCGAGCAACAGCGGATCGACGCGGCCACGGCCGAACTCGAAGCCCGCGAGGCTGCCGAACGTGCGGCCCAAGGGTTGCCGCCTTTGCCCGACACGGCGGCCGTGGGGGAATCGGCCGAAGGCGCCGAAGCACACGGCGAGCCGTCAGTCGAATCGATGGCGGCCGACTCGACGGAAGCGACTGGCGAGCCGACCGAAGCAGGGCCTGTCGCCTAGTGCGACGTGACCAGCGTCGCCGGCAATGCTTGCGGCGTGGTCGCGATGGCGCTCTTGCGGTTGCGTTGTCAGGAGGTGGTCGTTTGTTTGGGGAACGACTCGATACGGAGATTTGCGGATATGAATTAGTACCACACAATCGTCGTCGCGAGCCGCGCAGAAACAGGCGTCGCCACGACCCACAAACGGTTTGGGAGAGTCAGACTTGGCCGTACGGATTTATTCGCTCGCGAAAGAACTTAAGCTTGATAGCAAAGACCTGGTCGATCTGTGTACGCGCGCAGGCGTCCCGGGTAAGGGATCGGCTCTGGCCAGTCTGACCGACGACGAAGTGGTCAAGGTCAAGGCCTTCATCTCCAGCGTCTCAAGCGGCAAGAGCCTGGGCGGTCATGCCTCGGCCGCCGCCAAGAGCGCCGCGGGAGGCGTGGCCGTCGCAGCGCCGCCGGAACCGACCGTGTTCCGCCGTGAAGATTACATTGCCCCGGGTGGCGTCGCCGCCAAGCCCCCCGCCATTCCGCCCAGCCGTCCCGAGCGCCCAGCCGCTGAAACGCCGCGACGAAGCGAACCCAAGGCGCCGCCGAAGCCCACGGTGCGCGTTGCTCCGTTGCCCCCCTCAGCATTAAACGCCCCGCCAACACCGACTGGCCCCGCCGAGCCCGCTCCGCAGAAGCCCGATATCCGCCTGCCTCCCGACGCCATCCGCGCCAGCAAGGCCGGCGGTTCGAAGCCGTTGCAGGCCCACATGCGCGCCCATGAAATGAAGCGCAAGGCCGAGCAACAAGGCGGTCCCGCTCCCAGCGGTCCGACGCACGGCCGGAGGCCCGGCGGACCGGGTCGCGGCCCGGGGATGCCGCCTGCTCCGCCTCAGCCCGGCGACGGCAAAGACCGCAAGCGCCCGGCGCCCAAGCTTCCGGCGATACGTGACGACGACAAGTTGCTCGGCGGCCGCGAGCAGCGGCAGCTCAATCGCAAGCGCCAAGGCACCGACGCGCGGCCCCCTTCGATCACCGGCGAGGATGAGCCGCGTTTCCGCAAGCTGCGCAAGCCCAAAAAGACCGGCACCAACACGGCCGCCCCACGCAAGAGCCATGTCATCGTGCAGTTCCCTTGCACGGTGCGCAGCTTCTCCGAGGCGCTTGGTTTCCGAGTCACGCAAGTGCTCGGCAAGCTGCTGGCCCTTGGCACCATGGCCAACATCAACACCGAGCTGAGCACCGAGCTGGTCGAGCTGCTGGCCATCGAGTTCGGTGTCGAGATCGAGCTGCGCCAAGCGGTCGACGTTGAAGAACAACTGCTGGCCAGTGTCGCCAAGGGGGCCGACGCTCCCGAATCGCTCGAGCCGCGTGCCCCAGTGGTCACCTTCCTCGGCCACGTCGACCACGGCAAGACGTCGCTACTGGATCGCATCATCGGCATCGACGTGGCCAGCGGCGAGAGCGGCGGCATCACCCAGCACATTCGTGCCTATCGCATCGAGAAAGACGGCCGGCCGATCACGTTCGTCGACACTCCCGGCCACGAGGCATTCACCCAGATGCGTGCTCGCGGTGCGAACGTCACCGATATTGCCGTGCTGGTCGTGGCGGCCGACGACGGTGTGATGCCGCAGACCGAAGAGGCGATCAGCCATGCCCGGGCGGCCGAGGTGCCGATCGTCATCGCGCTGAACAAGGTCGACCTGCCGGGCATCAACTTTGACCGCATCTACACGCAGTTGGTCACCGCCGGCTTGCAGCCCACCGAGTGGGGCGGCGACGTCGAATTGGTCAAATGCAGCGCGCTCACCGGCGCCGGAATCGACACACTGCTCGAAACGCTGCTCACGATCGCCGAGTTGCACGACTACAAAGCCAACCCGAACCGCGCGGCCCACGGCACCTGCCTCGAAGCCTCGCTGCACGAAGGACGCGGCGTGGTCGGCAAGTTCCTGGTGCAAAACGGCACACTCAAGGTCGGCGACTCGCTGGTGTGCGGTGCGGCATATGGCCGCGTGAAGGCGATGTACGACACGCTCGATCCGCTCAAGATGTACACCGAGGCCGGCCCCTCGACGCCGGTGAACCTGACCGGCCTGGACATTGCCCCCGGCGCCGGCGACCACTTCTACGTGCTCGACGACGTTGTGCGGGCGCGCGAGATTGCCGAGAAGCGTGCCGCCGAATCGCGTGCCGTCACGCTCAGCGGCGGCTTCCGCCACGTCACGCTCGAAACCCTGCACGAGCGCCTGGGCGGCGATCAGTTCGCCACGCTCAACGTCATTCTGCGGGCCGACGTGCGCGGCAGCATCGAAGCGATCCAGAAAGAGCTGGGCAAGCTCGTCCATCCCGAGGTGCAGGTCAAGGTGCTGCAAGCCACGGTTGGCGGCGTCACCGAGGCCGACGTGTACCTGGCCGACGCCAGCGACGCGATCATCATCGCTTTCAACGTGGTGCCCGACGAAAAGGCTCGCTCGCTGGCCGAGGAGCAGGGCGTGCAGATTCGCCGCTACGACATCATCTACCAGGTGACCGACGACCTGCGTGCGGCCCTGGAAGGGATGCTCAAGCCCGAGAAGCGCGACGTCGAACTGGGCCGCGCCCTGGTGCAGCGCACGTTCAGCATCAGCCGCGTGGGCACCGTGGCCGGCTGCCGCGTGCTCTCAGGCCATATCGAGCGCAATTGCCGGGTGCGCATCATCCGCGACAACCGCGTGGTCGGCGACTACGGGCTCGATTCGCTGAAGCGCGAGAAGGACGACGTGCGCGACGTGCGCGAAGGCATGGAGTGCGGCATGAAGCTCGCCGGGTTCAACGACCTGAAGGAAGGCGACATCCTCGAGTGCTACAAGGTCGAAGAAGTCGCGAGAACCTTGTAAAGGATGAAGGTAGAAGGCAGAAGTGTGAATTGGTTACTGCTGACTTCTGCATTCCTACTTCTGCATTTCCCCATGTCCCGTCGCACGCTTAAAGCTGCCGAGGCCGTTCGCGAGGTGGTCAGCATGGCCATCCTCACCGATCTGCACGATCCGCGTGTACGGGATGTAACGGTTACGTCCGTCGAGGTTTCGCCCGACATGCGCCAGGCGAAAGTCTATGTTTCCATCATGGGCCCTGAGGTCAAGCAGCAGCTCAGCCTGCGCGGGCTGCAAAGCGCCGCCGGCTATTTGCAGTCGAAGGTGGCCCGGCGGATCGACACAAGGTACACTCCACGACTCGAATTTGTGCTCGACCAGGGAGTGAAAAAATCGATCGCCATCGCCGAAATCCTCAAGCGCGTCCTGCCCAAGGATGAGCCGGCCGAAGAAAGCGAGCCAGAGCAACCCAACGACTGAGTTCTGCATTCATCATTCTGCATTCAGCATTAAGAAAAATGTCCAAACCCGATCGCGGTGCTCTGATCGCCAAGGCGCACAAGGTGCTCAAGAAGCACTACAAGCCGGTCGCCTATGTCGAGCGTCCGCTGCTGGAGAACCTGATCTTCGCCGCGTGCCTGGAGAACAATCGTTTCGAAGCCGCCGAGGCCGCCTACAAGGCGCTCAGCACCGGCTTCTTCGATTGGAACGAGGTGCGCGTGAGCACCGTCGAAGAGTTGGCCGAATCGATCGGCATGCTGTTCGAGCCGCAGGCCGCCGCGACCAATGTCAAGAAAACGCTCTACGGCGTCTTCGAGTCGACCTACTCGTTCGACATCGAGACGATGAAGAAGCTGAACCTGGGTGCCGCCATCCAGAAGCTCGAAAAGCTCGATGGCATTTCGCCGTTCGCCGTGGCCGTAATCACCCAGGCGTCGCTCGGCGGTCATTCGATCCCGCTGGATCGCGGAGCGTTCCTGGCGCTACAAGTCGTGGGCATCGCCACGCCGGCCGACGAGTCGAAGGGCGTGGTGCCCGGCCTGGAACGCGCGATCCCGAAGAATAAAGGGGTCGAGTTCGGCTCGCTGTTGCACCAGCTCGGCGCCGAGCTGGCCGCCAATCCGTACTCGACCAACTTGCAAAAGATCTTTCTCGAGATTGCTCCCGACGCCAAGGACCGCTTCCCGAAGCGTCCGCCCAAGACACCACCAGCTCCGCCTGCACCGGCGCCCGCCAAGGGTGCGAAGCCGACCGCCGGGGAAAAGCTCAAGCCGGCCGCGCCAAGCATGGAAAAGAAGCCGCCTGCGGTAGCCAAAAAGCCGGAGCCTGTCGGCAAGAAGCCGGCCAAGCCGTCGCCGAAGCCCGAGAAGGTGAACCCCAAGAAAAGGGCCTCGGCCGGACCGCTGGCCAAGCGCAAGCCGCGCTGAGTGTGCAGCATACTAGCCCGACGCGCAAGCGAGGGTGATGCGGGTAAAGCGTTCTCCCTCGCTGGCGCCTCGGGCTGGTGATAATACCCCGACCCGCCATGGATCAATCGAAGCTCGACGCCTGGCACATGACGCGGGCCCTTGAGCTGGCCCGGCACGGCCTCGGCTCGGTCGACCCGAATCCGATGGTCGGCTGCGTGATTGCCCGCGGCGCTGAGGTGATCGGCGAAGGCTGGCATCACCGCTTCGGTGCGGCACATGCCGAGATCGAAGCGCTGGCGGTGGCCGGCGCTCGCGCCGCAAGCGCCACGGTGTACGTGACGCTCGAGCCCTGCTGCCACGCGGGTAAAACGCCTCCTTGCACGCGAGCGCTGATCGCTGCCGGCGTCGAACGCGTGGTGGCGGCGATGCGCGATCCATTCCCCGCCGTCGCGGGCCAGGGGCTCGCCGAGTTGGCCGCCGCAGGGATCGCCGTCGAGAGCGGATTGCTCGAAGCCGAAGCCCGGCGGTTGAACGCCCCGTATCTGAAGCTCATCGAGCACGGCCGGCCGTGGATCATCGCCAAGTGGGCGATGACGCTCGACGGCCGCATCGCCACGCGCACCGGCTCGAGCCGCTGGATTTCCAACGAAGCGTCGCGCCGAGTTGCTCACGCGCTGCGAGGCCGCGTCGATGCGATCCTCGTGGGCGTCGGCACTGCCGCGATCGACGATCCGCTGCTGACCGCCCGTCCGCCAGGAGCGCGCACTGCCGTGCGCATCGTGCTCGATAGCGAGGCGCGGCTCGGGCCAAACAGCAAGCTAGTGGCCACGGCGCCTGAGGTGCCGCTAATCGTCGTCGCGGCGGCCGATGCCCCCGCCGAGCGCTGCCAGCGGCTCCGCGACGCCGGCTGCGAGGTGTTGAACTTCGCGCCAAGGTCGGCGCGCGGTGAGCGTTTCGCCGCACTGCTCGATGAACTTGGCCGGCGGCGCATGACCAACCTGCTCGTCGAAGGGGGAAGCCAGGTGCTCGGCCACCTGTTCGACTCTGGCAACGTCGATGAGGTGCACGTGGTCATCGCCCCCAAGTGCGTCGGCGGTTCCGGCGCGCTCGCACCCGTGGCGGGGACCGGCGTGGCGGAGATGGCCGACGCGCTAGTGCTCGATCGACCGGAATACGAGAATCTCGATGGCGACATTTACATCCATGGCCATGTGGCGACCAAAAAGTCTTAGCGCCGCATCGTGGGCCTGCCTAGCGCTTGCCCTCTTCGCGGCTCCGCTATTCGCAGCGGAGCTGGGAACGTACTTCGGCATCGAGGTGATCGACGAGCAGACCGGTCGCGGCGTGCCGTTGGTCGAGCTGCGCACGGTCAACGACATCGGTTACTACACCGACAACGCTGGGCGCGTGGCGTTCTACGAACCCGAGTTGATGGATCGCGACGTGTTCTTCTTCGTCCGCAGCCACGGCTACGAGCTGCCCAAGGACGGCTTCGGGTACGCCGGAGTGCGGCTGACCACGACGCCCGGCAAGCGCGAACGGATTAAATTGCGGCGGGTGAACATTGCCGAGCGGGTCTACCGCATCACCGGCGAAGGGCTGTACCGCGACACGGTCCTGCTCGGCGAAAAACCACCGCTGCCGCCGCGCGCTCGAACGGGAAACGTGCTCGGCCAGGACACGGTGATGGCCGCGCCATTCGCCGGCAAACTGTATTGGTTCTGGGGCGACACGAACCTGCCGAACTATCCGCTCGGCAACTTCCGCACCTGCGGCGCGACGAGCCCATTGCCGAGCGCCGACGGGACCGATCCCGATGTCGGCATCGAGCTGGAATACTTCACCGACGACAAAGGCATGGCGCGCTCGATGTGCCCCGACATGGGGCCGGGACCGGTTTGGGTCGATGGGCTGTTCACGCTTGTCGAGGACAAGCGCGAGCGGCTGTTCTGCCATTACCGGCACATGGAGTCGTTGGAAAAGGTGCTCGACCATGGGCTGCTCGAATTTGTCGCCGAGCCCGAAGCGCGTTTCGACCGAGTTGCAACCTTCGCGTTGAAACAGTCGTGGCAATGTCCAACCGGCCAGACATTGCGGCAGACGGCAGACGGCAGCAACTACCTGCTGTTTGGGTCCGCAGTACCGAACGTGCGCGTGCGCGCCGACGTAGCGAGCGTCAGCGATCCGGCCGCCTACGAAGCCTTCACGTGTCTTACCGCCGCCGATGCCAACGACGCGCAGGCGCAGCGTGTCCGCCGCGATGCGCAAGGCCGGCTGCTTTGGTCGTGGCGGCGCGACGCGCCGCCGGTCGGACCGGTTGAGGAGCAACGGCTGGTTAAGGCCGGCGTGATCCGTTCCGACGAGATGCGCTTCTCGCCGCGCGATGTCGAGAGCGGCAAGCGCGTGCAGGTGCATACCTCGGCAGTCCACTGGAACGCGTATCGCAAGCAGTGGGTGATGATTGCCGAGCAGGTGGGCGGCACATCGTACATGGGAGAAATCTGGTTCGCCACGGCCGACGCGCCGACGGGGCCGTGGACCTGGGCTCGTAAGGTCGTCACCCACGACCGATATACGTTCTACAACCCGGCCTATCACGAGTTCTTCGGTCGCGACGGTGGGCGCGTGATTTACTTCGAAGGAACGTACACGCGCACCTTCTCGGGCAACGATCAACCGACGCCGCGCTACGACTATAACCAGATCATGTACCGGCTCGATCTGGCCGACCCGCGCCTGGCCGCACCGGGACCGGTCAGCGGGAAACGCTAGCAGGACGCTGCAAAACTCGCTGGACGGGGATGCTACAACGTTTGCGCGGTGAGCGTTCTGTTCCTCGTGATGAAGGATGATCGCGATGCGCGGCAAGCGAGACAACCAGGGCAAGATGTTTTTCACGATCGACGTCGATGCACGCGTGCGGGCGGATCATCCGCTGCGGTCGCTGAAGCGGATTGTGGACCAAAGCGCGCGCTCATTTCGAGGCCGCCATGAAAAAGGCCGGCAAGTCGGTCGAGGTGGCCGGATAGCCCACGCGACACTACACGCGATTTATGGCGGAAGTGCATCGACAGCAAACAAGCATGATCGTCTCGGCGACGGTCATGCTCGACGGAGCAAGTCATCACGGTAGGACAACGACGCCAAAGCTTTGAAAATGTTCATCCATCGCAATAGCGGCTCGAATCTTGAGATCGTCGATTACGATTCTGCTTGCACAATCGGTGAAGCTCCAACCAGCCTGTGCATTTGCCTGCCCGACGAAACCGCGGCCTTGCGACTTCATCAACTCAGCGGCAAAGCAATCCAGCAAACACTATTGGACGTCGGCGACTCGCCACAGGCGGCGTCGGGCGAAGGGACTGCCGACCAGGAAATACGCCGCTTGTTGGCGGCCCGCGACGATCTGCGGCCGCTTTATCTCAACAGCCAAGGGCTGCGGGTCGGCAAGAACGGCTTGGTGGTGCTCAAGGTGCAGGACAAAGACAAGACGCTCCAAGAAGTTCGCATCAACGAGATCTGCCAGCTCAATCTGTTTGGCAACATCCAACTGACGACCCAAGCGATTCAAGCCCCGTTGCGAGCAGGAAGTGCCGATCGCTTACTTTTCGACGGGAGGGTCACCTGACCGCGGCCGCATTGAAGCGCGATTTGCAGCTTTTCGAGCGCACGTTCTTTCCCAGTTTGCGCAGACTACGGTCGAAACCGATACCAGCCCTAGCATGGCAATCACGGCATTTGCACCACGCTTCTCGAACGCCATATGCCGATACGACTTGCAACACTCAAAATGACTGAATCTGGTCTGCTGGTGTCCACTGAGCCGACCCGATTCGTCCCTTTATGGGTAACCGCCAACGCAGCGGATCATCTCGAACGTAACTCAATCCGCCATCGAAAGGCCAGCCGGCAGATGATCGACGACTATGCCCTTTTCCGCCAAGATCGATGGCAACGCATTGGTGATTCGAGTTCCGATGAACGAGAAAATCGAGCAATCAGCCACCGAAAAAAGCCTCGTGGTCGCATCGACACGCGGAAACAAGGTAACGGAGTGCGTGGTCCCAGGCAAGGAAATGATCGTGGACCTTAACGCCTACATTCCGATGAAATAATGCGACGAGTTACAGCCGGTTTGCTCTAAGGCTTGGCGTTGGGGTACACTTCTTCGATGAATGGACGGCAGTGAAATCGGCAGTCGTATGCCGTGTGGCGTCCGTCCAAAAAGCTGAAGCGAGAGATGCAACAATGGCCGAAGGTGTTATCAAGAAGTTGACGGACAAGGGATTCGGGTTCATCAAGGTGGGCAACGGCAAAGACCTGTTCTTCCACTCAAAGAACCTGCAAGGCGTCGAGTTCGACGAGCTGCGAGAAGGCCAGAAAGTGTCCTTCACCGAAGGGCAGGGTCCGAAAGGTCCGTGTGCCGAGAACGTGAAGGTGGTCTAGCTCCGCCGTCCGCCGAGAGCCGATTTCTGCGGCACGGAAGCCGCACGATTTCTGAGATCATCGCCTACCACGAAGCTGGTCATGCGTTAATGGCGCTGTTGCTCGGCGACAAGGTTCGCCCGTAACCATCGAGCCAGACAACGACGACGAGCCGGATCGACCAGGCGATACTCAGGTGCTTTGGCGTCGATCAGGAGTCAGCGACAAAGAGTCCGCAGAGAATGCCGTCCAGGTCTGCTTGGACGATCCGGTCCTTGACGGTCGGAATGCCCAGCGGTCGTTGCCGACCGTCCGGCTTGGGAATGTAGACGCGTTTCACCGGCTGTGGCCGATAGCGATGGCTGCGAAGTTCTTCGTGCAGTTCGCCGAGGAAGGTTGCCGCACCGGGGCCATCGATGATGTCCTGGCACGACTGACCATCCACGCCGGGAGCACCGTTGTTCTTCAGCACCAACCACCAGGCGGCCGAGAGCACATCGTGCCGATAGACCCGGTCATACAGCGCGTAAAACCGGAATCGCGGCTCTCGCTTGGCCTTGCGGCCTAGCTTCCACCGTAGCTGAGAGACGGCAAGCGGCAGCTTCACGCCTGCCTTTACCTCC
>DATAXP010000051.1:0-5034 GCA_036272935.1 Pirellulales bacterium | reverse complement strand
CAGTGAATCGTGGGTTCGCCGCGTGAAGCAAGAGCGGCGTGAGCAAGGGAAGGTTGGTCCGGCAACCAAGCGTCGTCGGACGCCGAAGTGGGCGGGGGAGGCGGCAGAGATTCGGGCGGCCATCACCGCGCAACCGGATCTGACGCTCGCCGAGTTGCGATCGGAATTGGGGACGACCTTGAGCCGGATGACGCTTTGCCGCGCGTTGCGGCAGCTCCGCTTGACGCTCAAAAAAAAGTCTTGAAGGCGACGGAGCAAGCGCGGCCCGATGTCGCGGATCGACGCGCGGCGTGGCGAGTTCGCCAGGCCGGCCTCGCTCCGGAACGTCTCGTTTTTATCGACGAAACGTGGGTCAAGACGAACATGACGCACCTGCGGGGCCGCGCCCCGTGCGGCACGCGGCTGGTGTGCAGCGTCCCCTATGGACACTGGAAGACGACGACGTTCTTGGCGGCGTTGCGGACGCGCGGCCTGACCGCGCCGCTGGTCGTCGATGGCGCGATCACACGGCGCGTTGTTCCGCGGCTACGTCGAACGTGTCCTTCCGGCGAGGCTGCATGAATCATTCGGGATGATTTGCTAGGGTGCGGTCCTGCCATTTTTTGGAGGACTGCGATGGGCGTCAGCGAGCGGGGGCGGTTGCCGGTGGATTTGGCGCGCGGACGGAGCCGGTTTCAGGCTTGGCGCGCGAGGCGTCAACCGGGGAGCCGGATTCCCCAGGCGTTTTGGACATTGGCCGTTGGGCTGGCGAAGCTGCATGGGGTCGCCCGTGCGGCGACGGTACTCGGGCTGGATTACTACAGCTTGCAGAAACGGGTCCAGTCCGCCGTCGAGCCGGCAACGAGCTCTGCGTTCGTAGAACTGCCTCCGTCGATGACCCTCGACAAGCAGTGTGTGTTCGAATTGGCCGACGGCGCTGGGGCCACCATGCGCGTGCAACTGGTGGGCTACGACGTGGCTGATCTCGGTACTCTTTCCCGCAGCTTCTGGAAGGCCTTGTGATGCTGCAGATCGTGCCGCAGATGAAGATCCTGGTGGCGGTCGAACCGGTGGACTTTCGCCGAGGAATCGATGGCCTCTCGCGACTCTGCCAGGAAGCGTTGCGGCACGATCCGCTGGGCGGCGCGGTGTTCGTCTTTCGCAATCGCAAGGCCACGGCGCTGAAGGTGCTCACCTACGATGGCCAGGGATTTTGGCTCTGCCACAAGCGGCTTTCGCAAGGCCGTTTCCCCTGGTGGCCTTGTGCCGTCGAGGGGGGCGCGCAGCGACTGGCCGCGCATCAGTTGTCGGTCTTATTCTCGGCCGGCAACCCGACGCGAGCTGCCGCGGCGCCCGACTGGCATCCGGTGGGGCCGCGCGCTTGAGTATTTCGGACAACTGCTCTTGCTAAAAAGGGGCCAGCTTGAGTCCATTGTCCACGAGTGGCAAGCGTCAGACGCCAGGCCGGCCCGCAGGGAAGCGGGCGGTGAACTCCTCTAGGTGCCAGTTGTCGCAGGATGCGAAACGCGCCGGAGATGATCGAAGTGGACAGTACGCAACTGGAAGATGTTCTGCGCCGCGCTGAGCAAGCGCTCGGCGCAGAGGATTACCGGTTGCTGCGGGCGATCGCCGACTCGTACGCCTACGTGAGCGACTTGGTCGAGGACAAGAACACGTCGATCCGCCGGCTGCGGCAGCTGTTCTTTGGCGCACGCACGGAGAAGACCGACGCCGTGACGGGCCGCAAGCGTGAGATTGCCGAGGCAACGGCTCCCGGTCGCGAAGCGGCGGACCTCGAGTTGGCTGCCGAGGCAGCGGACCCAAGCGAGTCCGATCCATTGCGCACGGCGCCGCCGTCCCGAGGTCATGGGCGCAACGGTGCCGACGCCTACGGCGGCGCCCAGCGGATCGACGTTGGGCACCCGTCGCTTGGGGCCGGCGACGTGTGTCCCGCCTGCGTCCGGGGGACGATTTATCAGAAGGCTCCGGGCCTGTTGGTGCGGATTACCGGCCAACCGCCGCTGGTGGCGACGATTTACCAGCTGCAGAAACTGCGATGTCACCTCTGCGGCCGTGTGTTTACCGCCCCAGCGCCGACGGAGGTGGGAAGCCAGAAGTACGACGCGACGTCGGGCAGCATGATCGGGCTGTTGAAATACGGCAGTGGGTTGCCGTTCAACCGCCTCGAGGGCTTGCAACGGAACCTGGAGATTCCGTTGCCGGCCTCGACCCAGTGGGACATCGTGCACGCCGTCGCGGCGGACCTTGCTCCGGCCTTCGCGGAGTTGATCCGCCAGGCGGCGCAGGGGGACGTGTTGCACAACGATGACACCACGATCAAGATCCTGGAGCTCATGGGCCGACGCACCCAACCAACGGTCCCGACCGGTGGCGCGGACGATCCCGAAGACCAGAAAAAAGCGAACTCCAGCCACTCGCGCAGCGGTCTGTACACGTCGGGCGTCATCGCGCTGGGCAATGGTCGTCGGGTGGCCTTGTTCTTCAGCGGCCGCCGTCACGCGGGAGAGAACCTGGCTGAGGTGCTGAAGCTTCGCGCCGCGGAGCTTCCGCCACCGATCCAGATGTGCGACGCCCTTTCGCGCAACTTGCCGGGCGAGCTGGAGACGATCGTGGCCCATTGCCTGGCCCACGCCCGGCGGCAATTCGTGGACGTGTACGATCGTTTTCCCGAGCCGTGCGGTTACCTGCTCGAGTCGCTGGCCGAAGTGTATCGCAACGATGCGCTGGCCCGGCAACGTCAGCTTTCGCCCGAGGCGCGTCTGCGCCTGCATCAACAATCCAGCGCTGCGACCATGGAGCAACTACACGATTGGCTCGCGCGGCAGCTGAGTGAGCGGTTGATCGAGCCCAATTCGGCATTGGGCAGTGCCGTCCGCTATATGCAGAGGCACTGGGACAAGCTAACGCTGTTTCTGCGAAAGGCCGGCGCGCCACTCGACAACAATCTATGCGAGCAGGCATTGAAGAAGGCCATCCTGCATCGCAAGAATGCCCTGTTCTACAAGACCCAGAACGGGGCTCGCGTGGGTGACCTGTTCATGAGCCTGATCTACACCTGCCAGCTCAATGGGGCCAATCCGTTCGACTACTTGACCCAGTTGCAACAGGGCGCCCAGCAGGTCGCGGCCAGCCCTGATCTCTGGATGCCCTGGAACTATCGTCACATGCGGACGACGTGAAACGCCGATGGGTTTCAAGAAGATGCCCCAGCACAAGTCAAGCCAAGCGGCGACCGTTCAAAAGCCTGCAGGCTGCATCGCAGCGCTGCGCAACACGCTCGAGCGGCGGAAGAAAGCGGACCTGGTCGAGCTCCTGCTGGAACTGGCCCGCGCGGATCGCCGAGTTCTCTGGCAGCTTGCCGCTCAGTGCGACGTGGTTGCTGCCCCCCAAGAACTGGCGGCCGCGACGCGCCAGGCGATCGCCGACGCGACTGACTTCGACGAGCGCGATGCCAACCGAAACTTCGACTACGACGGAGACGCCTACTGTGAAGTGAAGCGGAACCTGAGCAGCTTGATCGATGCGCGGCAGTTGCCGCTAGCGATGCAGCTCTCCCTGGAGTTGATGAAGGCGGGAAGCCTCCAGGTCGAAGTGAGCGACGAGGGGCTGATGACCGCCGACATCGAGGACTGTCTGAGGGTGGTCATCAAAGCTCTTCAGAAGTCCGACATGCCCGCGGATGAAGTGCTTGCCTGTGCTCGGCGATGCGGGATAGCGACCGGGTGGGATTCATCGCCGAAGAGCAACTCGACGCCCTGCGGCACCAATTCGCCGCACGCTAACCACGCGTTACTCTTCCCTGCGCGGTCGTTGAGCTGTAGTGATTGACAGCTCTGCGGCCTGAAAGAACGAAGTCATCAGATCGGGTTGGAAGTAAACATCGTTGACGGCTTGGGCGACGGCGTCGAAGAGATGATCGACGTTGTCGGGTACGAAGTTGGCCAGGCTGGTGTATTTGGTATGACTCCACATCGCCTCGACGGGATTGAGTTCGGGAGCGTAGGCCGGCAGCCATTCGACGCGCAGCCACTTTGCGCCACGGTCGCGCAGACGGCGGACTGCCGAGCGATGAACGTTCAGCCGATCGAGCACGACGATCAGCGGACCGCCATGCTGGCGATGCAATTCGCACAAGTAACGCAGTACGTCGGGCGTGCGAACGTTGCGCTCGTGGATCACGAAGTGCGATCGCAGATGTCGGCGAGCGGGCGAGAGGCTCAGGCTGCCGATGACGCTCAACCGGTCGTGGCGCTGCGAGACGACTTGCTGCGGTCGAGAACCGACCAGCGCCCACGTGCGGCGGTTCAGCGGCTGCAGGCGGAAGCCGGTTTCGTCGAGAAAGACGAGCGTCGCGCCGGCGCGGCGGGCCTTTTTTTGATCCGGGGCCAATCGTGCGTCCGCCAGCGCGCGATGGCCTCCTCATCGCGCTCGGCAGCGCGACGCTGTGGCTTCTGCGGACTGAACCCGAGATCGTGCAAGATGCGACCCAGGTGGTCGGGATGGTACTCGACGCCGAAGGTGCGCTGGACCACGGCCGCCACGCGGCGACAGGTCCACAACTCGGTGTCGAAGCCAGCCGCTCGTGGCCCCTTGATCAGCAGTTGCCGTAATCGTTGTTGCTGCACGAGCGTCAACTTCCTGGGCGAACCCGGATGCGGCTTGGGCTGCAATGCCGCATCGCCTCCTTCGCGGAACGCCTTCTTCCAACGCTTCACACTCGAGTCACTGACGCCCACGACTTGCGCCACGTCGGCGATCGTCATCTGCTTGTCGAGCAACTCGATCGCAAAACGACGCAGTACAACCTTGTCTGCTGCTGTGTTCTTGCTCATACACCCTTGTACGGTGATAGCACAGGGTTTAGTTCATTCCGGGCGCAGAGAAAAGTAGCGCGATCGACACGCACCGCCCCCGCTCCGACCCGGCTGAATGCTCGCTTCTTGCGCGCTTGCCGGAAAGACACGGTTGAGACGTATCGAGAAAGCATGAATACGCTGCTTGCCAGAATGGTCGAGCGGTTGCTTCCTTAAGGGA
>DATAXP010000050.1:0-69591 GCA_036272935.1 Pirellulales bacterium | reverse complement strand
CGTCATGTCTATGATCAAACGCCGACAGGGTTCTCACGTTCGCGGCCACTCCTATCAGAGTCAATGCCGCGACCTCCGGCTCTTAACCCTTACACATAACGTTATGATTCTTTATACCGCCCGCGGGTTTTCTACAGAGCCGGGTCGCGGTCGGTCGATTTGGCGAGTTTTGCGCGCACGTGA
This sequence comes from Pirellulales bacterium, assembly GCA_036272935.1. Taxonomy (GTDB): domain Bacteria; phylum Planctomycetota; class Planctomycetia; order Pirellulales; family PNKZ01; genus DATAXP01. The sequence continues at coordinate 69,408 of DATAXP010000050.1, read as the reverse complement.
GCAACGAGTGGACCAAGATCAATTTGCACGATGTCCCGTAGAATGTCGAAATCGACGTTGTCATAGCCGTGAATGAGCCGATTGCGCATGGCAACGATTTGGGACCAAGGAACGTTGGGATGTTGGACCCTTGTTACCTCGGTCACTCGCGAAGCGGCCTCACCGACGACTTCGAGCAGCCGAGTGAGCGCCAGGTTCAGAAGGCGGTCTGAATCGAGATCGGCGCGATTGCGGCCGGACGCCAAATGCAGAGCTTCTTCGGCCGCCCGAAGCATATGCGACAATCTTGCCCGATCATCGTGCTTCGTCATATTGAACGACAGCCTCGGCAAGTACCTCGTCGCGAAAGTCCGGACTCAAGAAGGCCGTTGTGTTCAGATCAACCCTTCGGCCAATCAGCTCGGAGAGCTCTTGCTCGATGCCAAAGAAGCGGAGGCCGGTCCGCGCGCCAGGCTCGAACTCGACCAGCACATCGACATCGCTTTCGGGGCCAAAGTCGCCGCGTAAAGCCGACCCAAACAGCGACAGCCGGCGGATGTGATGGCGTCGACAGAAACTCGCCAACTGCGTCGCAGGTATCTGAAATTCTTGCCGGCTCATGCCGATGGCGCACCCAGTTTACATCCGAAACCCGTCGCAATTATACCATCGGAGTAGCAGGGCCTAGAAAGCGAGCAACGGAACGACTGTCGATGGTCCATTGCAGTCACTGCGGGCAACGCTTGCAGCGAGATGCCAGTTTTTTCGCCTTCTCAGCCGCCGACCAGCAACCCAACGCTAGCAGCCGCGAATCTTGCCTTGACCGGTCCTCGCAATCCGGCAAAACTGGGCGGCCTTTTTCTCTCGAAATCGCGCCCGGTTCGTCACTGCGCAAGCGCCAAGGATGGCGGCCATTTTTCGCGGTTTCTGCAAGCTCACGTGGTTCTGCTGCAAATGGGGGCTGATGCTCGCGGCCCTGTCCGTCGGCGTCGGCGTGCCCTACGGCTACCATCGTCTGAACGAAGAGGTGCGCCGCCAGGTCGAGCGCAAACTGGCCGATCACTACCGCGACCTGCTGGTCACCGTGCGTTCGGCGCGGCTGCAATCCGACGGCATCGAGATTCGCGGCATCTCGATTGTCGAGCCGCGAGCGCCGGAATCCCAGGCCGAGCTGCTGGCGATCGACGAGTTGTACGTTTACGGCAACTTCGATCTGGTCGAGCTGGTTGCCAACCGGCTGGCGATCACCCGCATCGTCGCGCGACAGCCGACGCTGCGCATGACGCGCCGCGCCGACGGCTCGTGGAGCGGTGCGCGGCTGCTGCCGATCCCCAAGTTCAGCGACACGCCGCCGGAGGTCACCGTCGAGCACGGGGTGGTCGAGCTGTTCGACCCAATGAAGAACCCGTCGAGCACGCTGCGGCTGCGCGATGCCAATGTGAAGATCGCGCCATCGACCGAGCTTGCTTCGCGCCCGAGCACCGCCGCCCCCGGCGCAAGCGCGTCGCTAAGGATGCAAGGAACGCTGGCGTCCGACTACATCCGCCACATCTCGATCGATGCCACGTTCGATCCCGCGGGCGGAGCGTGGCAAGCCGCGGGAACGATCGACGGCATGGAGATGTCGGCCGAACTCGTTCGAGCTATGCCGGGGGACGAGGTGTGCCGCCAGAAGATGCTTGACGGACTGCGTGCCGCCGTCGAGGCGCGTTTCATGGTGCGCCACGATCCGCGCGCCGCGGAGCCGTGGAGCTTCGACGTGATTGGCCAATTCAGCCGCGGCCGCTACGACGATCCGCGGCTTCCCTACCCGCTCACCGAGCTGCGGGGCACATTCCGTTTCACGCCGCAAAACTGCTCGATCAACGACGTCAGTGCGCGTTCCGGCCAGGCCGCTCTGCACTTCAGCGTGCGCCGCGCTGGATATGCCGATGCCAGTGCGGTCTCGTTGCAGGCCGAGGCGCGCCGGCTGGTGCTCGACGCGAAGCTGATGGACCTGCTTCCCGCCAAGTGGCAAGCCGAGTGGCACAAGTACATGCCTAGCGGCGAGGTCGATCTCGACGTGCACGCCACGTACGACGGCCACAAGTGGCAGCCCGACGTGTTCTGCAAATGCCTCAACACGTCGTTCACCTACCACAAGTTTCCCTATCGCCTCGACCGCGGCCGTGGCACCTTGGAACTGAAGCAAGGCCGGCTGGCACTGAACCTAATGGCCCACAGTGAAGAGGCCGAGCTGCGGCTCGTCGGTGCGTGGCAGGTCGACGTGACGCCCGCGACCGGCTGGGTCGAAATGCGCGGCGATAATTTGCGCTTCGACGAAAAGCTGCTCGCGGCGATGCCCGAGGCGACTGGTCGCGTCGTCCGCTCGTTACGGCCGTTCGGCCAGTTCGGCATGTCGGGCAAGTTCTGGCGCGGCGCCGACGCCATCGAGCACCGCGACCTGGTGATGAGCTTCAGCGGCTGTTCGATGAAGTTCGACAAGTTCCCTTATCCGCTCGATCAAATCCGCGGCACGATCGAAATGCACGACGGCCTGTGGACGCTGCGTGGCCTGCAAGGAGCCAACGGCACGGGACACGTCGAATGTACCGGGCAAATCTTGCCGGCCGAAAAAGGGGTCGTCGTGCAACTGCACCTCATCGGCACCCAGGTGCTGCTCGAAGACGAGTTGCGCGAGGCGCTTTCTCCCGGCGCCAAGCAATTGTGGCAAGACCTGAAGCCGCGCGGCACGATCAACCTCGAAACGCATGTGCGTTTCGAGCCTGGCGATCGCGAAGCACGGCTGTGGGTGCGTGCTGAGCCGGTGGGCGAAAGCGTTTCGATCGAGCCGGCGCAGTTTCCCTACCGGCTGGAAAAGATGGCCGGCGTGTTCGTGTTTGCCGACGGTCAGGTGGCGCTCGACAATCTGCGTGCCGAACATGGCCGCACGCAACTTACCGGCCGCGGGCAGTGCGATCTGTTGCCCGCTGGCGGCTGGCGATTGTCGCTGGTGCAGTTGTCGGTCGATCGCCTGGTGGCCGACCGTGATCTGATCAGCGCCTTGTCGGGCCGGCTGAAAAAATCGCTCGGCGAGCTGAACCTCACCGGGCCGGTGAATCTGCGCGGCAACGTCACGCTCGCCAACATGCCGGTCGACGGGCTGGCAAACTCCGCCGAGAGGTTTTCCTCGGCGTGGGACGTGCATCTCGACCTGCACCGCAACACGGCCGACGTGGGCCTGCTGCTCGAAAACATGCACGGCGGCATGCACCTGGTGGGCGATTCGTTCGGCGAACGGTTCCGCTGCCAAGGCGAAGTCGAACTCGATTCGCTCACCTGCAAACAAGTGCAATTCACGAACGTCCGCGGCCCGCTGTGGCTCGACGAGACCCGGCTGCTGCTGGGCTTCTGGGCCGACCGGCAATCGGCCGCGCCGGTCGAACGCCACCTGATCGCGCAGCTCTACGGCGGCGCGTTCTCGCTCGACGGCTGGGCGCTGTTCGGCTCGCAGGCGCCGTACGAGCTCCATATGGGACTCGAGCGCGGCGACCTGGCACGCTGGAAGCAGGAATCGTTCGGCGGCCGCGAAGACCTGCGCGGCGAGATTTACGCTCAGCTCATGCTGCGCGGCAAAGGCAAAAGCCTGAACAACCTCACCGGCCACGGCGCGCTCGAGCTGCGCAATGCCGACATCTACGAGCTGCCGGCGATGGTCAGCCTGCTGAAAGTGCTCAGCGTGCGCCAGCCCGACAGCGTCGCCTTCACTTCCAGCGACGTCCGCTTCCGCGTGCAGGGGGAGCACATCTACGTCGACCGCATCGATTTCAGCGGCGATGCCATCAGTTTGCTCGGCAAGGGAGAGATCGGCTTGAACAAGCAATTGCACCTGGTGTTTCACGCCATGGTGGGCCGCGACCGTCCCCGACTGCCGGTGATCGGCGACGTGCTCGGCGGCGCCAGCCAGCAAATCATGCTCATCCATGCCGAAGGCACGCTCGATCAGCCGACCCTCCGCCGCGAGGCGTTTCCGGGCGTGAACCAGGTGCTGCAGCAACTTCAGGCCGAACTGCAAGCTCGTCCCCAGCCACTCCGCCAAGCCGCCGCAGAAGCTCAGTTAATTCCGCCACGCCATTAGCCGAATACAGAGACGCCAACGCATGACACGCCGAGACACAGTTTCCTATTTCGTTTCTTCATGGGAGGTCACCATGAGCATCAGTTCTCTCGATGCAGGCGGGCTCGGCGCGGCAGGATACGGTGCAGCGTATCCTGTCATTGTCAATCCGGCCCGGTCTACGCCAGCGGCGACAGCAGGTGCTGGCACGGTCTCCGCTACGGAACAGAATTCGTCGGCGGTCGCCGGTCTCGACGGTCGCGGCCACGGAATTCACGACTCTCCGGGCCAACGCCGCGCCGGTTACTGGCACCAGTCGCTGGCTCCGTTGATGCCCGAGCCGTTCGGCAACGGTTCGGAAGACGGCGGCCGCACGCTCGGCGCGACGACCGGCCTGTCGATCGATTTGCGCGCGTAGGACGACGGATTTCGAAGCCTGAACAACGAATCATTCGTCATTCGGATTTCGACATTCGTCCTTCGCGCACGCGCGCTATAATGCCTCCATGCGTTTCACCAAGATGCAAGGCGCCGGCAACGACTACGTGTACGTCGATTGCTTCGCCGAACCGATGCGCGCCGACCCGGCGACCCTGGCCCGGCGGATTGCCGACCGGCACTACGGCGTCGGCGGCGACGGGCTGATCCTGATCTGCCCTTCGAGCGTGGCCGACGCGCGGATGCGCATGTTCAATGCCGACGGCAGCGAGTCGGAGATGTGCGGCAACGGCGTGCGCTGCGTAGCCAAGTACGTCTACGACCACGGCATCGCCCAGCGGCCCACGTTGAAGATCGAAACCGGCCGCGGCGTGCTCGCGCTCGACGTGCAGATCCTCGACGGCCTCGTCGACCAGGTGCGCGTCGACATGGGTGAACCGATCCTCGAATTGCCGAAGATTCCGGTTGATCCCGCGCAGGTGTCGCTGATCGAGCCGCATCAGTATCGCCTGCCGCTGACCACTCCGACATTGAAGATTGCCGGCCCGGCGACATTCGCCTCGATGGGCAACCCGCACGTGGTGTTTTACGTCGCCGAGGTGGCAAAGGTCGCGCTCGAGGCGGTCGGCCCTGAGATCGAAACTTCGTCGGCCTTCCCCAACCGCATCAACGTTCACTTCGTCCAGGTCCATTCGCCCGACGAACTGACGATGCGCACCTGGGAGCGTGGCAGCGGCATCACCTTGGCCTGCGGCACCGGCGCGAGCGCCGTGTGCGTGGCCGGCGTGCTCACCGGGCGCACCGCGCGGCGCATCCTCGCGCACCTGCCCGGCGGCGACCTGCAACTCGAGTGGAGCGAAGCAACCAACCACGTCTTCATGACCGGCCCCGCGGTCGAAGTGTTCAGCGGAGATTATGAGTTATGAGTTATGCGTGCCGCCAATTCATAATTCATAACTCCTAACTCATCACATTTCTGGCAAGGACGCCACCCGATGAAACTTCGCCACCCCGCGCTCGTCGGCGCCGCCGGCTTGATCGCCACCAGTTGGGTCCGCGCATGGATGTCGACGCTCGACTATCGCGTCGCCTACTACGATCCCTCGGCCGACCCGGTGAAGCCGAGCTGGCGCGGCCGGAAGATTTATCTCTTCTGGCACGAGTACATCCTGTTTCCGCTCTACATGCGCGGGCACTGCGATATGGCGATGCTCGTGAGCCGCCACGGCGATGCCGAAATCCTGAGCCGCGCAGCCCATTACATGGGCTTCGCCTGCGTCCGCGGCTCGACCTACCGCGGCGCCTCGGCAGCCATCCGCGAGCTGACCGAGCGCAGCCAGCACATGAACCTTACGATCACGCCCGACGGCCCTCGCGGCCCGCGGCGCGTGCTCGCCCAAGGTCCCGTATACCTGGCATCGAAACTGGGCCTGCCGATCGTGGCGATGGGCTTCGGCTACGATCGTCCGTGGCGGGCGCCCACGTGGGACCGCTTTGCCGTGCCGAAACCGTACTCCCGCGCCCGCGCGGTTGTAAGCCCCGAGATGCACATCCCGGCGAACCTCGACCGCGACGGCGTCGAACGCTATCGCCAGCAAGTCGAGCGCATGCTCAACCGTCTGACGCTCGAAGCCGAAGCCTGGGCCGAAAGCGGCACTCGCAAACTCGGCGAACTGCCGGTATTCAAGCAGCACGGCTATCGTCGCCACCGAGTCGATGAGCCACATGGCTCAGCACCGCCACCGATGCATGCTGGTAATTTAGCCGCGGGGCTTGCCCCGCGCGTCGCAAGCGACGCGGCTAAATGAAACGCTACGCCAGGATCGCCTTGACCAGTTCGCCGTGCACGTCGGTCAGGCGGTGGTTGCGGCCTTGGAACTTGAACGTCAGCCGGCGGTGGTCGATCCCTAAGCAGTGTAGGATCGTCGCGTTCAAATCGTGCACGTGGACCGGGTTCTCCGCGATGTTGTAGCTATGATCGTCGGTCGCGCCGTAGGTCGTTCCGGGTCGGATGCCGCCACCGGCCAGCCATACCGTGAAGCAACGCGGATGATGGTCGCGACCGTAATTCGTGGCGGTGAACTCTCCCTGGCAGTACACGGTCCGGCCAAACTCGCCTCCCCACACCACCAGCGTATCGTCCAACAGACCGCGGCGTTTTAAATCTTTGATGAGCGCCGTCGACGGTTGATCGGTATCGCGGCACTGGCCGCGGATTTGCTTGGGCAATGTCGAGTGCTGGTCCCAGCCCATGTGGAACAACTGGATGAAGCGCACGCCGCGCTCCGCCAGTCGGCGGGCCAACAGGCAGTTCGCCGCGAATGTGCCGGGAGTGCGCGACTCGGGGCCATACATCTCGAACACCTCGTCGGGTTCCTGCGACACATCGGTCAGCTCGGGGACGGAGGTTTGCATGCGAAAGGCCAGCTCGTACTGCGCGATCCGCGTCGAGATTTCCGGGTCGCCGCTCGCCGCCAGCCGCAGCTCGTTGAGCTGGCCGAGGTCGTCGAGCATGCGGCGGCGCGTGTCGGCATCGACTCCCGCGGGGTTCGACAGGAACAGCACCGGATCGCCGATGCTGCGGAACTTCACGCCTTGGTAGCGCGACGGCAGGAACCCGCTCCCCCACAACCGGTCGTACAGCGGCTGATCGTTCGGCCGACCGGTGCCGCGCGAGATCATCGCCACGAACGCCGGCAAATCGCCGTTCTCGCTTCCCAAGCCATACGACACCCACGCCCCAATGCTCGGTCGCCCGGCCAACTGCGCGCCGGTCGTCATGAACGTGACCGCCGGATCGTGGTTGATCGCCTCGGTGTGCATACTCTTGACGAAGCACAGCTCGTCGGCCACCTCGGGCAAGTGCGGCAGCAGCTCGCTGATCCAGGCGCCGCTGGTGCCGTGACGGGCGAACTTGAACATCGACGGGGCGATCGGAAAGCTCTTTTGCCCCGAGGTCATGCCGGTGAGCCGCTGTCCCATGCGCACTGAATCGGGCAGGTCGTTGCCGCGGGATTTTTCCAGCGTCGGCTTGTAGTCGAACAAGTCCATCTGCGACGGCGCGCCCGATTGGAACAGGTAGATCACGCGCTTGGCCGTGGGCGTGAAGTGCGGCAGCTCCGGAAGCCCACGGACACCCGCCCGTGGGCTTGAACTCATCTCCGCGCCGCGCGCATCCTCGCCTTCGAGCAGCGTCGCCAGAGCCATTGCCCCAAGGCCGACAGTCCCCTGCGTCAAAAAGTGCCGCCGAGCCTCAAGCCGCATCGCATCATCGATCGGGTGCACGATATCACTCCTTGGTGATCGCTTCGTCGGTGTTGAGAATCACGCTGGCCGTGAGGCTGTAGGCGGCCAGTTCGGCGGCGTCCAAACCCTCGGCGCGCGGCGAGTGGCCGATTGTCAGCAGCTTGGCCGCCGCCTCGGGATATTCACGGTACTGGGCCAGATTGCGATCGAAGCCGGCACGCAGGATCGCCAACTCCACGTCTCGCGGCCTCCGCGCCGTCTCCAGGCGAAAGGCGAACACGATCCGATCGTCGGGTGATTTGCCCCCTTCGAGCATCATCCGCTGGCCCAATCCTCGAGCCGCCTCGACGTAAGGCACGTCGTTCAATAGCGCCAGCGCTTGCAAGGGGGTGTTGGTGCACGACCGCCGCACGGTGCACACCTCGCGCCCCGCAGCGTCGAACACCATCATGTTCGGCGCCGGAATCGTGCGCTTCCAGAACGTGTACATGCTGCGGCGATACTGGCTCTCGCCGGTGTCCTCGACATATGCGCCGACCGTGGCTTTCAGTTCCTCATACAGGCCCGGGGGCTGGTACGGCTTCACGCTCGGACCGCCGACGTGCTCGACGAGCAGTCCGCTGGTGGCCAGGGCCGAGTCGCGGATCATCTCGGCACTCAAGCGTTGGCGCGGGCCACGCGCCAGCAGCCGGTTTTCGGGATCGCGCGCCCACGCCGCCGCCGGGGCCGACGATGACTGCCGATAGGTGGCGCTGGTGACGACCAATCGCTGCATTGCTTTCACGTCCCAGCCGCTGGCGATGAACTCGCAGGCCAGCCAATCGAGCAGTTCCTGGTAGCGCGGCACCTCGCCTTGCGAGCCAAAATCCTCGGCGGTCTTCACCAGCCCAGTCCCGAAATACATCTGCCAGAAGCGGTTGACCGTCACACGCGCCGTCAGCGGGTTGGCAGGACTCGCGAGCCAGCGGCCTAGCATCAGCCGATCGGCACGCTGCGAAGCGCCGTCGGCGCTGACGTCCAAGGGATGCAAACTCGCCGGCACTCCCGGCTCGACGCGCTCGCCCGGCTTATCGTACTGTCCGCGCATCAGGACGAACGTCTCGCTGCGCTCGGGCTTCTCCTGCATCACCATCGTCGTCGGGATGCTCTGCTCTAACTCTTTGTGCGATTTGCGCCCCGCTTCGAGTGCCGCGTACACCTTGGCGAGCTTCTTCGGCAAGTCATGCTTGAGAAAGTAAGCGTGTACCTTGCCGGCCTGCGCCGGGGTGCGATTGCCGGCGGGAATCTTGGCGATCTGATCGATTGTCTCGGTGCTGGCCAGGTTGGCCGCCTCGTCGGCCGAGAGCGACCGGTTATAAAGCCGCACGTCGTCGATCCGTCCGCGGAAGCGATGGCTGCGTCCACGCGCTCCCAGCCGCAGCGGCTCGGTGTTCTTGATCGGCAGGCTGAGCGAGTTCGACAAAATGTTCGTCTTTTGTACCTTGCCGTCGACGTAGATGCGCACCCCGTAAGCATTGCGCGTCCCCTCGTAGGCCACCAGCAGATGGTGCCAGCGCCGCGGCTCGATCGGCTGGACGGTTTCGACCCGGATCGAATCGTCGAGCACGCGGTTCACCAGCTCGGCCTGCGCCCGGCCGTCGGCGAGCGAAAGTCCCCAGCCGGCGTACGATTCGTCTTCGTCCATCTTCGACACCACGCCCATCGTCCCTTCGCCGTCGGGCCAAACCCACGCGCCGAACGAGAACTTTTCGGTTTCCTTGAATTCGCCGACTCCCGCAAATTCCACCAGCGATCCGCCCGTCAGCGCTGCCGCGCGATCGATTTGCCCGGCCGCGAATTTTGGTGAGCCATCGACCGGTTTGCCTTCGATGCGCGCCGCCTCACCGCGCGGCTTCCGCTGCACGGCGACTGTATCGCCATCGAGCGGCATGTGCGCGACCAGGCCGTTGACGATGTCCTCGTTCACGCGGCCATGAATCGTTTTCTCCCACGCGCCCTGCGCGGCGGTCACCTCGGCGGCCTTGCCGCGCCAGCGCTTCTCGGCCTTAGCCAGCGTCGCGGCTGAGGTACGCAGCTCGGCGGCCAGGTCGGGCGTCGGGGCTTCGATCGTTGGCGTCGAGTTGCCGGTGCGGCTCACCTTGCCTTGCTCGGGCACATTGTTGAAGAACGCCATCAAGCGATAGAAATCGCGCTGCGTCACTGGATCGTATTTGTGGTCGTGGCAGCGGGCGCAGCCAATCGTCAGCCCCAGCCAGACGGTCGCGGTGGTGTCGAGCCGGTCGACGGCATACTCGACGAGGAATTCCTCAGGAATAATCCCGCCCTCAGAGTTCGCGCGGTGATTGCGGTTGAATCCGGTGGCGATCTTCTGGTCAAGCGTCGCGTTCGGCAGCAAGTCACCGGCCAACTGCTCGATGGTGAACTGATCGAACGGCAGGTTGCGATTGAAGGCGTCGATCACCCAATCGCGCCACCGCCACATGTGCCGTGCCTCGTCGCTCTGGTAGCCGTTGGTGTCGGCGTAACGGGCGGCATCGAGCCACGGAGTCGCCATTCGTTCGCCATAGCGCGGCGAAGCGAGCAAGCGATCGACGACGCGCTCATAGGCATCGGGCGATTCGTCGGCCAGGAACGCGTCGATCTCGGAGAGCGTCGGCGGCAGGCCGGTCAGGTCGAACGTGACGCGGCGAATGAGCGTCGGCTTGTCGGCCTCGGCCGAGGGCTTGAGTTTTTGCGCCGCCAACCGCGCACGGACAAAGTGATCGATCGGGTTGCGCGCATCGGCCGACTTCGGCAGCGGCGGAACTTTGGGCCGCACCGGGGCGATGAACGACCAATGGGGTTGGTACTCGGCGCCGGCGTCGATCCAGCGTTTGAGCAGTTCGGCCTCGCGGCCGGTGAGTTTTAGCCCTGAATCGGCCGGCGGCATCCGCTCGTCGGCATCCGCCGAGGTGATCCGCCGATACACACTGCTGCGGTCGGCGTGGCCAGGGACGATCGCGGCTCCGCCTTCACGAGATGCGACCGCCGCCTCACTCTGATCGAGCCGCAAGTCGGCCTGCCGCGAAGCGCTATCGGGCCCGTGGCAGCGGAAGCAGCGGTCCGACAAGATCGGCCGGATGTCGCGATTAAAAACGATCTCGCCGTCCGCCTCGGCCCTGGCGGAACCGGAGTTCAAGGCAGTCGCCAGCCCAACGATCACCGTGCAGCGGATGACAAACGCGTGGGGCATCGGGCGGACGTTCTAAACTCGATCGGCGGGAGGGAAACAAGCGGCAGGACGCAAGGTTTTATGGTAGTGGCACTTGGCGGGGGACGCAAATTCTTTGACGCGTAACTTGTGGGAGGCGAATCCCTTCGCCGACGAGCTCGCTGGATATTTTTGGCCGATGGCTGTAACCGGCGGGACTAAGATACCGTCATCTCTTTTCGAGGCGCGCGGGATGGACAAATCGTCGCAGTCAGAGGCTGGCTCGGACGATGCGTCGGCGCTGGTTGGGCAGGTCCTGGCCGGCGACCAGGCCGCCGCCTGTGAGTTGATCGAACGGCTATACCCGTTGGCTGCGAAGATTGTCAGCGCGTACGTTCCGCGCGATCTCGGCAGCGTGTCGCAGGATGATCTGTTGCAGGAAGTGTTCCTGCGGGTGTTCAGTCGGCTCGATCAGTATCGCGGCGACTCGCCGCTGGGACATTGGGTGTCGCGGGTGGCGGTGCGAGTGTGCATCGACGCGATTCGCAGCAAGGGAAAGACGAAGAAGGAACTGCGTTGGTCGGACCTCGATCCACGCCAGGCGGCCCTGCTCGGCGAGAGCACGGGGGCCGCGGCGACGGCGGATCCTGTCGATACGGTGGCGGCGCGAGAACTGTCCCAAAAGTTGCTTGAAACGCTGAGTGCTGAAGACCGCGTGATCCTTACCATGCTCGATCTCGAAGGCTATCGCGTCGCGGAAGTCGCTGAGCGCGTCGGTCGGACGCGAGTGTCGGTGAAGGTGCGTGCCTTGCGCGCGCGGCGGAAGCTGCACGGAGTGCTGGAACGGCTGCTCGGCGAGCGGCCGGCTCAAGCGCCTGCTGCGAGTTTGGAGACAGAACCGAGATGAGTAAGCCTGAGCAACTATGGCGGCAACTCGCTGCTGCCGCCCATGCGTTCGATACCCCACCGACGCCGCCGCCGGGCTTCGCCGATCGCGTCGTCGAATGTGCGTTTCGGCGGCCTGTTGCGTCGTTCGTGTTGCACGAGCGGCAGCGGATCGTTTCGACGGCCGCGTGGGTGGCGTTGGCGGCATCGGTGTTGATCTGCTTTTGGAGCTGGCGTGAACTCGAGGCGGCGTGGTGGACGCCTCCGATCTTCGATTCCGTTGTCCATATCGAGCCGTTGCCATGAATCCATTGCGGCACTGGAAATTGATGCTCGGTTTGGCCACGGTGTTCGTCGCCGGCATGGCTATTGGTGCGGCGCTGACCGTGGGAGCGATTCAACGGACGATCCGCGACCGAGCGAATCCCGAAACCTGGTCGCCGCGCACCATGGCCTGGCTGCGCGACGAAGTGCATGTAACGCCAGACCAGGAATCGCAACTGCGGTCGATCGTCGATCAATCGATGCGCGACCTGCTGTCGCTACGCAACGAGGCCGAAGAGCGCCGGCGTGCAATTTTCGCCGGCATGATCGCGGAGATCGCGCCGCTGCTTACCGACGCCCAAAGCGAGGCGCTGCGCGAGTCGATTGAACGGCACAAATCGGGCACGCACGGCTGGTCAATGAGTGGCAAACAGCGATGAAAGATAGTTTGCTCGAAAACGCGAGTTAATTGTTCGTGGCAGGCGAATCCTTTCGCCGACCGGCAGCGTGAAGTATGTGAACAAATCGGCGATGGGAATCGCCTCCCACAGCCCAGACATTTCTTTCGCAATGGCTTCCTAAGGGACGGACCATGACCAATCGCCACGTATTAGCGCTGGCACTTCTTGCCTCTTTTGCTGCGAGGGCGAATGCGGATTCAATCGACTCGGCAGTCCCGACGGTCGTCGCCACGGTCGACGCGCAAATCCGCGCGGCGTGGGCCGAGCACGGCATCACACCCGCCCCGGCGGCCGACGATGCCCGTTGGCTGCGTCGCGCCACGATCGACCTCACCGGCCAGCTTCCCGAGCCGGAGCACATCGTCGAGTTCCTTGCCGACAAGCGTGCCGACAAGCGCACGCGTGAGATCGACCGCCTGCTGGCCAGTCCCGCCTATGCCGAGCATTGGGGCACGTACTGGGACAATCTGCTCATCGGGCGCCTCACGCGTGAAGCGTTCATCGATCGGACGGCCTTTCAGCAATGGTTGCGCGAGGAATTCGACAAGAACGCGCCGTGGGACCAAATGGTGCGCGACCTGATCACTGCCGAGGGGTACAACTCGAACCGCGAGCGGCCGGCCGGCTACAGCGAAACGCCCAAGGATTTCGACGAGCGCTTCAACCCTGCGGTGAACTGGTTCATGCGCCACTCGCGTAGCATCCCTGACATGGCGGCCGCCACGTCGAAGCTGTTTCTGGGCGTACAGATTCAATGCGCCCAGTGCCACGATCACAAGACCGAAAAATGGACGCAGAAGGACTTCAAGCAGTTCACCGCCTGCTTCGCCAAGACGTTCCCGACCTACGTCGATCGACCGGGAATGCTGCTCAAGGTAGTTGGCACCTACCGCATGGAGCTGAAGGACCGCTGGTTCACGCCGCCGTATGAGAAATACGAAACGCTCTTCGGCTCGTACAAGGATTACGTCAACGAGACGCCGAAAATGCTCAACGGGCCGGCCGCGCCGAGCTTCGGCAGCCGACGGGTTGCGTTAGCCAATTGGGTGACGGCGAAAGACAATCCCTGGTTCGCCAAGGCGATCGTCAATCGCCTGTGGGGCAAGCTGCTGGGATGCGGGTTCGTCGAGCCAGTCGACGATTTCAGGCCGGGCAATCCACCGCTGTTGCCGGCCACGCTCGATGCACTGGCTGATGATTTTGCCGATCATGCCTACGACTTGCAGCACCTGCTGCGCGTGATTTGCAGCACCGGGGCCTACGGCCGGGCGTGCGTCGATTTACAGCGATCGGCCAAGGAGGAGACATACTGGGGGAGTTTTCCGCTCAAGGCACTCGACGTGGAAGAACTGTTCGACGCCATCTGCACGGCAACCGACACCGACGACCGGCTCGACCGCTTGAGCAAGGGGCACTTCGATATGGTCCGCAACGCGTTCATTACTCAGCTGGTCAGCCAGATGGGGACCGACGACATGGCCGAGGTGATCGAACAGGAAGGGACCATCCCGCGGTCGCTGCTGCTGCTCAACGGAACGCTGGTGTGCGGATCGGCACGGCTGGTGCCGAACGAAGGGCTCGGGACGGTGCTGAGCCGCGCGAGCGACGATGTCGCGGCGATCGAGCAGCTTTACCTGCGGACCGTTTCACGTCGCCCGACCGAAGTGGAATTGAAAAAGTGGCGGGCGTTCCTCGCCAAGTCGCGCGAGGTAGCGCATACCGCTGGCCCACCGGCCAGCACGCCGACGGGACTGTCGGCGCTGGGGGTCAGCCCGGAGATCGCCCATGCCAGCGAGGGCGCCGATTTTACCGAGTTGCTCAAACACGCGAAGACCGGCGCCGATTTCACCGCACTGCGCAAACTGGTGAAGAACAATGCCGACGGGGCCTTGTTTGTGAAAGCGTTCCAGGCGTTCGCCGCCGAAGCGCCGTTCCAACATCTGGCCGCCACCGGTGGAGGGAACACCACGCGGGAACAGGCGTTCGAGGACATTTACTGGGCGCTGCTGAACTGCACCGAGTTTTTGACAAACCACTAGCGGGAAAATGACGAACTGGCGAAGGACGAATGTCGAATGAATGACGAAGTCCAGATGACGAAACCTTGTCTTGGTCCTGTCGCGCGCCGGACGTTTCTGACCGGCGGGCTGGGCGGGTTGCTCAGCCTGTGCATCCCGCGGTGGCAGGCGATGGCCGCCGTGGCCGATGCCAAGCGGCGCGGCAAATCGTGTATCCTGCTGTGGATGAACGGTGGGCCGAGTCATCTCGATACGTTCGATCCCAAGCCGGGCACCGCCACCGGCGGACCGTTCGAGGCGATCAGCACCAGTGCCCCCGGCGTGAAGATCTGCGAACACCTGCCGCTGCTGGCCGAGCAAGCCAGGCACCTGGCCATCATCCGTTCCATGACCAGCAAGGAAGGGAACCATGACCGCGGCCAGTACCTGATGCACACCGGCTACGCCCCTTCCGGCACGCTCAAGCATCCGAGCCTTGGCTCGTGGGTGAGCCACGAGCTGGGCGATCCGAACTTCGAGCTGCCGAACTTCGTGAGCATCCGCGGGCCGAGCATCAGCTCGGGGTTCCTGGGGGTGCAGCACAATCCGTTCACGGTGCAGGACCCGAACCAGGGAGTGCGCAATCTGCCGCTGGCGAAGGATGTCGATCGCAGCCGATTCAGCGCGCGGAGAGAAGCTCTGGCGATCTTGCAGGACGGCTTCCGGGCCGAGACGCACGCTGCCGCCGTGGCCAACCACGATGCGGTGTACGACAAGAGCGTGCGGCTGATGCAGTCGTCGCTGGTCAAAGCGTTCAACATCAAGGACGAGCCACGCGCCGTGCAGCAAGCGTACGGCGACAGCGATTTCGGCCGCGGCTGCCTGATGGCCCGGCGGCTGATCGAAACCGGTGTGCGGTTTGTCGAGGTGACGCTCGACGGCTGGGACACGCACATCGACAACTTCACCAAGACCACGTACCTGATGCACGACCTCGATCCGGCGTTTGCCGCCTTGATCCGCGATCTTGAGGAACGTCATATGCTCGATGATACCTTGATCGTGTGGATGGGTGAGTTCGGCCGAACGCCGAAGATCAGCCCGGCCGACGGCCGCGATCACTATCCGAATGCCTGGGCCACCGTGCTGGCCGGTGGCGGCGTGCGCGGCGGGCAAGCCTTCGGCAGCACCGACGCCGAAGGAGCGCGCGTGGCCAGCCACCCGGTCACCGTCCCCGATTACTTCGCCACCATCGCCCGGCTATTGGGCATGGACCCGAAGCACGAAGAGATCAGCCCCGTCGGCCGCCCGATCGCCATCTCCGACGGCGGTAAGCCAATCGCGGCGCTGATCGGTTGAATGCTAAATGCGGAATGCTCAATGCTAAATTGCCGGCGTCAGCATTCAGCATTTATCATTCCGCATTTCACGTCAGCTTGTTGCGGAACATCCACGCCGCGATCGGCAGCGTGACGGCGGCGATGGCCGCCAGCGGCCAGACCTCGGGAAGCAATTGCACGAGGCCCGTCCCTTCCAGGTAAATGCGCTGCACCAGCTCGATGGCGTAGCGTAGCGGGTTGATGTACGTGAACCATTGCAGCACACGCGGCATGCTGCTGATCGGCGTCGTCAGTCCCGAAAGCAAGGCGAACGGCATCATCAGCATGAACGAGAACAGCATCGCTTGTTGCATCGTGGCGACCACCGACGACACTAGCAGCCCAAGCCCCACGGCCGCCAGCAGGAATACGCTCAGCACGACGTACAGCACCACGAACGACCCGGCAAACGGAATGTGGAACCAAAGCTGTGCGACCAAAAGGACGTTCGTGGCCTGCAGCAGGCCGATGAGCATCGACGGCAGCGCCTTGCCGATCATGATCTCGCTGGGCCGGTACGGCGTCACGAGCAACTGGTCGAAGGTCCCTTGCTCGCGTTCGCGCGCCACCGACATCGCCGTGAGCAGCAAAGTTTGCAGTAGCGTCAATGTGCCAACCAGGCTGGGGATCATGTGCCAGCGCGTTTCGAGATTCGGATTGTACCAGGCGCGGATCACCACCTCGATCGACGGGCTGCCTTGGCCGTGCTCGCTGCGCCAGTCGGCATTGAATTGCTGGACGATCGCGCCCACGTAACCCAGCGCCGTGCCAGCGGTGTTGGAATTGCGTCCGTCGGCCAGCACCTGGATCTCGGCAGGGACGCCGGCATACAGCTTGCGCTCGAAATCCTCGTCGATCTGAATACCCAGCAATGCGCGGCGATTGTCGATTGACGCCTTCAAATCGGCAAGCCGATCGAAATTCGCCGCACGCTCAAACTCCGGCGAGCCATCGAGCCGGGCGAGCAACTCGTGCGAGGCCGCACTGCGATCGCGGTCGAGCACGGCGAACGGCACGTCGTTCAGATCGTACGTGGCGGCGTAGCCGTAGATCAGGCACTGCAGGATCGGCGGGATCAGCAGGCTGAACCGGCTGCGCGGATCCTTCAGGATCGCCAACAGCTCCTTGTGCACCAGGGCGATCACGCGCAGCACGGCATCGAGCATTGTTGCATCCTTAATCGAGCGTCTTGCGCATCACCCGGCGTGTCATCAACAGCAGGCCCGCGGCCATCACGGTGAGCACCGCGGCGTTGGGCAGCAGCACGCTCCACACGTCGCCGGCAAGGAAGATTGTTTGCAAGAGCGTGACGTAGTAACGCGCCGGCAGCAGATATGTCAGCAGTCGCACGGCCAGCGGCATGCTGCGCAGGTCGAACAGGAAGCCCGAGAGCATCAGCGCCGGTAGGAACGTGACCAGCATCGTGATCTGACTGGCGACGAACTGGCTGCGGAAGGTCGACGAGATCAGCAGGCCGATGGCCAGGGCGATCAGCAGGTACAACATCGACGCCGCCGTCAGCGCAGCCAGCGATCCCCGCAAGGGCACATCGAACAAGAACCGCGCCGCCAGCACGCACAGCACCAGCCCCATCATCCCCAGCACGAAATACGGAATGGTCTTGCCGAGCAGAATTTCACCCGGGCGGACCGGCGTGACGAACAGCGCTTCGAGCGTGCCGTGCTCCCATTCGCGTGCCATGACCAGGCTGGTGAGCATCGCGCCGATCAGCGTCATGATCAGCACCACCAGCCCTGGGACCAGGAACCAGCGGCTCTCGTTGGCTTCGTTGAACCACAGGCGCTCGTCGACCGTGGCGGCGCCGGCCGGCATCGTTTTCCCCTCGGCAGCCTGCCGGGCGGCCCACTGACCGACTGCGGCCAGTGCGTAGTTCTCGACGATTCGCGCGTGGTTGGCGTCGGTGCCGTGCACCAGCACCTGCACCTCGGGCTGTCCGCCGTACACGTTGCGGCTGAAATCCTGGCGAATGCGCACCACGCCGTCGACCTCGCGAGCCAGCATCAGCCGCTCGGCCTGCGCCATCGACGAAACCGACGTCGCCAGGAAGTACGGTGACAAACGAAAGCTGGCCAAAAGCTCCATCGCCTCGGGCGATGCTTCCTCGACGACCACCGCCACCGGCACGTCTTTCACGTCGAGCGAAAGGCCGTAGCCAAACACCAGGATGAGCATCAGCGGCAGCACCACGCCGATGGCGATGCTGCTGGGATCGCGGATAATCTGCCGCGTCTCTTTGCGCACCAACGAGGCGATGCGCAATCGCTTGGCAGCCGCCGGCGAGAGTTCCATTATCTCGGCGCTCATGCGGCGGGCTCCTGCGGCTTGTGCTGCCGCGCTTGCTCGACCACAGCAATGAACGCATCCTCCATCGTGGCGTTGCGCCCCGCCTTCGCGCGGCCGAGGCGCCGCACTTCGGCCGGCGTGCCTTGGGCCAGAATGCGTCCGGCGTCGAGAATCACGACGCGATCGCAGTACTCGGCCTCTTCCATAAAATGCGTCGTCACGATCACCGTCACGCCATGCTCGGCCAACGCGGTGATCCGCAGCCAGAACTCGCGCCGCGCCGCCGGGTCGGCGCCGCTGGTCGGTTCGTCGAGAAACAAGATTTCCGGTTCGTGCAGCAGCGCCGCGGCCATCGCCAAGCGCTGCTTGTACCCGCCGGGAAGCTGCTCGCTGGGCAGTCGCGCTAGTTGCTCCAGTTCGAATTCCTCGAGCGCCCACGCGATCCGCCGCCGGCGGCGCTCGCCGCGCACGCCGTAAGCCGCAGCGAAGAAGTCGAGGTTTTCGAGCACGGTGAGCTGGCCGTACAGCGAGAACTTTTGAGCGACGTAGCCGATGTTCTTTCTTGCCGAGGCACGCGCTCGGCCCAGGTCGACGCCTGCCACGCGCAGCGTTCCCGCCGTGGCTGGCAGCAGGCCGCAGAGCATGCGGAAGGTCGTCGTCTTGCCGGCGCCGTTGGGGCCTAGCAAGCCGAAAATCTCATTGTGGTGGACTTCAAAGTTGATGTGATCGACCGCGGTGAACTGGCCGAACTGCCGCACCAGGTCGTGTACTTCGACCACTGCCTCGCCGCGCTCGGCGGCAGTTGTTGCCTTGGCGGCACCGGTATCGCCACCAAGATTGAAATCATCGTGACGCTCACGCGCTTCGGGGTGTTGCTCGCGCAAGAGCACCATGAAGCCGTCCTCGAAGCGCGGCTCGGCGGTTGCAACCTTCGCGCCGGCGAGCGCGGCGATGGCCGGGGCGCGGCACTGGCCTGCCTCAGCCTTGCAAACAAATCGCACCTGGCCACCTTCGGGAACGGCGTCGATCACGTTCGCCTCGGCCAGCAGGCGCGCTTGCAGGCCACGCGCGGTTTGTCCCGCAGGCGGATCGACGCAGAATGTCCGTCCCTCGGCCAGCGCGCTCACTTCGCCGGGCGCGCCTTGCGCCAGAATTTTTCCCTGGTACAGCACGACGGCGCGATCGCAGCGCTCGGCCTCGTCGAGATACGACGTGCTCACGAGCACCGTGATTTGTTGCTCACCGACGAGTTGCAGAATGATCTCCCACAACTCGCGGCGCGAAAGGGGATCGACTCCCACGGTCGGCTCGTCGAGCAGCAGCAGATCGGGTGTCCGCACCAGGGCGCACGCCAGGCCGAGCTTCTGTTTCATCCCGCCCGATAATCGCCCCGCAAGCCGCTCGCGGAACGGCCCCAGGTTGGTCATCTGCATGAGCTGTTCGTAACGCTCGCGGCGCGCGGCAGCCGTCACGCCGTGCACGTCGGCGTACAGGTCGAAGTTCTCCTGCACGGTCAGGTCTTCGTACAGGCCGAATCGCTGCGGCATGTAGCCCAGGTGCGGCTGCACGCGCTCGGGCTCGGCACGCACGTCGATGCCGAGCACGTGCACCTCGCCCGCGTCGATCGAAAACAACCCGGCCAGCAGCCGCAGCAGCGTGGTCTTGCCGGCGCCGTCGGGGCCGACCAGGGCAGTGAGCGTGCCGCGCTGGGCTTTGAACGACACGCCATCGAGGGCCTGGACCGTTTCGCCCGTCTGGCGACGGAACGCCTTGCGCAGCTCGTGGCAGACGACGACGGTTTCGCCTCGACCGGTCATGGCTGGCGCGGTGTCGATGCCTTGGCTTGGCGCGATTGGCTCTCGGGAACTGCGTTCTTGGCCAGATAAACGGTCGCTGGCATGCCCAGCCGCAGATCATCGCTGGGATCGGTGACGAACACGCGCACTTCGTACACCAGGCTGGTGCGCAGCTCTTCGGTCTGGATCGCCTTGGGGGTGAACTCGGCGACCGGCGAAATGAAGCCCACCCAACCTTCGAAGCGCCGATCGGGAAAACTGTCGACCTTTACCTCCGCTTTCATCCCCGGATGCACCAATCCCAGGTCGGGCTCCGAAACGTACGCCCGCACCCATTTCGGATCGGTCACCGCCAGCGAGAACACCGGCCGCTGTGGCGACGCCATCTCGCCCGGCTCCATCAACCGCGTGCGCACCGTGGCGTCGACCGGGGCAAACAACTGGGCGTCGGCCAACTCGCGGCGCAAGAATGCCGCCTGCGCCTCGGCGGCCTTGAGCCGCGCTTCCCCTTCGGCGACGTCCTCCTTGCGCGGGCCGGCAACCATCAGGTCGAGCGCTTTTTGGTTCACGGCCAGCTTTGCTTCGGCCACGGTCAGCGCCGCCTTCGCATTGTCGACATCCTGCTGGCTGACCGCTTCCCCCTTCGAGCGCGTGGCGAGATCACGCAGCCGATCGTACTGCCGCAGCGCGTTCGCGGCGTCGGCCTGGGCCGATTCGACATTCGCTTGCGATTGAGCAATTTCCTCGGGGCGGCTGCCATGATGCAGCTTGTCGACCACCTGCCGCTGCGCGGCCGCCTGGGCCTCGGCTTGCGCCACCTGCGGTTCGAGACGGCCGACATCGAGCCGTGCCAGCACTTGCCCCTTGTGGACCCGATCCCCCTCTTGGACTAGCACCGCGGCGATGCGCTCGTTGTTATTGAAGGCCAGCGCCACCTGCCGCAAGTCGACGTTGCCGAACAGTTCCAGCTCGGGAGAGTTGCGGCGCTCGTGCTCCCACCACCACGAGGCGACCGCGATCAGCACGGCGGCAAGCAGTAAACCCACCAAGAGAAAACGATTCATTACATACTCGCCGCGGCCGAGAAACGCTCATAACCGATGCGCGCCGCATAATCGTCAAAGTTCATGCCGCCAGACGATTGTACGGCCCCGGGTGGTTCCACTCATGGCGGATTTAACGCTCTGCCGACGAAATCCAACGGGACCGGTCCGGCCGATCTTAGCAACTTCATGGAATGCGCCAACGCCAACGCCCGGGCGGCGCGGCGATCAACAATGTACGGCTTACGTGGTATCGAGCGCGCTCGGGAAGCGCGGCAGCGCCTGCGGCGCGGTGCCGCGATTGCCATCGCGCTGGGGGCCTTGTCGATCGCCGGAGGCTGCACGAGCCTGCGGCAATGGTGGCGAAATGGCTTTAAGGTCGGGCCGAATGCCGTGACGCCTTGCGCGCCGGTCTCGGCCGGCTGGGTCGACGCCGGCGATCCGCGGATCAGCGGTTGGCCCGCCGAGGGCTGCTACTGGTGGACCACGTTCAACGATGCAAGCCTCAACAGCCTCGTCGATGCCGCGTATCGCCAGAACCTCGACCTGCGCACTGCGGGAGCGCGCATCCTCGAAGCTCGCGCTCAGCGAAACGTCGCCGCCGGCAACTTGTTTCCGCAGCGCCAAACGGCCCTCGCCGCCTATGCACACGGCCAACTGCCGCAGAACCTGGGGCTGCCGTTGCCCGGCACGTTCAACGTGTGGACCGACGGGTTCAATGCTTCGTGGGAAATCGATTTTTGGGGACGCTATCGGCGCGCGGTCGAAGCGGCCGATGGCGACTTGGGCGCCTCGGTCGAGCGCTACGGTGAAACGCTCGTGATGCTGCTCTCGGAAGTGGCGACGAGCTACGTGCAGATGCGCACCTACGAGCAGCGGCTCGAGTACGCGCGGCGCAACGTCATCATCCAGCGCGGCACCACCAAGATTGCCGAGGACCGTTACCGCAGTGGCCGTTCGTCGGAAGTCGACGTGCGCCAGGCGCGGTCGATCCTTGCCCAAACCGAGGCGTCGATCCCGCCGCTGGAAGCCGGTCGCCGGCAAGCCGCCAACCAGTTGTGCATTTTGCTGGGCACGCCGGTCAACGACCTGGCCGCTCAGTTGCCCCCGGCGGCGATTCCGCGAGCGCCGATCGAGCTGGCCGTCGGCATCCCGGCCGACTTGCTGCGCCGGCGCCCCGACGTGCGCCGCGCCGCGCGTGAAGCCGGCGCCCAAGGCGCGCGCATCGGCGTGGCCGAAGCCGACATGTATCCGCGGCTGGCGATCAACGGCTTCATCGGCTACGCGGCCAACGATCTCAGCGACCTGTTCAACTCGAAGAGCTTCGTCGGCTTCATCATCCCGACGTTGCAATGGAACGTGCTCAACTACGGCCGCATTCTGAACAACGTGCGCGCCGCCGACGCCCGGTATCAACAGTCGCTGCTCCAGTATCAGCAGACGGTGCTCACCGCGGGGCGCGAGGTCGAGGACGCACTTGTCGGTTTCTTGCAGTCCCAGCAGCAGGCGGCGCGGCTGCAAGATGCGGTGACCGAGGCCGAACGGTTCGTCGAACTGGTCGATCTGCAATATCAGGCGGGCGTTGTCGATTTCAACCGCGTGTTCAACGCCCAGTCGACGCTTGTCACGGTGCAGGATCAACTCGCCACGGCGCGCGGCAACATCGCGTTGAACCTCATCCAGACCTATCGAGCTCTGGGTGGCGGTTGGGAATGTTTTGCCTGCGGACCCAACTCGCAGCAGCCGATGCCCGTGGCGCCGGTTGTCCCACCGCTGGCCCCGCCGGTGGTGCCGGCCGAAGTCGTCGTTCCAGTTCAGCCGCCGCCTTCGGCGGCATCGAACAACGGGTAGTCGCGGGTCGGCGGCGATTGCTTCGCACCGGCAGGTTGGTGCTGGAGCCAAGCGCCGATCACGCCGAGCACGTACTCGATTTCGCCTGAGGCGAGGGCTCGCCCCTTGGCGATGCCGTGCCACTTGGCCAAGCACGAACGGCAGCAGGTCGCCGTGGCGTGCTGGGCCACGAACACCGGATGCCCACGCATCGGCGTCTGCCGGCCGTCGTTGGCCGGCCCGGCTGGTGCCAACCGAGTGGCGATAAACTCGCGGCCGTGCTCGAGGATCGCCGCCAGGCCCTTATTGCGAAGATAAGCCCGATCCCGCGCATCAAGACGAAACCGGCTCCGGAATCGCGAACGAGCCAACGCAGCAAACAAATCGTCGCGATCACGCATAGCTTACTCATCGCGCAAACTGGATTCGTCGACTATCACACCGAGGCCCGGGTCGGTTGGCACGGCGCATCGGGCGTCAGTCACTGCCAGCGGCGATTTGAGGATGCTCGTCGTCAGGAACTGCGGTGCGTTGAGTGCTGCGGGACGCTCGAGGCCGAACGCGGCGAACAACACCAGCGACGCGGCCAGCGAGATGTCGGGATCGGTCAGGCCGCTGCCCAGCCAGAACAGTCCGGAATCTTCAATCAGCTTCATGGTCGCCAGCGACTCGAACAGGCCGCCGCAGCGCGACACCTTCATCGTTACGCCGTCGAGCAGCCCCAGGCCCAGAAACTCTTCGAGATCGACGCGCGAGACGATCGGCTCGTCGAGCACGATCGGCAGCGCACCTTGCCGCTTCAGGGTACGCAAGCCGCGAAGCCGGTTGGCCGGCAGCGGCTGCTCGAACGCGGCGATGCCTAGATCGGCCAGCCGCGGGGCGATCGTGAGCGCGCTGGCCTCATCGTAGCCGCCGTTGGCATCGACCCACACGAAGGCTTGCGGCGCCGCCCGACGCACCTCGCGGCAGAGCGCCAGGTCGGCCTCGACGGTGTTACCCACCTTGACGTTGAAGCTGCGATAGCCTTGCTGGCATGCTATCTCGATCTGTCCCGCGACTTCGTCGAGCGTTTGCGGGTTGAGGGTCCAGCTTAGCTCGACCGTGCCGCCAGGAGGCCGTCCCCACAGCTCCGCAACGGTCCGGCCGGTCGCCTTGCCAGCCAGGTCGTGCAATGCCAGGTCGATGCCTGCCTTGGCCAGTGGCTGCCCGGTGGAGAACGACGGAGCGATGGCCCGGTTCATCGCGGCATGGGCGCCGGCGAGGTCGGACGAATCGCGGCCGATCAGCTCCGGGGCCAGATAGCGATCGATCGTGCTGCGGACGGTTTCGGGGGTTTCGTAGCTCCAGCGTTGCGACGGGACCGCTTGCCCCCAACCGGTCGTACCGTCGTCGGCAACGATTTTGACGACGATCGTCGGTCGCACCGCAGTTGGGCCGCGGCCAGAGTCGAAGAATTTGAAGTGCCCGGCTACGGGATAGTCGGCCGCAAATGTTTCGATGTGCGAGATCGTGCTAGCCATGCTGTCGAGTATCGTAACCGACGACGGCGGCGAACGATCGATAAACCGCCGTTGTCTGCGGCTGGCACGTTCGCTAGTATCGCCGCGGCGCATTGTAGTCCCCTCCTGCGCGCTGCCTTCCGACTTGTCGTTTTTCTTTTCTCAACAACGGCACATCGCCTTGCCCAGGCTTTTGTTGCGAACGATCCGCGTGATGGCCGTCGCCGCAGCGCTCGCGCTGGCTGGTGATGCGGCCATGGTGGATCGCGCGGCGGCCCAGGCCACCGATCCTAGCGCGGCGCAGTACGGCAGCTTGCCGGCGGGAGGACAAGGGTTCGGCGGGATGCCCGGCATGCCTGGATCGGGGATGGGAATGATGGGCTCGGGGCAAGGCCCGATGCCGGGGATGAACAGCGGACTTTCGGCGCCGGTGACCCCGTCGGCGGCGGTGGCGCGCCCCGAGTCGTGGCCGAGCGCTTCGCCGGTGCCGCAAGCGCAGGGGAGCCGCGCGTTGTTCGCGCCGCCGCCGCTACCCGGCGCGTTTCCGACCGTCGATCAGAGCAACCGGCTGGGCGTGTCGATCTCGCGGCTTCCGCCGGTCACGGCGGCGCGATCACCGGCGGCAACAATGCAGATGCCTCAAGCGGCGCCGCCGTCGGCGACGGTCGTGCCGCAGGTCGCGTCGTTGCCCGCTGGACCGCCGCCGAGCGCAGCGTTACCTGCCGGGCCACCACCAGCGGCCGCGTCGACGGCGGCGATCGACGCTCCGTTGCCGTCGGCGGTTGTTCCCGATCAGGCTGCGATCGCTACCGCCCCGGGCGATACCGACGTGGTCGCCGCACCGGTGCAGAGCCCCGTGTTGTCGGAGGCCGCCAGTCAGGCCTACGACATCGAAGGTGCCAAGGTCATCGCGCGCGTAGGCGGCAGCGAGGTGATCATGGCCGGCGAGATTCTGGGGCCGATCAACGAGCTACTGACGGCGCGCGGCAAAGAGATTCCGGCGAGCGAGGTCGAGAAGGTACGGATGGAACTGCTGCGGCGGCGCTTGGACCAGGCGATTCAGACCAAGTTGATCCTGGCCGAGGCCCAGCACAAGGCGGGCGAGTCGATGGACGGGATCAACAAGAAGCTCTACGAGATTTTCGAAGCCAAGGAAGTTCCCAAGGCGATGGTGAAGCTCAAATGCAAGACGCGCCAGGAACTCGACAACAAGCTGCGTGAGGCGGGCAACTCGATCGAGCGCGAGCGTCGTGCGTTTGCCGAACGCAACATTGCCCAGGACTGGGTGCGTCAGCAGGTGAAGGCCGATCGCGAGATCACGCACGAACAGATGCTGGCCTACTATCTCGAGCACGCCACCGAGTTCGATTATCCCGCGCAAGTTCGTTGGGAGCAGTTGATGGTGCGGTTCTCGAAGTATCCGAGCAAAGAAGAGGCGTTCCAGGCGATCGCGGCCGCCGGCAACCGCATACTCGCCGGCGAAGCGTTTGCCGACGTTGCGCGGTCGACGAGCGACGGCGGCACCTCGGCCGATGGCGGCGCCCATCCGTGGACCACCAAAGGAAGCCTCGCCTCGACCGCAGTCGAAAACGCCCTGTTCACGTTGCCGGTCGGCCAGATGAGCCCGATTCTCGAGGACGAGCGCTCGTTCCACATCATCCGCGTGGTCGAACGCAAGGACGCGGGACGCACGCAGTTTTCCGAAGTCCAAGGAAACATCAAGATGGCGATCAAGCAGACTCGCGTGCAGGATCAAATCGAGCAGTACGTGGCCAAGCTGCAAAAGGGGACGAAGATCTGGACCATCTTCGACGGACCCGATGCGGGCGACGCGATTCCGGGTACTCAGCTTTATACGCCGGCGCCCAGGGATTTAGCGCCTGCCGCTCCGACGACGCCTTCAGGGCCGTTGGCGGGCCCAGTTCCGCCCGCGGGCGGTGCCGCACCGGCAAGCCCGCCGTCGGCTGAAGTAGCCTCGCCCGCTGGGCCGCGCTACCGGTGACGCGGTGCCGGGTCGAGGCGTCATCAGCGCTCGACGTCGAGCACCCGGATCTTCAGCCGCCCAAGCACTTGCGCCACGCGCAAGAAGCTGGCCAGCGCATCGCCATCGGCCAGCCGGGTTGTCCCCAATTTCAGATGCGCCGCGCCGATACCGCCGCGCCCCAGCGTCGCATCCATCGCAATCCAGCGGTCGACGACGTACGTCTCCGTCCACATGTGAAAGCCGAAGGCCGATTCGGCCTCGACATACACCAGGCCCAAAGCGACGCGCGCCGGTAGGCCACGCGCCCTGGCCAGGGCCGCGAGCAGCACGGCGTGCTCGCTGCAATCTCCTTCGAGCGTTGCCGCCACTTCCGCGGCACTGGCGAAGGCTTGCGAAAAATTCTTCGCGCGAATCTTGCCGTGCACGAACGCTTCGAGCCGCTGAGCCAACGCCCACGGGTCTTTCTCGTCGCCGGCAGCCTCCTTGGCCATCGCCACAACACGCGGGTCGTCGCTCTGCACCAAGGCACTGGGCTGCCGGTCGGCAGCGATCGGCGGATCGGCGGCAACGGCCATGGCATCGATCGGCGTGTCGGGACGGACCGCCACGACCGTGATCTCAGCCGAGTGCGGACCGCTGCGCTCGACATGCTGCCCCGCGTCCGAGACGAATGCCTCGGTAGGGTTGCCTCCGGCGAGTTCGACGGCGTAGCGCACTCGACGAGTGGCGTGGGCATCGGGAATCGGTGGCGACACCTTGACGAGCGACGACCAGCCGAGATCGAACCCCGCTGCCCCGCCGGCGGCACGGTTGACGTCGTGGCCTATCGCCACTTCGCGGCTGGTGCGATAGGCCGTTTGATCGAGCGACTCGATGCGGTTTTTCAGCACTTCGCCGCGCTCATCGGCCCACAGCACCGAATCGATCGGCGGCGAACCTGGCAGCTGGGTCGACGCTTCGATCCGCAGCAGCTTGGCAGTCCCGCGCAATAGATCGGTCGTTTCGACATCGCGCGCCACAAGCACGGTGGTTGCCGGACGATTGATCACTGGCCAGATCGATTCGATCGTGCGCCGCTGGCCGGGTTGCATGGGCTGCCGAGCCAGCGAGTCGTCGATCGCGTTGAACCCGCCCAACGGCTTGGTAATCGGCAGCACCGTAGGCGGGCGGGCCGGCTGACCCGCGGCCGGTTGCGTCTCGATGCGCAGCGTGTCTCCCACGACGCCGCCGCGCGTCGTCTGCGGCGACGGCCCCAACCGGGTCGTACACTCGAATTCCAACAATCGACCGTCGAGCGACTCCCAACTGGTGCAGTCGATGCGCATTGCTGTTTGTTGGCCGAACCGTTGCATCGCCAGGCTCGTCTCGGCGACCGTCTTGGTGGCCGGCAGACCATTGCGATTGTCGGGCGTCTGCGCGACGTGGCCGTAACCGATCTTGGTGCCTTGCATGAAATAGATATCCCATGCCTCGCGGCGCGCACGCGGCGCCGTCTCGCCGCAGCCGACAATCACCGTCACGAACAACCACGGCAGAACAACTTGTGCGCATCGCGACCACATCGTGGCGAGTGTAGCACCTGTCGCGGCACGAATGATAGCGGCCGCAAGCAACCGCCACGGCACCGCTATCGCCGAGGCCATGTGGACCGCAGGGCGAACGAATCGGTCGATCGCCGCGTAACGACAGGCAGCGACATGGGTCGCCGAGCCAACGGGCTCGATGAGGTCGCGGGGGGCACTTCGATCGGCTGCCTTACTGCGGCTCGGCCGGAGATGCCGACGGCGCACGATCCTCGGGCGCAACGATCTGCGTGTTCGGCAGAGCTTCGCGCGACGGCCGGCAAACGATCGCGATTTTTTCGATCGCTGCCACGGTCAGAAAAATGTGAGTGGTAGAGTTGGGTTGTCGGTCGGACGGCACGCGGCCTTGAGCGATGGCGCCGGGTGGTTTCGGTGGCTGCGGCGCGTCGTGTCAGGCGGGTCGGCCATCGAAGGAACGATCGATTCCGATGGCCATGACGGTCGTGACGAGCGTGCCGGCCAGGACCGGTGGCTCATGAGCGGGTCGCGAGGCGTCGCCAAGACGATTTCGCGACATCGCGTCGGTGTGACCTATCGTTGCGTACCAGGGGGTCGTGGGCGCCGGGCCGACGGCTGAAGTGCGGACTTGCGAGCGGGTGTTTTCGCCATGGGCTTCTTGAAGCGATTCTTTCGGAACGTCTTTCGCGACGGCAAGCCTGTCGCCGGCGCCAGCAGTTTCGAACGGCTCACGGAAGAGGAACTCGAAACGCACCTGAGCATCGTGCGCTACGGCGAGTTCGTGCTCACCGACGCCGTTCGGCCTTCGTACGATCTGCAAGTGCTGCCGCGTCAGGGCTTCCGGCACGACGTGTATCGCGACGAGCAAACCCGCGCCACGGTGCCGGTGCTGATGGGGGCGGCCAGCAGCCCACACCTGTTCGACCTGTTTCTCGATTTGCTCGACCCGTTGGGGCATGAAGTCGACGTGGTGCTCGAGACGAGCCATCACCGCGATACTCGCGGCCACACCGACCTGTACCGCGAGCACATCGACATGCCGGTGCTCAAGAGCATCCTCTGCGATTACGAAGACCTGCTGCTGGACGACGGCTGCACCGGCATCGCCGTGCTCAACGCCGGCATCCCGCTGGAAGTGCAGCTCGATGAGCACAAGCTGCTGATCGTGTACGGCCAGAATCTGAAGCCGTTTGAAGAGATCATGCGGCGGCACAATGTGCCCTGCCATGATCAGATGAAGTTCATCACCGAGGCCGAGCACGTTCACTCGTCGAGCGATCACTTTTACGATCGCTTCCAGGAGCTGAAGTCGCGCCTGGGCATCGACGACTACGCGGCCGCCGGTAACGGCATGGAACACGGCAGCGGCGACGAATGGGGCGCGCTCGCCTGAACGGCGGTCGGTCCGGCTACGGGCTGCGGGCTACGGGCTACAGATTGAAGCTGATTCCCTGTAGCCCGTAGTCTGAAGTCGCCTGTAGCCTTTACCCCATGCTCACCAGTCGCATCCGCCTCGCGCTCAATCGGGTCTTGAACCCGTTGGGCATGTCGATCAGCTCGACGCGCCTCGAAACGATCGAGCAAACGCGGCTTGCAGCGGCCGAGCATCGTGGCCATTGGTCGCAGCCGCGCTACGGCCAAGGCTTGAAGTTCGACGATGCCGCGTACCTGCGGCTGCTCGACGAGCTGTGCCGACCGCATGCCGCAGCGTACAACGTATTGCCCGCACACGGCGACCCCAACCAGGCCGGCTACTACGTGCGGAACGACTGGTTCGCGTCGGTCGATGCCGAGGTGTACTACTCGATCTTGCGGCACTCCCGGCCGCGGCAGATCATCGAAGTCGGCAGCGGTTTTTCGAGCCGGTTGGCGCGCCGGGCGATCACGGACGGTGCGCTGGCGACACGGCTCACCTGCATCGATCCCTCGCCGAGAGTCGACGTGCAGTCGTTCGCCGACGAGCATCTCGCCTGCCGGGCCGAAGAGCTGCCGCCCGAGCGCATCAGCGGTTCGCTCGCGTCGGGCGACATCCTGTTCATCGACTCAAGCCACATCGTGGCTACAGCGGGCGACGTGCCGTTCTTGTTTCTGGAAGTGCTGCCCCGATTGCCTGCCGGCGTGTGGGTGCACGTACACGATATCTTTCTGCCGTTCGAATATCCGCGCGCGTGGGTGATCGAGCACCGCTGGGGTTGGAACGAGCAATACCTGGTTCATGCGCTGCTGTACGGGAACCACGCGATTGAGGTCGTCTGGCCCGCCTGGTACATGTGGCAGACGCACCGCCCGGCGATCGAGGCCGTCATTCCCAGTGCCCAAGGCGGCGCGTTTCCGACGAGTTTCTGGCTGCGGATCGTCGAGCCTTCCGATCCGGCCGTTTAGCCGGCGGGCTTGCCCGCCGCGTTTCCTAAGCGCGGCGACCAAGGTCGCCGGCTAAACTTAAATCAGCTCGAAGATGTGCGAGAAGTCCCACGCCTGCTGCGTGATGCTGCTCGTGGTGCTGGCGACGTAGCTCTGCGCCGCCCCGGACGTGTCGCGGTTCAGCGACCACATCGACAGCCGCCCGATCCCCTGTTGCTGGGCAAACGTGACGAGCTGCTGCGCGGCCGCTTCGTCGAACACCTCGCTTGTCACATCGTTCATGCCGATCATCGGCGTGATGCCGATCATGTTCCACAGTTGCGCCGAGCTGAGCGAGGTGCCGTACAGGCCTTGCAACTGCCCGTGCAGGCTGTTGGCAGCGTCGATCGCATAAGTTCCCATTTGGCCTGCCGGATTTGGAGCTGCCGAGTTACCGTAGTCCATCGTCATGATGTTCACACCGGCGATCTTGACACCGTACTTCTCGGCCGATTCGAGCACATACAAGCCGTCGCTCGTCAGCCCGGTCGGCAGCACCGGCAGTGTGAACCAGATGTTCAGCGTCTGCCCCTGCGCCGCGGCGGTCTGTTGCAGCGACGCCAGCGCCTGCGAGCGCCGATCGATCGACGCGTGATCGGCCTCGGCAGCTCCCTCGATGTCGAAATCGAGCGTCGTGAGATTGTACGACGAGACGACCGTCTGATACGCGGCAGTCAACTGCGGCACGCTCGTGATCAGCTGGGCCAGTTCTTGCCCAGCGGCACCACCGAACGAGGCAATCACATCGCCGCCGGCCGCGCGGACCTGCGTCACCTGCTGCCGCAGGGCCATGTCGAAGCTGCCGCCGTTGACTTCGTACTCGGTGTAGCCGCCCCAGGCGGGCTGATCGTTCGAGTCGGCGGTGATGAAGGCCAGCGTAAAGTCCTTCACCCCACCGCTCTGCATAGCCGTGGTGAGGTTGTAGGTCGGCCACAAGGTGACGTCAACGTAGGGTGCAAAGAATTGTGCGGGCATTACCGCCGTGGCTGCGGTGGCCGGCGTGCCAACGACACCGCCGGTCGAGCCGGTCGTTGAACCGCCGCTTGTCGTGCCGCCGCTTGTCGTGCCGCCGCTTGTCGTGCCCGTGCCGGTCGTGCCCGTGCTTGTCGTGCCGCCGAGAACGTAATCGGCCGGTGTCACCGAGACATTCCCAGGGCTGCCGTTGAAGCCGAATGTGACGCTGCCCCCTGCGGCAATGCTGCTGTTCCAGCCGGCGTTCTGCACGACGTACGTTGTCCCCGTGTGGCTCTCGATCGTGGCGTCCCAGATGCTCGTCAACTGCCCGGCGAAGTCGAACGAGAGCTGCCAGTTGTTGATCGCCGCGGCGGAGGTGTTATTGACCGTGATCTGGCCGGTGAAGCCGCTTCCCCAGTCGCTCGTTACTTGGAACGTGTAATTGCCCGTGGTGGCTTGCGTGTCGTCGTTGAGGATGGTCCCGGTGGCCGATGCCTGGCCGAGCGTCGCGCCCACCGGATTGCTGAGCGTAAGCGAGAAGGTTTCGTCGGGCTCGATCGTCGTGTCGCCCAGGATCGGCACCGAGATGGTTTTGCTCGTTTGCCCCGGCGCGAACGTGAGCGTGCCGCCGGTGGCAAGATAATCGCTGCCGGCGGTCGCCGTGCCATTGGAAGTGGCGTATTGCACGCTGACCGTGTTGGTCGACGCGGTCGATAGGTTCACGGTGAACACCATGTTCGTCTGCCCGCTGTTCCCCTCGGACATCGACACGTTGGCGACCGTGAGGCTCGGCAGACTGGCGCCTGCGCCGCCGAGTGCGACGCCGTTGAGCGCGTAGGTGGCCGGCTGGCTGGAACTGCCGCCGGCGGCGACGAAGCCAAACGTCACGGAGCTGTTGGCGCCGAGGTTGCTGTCGTACGAAGCGCCTTTGATCACGTAATGGGTCCCGACGTGGCTGA
This sequence comes from Pirellulales bacterium, assembly GCA_036272935.1. Lineage (GTDB taxonomy): Bacteria > Planctomycetota > Planctomycetia > Pirellulales > PNKZ01 > DATAXP01. The sequence goes on along the minus strand of DATAXP010000050.1, from coordinate 37,163 downwards.
CGATCTGCGCATCCCAAATGCTCGTGATGCTCGGCGCGTAGTCGAACGCGATCTGCCAACCGTTCACGGCGCTGGCTTGCTGGTTGTTGATCTGTAGCTGCGCCTGAAAGCCGCTGCCCCAATCGTTGGTGACCGAGAGCGCGGTGGTCACCGTTCCAGTGAGCAGGCTGCGCGGCTCCAGCGACTCAAATCCTCCGGCAAGCGTGCGGTAAGCCGAACGTCGCTTCGTCGGCCGCGAGCGACGGGTTTCGGTGCGGTGCAACAGATCACGAACAAGCGATGCAAGCGTCATCATCGAACCTCTTGGAACAACAGTAAAGGACGATACGTGCGTACTCAGGCGACCCACTCAACTCTGATATATTTTTTTCCCGCCGCTCGGCAGCGAACCGGCCGCGAACGCGCAGCGTACCGAACCGTATCACGATGATTTCGCATTGATGTTGCACCATGATTCGACACCCAGGAGTTGCGGATGCCGCGCGGACACGTGTTCCCCGCCGGCCACGTGGTGGCCGTGCTACGGGGCGAGGCGGGCTTGACCCAGGACGAACTTGCAATGCGGGCCGGCTACGGCCTGCGGACGATCGGCAAAATCGAGAGCAGCCAACCGACCACGTCGCCAACGCTCGCTGCCGTGGCCACGGTGCTGAGCGATACGCTTGGCCGTGAAGTGCAGTTGGCTGATCTACTCAGCCCGCAGCTTGCTGTAACTCGCGATTTCGTCGGCGAGCACGTACAGTGGCTTGAGCTGCAAGCATCGTCGGCGACGTTGACGGAAACGATCGCCTATCGCGATCAGCCATTGTCGGTACGTCGATGCACGGAAAACATCGCCGCGCCCGATGGAACAGGGCCGCAATGCTTCCGCACCGGCGTCGAGCAGCCCACCGACTGCCTTACGCTGCTGGCGCACTTCACCGCTGAGCGCGCGTTCAAATTGTTCGAAGGCGTGTCGTCGCGCAGATCGTCGCAGCCGATTGAGCTATTGCCAGGCCGGCTGGTGTTTTGGCGCATCGCGTCGCCGATACCCGGCGAGATTTACGAGCTGCGCTGGACCACGTAGATTAGCCGCGGGGCTTGCCCCGCGCGTCGTCCGCCCTCGGGGAACGCGGCTAGTCGAGGCGTCACTCGCCCGGCTTGTTCCAGTGCTCGACCATCGACTGGATCGCCTCGGGCTTGAAGCCCGGCGGTGTCGGCTCGTCTTGGTTGGCCATCAGATCGCCCGCGGTTGGTGTCTTCGACGGCATGCCGCTTGAAGGAACATCAACGCCCGCGGTCCAGACGATCGCGTTGAGCACCAGGCGGCGGAAATCGTCGTGGCCCCAATTCCAGTGAAAGTGTCCGCCGGTGAAGCCGAAGCCGCGGCCACCGTCGCTGCGCTGGCACGCCCAGGCCATGTGCTGCGGCTCGCCGGCGGCAATCGCGGCGCGCACCGCGGGGTTGCCGCTATGGGGACCGTCGGGACGTGAGAGCGTCTCCGGCGGCGGCAGCGTGGTCAGGATCGGCGCCACTCCTTCCAGTCCCGCGCGGAAACGCATGTGGTAGTACCACTCGTCGTTGATCGCGAATGGCTTCACGCCGCGCGCAATCGGGTGGCTGGGAAATGAACTGTATTCGGCTGTCCAGTGCGGATTGACCGACCAATCGGGCTCGAAATATCCGCCGATCCAATCCAAGAAGGCATCGCCTGAAGGACCTTTCGGCACCTCGACGGCATAGTGCAGCAGCGTGAGGCCGACCCCCTTCTTCATCAGCCGGTCAAGCTCGGTCAGGTGATCGTTGAACGGATGCTTCACGCCGCCGTCGGCGTAGCAAACGATCGCCGCCGCGTCGTCGAGAATGCTGGGATTCTCGGGCCAGCCGTAGTACGACACTTCGGCGGCGACGGGTAGCCCACTGTTGTTGAGCGCTTTGGCCAGCAGCATGCAGCCAGCCTTGTGTTCGTGCGCGCCGTAGCCGTGGCTGGGCTTGCCGGCGACGAAGACAATCTTCTTCGGTCCCTCGCCACCGCCGCCGGTGCTCGATTGCCCCTCGACGGCATCGCGCTTGAGGCGGATGTTGCGGAACTGCACCTTCATCGGCGGGCCCTGGTGAAGCTGCAACGCGACGATGCCGTTGGCACGTCGCTGTGCGGTATCATCGTCGGTCATTTCCGACATGACCGTGCCGTTGATGCGCTGGGTGAACTGGAAGCCCCGCGCCGTGATGTGGTACTCGTTCCAACCGTCGAGCTTGACGTGCGTGAGCAGTTCGGCCGGATCGCCGACGCTGCCGACCACGGTCGGTTTGTGGTTCGTGCCGACGACGGTCTTCTCGCCGCGCTTGGCAAGCATGCCGCGGAACTTCTCGCCGTAGAGCAAGCCCATGTGGACGCCGGTGGCGTCGATATCGGCCTGGTAGCCGCCGACGACCCACTTTTGATCGGGCACCTCGAAGCTGCGGTACTGCACGCCCGAGTTGTGGTTGCGGATGTTGAACTCGATCTTCAGATCGAAATCGGCCACCTCGCCGCCGCGCCAGATGATGAACGTGTTCCCCTTGGTGGGGTTGTCCTCGGTGGTCTCGCCGGTAATGCAGCCATCCTCGACGCGCCAGAACGCCGGGTTGCCGTCCCAGCCTGCGAGCGTTTTGCCGTCGAAGATCGGCTCGTAACCGTCGTCGACGGCGGCGACGAGACCGCTGGGCAGGAACAACAGTGCGGCAAACGTAATGAGATTAAAAAGTTTCATCGCTGTTTTCCGGAGAATGCTGAATGCGAAATGCTTAATGCTTAATGTAAGCAGCACGACCTCGTTAAGCATTAAGCATTTATCATTCAGCATTTTTCTCGTCCGCCACGTGCCAGTCGCCGCGCAGCCAGCGGACCAGCAGCGCCAGGTCGTGTGGCGACAGCACGTTGCGTTGCGGCTGATTGTGCTCGGCAAAGGCCGGCATGCTGTCGTTGTGCTCGCCGTAAAACCGCTTATGGCTGGGGTTCGAGATGAACGCCGCCAGCCACGCTTTCGAGCCGTAACCGGTCAGATCGGGGGCGTTGCCTGGCTCGCCGTGGTTGTAGTACTTGTGGCAATCGGTGCAGGTGAGCTTCTCGAACATCTTCTTGCCCGTGGCGATCTGCTGGGCATCGTCGAGGTCGGCGTTCTTTTGAGCCGGCAACGCCGCCTCGGCGCTGAGTGCGATGACGACGTCGCGCACCTCGTCCTTTTCCGACTCAGGGATCGATTCCTTTACGAAGCCGACCATGTCGCCTTCACGGTGCTTCGTCTTGCCGAAGTACTTCGGGCCGTCGACCTGCTTGGGATCGAGCAGGCCGGCAATCCACGCGCGGCTCGCGAAGTTGTACAGGTTCGGCGCCGATTTTTTTTCCGCCTGGATGCCGTGCCCCCCGGAATCAACGTGATCGTGGCACGTCGCGCAGTAGCGCGTGAACAACAGCGGCCCCTGCGTGAAAGGATCGGCGTGCAGCAGGCTCGCCGCCCCTGCCGACGGAATGCCGCTCGGCGCTCGGGCCAGCTCGACGGCGCGGTGCGCGGCATGTTCGGCTTCCTCAACCGCCTTCAGGTACGCTTCCGATTCTTCGTGAGCCTTCTTCGGGTCTTCGGCCCAGAACGGCGTCCAGCCGTAGTTCGCCTGGTGATCGTCGTACCACGCCTGGGCCGTGAGCAGCCCCGCGCCAATGAGCACCGCGAACACATACAGCACGTTGAACCAGTGCCCCAGCCGCCAGCGGCCGACGATCGGCATCAGGAACAGTACGCCCATCAGCACGCCGGGGATGACGATCGCACCGTAGAACTCCGACTCGCCGTGGAAGTACTTCAGGAACTGGAACAGGAACAGGAAGTACCACTCGGGCCGGGCCGCCGAGTATTGGTTCGCCGGGTCGGCCGGGGCGCCGAGATCGGCGCCGAGCATGTCGCCCGGATGTGCGGTGATCGACTGCCCCATGATCGCCGGCTTGAACACGAACAGCAGCACCACGCAAAGCACGGCCAGGCAGGCGACCGCGTCCTTGAGCACCTGGTCGGGCCAGAAGGTGGTTTCGGGGGCGCGTGTCGTGCTGCGGACATGGATGCCATGCCGGCGAAAGATCGCCACGTGCAGCACCAGGAAGAAGATCAGCGCCGCCGGCAACAAACCAGCGTGCAGGGCGAAGAAGCGCGTGAGCGTGGCGTGGCCGTAGTCGGCCCCGCCGACGACGATCTGCTGCAAGTCGGTGCCGACGCCCGGCACCAGGCTCATCAAGTTCGTCGCCACGCGCGTGGCCCAGTATCCCTTCTGATCCCACGGCAGCAGATAGCCGGTGAGCGACAGGCCGAGCACGATCTGCATCAGGATCAGCCCCAGCCAGAAGTTCACCTCGCGCGGGGCGCGGTAAGCGCCGTCGATCACCACCTGCATCAGGTGCAAGGCCAGCAGCACGACCATCGCCTGGGCCATGAAATGGTGGATGCCGCGCAGCAGCCAGCCGCCGAGCATCTCGTACTGGATGTAGTAGACGCTTTCCCAAGCGGTCTGCCCGCTGGGGCTGTAGCCCATCCATAGGAACAAGCCGGTGATAAGCTGCACGCTGAAGGCGAAGACCAGCGTGCTCCCCCAGACGTACCGCCAACGTGCTCCGCCGGGAATGCGCTCGTACAGCGCCTCGTGCATCAAGGCGCGGTAGCCGGTCCGATCGTCGAACCAATCGAGAAGTGGCTTCATGCTCGCAGCTTCTTCTCGGCGATGCCCGAATAGAAGTTCACGAAGTCGACATAGATTTCACGATCGGCCCCTTCGCTGCGCACCTCGCAGGCCAGGCTGTCGAGATCGCGCGGGCTGACGCACGGCATGACCCGCTTGCCATCGACCTGGAACACACTGGTGTGGCAAGGGCATTGGTACTGGTTGCGATCGGGCTTGAACGCGACGAAGCAACCGGCGTGGGGACAGGTGGCGTTGAACGCTTCGACCTTGTCGGTCCCCGGCAGGCGGCGCAGATACACCGAGCCGATCGGCGAATTGGGAAACCGGTTCCAGGCATCCTGACGATCGGCAAGCACCGGGAACTGCCGAGGCACGCCGTCGTCGGGAATCGAATCGAGCGTCGTGATTCGCCGCGCGCTTCCAGTGCCCGATTTGCGCCGCAACGGGTCGAGCAGCACGGCCAGTCCCGCCCCAACCGGCACCAGCGTGGCGACGGTGCCAATGATAACGGCCAACATCTTGCCTACGAACCCGCGGCGAGGCTCGCTGCCGGTTGCTGCGGTGTCACCCGATTTGCCTTTCAGCGGCGCGGTGCCAGGAGCCGACGACTGCGACTTCGATGGATTCGACTTCGATGAGTTCGGTTTTGACGGGGCCGGCGCGAGGGGGATGTCGTCCATCGTGGCGTGTGCGAGAAGGTGCGTCGAGGCGGGAACTCAGACCACTTCGGCCGAAGCCGAAGAGCCAAGTGTGCGAAATTATCGCATCGCTCGGCGCACGGCGTCAAGCACCTTGGGCAGTGCCGTCGAGCACGGTTCGAGCAGCGTGGCGCCGGCCGCGGCTTTGTGTCCGCCACCACCGAACTGCTCGGCTACGCGGCTGCAATCGATCTGCGTTCCGCTGGCCGCGGGCCGACTGCGGAAACTGAACTTCACGCCTCCGTCGGCCAACTCGACGCAGATCACTGCCACTTCGGTCCCGCCGACCTGGAGCGTCATATTGATCACGTCTTCGGTATCGGAGGGCAACGCGCCGGTCGCGGCGAAGTCCTCTTGGCTGACGTTCGTGTAGATCAGCCGGCCGTTGAGTTCCGTTTCGGCATGGGCCAGCGTGCGGCCGATCAATCGCAGCCGGGCGAGCGTGTCCTGCTCGTACAGTTGTTTGTAGATGGCGCTGGGCTTCGCCCCCGCATCGACCAACGCCCCGCCGCAGCGATACGTGTCGCCGCTGGCCGAACCGAAGCGGAACCAGCCCGTGTCGGTCGCCACCGCGGTGAATAGCGGTGTGGCAATCTCAGGGGTCAGCGTAACCTTCAGCGCCCGTGCCGCGTCAACGATCAACCTGCCGGTCGCTTCGGCCGTGGTGTCCTTGAACAGCTCGGCCCCCAGGTCGTCCTGGCTAACGTGATGATCGATCACGATCCGCTTGGCTTTCGTGGCGCGGACCACGTCGGCCATCGCGCCGAGCTGAATCCAAGCGCTCGTATCCAGCACGACCATCACCTGCACCGTTTCGAGTTGCGACGGCTGCACGTCGACCCCCAGCGCCTTGATTTGCCCGAAGGGGTCGAGGAAGCGCAGATTCGGAGGCGTCGCCTGCGCGTTGACGATCATCGTCTCCTTGCCCAGGGCGCGCAACACGCCAGCGAAGCCCAATTCGCTCCCCAGCGCATCGGCATCAGGCCGAACGTGGCTGGTCAGCAGAAACCGCTGGTGCGCGGCGATCACCTCGGCGAAACGCTTCCAATCGATGGGCATGGGCGAGAGACTAGGGGCTGGGGACTGGGGGCTGCAGGGCAAGCGCTGCGGCGACGTCTTCTCGTAGTTGCCGCTTCAGTGCCTCGACACTGTCGAACGTTTGAATATCGCGCAAGCGGCTCAAAAAATCCACCTCGAGTGCTTCGCCGTACAGCGGACGGTCGAAGCCGATCAAGTGTACTTCGACTTTCAGCGTATGAACGCCGAACGTGGGGTTCGGCCCCACGTTGATCGCGGCGGGCCAACGCCCTCCGGTGACATACGCTCTTCCAGCATACACGCCGAGACCCGGCAGCAGCGTATCGATCGCGTCAACATTAGCCGTGGGAAAGCCGATGCGGTTGCCGCGCCCCGCACCGTGGGTCACCATGCCGCGGATGCGATACGGCTCGGTGAGCAACCGCCGCGCGTGGTCAACTTCGCCGGCCGAGATCAGCGACCGCACCAGCGAGCTCGACACCACCTGGCCGTCGATCTCGATCGGCGGCACGACCTCCAAGGGCATCGACACCTCGGCCGTCAGCCGGCGCAGCACGTCGATCGTTCCCTGGCGATCGTGGCCGAAAAAAAAGTTTTGCCCTTCGACCATGGCGCGCGCGTCGAGCTTGTCGCGAACGATGTGATCGAAGAATTCTCGCGGCCCCAGCGCCAACAGCGCTTCGTCGGTGGGATACACAATCATCGCTTCGAGGCCGAGCGCGGCGAGCAGTTGCGCCTTGCGATCGGTCCAGGTGAGCGGCGGCGGCGCACTAGCCGGGCGCAGCAGGCGCACGGGATGAGGGTCGAACGTGAAGACGATCGAGCGGCCTTGGAGCCGTCGGGCGTGATCGATCAGCCGCTCGACAAGCCGCGCGTGCCCGCGATGCACGCCGTCGAAATTCCCGATCGCCAGCGCTCCGCCGCGCAACTCCGGCGGAATGCGATCGAGATGGCGGATGATTTTCATGGCCCGGCACATTATGTTAGGCCTGCCAAGTGCGGTCAAATCAGGCTACGGCTACGGGCTACAGTTACCTGATATCCCGCAGGCCGTAGCCCGCAGCCTGTAGCCCGCAGCCTTTCGTCGCCATGGAAGACCAACGATTCCTCTCGCCCGAGCTGAGCCATCGGCTGGCGGCGATCGATATCGGCACCAACAGCCTGCGGCTGATCATTGCCGAGTCGATGCGCGCCGGGAACTACCGCATTCTCGACGAAGAGAAAGTGACCACGCGACTGGGCAAGGGACTTGGCGAAACCGGTCGGCTGAATCCCGAGGCGGTCGAGCAGTCGCTCGAGGCCCTGCGGAGCATGAAGCAAATTGCCGAGGGCTTCCAGGTCAGCGAGCTGCGCGTGATCGCCACCTGCGCGGTCCGCGAGGCCACCGACGGCCCCGAGTTTGTCCGCCGCGCGCGCGACGAGATCGGCCTCGAGGTCGAAGTGATCAGCGGCTACCGCGAGGCGCATCTGGCGTTCCTCAGCGTGATGCGCAACTTCAACCTCGAAGGCAAGAACGTGGTGGTGGCCGACATCGGCGGCGGCAGCACCGAACTGGTATTCGCCTCGGGGAACATCATCGAAGCCGTGTGTCCCACGCCGCTGGGAGCCGTGCGGATGACGGAGCGCTTCGACAGCGCCGGCGCGCTCGACGCAGGACCGTTCCAAGCCATGCTCGACGGCATCGATCGCGAGCTGCGCCGGAACACCAAGCACGTGCTGCTCGAGCCGCACGTGCTCATCGGCTCGGGGGGCACGTTCACCACGCTGGCCGAAATGATCCTAGCCACTCGCGGACAAACCGGCCTGCCGCTACGCGGCGCTGAAGTGACCCGCGCCGAGGTGCGCCACCTACTCGACCGACTGCGGAAGCTGCCTGCCGACGCGCGGCGCGGCATGCCGGGGCTCAGCGTCGATCGGGCCGACATCATCCTGGCCGGCGTGGCGATCGTCGATCGCATCATGCACCATTTCGATCTGAATCGTGCCCTGATCCACGATCGCGGCGTCCGCGACGGCCTGCTGCTGACGATGCTCGAGCACGCGCCGCACGTCGAGCCCGAAACCGCCTCCGACCGCGACGCCGCCGTCGAGCGCTTCGCCCGCAATTGCTCGGTCGATCTACCGCACGCTCGGCACGTCACCCGGCTGGCGGGGCAGATGTTTTCGCAGCTCATCGAGTTCGGCCGCTTAAACGTGAACGACCGACCGCTGCTCGAGGCGGCCGCGCGGTTGCAGGACGTCGGCTACCTGATCGACTACGAGAAGCACCACAAGCACAGTTACTACCTGATTCTCAACAGCCGGCTCGCGGGGTTTCAGCCGCACGAGCTGGAGCTGGTGGCGAACATTGCCCGCTACCATCGTGGAGCCGAGCCGAAAAAGAAGCACGAGAACTTCTGCCAGCTTTCGAGCGACGATCGAGCGCGCGTGCGCAAGCTGGCGGCGATCTTGCGCCTGGCCGGCGGACTCGATCGCGCCAATACGCAGCAGGTGCAAGACGTGTCGATCGAGGCGCGCGACGGCGAAGTGCGGATGCACGTCATCGCGCCGCAGAAGCCGGAAGTCGATCTCTGGTCGGCGCACAAACGTGCTGCCCCGTTCGAGCGCGCCTTCGATGCGAAGCTGTCGATCGACTGGCAGCCACCCGCCGCAGAGGCCGAACACGCCGCGGGGTGAAAGCCCACCGACGTCCGTCGGTGGGCTTGCCGCGAGCCCGTTACATGCCCGCCTTGCGGAACGCCGCGGGCAAGTGACGGATCAGGTCGCTGGCGATGAGCGATACTTCGCCGAACTCTTTCGCTGCCAAATCGCCGGCCAGGCCGTGCAGGTACACGCCCAGCCGCGCCGCATCGAAGGGCGGCATTTTCTGGGCCAGCAGCGCCGTGATGACGCCGGTGAGCACGTCGCCGGTGCCGCCGGTGGCCATGCCGGGATTGCCGGTGGTGTTGTGAGCCGATCGCTCGCCGTCGGTGATCAGCGTGCGGTGTCCCTTGAGCACGATCACCGCATGCAGATGCGCCGCGAGCTTGACTGCTTCTGCTTCGAGGGCCTCGCGCTCCAGCGGTTCTTCCAGGTGCGCCAAGCGGCGGAACTCACCGGGATGCGGCGTGAGCACGCGCGGTCCGGCCGGAGCGCCTGCCGCCAGCGGTCGCCGTGAAAGCGCATTCAGCCCGTCGGCATCGAGCACCATCGGCAAAGCGATCGACGAGTACAGGTGCGCCACCAGATCGTCGAGCTCGTCGGACTGACTTAGCCCCGGACCGCACGCGACGGCCGTCGCCGCTGCGACGGCGCGATCGAGCAGCTCGCTGGCCGCCTTGGCAAAGCGGCCGTCGGCATCTTCAGGCATGCCCAGGGTCATGTACTCGGGTGCGAACGTCGCGACGATCGGCAGGCAGCTTTGCGGCACGGCAAGCCGAACCAGTCCAGCGCCGCTGCGCAGGGCAGCCATCCCCGCCAGCGACACGGCCCCGGTCATGCCGCGCGATCCGCCGATGATAAGCGCCTTGCCGAAGTCGCCTTTGTTGCTCTCCGCCGCGCGCGGCGTCAGTAGCACCAGCGGCTCGTCGTCGTCCTGGTTGGGCGCGTCGGTCTTGCGTCGACGCCGAATGGTCATGCCCCTTCCTTCGCCTTCGCAGCACGCCGAGCAATCAATGCCGCCAAGTAACCGGCCTTGAACCCCGCATCGATATTCACCACGCTCACATTCGCCGCACAACTGTTGAGCATGCTCAGCAGTGCCGCCAGACCGGCAAAGTTCGCGCCGTAGCCGACGCTCGTCGGCACGCCGATCACCGGGCAATCGACATAGCCGCCGACCACGCTCGGCAGCGCCCCTTCCATGCCGGCCACCACGACAATCGCTTCGCAGCCGGCGAGCTTGGGCAACTGCTCGGGGAACCGATGCGGACCGGCCACGCCGACATCGACGATCAGCGTGACTCGCGTGCCCATCCAATCGGCCGTCTCACGGGCCTCCTCGGCCACCGGCAGATCGCTGGTGCCGGCCGTGACAATGCCCACGTGGCCGATGGTCGCCGCCTGCGGCTTGGTGCCGACTCGCAGCGTGCGACCGACTGGGTTGTATCGGACCGCGGGAAACAGGCCAGCCAACGCCTCGGCCTTCTCGGGCGAGATGCGAGTTGCTAATCCTTCGCCGCAATGTTCCAACAGCGTGCGAAAAATCTTTTCGAGTGCCGCCACCGTCTTTCCTTCGCCGAACACCACCTCGGGATAGCCACAGCGGCGATGGCGATCGAGATCGATCTGCGCTTCTCCAAGATCGGCAGTCAGGCGCGGCGACGACATATGCAACCATCGTAGAAGGGGCTGGGGGCTGGGGGATAGGGGCTGACGAGGCAGAACCAGGGGCGGCTTGACGCCCTTTTTGGCCACGGTTAGAATCCCGCCCAAACTCGAAAGTATGTATGGAGTTATGCTTTGGCCGCATCCGCACGCTGGCCATACTCGCTCTTTGGCGCCTCTGTGGGACGATGAATGGCTAATCCAACGCCCAATGCCGGTGACATTCTCGACGTGAAGCGGCTGCGCCGCCTGGTCGAGCTGATGAACGAACACGACCTGGGCGAAATCGATCTGCGCGAGGGTGACACCCGCATTCGCTTGCGCAAGCGGCAGGAGATTCTCGGCGGCGGATACGAAGTTCATCGTCCCGCGCCGCTGGCGCAGGCTCCGTCGAAGCCCACGGCCTCCGAGGCGGCGGCTCCCGCGGCCGACGCCAAGCACACGGTCATCACCAGCCCGATGGTCGGCACGTTCTTCGCCTCGCCGAACCCCGACAGCCCGGCATTCGTCAAGGTCGGCGACCACGTCGGCCCCGAGACCACGGTCTGCATTATCGAGGCGATGAAGGTCTTCAACGAGATTCCGGCCGAGTGCTCGGGCAAGGTCGTCGCCGTGCTGGTCGAGAATGGCGCTCCAGTGGAGTTCGGTCAGCCGCTGCTCAAGATCGACCCGGGCAAGTGAGTTTTCGATCTACCCCTCGTCACGGGCAAGTTCTTGAATGACGAATGACGAAGCTCGAATGACGAGTGAATGACGAAGCTCGAATGACGAACACGCAGCAATCGTCATTCGGATTTCGGATTTGAATCGTCATTCGGATTTCGTCATTCGTCACTTGCATTATGCGATCGAAACAATCTGATGTTTAAGAGAATCCTGATTGCCAATCGCGGCGAGATTGCTTTACGGGTGATTCGCGCCTGCCGCGAGATGGGCATCGAAACGGTCGCCATCTTCAGCGAAGCCGACCGTGGCTCGCAATATCTCGAACTGGCCGACGAAGCGTACTGCGTCGGGCCGGCGAAAAGCGCCGACAGTTACCTGAAGATCGACCGCGTGATCAGCGCCGCCGAGATCGGCAACGTGCAGGCGATCCATCCCGGCTACGGCTTCCTCAGCGAGAACGCCCACTTCAACGAAGTGTGCCGCAGTTGCAACATCGATTTCATCGGCCCCAGCCACGAGGCGATGCGCCGCCTGGGCGATAAGAACGAGGCCAAGCAGGTGGCCCGTGCCGCCGGCGTGGCGTGTGTCCCCGGCAGCGACGGGCTGATCGCCGACGAGAGCGAGGCGGTCCGCATCGCCCACCAGATCGGCTTCCCGGTGCTCATCAAGGCCACGGCCGGCGGTGGCGGCAAGGGGATGCGCGTCGCCGCGAACGACCTGGCTTTGAAGTCGGCGCTACAGCAGGCGGCCGCCGAGGCCCAGGCAGCGTTCGGCAACCCGGGCATTTACCTGGAAAAGTACGTCGAGCATCCGCGGCACGTCGAGGTGCAGATCATCGCCGATCATCACGGCAACGTCTGCCACCTGTGGGAGCGCGACTGCACGATGCAGCGGCGGCATCAGAAAGTGGTCGAGGAGAGCCCCGGCCCCACGCTCACCGCCGAGACGCGCCGCGCGATCTGCGATGCCGCCGTGCGCCTAGTGCGCACCGCCAACTACACGAACGCCGGCACGGTCGAGTTCATCGTCGATCAGCAGGGCAACTTTTACTTCATCGAAGTCAATGCCCGCATCCAGGTCGAGCATCCGGTAACCGAGATGGTGACGGGCATCGACCTGATCAAAACGCAGTTGCGCGTCGCCGCCGGCGAACCGCTGCCGTTCAAGCAAGAAGACGTGCAGCAGCGCGGCTGCGCGATGGAGTGCCGCATCAACGCCGAGGACCCGTACAAGAACTTTCAGCCGTCGCCGGGCAAGATCACGCGGATGTTCGTCCCGGGCGGCTACGGCGTCCGGTTCGATTCGCACGCCCACGCCGGCTACACCGTGCCGCAATTCTACGACTCGATGATCGGCAAGCTGATCGTCCACCAACCGACGCGCGAGCTGGCCATCGCCTGCATGCTCCGCGCGCTCGACGAACTGCGCATCGAAGGCATCAAAACCACCGTGCCGCGGCTCAAGGACATTCTCTCCCACGCAGCGTTTGTGGAAGGCCGCGTCGATACGACGTTCATCGAACGCACCTGGCCGGCGTAAAGCCGCGAGACCGCTGCAATCACGCGGCGCGCGTGTCAGATTCTGGAAAGCTCAAGAATTCTGGGCTCGTTTGGAAAGGCCTTGAGAATCTTGCGATCCGCGGTAACGAAAGCACAGTCCTGTTCTTCCGCCATCAGAAAATAGACGGCGTCGTAAACGCTCACGCGGAGCCTTGAGGAAAGTTCAATGGCCCTCGGCATGAAGAGCATCGCCGAATGCAAGATGGGACAAGGATCAATGATGTCGTCGAAGAGGCCGGCAGCATAACCAACTGGAATGAGTCGCTTCCGTTCTGCGCGGGTTAATGCGTGCCCAAGTTCGACGGGAAAGAAATCAGGCGCAAGCAGCTGATGGAGACCGCTGCGAAAATCGGCCTGCAGCTGGATTGCCCTGGCGGAATCGTACTCAGGCAAAGCGATCTTTAGCGCGACATTTGCGTCGAGAACGTATCTCATTCGTCGCGCGGATTGTCGCGCCCTTCGCGGATAATATCCACGGCGACGTTGAGCAGCCCGTGCGTGCGGCGAATCTCCTCTCGCATTTGCTCCGCACGTTCTCGCACTCTTTTCGACACCTCAAGATTGACAGGACGCCGCTCGACGGCGGCGCGCACAACTTCTTCATGGTCGGCTTGTACGTCGGTGGTTGTGCTCATGGTCAAATTATCCGTCACGCGCGGCGGGAATCAATATCGGAATCGGTGACGACCGGCGGCCGCGTCGACACGACGTTCATCGAACGCACCTGGCCGGCGTGAAACGGCGGGGTCGGAGACCCGCGCCGAGCGCGCGTGGCTCTTTTCTCGCTGGAGTCGCGCGAGTTGGCTCGGTAGCTTGCTGCGGTGGGAAAGTCTTGCTCGCTGACAATTCGGCGGCGTGTGACAAGCCTCCGGCGTTAATTGCCTCGGACCAAAAAACAACGCGAGTATTTTGGTCTTACCCCCCCTGGGACCCTCAGGAACCAAACAATTAACTCGCGGAGTTTCTTGGCCTGGGGACGCCGTTGCCAGGCCGCTTGCACATCGGCATCGCGGTACCGTCGGCATTCTCCGCACAATCGGCATCGGGCGTTCTTGCTGTGAGCTATGTTCGATTCGGCGATCGCTCTGTCGCGCACAGCAGCTAAGGATGCTTCGGGATGCCATTCTCCGATCACTTTTTTCAGACGTTCGATACCGAAATCGAGCCGGTGTTGCCGTACCTGTCGGGGCGCGTGCTGAATGCCGGTTGCGGCAACCGCGACATCACCGGCACGCTGACCGAGCACAAGGCCACGGCGGTCGACAACTGCGACATCGCCAGCGAGATTCCAGGGGCCGTGCTCTGCGATCTCACGGCGATCCCGCAACCCGCGGCCAGCTACGACTCGATCTTCTGCAACGCGGTGCTCGAGCACGTGCAGTTTTGCGACGCCACGATGGCCGAGTTCCACCGGTTGCTAAAGCCGGGCGGGCACCTGGTGCTGTGCATCCCGTTCTTACAGCCGTTCCATGCCAGCCCGACCGATTTCCGCCGCTTCACCCGCGACGGCATGGTCGAGCTGGGACGCACCCACGGCTTCGAGACGGTCGAAGTGTTGCCGGTCCACTCGATGGCGCAGACCATCACCTGGATCGTTTGGGCCCTGCTGACCGAGAAACGCAGGCACTTGACGCGGCTGGCCGTCTGCCTACCGTTATTGCTCTGGTGCAAGTTGTCGAAGCGCACCGACTTTGGCATCCGCGAGAACGCCAATGCGTTCCAGATCGTGCTGCGGGTTCCAAGCGCCGGCGCGGCTGCGACGAACTGATTCCAGGGCAACCCGTGACCCGCAAGCCATGACGACCGGTCCCGCGCCCACGGGCGCTCCGCTGAACATCCGCCGCATCGACGCTCGAACCGACGACGCCCGGGCGGCGATTGCCGAGCTGCGCCGACGGCTGAGCCCGCGCGGCGACGTGGTGAGCGAAGCGAGCCGGCAGCGGACGATCAATGTGTTCGGTGCTCCGCTGTCGCCCGCGGAGGTGGTCGAGCGCATCTGCCGCGACGTGCGGCAACAAGGGCTGCCGGCGGTACTCGATTACACGCTGAAGCTCGATCGCGCGCAGATTACCCCGCAAGCGCTGCGCGTCGGCGAGGCGGAACTGGCCGCCGCCCACGCCGCTGCGGAGCCGATGTTGCTGCAATGCATCGCCAAGGTTCGTGAGAACATCGAGACTTTCCAGCAGGCGATTCTGCACAGCGACGTGCGAATCGAACTGTCGCATGGCGGCTACCTGCGGCAACGCTATCTTCCGCTGCGGCGCGTCGGCATCTGTGTGCCCGGTGGAGCGGCGTCGTATCCTTCGACGGTGCTGATGACGGCGGTGCCAGCCCAGGTGGCGGGCGTGCAGGAGATTGCCGTCATTGCGCCGCCGACCAAATTTGGTTCATACAATGCCGACCTGTTGGCGACCTGCTATGCGTTGGGAGTCAAGGAAGTTTATCGCATCGGTGGCGCGCAAGGCGTGGCGGCATTGGCCTACGGTGTCGAGGGCGTGCCGCAGGTCGACAAGATCGTCGGCCCGGGGAACCTGTACGTCGCGTTGGCCAAGAAGTTCGTCTACGGCGAAGTCGATATCGACTCGATTGCCGGCCCCAGCGAGGTGGTGGTGATCGCCGATGGCTCGTCGCACGCCAATTTTACGGCCGCCGACCTAATCGCTCAGGCCGAACACGCGCCTGGGGCGAGCATTCTGATCACCTGGGACGAAGCGTTCCTGACTGCCACGTTTGCCGAGCTTCAGCGGCAGCTTGGATACTTAGCGCGCGGCGAGCTGGCCCGGCAGTCGCTTGAGGATTTCGGCTGCCTGATCCTAGTGCGAGATCGCGGCGAGGCGGCAGCCCTGGCCGACGAGATTGCCCCGGAACATCTGCACCTGGCGACTGCCGACGCCGCGGTGCTGCTGGAAGAAATTCCGCATGCCGGTGCTGCGTTCCTGGGTCTGTTCAGTCCGGTGGCCGTCGGCGACTACGTGGCTGGCCCGTCGCACGTGCTGCCGACCGGCGGCACCGCGCGGTTCGCCAGCGGACTGTGCACGAACGACTTCCTCCGCCGCACCAGCGTGATCCACTACACCCAGGCTGACCTGAAAGCAGCCGCTCCCGCCATCCGCACGCTCGCCGACCACGAAGGGCTCACAGCCCATCGGGCCAGCGTCGATGTGCGAATGGGGAATGGGGAATGGGGAATGGGCAATGGAGGGCGGGCAGATGCGGAACGAGGAACTTGAGAACCGCACGAAAGGTTTTGCTGTGCGCGTCGTGAAGATGTTCGGCGCGTTGCCGAAGCGAGTGGAGGCCGAAGTCCTTGGCCGACAAGCGCTGCGGTCGGGCACCAGCGTCGCTGCGAACTATCGCGAGGCCTGCCGATCGCGATCGAAGGCAGAGTTCATTTCCAAGCTTTGCATCGTCGAGCAGGAACTTTCGGAGACCATACTGTGGCTTGAACTACTTGTAGAGTCGGATATTGTTCCCAAGCAAAAGATGGTTAGCCTTCATCAGGAAGCGGAAGAACTGCTGAAGATCACCGTCGCCTCGATCAAAACTTTGAAATCTCGCTGACCCTTCGATCGGCCATTCCCCACTCCCCATTCCCCATTCCCCACTCCCCAGTCGCAATGTCCTTCTTCCGCCCCAACGTCGATCGCATGGCGGGCTACGTGCCGGGCGAGCAGCCGCAGGCCGGCAAGTTCATCAAGCTGAACACCAACGAGAATCCGTACCCGGCCTCGCCAGCGGTGAAGCAGGCTATCCTGGCGGCGCTCGAATCGGGCTTGGCCCGTTACCCCGATCCAATGGCCACCGCGTTCCGCCAACGCGCCGGCGACGTGCTCGGCGTGCATCCCGATTGGATTCTCGCCGCCAACGGCAGCGACGAAATCCTCACGCTGGTCACGCGTGCGTTCGTGGGCGAAGGCCAATTGCTGCGCCTGCCTTACCCCAGCTACATCCTCTACAAGACCTTGGCCGAGATTCAGGCCGCCGACAGCCAGGAGGTCCGCTTCAATCCCGACTGGTCGCTGTCGGACGACTTTTGCCGACCGGCCGAGCGGCTGCGGCTCGCGTTTCTGCCGAATCCCAATAGCCCGTCGGGCACGGTACTGTCTCCCGAGCGCGTGCTCGAACTTGCTGAGCGCTTGCCGTGTCCTTTATTGGTCGACGAAGCGTATGTCGATTTCGCCGACACGAACTGCCTACGGCTGGTCGAGCGGAACGAAAAGATTATGGTGTCGCGCAGCCTGAGCAAGTCGTATGCCTTGGCGGGGCTGCGGTTCGGCTTCGTTGTCGCGCAGCCGCAGGTGATCGCGGGGCTGGTGAAGATCAAGGATTCGTACAATGTCGATGCCCTGTCGATCGCCGCCGCCACCGCCGCGATCGACGACCAGGCCTGGCTGGCCGATACCCGCCGCAAGATTCTCGCCACGCGCTCACGGCTCACGGCGGGGCTGCGCGAGCTGGGCTTCGCCGCGGTCGAGTCGCAGGCAAATTTCGTCTGGGCGCCGCATCCGGTGCAACCGGTACGACCGTTGTACGAGCACCTGAAGGCGAACCGCGTGCTGGTGCGCTGCATGAACTACGCCGGCTGGGGCGACGGCCTGCGAATCAGCGTCGGGAGCGACGAGCAGATCGAGGCGTGCCTGCGATTGTTGAGCGACGCACTGCGGACATCGTAAACTTGGATAAGCAGCGATGCCGCGTATCTCAACGTTTTACGGAATCGCGGTGTACATGTATTACCGTGACCACGCTCCGCCACGCTTCCACGCGATCTACGGCGAGCCGCAGCGCTCGTCGAGGAATGGTTGACGGTGCATCGGGAAGCTTTGGTACGCGATTGGGAATTGGCTCGTGCGGGGCAACCGCTGCAGGCGGTTCCGCCATTGGATTAACGCATATGATTCTTCGCATTGTTGAAGCCGACGTTTGTGGCCCGCAAAGGTTGCGGTTGCGATTCAATGACGGCACGCTGAAAACCGTCGATGTGAAGCGTTTTCTGGACAGTCCTATTTTTCTGCCACTCCGTGACCCCGAGTTCTTCGCTCAAGCTCGGCTCGACGAGGTTTGCGGCACGGTGGTTTGGCCGAATGGTGCCGACTTCGCCCCGGAAGCACTCTACGAGATGGCTGTATCCGCAGCCACATCCAACGCCTAACATTCCCATTCCGCATGCCACGCACTGCACACATTGATCGCAAGACGGCTGAGACCGAGATTCACCTCGATCTGAATCTCGACGGCAGCGGCACGTCGAACATTGCCACCGGCGTCGGCTTTTTCGATCACATGCTCACGCTGCTGGCGCGCCACGCGGCGATCGACCTGGTCGTGCAGGCCAAGGGCGATCTGCACGTCGACCAGCACCACACGGTCGAGGATACCGGCATCTGCTTTGGCCAGGCGCTGCGCCAGGCCTTGGGCGATAAAGTGGGAATCCGCCGCTATGGTCACTTCACGCTGCCGATGGAAGAGACGTTGGTCACTAGTGCGATCGATCTCAGCGGCCGGTACTTCCTGGTGTTCCAGTCGCCAATCCCGTCGCCCAAGATCGGCGACTTCGACAGCGAGCTGGTCGAGGACTTTTGGCAGGCCGTCGCCGCCAACGCCCTGTGCAATCTACACGTCGTGCTGCACCACGGCCGCAACAGCCATCACATCAGCGAGGCGATCTTCAAGGCGACCGCGCGAGCGCTGCGAATGGCCGTCGAGCACGATCCCCGCTGCTCCGGCGTGCCAAGCACCAAGGGGACGTTGGGCTGATTGCTCCGCGGTGCGTAATCCGCCGTTCGGACCCATGATTCGGGAGGAGTAGAAATCTATCCGAGAACCGCGTGGGGCAGGCATTCCTGCCTGGCTTCGGTCACGATCTTGAAGGCAGACAAGAATGTCTGCCCCACGCGACCACCAGGTTGGAAGTGGTTCTCGGATAGGTTGCAAGTCAGGCGACGCCTAGTTGATCCGCTTGCCGGAAGGGGTAGGATAAGAGTGGCGATGGAGTCAGGGGCCACGCCGCAAGCAAATCGGCTCGCAGCATCGTCATGCCTTTCTCGGGCACGTTCCCGGTAGAGCGGCGGGTGGACTCCATGACCGATCACGAGCGAGTCATCGCCGGCACACGCGCGCGAATCGCCGCTGTCCTTGGACTGCGAACCGCGGTTGTCGTTCTCTCGGCCTGGCTTGTCGCCTGGGGTGTCGCGGTGCTCGTGTTGCGCGGCGTGCTGTTGATGCCGTGGCAGCCGCTGCTATGGGGATTCATCGGCGTGGCGGTCGCTGCGGTTGCCGGTGTGATGGTCGGCGCTCGGCGTCGGCCTTCGACCGCTGCGGTCCGCGCAATGCTCGATGCTCATTGGAACTGCGGCGGCCTGTTGATGGCCGCTGGTGATCTCGGTTCCAGCGCGTGGCCGATTCCCGTGCCCGACGCGCCGCAGCCGCGTATCCGTTGGCAAGGCCATCGACAGATCGCGATGTTGCTGTGCTGCGCTGTGTTCGTGCTGGCCAGCTTCCTCGTGCCGATCGAGTTGTTCGATGACGCCGGCTCGCGGCGATTGCTCGTCGGCGCCGAGATTGAAAAGCTCGCCGAGAAGGTCGATCTGCTGAAAGAAGAACAAATTCTTCCGCCCGAGCGGGCCAAGAGCCTGGAGGCGGCCCTTGAGCAACTCGAGCACGACGCTTCCGGCGACGATCCAGCGAAGACCTGGGAAGCGATGGACCATCTCGAGCAGGCGATCGCCAACGCCACGGCCGACGCCGCCGAAGACGCCGCGCGGAATGCCGAGCGCGCCGCCCGCGCGGAAGAACTAGCCTCGGCGCTCGACCAGGCTCAAGACGAAATGGCGGCTCGCGAGCTCGGCGAAGCAATGAAGACGCTCGCCGACGACGTGCAGCAGGCAGCCGAGGAAGATCACCTGCTGGCCGGCGAGCTTCCCGAAGCGTTGAAAGAGCAGTTGCGCACCGGTGCGCTCGACGCCAGGCAGCTTGCCGAGCTGGCTCGCACGCTAGGGAAGTGCAAGGCGTGCGATCTGGCCAAGCTCGACAAGCTCGCCGCGAGCAAGCTGATCGACGGCGCGCGGCTGGCCGAGCTGCGCAAGCAATTGAAGACCGATCCCGAAGCCTTGAAGAAGATGTTGTGCGAGTGTCAGAACGCTTCGGAGGTCGGCCATTGCATCGCCGGGTGCAAGAAGCCGGGTCGCGGCGGCATCAACCGCGGCCGCGGCGACGCCGAGATGACCTGGAACGACGGTGCGAATCGCGATGACGTCGCCTTTCAGGAAAAGGTGCTCCCGCCGGGAGCGGCGCTGCTGCAAGAAAGCCGCTTGCAAGGCATCAGCATCGCCGATCCGACTGCCGAGCACCCCAGCGACACGAGCGGCGGCGGTTCACTCGATCCGTCGACGGCCGGCCGCGGATCGGCACGCACCCAAGTCATCCTGCCCGAGCATCGCAAGATCATCGGACGCTATTTCACCCGTGAGCCGGCGGGCAAAACGGCCCCAGCCGCAAACCCATGACGCAGCAACTCGACCAAGTTCCGGCCACCGCACCACACGCGGCGCTGCTAGCGCCGGATGAACTATCGGCGGCCAGCGAGTTGGTCCGGCAAGTGCTTCGCCAACTCGATCAAACGTTGCTCGGCCGCGAGCAGCTTCATCGCATGGTGCTGGTCGGCATTTTGAGCCGTGGGCACATCCTGCTCGAAGGGTTGCCCGGCGTCGGTAAGACGGCGCTCATCAAGGCGCTCGGGCAGACGCTGCACCTGGCATTCAATCGCGTGCAGTTCACGCCCGACCTGATGCCCAGCGACATCCTAGGCACGCATATCCTGCGCGAGGCGCCGGGCGGCGGGCGCGAGATGACCTTCCAGCCTGGCCCCGTGTTCACGAACATCCTACTGGCCGACGAGATCAACCGCGCCTCGCCCAAGACGCAGTCGGCGCTGCTCGAGGCGATGCAAGAAAGTTCGGTGACGCTGCTCGGACAAACTCGCGAGCTGCCGCGTCCGTTCTTCGTGCTGGCCAGCCAGAATCCCATCGAGCTGGAAGGAACGTATCCGCTGCCCGAAGCGCAGCTCGACCGGTTCCTGTTCAAGCTGTCGGTGTCGGGCGTGAATGTCGACGTGCTGACCGAGATCATCGCCACGCGCCGCCGCGGCGAGCCACCTGCTCCCACGCAGCCGCTCTCGGCCATCGATCTCGAGCGGCTGTTCGCCACGATGGAGCGCATTTACCTTCCGCGGCCGGTGTGCCGGTACATCTCGCGGCTGGTGGCGGCGACGCATCCCCGCGCCACGGAGGCGACCACCCACGTCAACGCCTACGTCACCTACGGCGCCTCGCCGCGGGCGGCGATCGCCATGGCCGAGGCGGCGCGCGGCCACGCGCTCGTCGACGGCCGACCGAGCGCGGGGTTCGAGGACGTGCGGGCGGTGGCGGCCCCCGTGCTGAACCATCGCCTGATCCTCAATTACAAGGCCCGCTTCGACCAGATCGGCACGCTGGCGGTCATCGAGCAATTGCTCGATCGGCTCGACGAGGCCGAGCTGAACCTGCCCGCCGACGTGCGCATCGAGCCAGCCGACGAGGTCCGCGCATGAACGCTCGGCGACGATTTTGCCTTGGGCCGTTTCTAGGTGCCTATCCGAAAACCGCGTGGGGCAGGCATTCCTGCCTGCCTTCGGTCACGATCTTCACGGCAGACAAGAATGTCTGCCCCACGCGACTCCCCGTTGGTAGACGGTTTTCGGATAGGCTCGTGCGTCACGGCATGATCGTCGCGTGCTGGCTCCTCGGCGCGGCGACGCCCGCGCTGGCGGCTCGATACGGCTCGCTGGAAGTCGCCGTCGAGCCGCAGCCCGCGGTCGAAGGCAGTCCGGCGGAAATGCCCGTGAGCGGCTACGTCGAGCATCGCATCGTGCTGCGCAACCGCTCGAAGACGGCGGACTACCGGGTGCGCCTCATCACGCCGGCGAACGACTATGGTCATTTCAGCGACTACTTGAAACAGAACACGCGCTCCGTGCAGGCGAACCACGGCTCCACGGTAGTTGTCTCGCTGTTCCAGCCCATGTTGCCGACGACGGACGAGCGTTTGGCCGTCGAAATCGATGGAGAGCGGCAAGAAGAGTTGGTGGAACTGCCGAGCCCGCTGATTCGCACGTGGCTTGGCCGAGTGTCGCGTTCACCATTGGTGGTGCTAACGAGCCGCGGAATCTCGCAGGACTATAAGGACCAAGTGCGCGCGGCGCACACCAACGAGATCACTTTCTGCCGCAGCGAGTCGGCCGCGAACGAGTGGAGTTCCCATTGGCTCGGCTACACGTTGTACGACGCGGTGCTGCTGACCGACCGCGAAATCGCATCGCTTCCGGCCGACGTGCTGTTGGCTGTGCGGCGGTTCGTCGAGGCCGGCGGCATTGTGCTGGTGCAAGGAAGCAACGAGAAGCCGTTCGAGGAGCTGGTGCCCAAGCCGCTGCGCGGGGGCGATGGAGCGCCAGATTATGTGGGCTTCGGCTTGGTCCGTCGCGCGCCAATCGCCGCGCGCTGGCCCCAGGAGTTGTGGACCGCGGCAGTGAAACCGAAAGTCGCGCCCAGCGACCGCATGGTCGAGATTGTCAGCGATGTGAGCGTGCCGGTGCGGGGGTTGCTGCTGGTGGTGATCGGCTTCGCGGTCGGCATTGGTCCGGTGAACGTGTGGATGTTATCGCGCCGCCGCAAGCGGATGTGGTTGTGGTGGAACGTGCCGGCGATGTCGCTGGCCACTTGCCTGGCGGTGTTTACCTATTCGCTGCTGTCGGAAGGGATCACCGGCCGCGGGCGCACCGCGCTGGTCACGCTGTTGGATGAGAACGCGCATCGGGCGACCACCCTGGGTTACGTTTCGTACTACTGTCCGTTGACTCCGCCCGACGGACTGCACTTCTCGTACGAGACCGAGGTAACACGGCTGCACTCGATCGACAATCAGCCTGGCATTCGGATTGGAGGGGGCCGGGCGTTGACCGCCGACTGGTCGCGCGATCAGCACCTCGATTCCGGCTGGGTCGTCGCACGAGTGCCGGCGTGCTTCGGCATCCGCAAAAGCGAAACTCGCCGCGAACGACTCACCTTCCGCAAGGCCGCGGACGGCGCCGTCACGGTCGTCAACGGCCTGGGCACCGACATCGACTCGCTGTATTACCTCGACGAGGACGGCATGGCCGGCGTCGCGCGCGAGTTGCCCGCCGGCGCGGAGCGCACCCTTGAAAGGCGAAAGACCGACGGCCCACCGGCCGCCTCGGCCCGAACGCTGCGCGGCCTGTTTGAAGAGCGCTGGAACTTGTCGCTGGCCCAGCTCAAGGATCATCCCGAGCATTACGTCGCCCCGGGTTGTTACCTGGCGGTGGTGAAGCAGAGTCCGTTCCTCGAAGACCCGATCCCTTCAGCGATCCAGGAAGGGAGCGTCGGCGTGATCTACGGCGTCGCCGCGCAGGGCAACGATGGACGTTAAGGTCGACAACCTGCGGCGGCACTTTGGCGGCACGAAAGCGGTCGACGGCATCTCGTTCACGTTCTCGTCGGGCCAGATTTTCGGCTTCGTCGGACCCAACGGCGCCGGCAAGACCACAACCATGCGCATCCTGGCCACGCTCGACGAGCCGACCGGCGGCGACGCCACGATCGACGGCGTGTCGGTGGTCGACTATCCGGAAACGGCGCGCCGGTTCATCGGCTTCATGCCCGATACGCTGCCGACGCATCGCGACATGACCGTACACGAGTATCTCGATTTCTTCGCCCGGGCCTACGGGCTGCGGGGTTCCGCGCGCGACGCGCTGGTCGACCGGGTCGAGGAGTTCACGAGCCTCAATCGCATTCGCCACAAGTTCCTGAAGGACTTGTCGAAGGGAATGAAGCAGCGCGTCAGCTTGGCACGTGCCCTGGTGCACGATCCGCCGGTGCTGGTGCTCGACGAGCCGGCGGCGGGGCTCGATCCCAGAGCGCGCATCGAGCTGCGCGAGCTGCTCAAGGTGCTGGCCGAGCAGGGCAAGGCGATCCTCGTCAGCTCGCACATCCTCACCGAGCTGTCGGAGATCTGCAACGGTGCGGTGATCATCGAGCAAGGCCGCCTGCTGCGTGCCGGGCAGATGGAATACATCGTCTCGTCCGATTCGCTCGAGCGAACGGTGGTCATCCGCTGCGACGGCTCGGCCGAAGACCTGCACCGCGAGTTGATTCAAAGCCCACTGGTGCGCGCGGCGCGCGTGGTCGGCCCCGCCGTCGAGGCCGAGGTCACCGGCGGCGACGATGTCTGCGGCGAGCTGCTGCGCCAACTGGTGCTCAAGCCGCTGCGCGTCGTCGAGTTCCACCAGCGCCAGGCCGACCTGGAAGACGTGTTCATGACCGTCACCAAGGGGCAGGTGCAATGAACCGTTTGCTCAATGTCGCGCTGGCCCTGGGCGACCGCACGAATCCCGTCACCGTCAAAGAGCTGCGCCAAGCGGTGCAAAGCCGGTTGGTGATCGGCATTCTGCTGCTATTCCTGCTGGCGAACGTGCTGACCGTCTGCCTATACGTGTTGGTCAATCCCGACAACATCAAGAGCGAGCGTGCCGGCCAGGTGCTGTTTTCGATCCTGTTCGTCGTGCTGGTGCTGACCAGCATGATCTTCGTGCCGCTGTACGCGGCAGTGCGGCTGACCATGGAGCGCAACGATTCGAACATCGACCTGCTGTTCATCACCACGATTGCCCCGGCAGCCATCGTGCGCGGAAAGTTTCTCGCCGCCGTGGCGCTGACGGCGTTGATCTACAGCACCTGCCTGCCGTTTTTGACGCTCACGTATCTGCTGCGCGGAATCGATCTGCCGTCGATCTTCTCCGCCCTGGCCGTCGCGTTCCTGATGACCTCGCTGGCGATCATGTTCGCGATCTTCGTCGGCAGCATCGCCGGTGGGTTGCTGGTGCGGCTGTTTCTGGGCGCGGGGTTCTTGTTCATCGGCGCCTGGCTGTTGATCTACACGATCCTCGCCGGCATGGGCATCGTGCAGATGGGGTTTGCCTCGATGTTCTCCAGCCGCGAAGCCTGGGCGATCTTCGGCGTCTGCCTGGCGCTCGGCCTGTTCGCCATGGGGTTGATGTACTTGCTGGCCGTCGCCGCGGTCAGTGCCCGGTCGTCGAACCGGATGTTCCCCTTCCGCGTGTTCATGACGGTCTGCTGGCTGTTGTTCGGCGCGGCGTTCGTCGGCTGGAGCCTCATCGAGAAATCCGACATGCCCGTCCTGATGTGGTCGATGACCTGCGCCGGCATGTTGAGCGCCATGCTGATTTTCGTACTCGCCGAGCGCGAGCACTGGACGGTCCGCGTAAAGCGACGCATCCCGCGCTTTGGACTGGGCCGGTTCCTGGCCTGGTTGTTGTTCACCGGCTCGGCAGGGGGCGTGGCGTGGTGCGTGCTATTGGCAGACGTCTCGGTGTTGGTCGGCTTCGTGATGACGGCCGACTCCGGGAATTACCACCCCACGAATCCCACACCCGTCGAGGCGCTGAACGTGATGTGCGGCCTGCTGCTGTTCGCGTGGTGCTACGGCATGAGCGGGGTGTTTGTGCGGCGAATCTTCATTCGCAAGTCGGCGCCACTGCTGAACACCGTGATCGCCTTGGTGCTGCTGGCGCTTGGCAGCTCCGTGCCGTTGGTGCTGGCTTACATGCTTGAAGGCCCCGACCGGCTGTTCAACCAGTTGCCGCTGCTGTTTTTGCTGGGCAATCCGCTGGTGCTGGG
Organism: Pirellulales bacterium; assembly: GCA_036272935.1. Classification (GTDB taxonomy): domain Bacteria; phylum Planctomycetota; class Planctomycetia; order Pirellulales; family PNKZ01; genus DATAXP01. Next base: position 11,462 of record DATAXP010000050.1, on the reverse strand, counting down.
GCGCCCGGCGCACGAACAGATTGTGATCTTCGGCTTCCTGCTGGTGTGGGCGATTTTCGGGCTGCTGGTGAATATTCGTTGGTTCTTCGACCAATGGGCGGCCTTCCGGCGATACGAACCGAAGCCGGTCGATCGCCCGGAAGCGACAACGCCGGAACCGGCGGTGGCGCATGCCTGACGATTTCCACCGGTTCCTGATCGAAGGGCAGCAAGCCGGAGCGCGTTACCGGCTCGCCCAGCCGCGCGGCGCGCCGCAAGGCACCATCGGATCGCAACTCGCTCGGACCGCGGGCGAGAGCATGGAGTTCATGGAGCACCGCGACTACCAGCCCGGCGACGACCTGCGCCGGATGAATTGGTCGGCCTATGCCCGCAGCGACCGGCTGATCGTCAAGGTGTTCCGTCACGAAGTGTGTCCGCACCTCGACCTGGTGATCGACGGCTCGCGCTCGATGGCGCTCGAAGGAACCGCGAAGATGCAGGCGACCATTGGCTTGGCGGCGGCCCTGGCCACCGCGGCCGAGAACTCCGGTTACAGTCGCCGGGCATACCTGGCCGGCGATGCTTGCCATCTGGTTCCCGGCAGCTCGGAGGGCGCCGGCGCCTGGCAAGGTTTCGATTTTCTAGCGCGATCGAACCCCGCCGAAGCGTTCCGCGCGCTACCGCCTGCCTGGCGGCCTCGCGGGATTCGCATCATGCTGAGCGACTTTCTTTGGCTGGGCGACCCCATGGAAGTGCTCAACCCAATGGCCGACCGTGCGGCGGCGGTCGTGGTGGTTCAGATTCTCGCGGCCGAGGATGCCGAGCCGGCCGGTCTCGGCAATCAGCGCATGATCGATTGCGAAACCGGCGATGCGCTCGAGCTGTTCGTCGATGCCGCGGGCCGGGACCGTTATCGGCAGAACCTCGAGCGTCACCAGCAAGACTGGCACCTGGCGGCGCGGCGCGTCGGCGCCACGTTCGTTTCCGTGGTCGCCGAGAACCTTTGCCGCGACTGGGACCTTTCGCCGCTGGTGGCCGCCGAGGTGTTGACCGTGTAGTCCACGTGAGAGTTCCGCTGAGATGTTCTTCGCGCTGCCGTGGATGTTCCTGGGACTGCTGGGCTTGCCGGCGCTGGCGGCGATCTACTGGCTGCGCAGCCGTGCCCGGCCGCGCACCGTTTCCAGCTTGTTTCTCTGGGCCGATCAGCGCCGGCCACGGCAAGGTGGTCGCGTGATCCAGCGGTTGCAGACGCCGCTGAGTTTCTTCCTCGAAATGCTGGCGATCGCGTGCGTGGTGTTCGCTGCCGCCGCGCCGAGCGTGACGCACTCGCGGTTCGCCCGGCCCATTGTGGTCGTGCTCGACGATTCGTATTCGATGACCGCCGGCGGCGACGCTTCGCCCCGCCAGCGCGCGGGCCAAGCGCTCGTCGAGGATTTTCGCCACACCGACTATGTCGCGCGCTTTGTGCTTGCCGGCGCGCAGCCTCGGCTGATCGGCTCGTCGGTTCGCTCGGCCGACCAGGTGCGCGTGCTGCTCGAGCAATGGACGTGCGCAGCTCCCACGGCCGGCGTGGACGCGGCCATCGCCCTGGCTTCCGAGATCGGCGGTCCTTCGGCGCGCGTGCTCGTGGTCACCGACCACGCTCCGCGGGCCGATCTGCCGGCTGGCAAAGTCCAATGGCGAAGCTTCGGGCAAGTGCTGCCGAACGTCGCCATCACCGCCGCCACGCGCGACACGTCGCTCGGCGGCACCACGGGGCAGGAAGATCGCGTGCTGCTTGAGGTGACCAACTTTGCCGCCCAGCGGAAACACGCTGAGATGTTCTTGGAAGGTGGCGGCGCCGCAGGCAGCCGCAAGCCGCTTGACCTGCAGCCCGGCGCAACGAGCCGCATGATCTTCAACGTCCCCGCAGGCTCCGAGCCCCTGCGCGCCACGCTCGGCGACGATGCGCTCGCGATCGACAACCAGGCGGTGCTCGTTTCGCCGCAGCGCCGTCCGCTCCGCGTGCAAGTTGCCATCAGTCATGAAGCGGCAGACTTGCGACCGCTCGTGGTCCGCGCATTCGAGGCCTGCGGCCAGGCGCTGCTTGTCGACAACCGTCCCGATATCGTCGTGAGCGATTCGTCGCCAATTGAGTCCGCCGACGCCTGGCAGTGGCAGATTCTCCGCGGGCCGGAGCCGGTGAGCTACGAAGGTCCGTTCGTGCTCGATCGCAGCCATCCGCTGGCCGAAGGCCTGTCGCTGGAGGCCGTGATCTGGTCGGCGGCGCGCGAGGCGGTTCCCGATGGCACGCCGGTGCTCACCGCCGGCAATCGCGTGCTGTTGGCCGACGCTGAAGACGCCGCGGGGCATCACACGTTGCAGATGGCGTTGGAGCCGCGACTTTCAAACCTCGCGCAGAACCCCGATTGGCCGATCCTAGTGGCGAACCTGGTGCGCTGGCGACAATCGGCCATGCCCGGCCCGGCTGCGTCGAACGTCCGGCTGGGGCAAACGCTGCGAATCACGCTGCCCGACGACGCTGCCGCGGCGGGCAAGGCAACGGTGACACCACCAGACGCCGCTCCGCAAACGCTTCCCATCCACGGCCGCCAGCTCGAAGTGCGCCCGGAGCGAATCGGCCTGTACACCGCTCGCGCCGGTTCGATGGAGTTTGCCTTTGCCTCCAGCGCGCTCGATCCGGACGAGTCGAACCTGTCGCAATGCGCGAGCGGGCAGTGGGGCGACTGGAACGAGTCCGACGTGTATCAGGACCAGCGCGTGAATCTCGGCTGGGCGTTCATTCTGCTGGCTCTCGGGTGCCTGACGGTTCAGATGGTTGTTGTCTCGCGGGCCGGAGCGGCAGGATCGTGACGTTCACTTCGCCATTCTGGTTGATCTTGGCGGTGCCGGCGCTGGTGGTCATCTGGCTGCGGCCAATGCCCAGCCGCGTGTTGACTGTGCTGCGCGTCGTCACGGTGTTGCTGCTGCTGCTGGCGATTTGTGGACTATGCGTCATGCTTCCCAGCCGCAGTGGTTGCGTGGTGATGGTCGCCGACCGCAGCCTGTCGATGCCGCCGGGCAGCGAGGTGCAGGAAGCTGAGGCGGCGGAGCTGCTGTACCGCTCAATGGGCCCAAGCGACGAGTTGGCGGTCGTGTCGTTTGGCGAGCGCACGGCGGTCGAGCAGCCGCCGCAGTCGGCGCGGTTCGGCGGCTTCGTGGCCGACGTGGGCGCCGAGGCTTCGAACCTGGCCGAAGCGGTCGATCGCGCGGTGTCGCTGGTGCCCCCGGAGCGCCCCGGACGCATCGTGGTGCTTTCTGATGGCCACGCCACCGGCGGCGACGTGGCCGCCGCCGCGGCGCGAGCCGCCAGTGCGGGCATCGCCATCGACTACCGCGCGATCGAGCGCTCCGGGGCCGGCGATCTGGCCGTTGAACGCATCGATGCTCCTTCGTCGGTCGCCGCCGCCGAGGCGTTCATGATCTCGGCTTGGGTCCACAGCCCGCGCCCGCAAGATGTATCGTATGAATTGATTTCGGGCGAACACGTGCTCGCTTCCGGCACTCGCTCGCTTCCCGCCGGGCGCAGCCGATTGGTGTTTCGCGACAAGGCCGGCGACGCCGGCGCGCGCTCCTACACATTACGAGTGAACGCGATCGGATCGAACGACGATCCGGTGGTCGAGAACAACCGCGCACGGTTTCTGGTCGGCGTGCGCGGCGTGAAGCCGGTGCTGTGCGTCGGTCCCACAGCCTCGTCGCTGCCGAAGCTGCTGGAGGCGGGCGGGTTGAAAGTCGTCCGCCGCTCGCCGGAGAAGCTCGACTGGTCGCTGGCCGAGCTGGCTGCCTTCGCCGCGGTGCTCGTCGAGGACATTCCCGCTGGCCAGATCGGCACGGCCGGCATGGAGACGCTCGCGGCGTGGATCGGCGACGCCGGGGGTGGCTTGCTGCTCACCGGAGGCCGCAACGCCTACGGCACCGGCGGCTACTTCAAGAGCGCCCTGGAAGGCGTGTTGCCGGTGTCGATGGAGTTGCGCCGCGAGCATCGCAAGCTGTCGCTGGCGATCGTCGTCGCGCTCGATCGCAGCGGCAGCATGGCGATGACCGTGCCCGGCGGTCGGCAGAAGATCGAACTGGCCGACCTCGCCACGTGCGAAGTGCTCAACCAGCTTTCAGGCGCCGACGAGTTCGGCTGCCTGGCGGTCGATTCGATCGCGCACGAGATCGTGCCGCTGTCGGACCTGAAGCACAAGGCCGAGATGGAGCGCATGATTCTCAGGATCGACTCGATGGGGGGCGGCATTTTCATTGACGAGGCGCTCGAGAAGGCGGCCGCGATGATTGCCCCCGCCACCGCCGGCGCCAAGCACATCATCCTGTTCGCCGACGCTGCCGACAGCGAACAGCCCGGCGACTATCGCACCTTGCTGGAAAAATGCACCAAGGCCGGCATCACCGTAAGCGTGATCGGCCTGGGGACCGAGCGCGACACCGACGCCGCGCTGCTCAAGGACGTCGCTGCCTGCGGCGGCGGCCAGTGCATGTTCACCGATAACGCGCAGGAGCTGCCGCGGCTGTTTGCCCAGGACACGTTCCTCGTCTCGCGCAGCACGTTCGTCGAAGAGCCGACCGGCGTTCGCGCAACGGCCGGCATGGCGATGCTCAGTTCGCAGCCGTGGGGCGAGCTGCCGCAGGTCGGCGGCTACAACTTGTGCTACTTGCGTCCCGGCGCGAATCTCGCCGCTGTCACGCGCGACGAATACCAGGCGCCGTTGGTGGCTGCATGGCAGGCGGGCATCGGTCGAGTGTTGTGCTACACCGGCGAAGCCGACGGCAAGTACACCGGCCCGATCGGCACCTGGCCACACGCCGGCGAGTTTTTCTGCTCGTTGAGCCGCTGGGCCAGCGCGCAAGACCAGGGCCTGGGTTCCGACATGCTGCTTACACAACAATTGCGCGGCGGCACGGCGCGCATCGAGTTGCACCTCGACAGCGAGCGCACCGGCACGCCGTTCAGTGCCTTGCCGCAGGTGACCGTGCTGCGCGCCCTCGACGGCCAGAAGCCGACTGCCGAACGCTTGCCGCTCGCCTGGACCAGCGCCGATGTGTTGTCGATCGACGTGCCGCTGGCCGGCAAGGAAACGCTGCTGACGAGCGTTGACGTTCCCGGCGTTGGGCATGCGACGCTGCCCCCCACGTGCCTGCCGTATTCGCCGGAGTTCGCGTTACACGCCGACGGCGAGGGGCGGCCGACGCTCGAACGGATGGCACGGACCACCGGCGGGATCGAACGCGTCAATCTCACCGGAATCTGGAACGACCTGCCTCGCATGCCGCGACAGATCTCACTCGTGCCGTGGCTGTTATTGTCATCGGCGGTCCTGCTGCTCGCCGAGGTATTGCAACGCCGCACCGGCATCTTCTCGCTGCGCTGGCGTAGGCCGGCAAGTGTGCGCGTTGCCAAGCCCACGCCGGCCGCGGAACCCAAGCGTTCCGCCGCCGCGCCGCTGCCAAAAACTCGCAAGCAACCCGCGAAGCTTCAGCCATCTCCCCCCGCGCCGGTCGCCGAGCCAGCCGCAACGCCGCGCGACACCGTAGCCGACGCATTAACTCAGGCCCGCAACCGCGCCACGCGCCGTACCCAGCGGTAAAAGCGCCGTTACGATTTAGCAGCTGGCATCATTTTTCAGTGATATGCGGCGCGAGTTATGGTAGTCGTTAGGAAGGGAACCTCCGTGGCCAGCGCTCTTTCTGCAGGATGTCGGGAGTAGCAGATCATGACGAGTTCGCTTCGTTGCACGCTTCGCGTCCTCTGCGTCTTCTGTGTCGTAATGCCGGCAGCCAGTCGGGGTGCGGCGCCTGAAGAGCGGGAGTTTCATCCCGACGGTGACTGGGTTGCGGTGACCGATGAGATCGACGCACGGCTGCATGTCAATTTTCCGGAGATCGCACTCGACCAGGCGTGGAACACAGAGGTCGAAGTGCGAAAGCATTCGCCGCGCGAGCTTTCCGTCGGCGGGAACAGGGCGGAGGTGTTCGAGCCTGAAATCCGCTCCGTGGAAACCGGCCAACTCATTGAACCGGAACAGAGCGAGCGAAAAGACATGACCTGTTACGTGTCGATGCCATCCGGCGAGATACGACACGTCGCACCCTCGGAGTACAGCTTCTCCGCACCGCGATCGTATTCGTACGAGTTCTACGGGCGTACTTGGAGCAAGCTCTACGCCGGCGAGTACACGCTGGGTGGAAAGCTGAAGCTAGGTGTCCGCGATGGGGAAGGTGCGCAACCGACCTTTCACGAAGTTCAACTGCCTGCCGTGCCTGTGCGTGTTTGGGGACCAAAGACTGATGAAGATTTAGCCGCGTCGACCGCTGCGGCCTGGACCGATGCGCAGGGAGATCGGATCGCGGCATGGAAAAAATGTGCGCGCCTGGTGCATGCTGGAATGGAACGTCGGCAAGCAGAGATGATCTTGCCGCCTCTGCCGAGTTCCGGCGGGTTCGGAGTCTTCGTGGGAGGCTGCCAAAGTTCACAGTACTGGGTCGATCCAAACGTGATGGTGGCCATCTGCTACGACTACACCGGCTCGCCGCGAAACAGGACCGGTGCTGACGAAAGAGAAGCCCCGCTCAACCGCGTCTTGAAAGTGACGGTCGAGGTCAAGCCATTACGCTGAACCACGGATGCTGGATTTATTGATGTTCCGGTTTCAAATTGAACCGATTACCGTGTGCCACTGCTTCCTCGAAGCAGTGTTTTGCCTTCGTCCCAGGTCTCCACGGCTTAGGAAGCAGCGCCATACCGACATGCTCGCCCGTGGCTAAATGATGCGAGTTTGTACCAATTTATCGCCTTCGGGTACTAAGTCGGCGCGGGCGGCAAGCGTGGCGACTTTGTACCCGTTACCCCGGGGTCCATGGTGGGGTACAAAGTCGATGGCCGACGCGGGGCTTGACCCGCTGCGCGGCACGGGACTTAGTACCCACCGCTGCCGCCATCACGCAAAGGGAGAATGACTCTGTTCAAGCTGTTACCATCCAATCGACGAGGAGTTGCACGCCATCTGACCGCGCTGATCCTTGGCGGTGCCTTGGCTGCTTCGGCGGCGACGGCTTCCGCCCAGCAGGAACGTGCCGAGGCGCGGCGACCGAATGTCATCGTGATCCTGACGGATGACCAAGGTTACGCCGACTACTCGGCCGCTGGCACGAAGGATCTGCGCACGCCGGCGATTGATCGCTTGTTCCACGAGGGGATGGCGTTCGCGAATTTCTATGCCAATTGCTGCGTCTGTTCGCCGACGCGCGCCGCGCTGCTCAGCGGCTGCTACCCCGATCGCGTTGGCGTGCCGGGCGTGATTCGTCACACGCCGGAAAACTCGTGGGGTCGGCTGGCGCCCGATGCCGAGTTGTTGCCGTTGGCGCTGAAGTCGCAGAACTATCACAGCGCGATGGTCGGCAAGTGGCACCTGGGTCTCGAATCGCCCGATACGCCGACCGAGCGCGGCTTCGATTTCTTCCACGGCTTCCTGGGCGACATGATGGACGATTACTGGACGCACCTCCGCGGCGGCCAGAACTTCATGCGCCTCAACCTCGAGAAGATCGAACCGACCGGCCACGCCAGCGATCTGTTCAGCGACTGGGCCTGCGCCTATCTCGAAGAGCGCGCCAAGTTCGACAGACCGTTTTTTCTGTATCTCGCCTACAACGCGCCACACGGTCCAATCCAGCCGCCGCCGGAGTGGGTCGACCGTGTCGCCCGCCGCGAACCTGCGATGAGCAAGAACCGCGTGCAACTGGCGGCGCTGATCGAGCATCTTGATGCCGGCATCGCCCGGGTGCTCGACACGCTCGACCGGCTGAAGCTGGCTGAGAACACCATCGTCATGTTCACGAGCGACAACGGCGGCGTGCTGCGCGAGGGGGCGAACAACGGTCCCTGGCGGAGCGAGAAGACGCACATGTATGAAGGGGGGCTGCGCGTGCCTTGCGCCGTGCGCTGGCCCGGCCGAATTGTGGCAGGCTCGCGGACCGAGCGGATCGCACTATCGATGGACATGTTCGCAACCGTTTGCGACGTGGTAGGCGCGGCGCCGCCAGATGAGATCGACGGCGTGAGCTTTCTGCCCACACTCTCGGGCCAGCAGCAGCCGGCGACCGAGCGCGACCTGTACTTCGTCCGCCGCGAAGGCGGCTCGTCCTACGGTGGCCTGACCATCCAGGCGCTGCGGCGCGGACCGTGGAAGCTGATCCACGACAGTCCTTACGGCAAGCTGGAACTCTACAACCTGGCCGACGATCCCTACGAAACGACCGATCTGGCCGCTCGCCAGCCCCAGCGAGTCCGCGAACTGCAAGCGGCGCTTGCCGTACACATCCAGCGCGGCGGGCAGGTGCCGTGGCAGAAAAAGTAACGTAGGTGCCATCGCCGCAATCGGTTATGCTTGCCGGCCGAAAGTACTGCTGCCTTAGGCCTCTTCTTTGCCAAAGGTGCGTCGATGGCCGGTCATGGACGACGGGCGTGGTTCGCGGTTTGGATGCTCGCTGCCGCAATGGTGGCAAGTGATTCCGCGGCATTGCGAGCTCAGGATGTCGCCGGCCCCAATTACAACGCTCAGCCCGCGACCGACACGCTGCCGCAATGGCGGTCGATGCAGGACGATGCCGAGCTGACCGCGGTCTGCTTTCTCGATCGAGAACACGGCTGGGCGGTGGGCGATCGCGGCGTGATCTGGCACACCAGCGATGCAGGCCGATCGTGGCAACTGCAAGCCTCGGGCGTTCGCGCTCGGCTGGCCGCGATTCAAATGTTCGACGCCCAGCGCGGACTGGCGGTCGGCAGCGTGAGCCAGGACTACACGCACGCCACCGGCGGCGTGCTGCTGCGTACCGGCGACGGCGGGCAGACCTGGCAACTCGATGCCTCGCTGATGTTGCCAGCTCTGCGCGGCGTGAAGTTCTTCGACCCCGCGCACGGCTGGGCCTTCGGCGAAACTTCGGCGATGTTCCCCACCGGCGCGGCATTCACCGACGACGCTGGGCGATCGTGGACTCCGGCCACCGGCGAGCAAGTGCAAGGCTGGCTGGCGGCCGACTTCATCAATCCCGCGACGGGCGCCGTGGCCGGGCATCGGGCCACTTTGGCCGCGATCGCGCGCCGCAAGATCGGCTCATCCGCCGGGCCTGACATCGGCCTGCGCGAAGCGAGAAAGCTGAAGCTCAATGCCTCGGGAGACGGTTGGCTCGTCGGCGATGCCGGCCTGTTGCTGGCGACGCACGATGGCGGCGAGCACTGGGAACCGCCGACAGACACGAAAGCGATTGATACGAAATTCGACTGGCGCACGGTCGCCGTGCGCGGCACGAAGGTGTGGATAGCAGGCGAGCCAGGGACGCGCATTCTGTACTCGCCCGATGGAGGTGCGACTTGGGTGCCAATGGCGACCGGGCAGTCACTGCCGATCAACGATCTGGTGTTTGTCGACGACGAACATGGTTGGGCGGTCGGCGCGCTGGGAACGATTCTCGCCACGCACGATGGTGGCCGCTCATGGCAGCGTCAGCGCTCCGGCGGCGCGCGGGCGGCGATCTTGGCGATCTTGTCGGAACCGGAAGCTGCGCCGTTGGAACTCTTCGCGCGGCTCTCGGCCAACGATGGCTACCTGGCGGCGGTGGAGTTTGTCGGCCGGCGCGACCTGGAGGATCCTCGGCCGGTGCTCGATACGCTCGACCTGCGAGCGGCCGATGGCTTGTCGATCCTCGGCGTCAGCGCGACGCGCATGGCGCCGAACTTTCCATTGCGGCAGGCGGGCGTGTCGCAATCTGCGAGCCAGTTGGTCGAGGCGTGGGACCGCTCCAACGGCGGCCACGCTGTCGAGCAGCTCGAGGCGATCCTGGTGCGGCAGATACGGATGTGGCGTCCCGAGATCATCGTCACGCATGCCACCAGTCCCCGTGGACGCGACACGCTCGGGCACCTGATCAACCAGGTGGTGGTCCGCGCGGCCGAAGGGGCGGGGAACTCCGAGCGCTTTGCCGAGCAACTGGCCGGCCAGGGACTTGAACCGTGGAAGGTGAAAAAAGTGCTCGGCATGCTCGCCGACGGGCAGCCGGGACGGCTGAACATCACCACGTCACAGTTGGCAGCGCGCTGGGGCTGCTCGATTGCCGACCTGGCCGACCGTGCCCGCGGATTGATCCTCGACCGCTACGCCGAGGCGCCGGCGACGCTCGGCTTTCAACTCGCGCTCGATTTTTTGCCGCAAGGCACGGGCAGTCACGACTTCACCAGCGGCGTGGTGTTGCACCCGGGTAGCGATGCGCGGCGCGCGCTCGGCGATGTTCCCGATCTGGGAACCGATCTGATGCGTCGTGTCGCTCAGAAGCACCGCAACGTGCAGGCGATTCTCGCTCATGCGGCGCGCTCGGCGACTTCGCGCGATGCGGTTCCTGCCGCGGCCGGCGACCTGACGTTTGGACTCGACGAAACCGCGGCCGGCGAGGTGTTGTTTGATACCGCACAGTACGCCGCGCGTCACGGCCAGTGGAGCGAAGCGGCCGACTTGTTCGATCTGCTGGTGAAGCGCTATCCGCGCCATCGGCTCGCCGGAGCGTCGCTAGTATGGCTGCTGCGTTACGCCAGCAGTGGCGAGATTGCGCAGAAACAACGCTCGGCAGCTGGGGGCGGTGGCGCGGCCGATAGTAAAGCTGCCGAGGCCCGCAGTGCCTACGCGGCGGCGATCTCGCGACAGATCGAGCAGCAGTTTCCGACGCTCTTCGCCGAGCCGGAAATCCAGCTTCCGTGGCTGGCGGCGACCGGCGGCGGGCGCGATCCAGGCCAAACAAAACGCATGTTCGCCTCGCTGGCTGGCACGCGGCCGCACGATGCCTGGTGGGCGTGCGCCGAGGGCGAAGCGTGGCTCGCCGACCGAGCGAATCGCAACGCGGCGCCGAAACCGCAATGGCGCGTGAAGACCAGCGGTGCGCGCCCCAAGCTCGACGGCAAGCTCGACGAGGAGTTCTGGCAATCGGCCGAGCCGATCGCCTTGCACAGTCGGCTGGGGGACGATCACGATTGGCCGGCCGAACTGCTGGCGGCACGCGACGGTGAGCATCTGTACCTGGCAATCCGCTGCCGGCAGATCGCCGCGGCCGAGCCGACGGCCGCAGGGACGCGCACGCGCGATCCCGATCTCGACTCCAGCGAGCGCGTCGAATTGTTTCTCGACGTCGATCGCGACTATGCCACCTGGTACCACTTGGTGATCGACCAACGTGGCTGGGTGGCCGAGGATTGCTGGGGCGACAAGAGCTGGAACCCGCGCTGGTTCGTGGCGGTGCGGAGCGAGCCGACCTGCTGGCAGATCGAAGCCGCCATTCCGCTGGCGGAGTTGACCAGCGATCCGGTGACGGTCGGCCGAGCGTGGGCCTGCAACGTGGTCCGCATCCTGCCGGGCCGAGGCGTCCAGGCTTGGTCGCTGCCGGCCGACGTGCAA
>DATAXP010000049.1:0-11776 GCA_036272935.1 Pirellulales bacterium | reverse complement strand
GCTTTCGCCAGGAAGATGGGTTTCGCGATCACAAACAACGCCTCGGCATGGAGGAATGTCGTGCTTGGACCAAGGAGCCGATCCTGCGCACGTTTCAGGTGCAGATGCTCGCGCTCACGCTGCTGCGACTGGTGCAATTCCGACTCGACGCGGCTCGGGGCCCTCGTTGGCGACCCGCACCGCCTTGGAACCCCGACAAGAAGCACGCCTCGATCCTCGACCTGCGGCGATTGTTTTGGAGACACCGCGCGAGGTTTTCACAACTCGTGGCCGCCTGGGACGACTTGCCAAAACCACCACAGACCAAATACCACTGCGGCCAACGAACTACACGGGCCGCGTAATGCCCTAGAAACTACTGCTTAGGCATTAGAACCACTGCTCGATCAGCAGTTGCACTTGCTCGATGATCCACTGGTACTGCCACGCCGCGATGCCGGCGGCAGCCAACAGGCTCAGAAAGAACACCGGCACCAAGATTCGTGCCGTGGTCGATTGCACTTCATCAACTGGCGGCGTCCACTGCTCTTCGGAATGCGGCGGAGGAGGAGACAGCAGTTTCGGCCACGCGACGTGGTCGCTCGATCCACCGTCGTGACCGGCCGAAGCCTCCGACGACGCGCCGAACGGTGCGTCGGCCCACGGGTCGATCGAGGCCGGGGACTGGTGTGTTCGCGCCGCCGGTGCGGGCTCAGCGGTCTGGCTCGACGCAAACGTCGGCGCAGCCGGTGCCGCTGGCACTGGAACCCCGTTGGTCTCCGATTGCCTCGGCCTGTGCGCCGGCGCGGGGGGCGATATCCCGCTGGCCGGGCGAGCCGGCGGCGAGGCACCTCTGGGCGGAGCACTCCCCCGCGCCGCTGACGCGCCTGCTTTGGCCACAGCGGGGTTGATCTTTGCCGCAGCGCCAGCGAGGGCTGTGCCCTTCCCGGCGGACAACGGTTCGCCAAGTTTTGGCACCGGTACCAGTGTCTGGCATTGAGGGCAGCGCGCAACCTTTCCCGCCAGCGCCTCAGGTGCCTTCAACTTCCGCGAACAGGTGGGGCAGACGACCGGAATCGGCATAACCTGCATCGAACATCGGCGCGCAATTACCCTTTTACTTAGTATAGCCTTTCGCGGGCGTTGGGAAGTGGTGGAAATCGCGCGGCCTGGTCACGACGCACGGCCGAGAAAACCACAGATGAACACCGATGTACACCAACCAGCCTGTTCAGTCCGTGTGCATCCGTGTTCATCTGTGGCTCATTTCTTCCCGCCGACGCTAATCAAATGCGAATATGTGCGCAGGTACATGCGTCCGTCGGCCACCGCCGGCGTGCTGTGGCTGGCTTCGCCCAGCGGATTCTCGCCGAGCTGCTTGTACTCCGGCCCCGCGGCGAGCACCGCCACCGTGCCATCCTCGGCGATGCAGTACAGCTTGCCATCGACAATCACCGGCGAACCCGAGTAGTTGCCGCCCACTCGTTCGCGCCAGATGCCTTCGCCGGTTTGTACGTCGACGCAACTGACGATCCCCTTGTCGCTCCATAGGAACAACAGCTTGTCGTTTGCCACGAGCGTCGGCACGTAGGGGGCCATCGACGTGATCTTGTAAGCCAGCTCGGGCTGCGGTCCCGGTCGCACCGCGGCAACGTAGCTGCCGCCGCCACCGGAGCCGGTGGTGCCGAAGATCAGCCCGGCCGCGACGATCGGCGAGCTGACCGATCGCTTATCGAACACGCCGAGTTCCCAGTTCACTTTGCCGGTCGCGGGGTCGATGCTCGTGATGCCGTGCGCCTGGCTGTTGAAGATCAGTTGCGGCTTGCCTTGCTTCGGCCGAAAGACGCACGGCGTAGAGTAGCTGACCACGGCGTTCTCGCGCGGCGTGCGCCAGTGTTGCCTGCCGTCGCGGCAATCGAGCGCCACCAGAAAGCTCACCCCTTCGTTCGGGTTCTCCTTGATCGGCCCGTCCTGGTCGTTGCCGATCACCACCATACCGTCGTACACGATCGGCGAGCTGCCGGTCGAATGCTGGCTGACGACCGGCCCCAGATCGACGCGCCACGCTTCGCGGCCGTCATGGTCGAGCGCCAGGACAATGTATTCGTCGGGGGCCGACCAGCAGGTGTAGACATGCTCCTTATCGACGGCGGGCGTGGCCGAGGCAAAGCTGTTTTTCAGGTGCTTGGCGTGGACGCTCGACGGGTAGCGGCGCTCCCAGAGGATGTCGCCCGTGGCGGAATCGAGACACAGCACGATCCGTTCGGCAGTCTCGTTCATAGCGCTGGTCAAAAAGACCTTGCCGCCCCAGAGCACCGGCGATGAATGGCCGATGCCCGGCAAGGCGGCCTTCCAGTTGTAGTCGCTCTCGGTCCACTTGACCGGGATGCCCTTGGCCGTGCTCACGCCCTGGCCGTTGGGCCCGCGGAAGCGCGTCCACTCTTGGCCGTGAAGCGACGGCACGAGCGCGGTGCCGAATACGATCGACGCAACAACGAGCCGGCAGGCAATGGGCATGGCAGGGATTCCGCAAGCGGGGAGGTACGCGGGCACGCTCAATCGTATCGCCGCGCGCGATCCCTTGCCACCTTTTGGTGCCCTTCGTGCCTTGGTGGTCCATTTAGAAACCACTCCCGTTGTGGCACTCCCGTTGTGGCATGGTCTCCCGACCATGCCACACGCTACCCGAGTGCAGCACGGTCGGGAGACCGTGCTGCAACGGTGATGGGCGCGCCGGTCATTTGCTCTCAGGTAGCGTGTCGCGCGGCGGCCGCGGACGATCGCCGGGTCCGCCTGCTGGCGGTGGGCCACCTTCACGTGGTCCAGGGCCGCCGGGAGCGCCGCCGCGGGGGCCACGCTCGCGCATCTCGCGCAACTGCGCGTGTTGATCCTTGGTGAGAATGTCTTTCAGCCGATCGTTGACTTCCTTTTGCAGTGTGGCAAGCTGCTCGCGCTGCTGATCGCTGAGGTCGAGCATGTCTTGCACTCCCGGCGGCAGAACGTCGCCCGGCTTCGGCGGCCCGCCCCGTCCGCCTGGGCCGCCTGGGCCGCCGCCTGCACCCGGTCCGCCGCCCGGAGGACCGCCGCGATCACGCTGCCCGTTGCCACGCGGGCCGCCATCGGATGGACCACGCCGCTGGCCACCGTCGCCCAAGCGTCCCGATTCCTTGGCGAACGTGGCAATCTCCTCCTTGGTCACCGTGCCGTCCTTGTCGACATCGATGCGGACGAAGATCGATTGCAGACGCTCGTCGGTCACTTCGTCCTTTGTGAGTTTGCCGTCTTCGTTGGCGTCGAACTTCATCAATCGATCGGCCAACGTGCCGCCGGCCCCGCGCTGAGCGTCGCGCTCGGCCTGGGCCGCAGCCATCGTCGCTGCGCTGAACCACACGGCCACAGAAAACAGTCCGATCACTCGCATCGTGTGTGCCTCCCCTCGAAAAAACAGAACAGTCGTGCGACAGTTACTTACGATCAACCCTTGCGATCCAGCGACGAGCGGAACTCGCGCTCATCGGGCGTGTGGCCGATGACAATCTCGAACGTCGCCGCCAACTCGCCGACGCGCGATGTCGACACCGGCTTGAAATCGGCCTGCACCAGCTCGCGGTCGATCGCATCGCCGGCCTCGAAAAAGATATGGTCTTGCAGGTTTCCCGAGTTGCCGCGAATGAACAGTTGCGTGGTGATCAGCTCGCGGTCGCCGCGGCTGACTTTGAAATGTATGTGCGGAGCCGGCCGGCCCGGATAGGGAACCGGCTTGATGGTGCGGAAGCGGTACTCGCCGTTCGAGGCGGTTTCGAAGCGGCCATAACCCTGGAAGTTTGCGTCACGCCGCCGCTGGTTGCGGCCATTTTCGGCGGAGTGCATGTCGGCCGAGTGCAAGTAAACGCCCTTGGCATCGCACTGCCAGATTTCAACGGTCGCGTTCCGAAGCGGATTGCCGGCGGCATCGAGCACGCGGCCGGCCAAATGCGTAATCTCGCCGACAGCCGGCGTGAGGCTATCGCCGAGCTTGATCAGGTCGTTGTCGGTATCCAGCGGCAGCCGATCGGGATAGAAAGGTCCCTCGGTCAGCCAGGGAGTTTCGAAAAGCTGCTCGGCCAGCAGCCCGCGGGTCGTGAACAGTGCGGCACCAAAGGCGCCGAGGAACGTGCGTCGTGTAGGCAAAAAACTCGACCGGTGCATGATCGGTTGCGTCCGTGAAAAGAGTGACCACTAGCCAGCGATGCCGCCGGTGCATGATTCCGCCACTATAACGCCTGTCGCGCCACAAAATTGCACTTCGATTTTTCGCAGACGCCGCGGCGGCCGGCTAAACTACGCGAGGGATTGGAGGCCTTGATGTCGCCGACCGTGCGCCGGCTGGGACCGCTGCTGGCCGCGATGTACTTCATCCAGGGGATCGGCGAGCCCAGCGACGGACTGCTGGCGCAACCGATGATGAGCCTGCTGCGCTCCTGGCAGCGATCGCCGCAGGAGATCGCGACGTTCTCGGCGGCACTTGTCCTGCCCTGGGCGTTGAAGCCGCTGTACGGCCTGCTGGTCGACTCGGTGCCGCTGTTCGGCTCGCGGCGTAAGAGCTACCTCATCGCTTCGAGTCTGCTGTCGACGATTGGTTTTGCGGCGCTATACGTGTACGCCCCGCAGGAACCAGCCCCGTGGTTGCTCCTGGCGTGCCTGCTGGTGCCGGCACTCGGCGTGGCCTTTGCCGACGTGGTGATCGACGCGCTGATGGTCGAGTTCGGCCAGCCCACCGGCACCACGGGGCAGTTGCAGTCGATCCAGTGGTCGGCCATCTACGCCGCGGCAATCATCACCAGCCTCGCCGGTGGCGAGTTAAGCCAGCGCGCCATGTATCGGCTGCCGCTGTTGATCTGCGCGGTATTCAGCGGCGCGATGCTGTGGATGGCGGTGCGGTTGGTCGAGCCGCCGGCCATCGCTGCGACTGCGCGGACGGA
Source organism: Pirellulales bacterium (assembly GCA_036272935.1). GTDB lineage: Bacteria > Planctomycetota > Planctomycetia > Pirellulales > PNKZ01 > DATAXP01. The sequence continues at coordinate 6,836 of DATAXP010000049.1, read as the reverse complement.
CCAATACCACGCTGCGCCGCGCGGCAGCGCGTGGCCGCTGCTGCTGGTACTGGGGACGTTTATCTTTTTGTGGCACTTCAATCCGTTCTGCGGCGCGGTGCTGTACCTGCATCTCACCAGCGGCTTGGGACTCAGCGAAAGCTTCGTCGGTACAAGCAACGCGATTGCCGCGGTGACGGCGCTCGCGGCTTGCGGCCTGTATGCGGCCTACTGCCGCCGCTTATCTGCGCGGCAACTGATCCATGTCTCGATCGGCCTGGGGGTGATCGGCACGCTCTGCTACGCGGCGGTCGATGGCGAGCGCTCGGCATGCATCGCGGCGGCGCTGTTCGGCTTCGCCTCGACCGTGGCAACGCTGGCCATGCTCGACCTCACGGCACAGGTCTGTCCGTTGGCATGGGCGGCCACCGTGTTCGCCACGATGATGGCCGTGGCCAACCTGAGCATGATGCTCTCGACGCACCTCGGCGGCGCAATGTACCAGCGGCTTCTCGAACAATGCGAGGCACGCACGGCGTTCGCAATCGTCGTCGCCACCGGTGCCGCGACCACGGCGGCATGTTGGCTGCTCGTGCCAATGCTGACGAGGTTGGGTAGCACAGACGTCAAATAACGTGTGCCACTGGCTCCGCCAGTGTGGGCCGCACCGGAGCACTGGCAAAGCCAGTGGCACCCGCTAAGTACTTCGCCGATTGCTGCACGCACTCGCCAGTGAGCAACCCGACGCGCAGCTCGTGCATCCGCCGCCAGTCGCGGCCTCGGTGCCGCAACCCGGCCCGCAACCGTGTGTCAGCAACTCCGCGAACGAATGAAACTGCGCCTCGGCGGCGTACACCTCGGCCAGTTCGCGCGTCACCTCTTCCAGCTCGGCCGTGACCGGCCCCAGGAAATAGAACACCAACGTGCGGCCATCGAACAAATGCTCGACATCGAGCAGCGCCGCCTCGATGCCGCGCTCGGCAAGCCGTGCCTGGCACGCATCGTGCGCTTCGTTCCGCCGCCGATCAAGCCGCGCGGCCAGCAGCTCGTCCTCGACCGTCATGCCGCGGAGAATCTGCCCATCGGGCGGCGCGGGCGAGCCATCAGCCATTGCGGTTCCGGAACCGTTTGGCCCAGTCAGGATCGATCCCACTTCCAGCCCGCGACCGGTGCGTACCACGACCCGCGTGCCGCGCGGATAGCACACTGCATCGAGCGCCACGAAGCGGCCGATCTCTCCCAACGCGCCGATGCGAACCAGATGCGAGCGAGCCATGCGCGCCATTCTGCCACGGCTTCCGGCGATTCACTAGCCCGAAGCGCCAGCAAGGGATTTGGAACGGCGCGTGGACTGGTATTTCACGGCGTATCGGCGATACTGGTGCCGACAAAAACGCCAAGGAGCATGGTGATGATTCAGCTCGGGACGACGACGCCGACAGCTAGCGGACGTTGGCATGCACTGGGCGAGCGCGTGCTGGCAGGGCACACCGTGACGCATGCCGAGGCCGAGTCGATCGTCCAAGCGCCCGACGACGAACTGCTCGATCTGCTGGCAGCCGCGTACTCGATCCGCCGACGGTACTTTGGCAACACGGTGCAGTTGTACTTTCTGATGAGCGCCAAGAGCGGCCTGTGCCCCGAGGACTGCGGCTACTGTTCGCAGTCCAAGGTTTCCGAAGCCGAGATTCCGCGCTACAACCTGCTCAGCCGCGAGAAGCTGCTCGAGGGGGCCCGCGTGGCCGCCGAGCGCGATGCGAAAACGTACTGCATCGTCATCAGCGCCCGCGGTCCCAACGAGCGCGAGATGAACGCCATCACCACCATCGTCCCCGAAATCAAGCAGCGCTACTCGCTGAAGATTTGCGCCTGCCTAGGATTGCTCACGCCCGAGCAAGCCCAGCAACTCAAGGCCTGCGGCGTCGACCGTGTGAACCACAATCTGAATACCAGCGACCGCTTCTATCCCGAAATCTGCACCACCCACACCTACGACGACCGCGTCGCCACGTTGCGCGCGGTGCGCGGCGCCGGCATGGAATTGTGCTCGGGCGGGATCATCGGCATGGGCGAGGCCGACAGCGACGTGGTGCGGATGGCCTTCGCGCTGCGCGAGCTGGAGGTCGAATCGATCCCCGTCAATTTTTTGAACGCGATCGACGGCACGCCCCTAGCCGGCAGCAGCCGCCTGACGCCGCGCTACTGTCTGAAGGTGCTGGCGATGTTCCGGTTCGTGAACCCCAACCGCGAGCTGCGCATCTCCGGCGGACGCGAAATCCACCTCCGCAGCCTGCAACCATTGGGATTGTATCCGGCCAACTCGATCTTCGTCGGCGACTACCTGACCACCAAGGGCCAGGCCCCCGAGGCCGACTACCGCATGATCGAAGACCTGGGATTCGTCGTCACGAAAAACGAAGAACCGGCCATGTGCGTCGGTTGAGTGGCACGCCGGTCAGTTGTTCGAGAAACGCGGCGCGTTGATCCGGCGCTGGGCGCCGGCCACAGTCGCCGCCAGCCGCACCCAGATGCACGGGTTCCCCTCGTCGTGTTGCAATTCGAAGTGGCGGCTCGTCACCTGGCCGACAATCTGTTCGCGCCGGCCGGTGATCGTGCTTTGCGCTTCGCAGCGCAGCGTGTCGCCGACCGCGGGGACCGGGCGACCTTGCCAGTCGGTGAACACCGCCTGGCCGAGTGTGTTGCCTTGGTCGTCGTGAAACTCGACGAACACACCGGCTGCCATCGACGATTGCAATTGGGTCTTCATGACCACGTGCCTCCTTTGCTCGATAACCACTCCCTGGTTTCCCCCGACCGCGGAAAAGCATAACGCGATCGGCGGCGCAATGGCAAGACAATTTGTCGCAAGCCCAGGGCAGGCTGCCAACGACTTTGCTACTCGCACGACGTGATGACAGCCTGCCCTGGGCTTATGTCGATCAACTACATCATGTCTAGCGGATCGACATCGACGATCCACTGCACGTGCTCGGGCGGCTTCACGTCGGCGACTGCCGCGGCCAATGCCGCGCGCAGCGCGACGCCATCGGCGGCTTGCGCTTGAATCTGAAAGCGAAACAGGCCGCGCAGCTTGGCGATCGGCGCCGGTGCCGGCCCCAGCACGCGCGCCGTCACCCGGCGCACTGCTAGCTCGTGCCGCAGCCGCTCAGCCAGGTGCTCGGCGAACCCGCCGGCGACCGTTTCCACCGGGCCGCGCACCACCAGCCGTGCCATGCTTGCAAACGGCGGATACGCAAGCGCCTCGCGCACTGGCAATTCCAGATTGGCGAAGGCGCGGTAGTCGTGCGACGCCGCCGCGCGGATCGCCACATGATCGGGATTGAACGTCTGCACCAGCACGCGCCCGGGCTGGTTGCCGCGACCTGTGCGCCCCGCCACCTGCACCAGCAGTTGGCAGGTGCGCTCGGCAGCGCGGAAATCGGGCAAGTGCAGCGCGGTGTCGGCATTGATCACACCGACGAGCGTGACCGCCGGAAAGTCGAGCCCTTTGGCGATCATCTGCGTGCCCAGCAGAATCTGCACCTCGCCCGAGCGGAACGCGGCCAGCGCACGCTCGTGGCTGCCGGGCCCCTGCATCGTGTCGGTGTCCATCCGCATGGTACGGTAGTCGGGAAACCGGGCCCGCACTTCCGCCTCGAGTTTCTGCGTGCCTGTGCCGCCGTAGTGCATGCCCGGCGCGTGGCAGTGCGGACACGCGCGCGGCGCGGGCGTCTGGAAATCGCAGTAGTGGCAGATCGTGACGTTGCCGGCCCGATGGTGCGTCATGGCGATCTCACAATGCGGACAGCGCAACACCTCGCCACAATGCTGACACTGGATGTGCGTCGAGAACCCGCGCCGGTTGAGCAGCAGGATCACCTGCCCGCCGTCGGCCAGCGCCATGTTCATCGCCTGGTGCAGTTGCCGGCTGATCACGCCCCGCGTCTCGCGGCTGCGGTCGCCGTGGCGCAGGTCGACGGTGAGCACCTCGGGCAGCGGACGATCGAACACGCGCCGCGGCATTTCCACCAGCCGATACTCGCCGCGCCGAGCGCGCTCGTAACTCTCGAGCGCGGGCGTCGCCGAGCCGAGCACCAGCGGCACGCGCTCTTCGCTGGCTCGGCGCAGGGCGACGTCGCGCGCATGGTACCGCGGCGCCGTCTCCTGCTTGAACGACGACTCGTGCTCCTCGTCGAGCACGATCAGTCCCAGGTGCGGCACCGGAGCAAACACCGCGCTACGCGCGCCGACCACTACCGATACGTCGCCGCGCGCGATCCGCTGCCAGTGGCGATGCCGATCGGCGTCGCTCAGGTGGCTGTGCAGCACCGCGACGTTACCGAAGCGCGCCTGAAACCGCTGCCGCGTCTGCGGCGTGAGGCTGATCTCGGGCACCAGCACGATCGCCTGCCGACCGTAGCGCACCACCTCCTGAATCGCGCGGATATACACCTCGGTCTTCCCGCTGCCGGTGATGCCGTGCAGTAGCACCGTCTCGTGCCGCGATGATTCGAGCGAATGCAGGATCGTATCGAGCGCCTGCTGCTGGTCGGCATTCAGCACGTGGTCGTCTTCGCGCGGATGCACCGTCTTGTCGTCCTCGGCGTCGCGCGCCAGCCGGCGTGTCTCGGCCGCCAGCACCCCTTTGCGCCGCAACGCCGCGATCGGCGCCTGTGTGCAGCCGGCGCGGGCCAGTTCTTGGGCCGAAAGCGGTCGCGGACTTTCCAGCAGCGTGCGAACCACGGCCGCTTGCTTCGCCGACAGCTTCAGCTCATCAAGCCGAGCCCGCGTCTCTGGCGGCACCGAAAGCAACGTCGTGAGCCTTGTTCCCGCCTGCTCGCGCACCGCCGCCGGCACCACCGCTTCGAGCACCTGCCCCCAATCGCACAGGTAGTAATCGGCCATCCAGCGCGTCAGCCGCAGCATCGACCCGCTGAGCAGGCTGCGCTCGTCGACCACGCCGGCAACGCTTTTCAGCTTCCGCTCGGCCGAGCGATAGCCGACCTCGACGCAGTAGCCGATCACCGACCGATTGCCGTGACCGAACGGCACACGCACCCGCCGCCCCGGCTCGACCGCCTGGCTCAAGCTCTCCGGAACGAGATACGAGTACGTCTGCTTCGGCCCCGTCGGCAACACGACGCTCGCCACCAGTTGCTCGGCGGCGCTGTCGGCCTCCCACGGCGCCTGGTCATCGAACAGCGTCGGTTGCGAATCGGAGCGGTACATCTGTGCAGTGTACCAAATCCGCGCCGCATGGTTGAATCTGCTAAACCGCAAGCGCCGGGCACGCTTCTCCCGTACCTCTCATCTCTCATCCTTTCCTGATGGACCTCCACGAACTCGCCCTGCGCCAGGTGCTTACCAGCTACTGGCTATCGCAGATGGTCTACGTCGCCGCGAAGCTCGGCATTGCCGATCTGCTGGCCCAGGGACCAAAAACCGCCGCCGAACTGGCCACGGCCACCGGATCGCACGCCCAATCGCTGTACCGCGTGCTGCGGGCCTTGGCGGGTTTTGAAATCTTCGCCGAGGACGAGCTGGGGCAATTCGTGCTCACGCCAATGGCCGAGCCGCTGCGGACCGACTATCCGCACAGTGCCCGCGGGGCGGCGATGATGGTCGGCGAAGAGCACTTCCGCGCCTGGGGCGAGCTGCTCTACAGCGTGCAGACCGGCGGCTGCGCCTTCGAGCACGTTTATGGCAAGAACCTGTTCGAGTACCTCGCCGAGCATCCCGAGAAGGGAAAGATTTTCGACGCCGCCATGACCGGCGTTCACGGCCTGGAAAGCGCCGCGATGTGCGACGCCTACGACTTCTCGGCATTCAACCACGTGATCGACGTCGGCGGCGGCAACGGCTCGACCCTGGCCACCATCCTCCAGCGGCATCCGCGCCTGCACGGCACGCTGTTCGATCTGCCCGCGGTCGTCGAGCGCGCCAAGCCGCGGTTCCACCAGGCGGGACTGGCCGACCGCGTAACGCTCCTCGGTGGCAGCTTTTTCGAATCGGTCCCGTCAGGCGCCGATGCCTACGTGCTCCGCCACATCATCCACGATTGGGACGATCAACGCTCGAAGCGCATCCTCGACGCTTGCCGCGCCGCGATACCTCAGCAGGGCCGGCTGCTGGTGGTCGAATCGGTGATCGCACGCGGCAATGAGCCCTCGTTCGGCAAGCTGCTGGACGTGAACATGCTGGTGGTCCCCGGCGGCATGGAGCGGACCGAGGAAGAGTACCGCGACCTGTTCACGCTCTCCGGCTTCGAGCTTTCGCGCATCGTGCCCACCACGGAAGAAGTGGCGGTCATCGAAGGCCTCCCCCGTTAATCCCAGCCCATCAACGAACCGAGGCCTCCTTGTCCGTCCATCCCTGGCACGATATTCCACTGACCGAGGATCCCACCGACTGGTTCCCGGCGTACATCGAGATTCCGCGCGGCTCGAACGTGAAGTACGAGCTCGACAAGCCGACCGGCCTGCTGCGCGTCGATCGCGTGTTGTTCAGCAGCGTCTACTATCCGGCGAACTACGGCTTCATCCCGCGCACCTACTGCCCCGACGGCGACCCGCTGGACGTGCTCGTGCTGGGCGACGTGGTGGTGCCGGGCGTGATCGTGCGTGCCCGGGCGATCGGCGTGATGCAGATGCAGGACGAGAAAGGCGAAGACGACAAGATCATCGCCGTCCACGTCGACGATCCCGACTACGCCGAAGTGTACGACATCGGTGTGCTGCCGAGGCACCGCATGCGCGAGCTGCAGCGATTCTTCCTCGACTACAAAATCCTCGAAGGCAAGCAGGTGATCGTCGAAGAACCCTCCGGCCGCGCCGACGCCCTGCCGGTGCTCGAAGACG
>DATAXP010000048.1:0-16811 GCA_036272935.1 Pirellulales bacterium | reverse complement strand
CCTGCCGGAGTTCAAAGGTCAACAGGTCGCGGGCAGCGATGGCTCGTTGCATCCGCCGCGGCATCCGATCACCGTGCGCGAGATCATGTGCCACACCAGCGGCCTGATCCGGGCGAGCGACAAATCGCTCAAGCACACGCAGTCGCTCAAGGAAGATGTCGCCCTGTATGCGAAGCATCCACTGCGGCAGGAGCCCGGGACCAAATTTGAGTACAACAACTGCGGCATCAACACGGGCGGGCGGATCATCGAAGTCGTCAGCGGCATGCCGTACGCAGATTTCATGCAAAAGCGGCTGTTCGATCCGCTGGGGATGAAGGACACCACTTGCTGGCCCAACGCCGAACAAGCAGCGCGACTGGCCCACACGGCGCGCCGCAACGTCGACAAGCCTGACCCGGGCGTGCTCGTACAACACAATGCAGACAAGAACGTGCCCGCACGCGTGATCGAGAAGTTGAGCGAAGGCATGCCGGTGCCTGCCGCAGTGCTCGCCGACATGGGCGTGGGCATGGCCCGGACCTATGCCCGGCGCTACGCCGAACCGGCCGGCGGCTATTTCTCCACGGCTCATGACGTCGGCGCGCTGTGCCAGATGCTGCTGAACCAAGGCGTCTACCGGGACAAGCGACTTCTGTCAGCCGGCGCCGTGCGCACGCTCAGCGCGATCCAAACCGGCGACGTGCCGGTCAACCCACAAGAGGCTTACGGCGTCGGTGTGTTTGTCAAGATTCGCGACGACGAAGGGCTGAGCGTCGGCAGTTTCGGTCACCGCGGGGCGCGCCGCACGGTGATGTGGGTCGATCCAACCAACCGCCTGGCGATCGCGCTGCTCGTCGAGCGTTTCGACATGACCGGTAAGGAGCAGCAGGTGGTGTACGGTTCGGTGTTCAAGGCGGCCATCGCCAAATATGGCCCCGCACACTGATCGGCCGGGTGTTTTGCCGCGCTCGGCCGCTTATACTGGGCGAGCATCTGTCCGGATTCCAAGGGTTCGCGATGACATTATCGGGCGTACGAATACATCGAATGGCGATCGCCGGCGCGTGGCTTTGCCTGCTGGCGGCCGTGGCCAATGCGGCGGAAATCTCCGCCGTGCCTCATGTGCCGTGGACTTCGTCGCGGCTGCATGGCTCGCCCGAACCGCCCGAGCCGTATCGTCTCATTCCGGCCTTTCCGCAGCTTCAATTCGAGAAGCCGACGAGCCTCGAAGTGATGCCCGGGACAAACCGGCTGCTTGTCACGGAGATGCGCGGCAAGATTTACAGCTTCGTCGCCGACGCCGCAACAAGCCAGGCCGGTCTCGTGCTTGACCTGGTCACGCTGCTGCCGCGGGATCTTGCGGGCCGGGGCGTGTCGCTCTTCGATGCCGAGTTCCATCCGCGCTTCAGCGAGAATCGCTATCTCTTCGTGTGCTACGTCCATCCGGGCGGCGGCGGTCAAACGCGCGTCTCGCGCTTCACGCTCGATCGCCAGTCGCCGCCACGTGCCATAACCGACAGTGAGCTGGTGATCATCACGTGGCCCACCGGTGGTCACAATGCCGGCTGCCTCGAGTTCGGCAAAGATGGCCTGCTGTACATTGCGACGGGTGATGGCGCCGGCCCGAATCCGCCCGACGGCCGGAACACCGGCCAGACCGTCAACGATCTGCTCGGCGCCATTCTGCGGATCGACGTCGATCATCCGACGGGCAAGCAACATTATGCGGTGCCCAAGGACAATCCCTTTGTTGCGCTCGCGGGCGCTCGGCCCGAGATTTGGGCCTACGGCCTTCGCAACCCGTGGAAGTTCGGCATCGATGCTCTCACGGGCGAGGTCTTCGCTGCCGACAATGGCTGGGAAACCTGGGAGATGATCCACCGCATTGTGCGCGGCGGCAACTGCGGCTGGCCCGTGATGGAAGGCCGGGCGTCGCTGCGATCGGAAGTGCCCGTCGGCCCGACGCCGATCATCCCGCCGATCAAGGACCATCCGCACACCGAGGCCAACTCCGTGATCGGCGGGCCGGTGTACCGCGGCAGCAAGCTTCCCGACTTGGCCGGCTCGTTCGTCTACGGCGACTACATTACCGGCACGATCTGGGCAGTAAAGCCCGACGAAGACCATTCCTATTCGTGTACGACGCTGGTCGATACGGACCAGCGCATCGTGGCCTTCACGCAAGGCAGTCGCGGCGAATTGTACGTGCTCGATTATGACTACACCGGCCAGATCTATGAGCTCGTGCCCTCAGGACTCAAGGACACGTCGGCCACGTTTCCACGGCGACTGAGCGAGACCGGCCTGTTTACCTCGCTCGAGCGCATGGCACCCGCGGCGGGAGTTGTGCCGTACACGGTGCGGGTCGATCGCTGGCTGGACGGCGCACAGGCGCAGCGCTGGGTGGCGATTCCGGATGGCCAAAAGATTCAACTGGCAGCGGGAGCCAATTCTCCGGCCGTCTATCCTGAGGGGACCGTCCTCGTCAACTACGTGAGCTTGCCCCCAAGCGCGAGCCGGGCGGCCACTCGGCTGGAAACCCAACTGCTGCACTTCGAGCGTGGCACGTGGCGACCGTACAGTTATCTCTGGGATGACGCGGGACGCGACGCATCACTGGTCGAGTCGACCGGGACGAGCCGCCCGATCAAGGGCTCCGGCGCGAGCGGACAGAACGAAACGTTCGATCGCACCTGGCACGTTAGCGCCACCAACGAATGCAAGCTCTGCCACAACGCCGGACCGGGGTTTGTCCTGGGCTTTGTCGCCAACCAATTGGATCGGCCGCTAACTGCCGATTCGCAATCGGCAAATCAGTTGAGCCATTTGGCCGCGCGAGGCGTGATTGTGCCGACGGCGTCGCTCGCGGCCGACGATCCGGCGCGGCTCGTCGATCCACACGATACGTCGCAATCGCTCGATGATCGGGCCCGATCGTACCTGCACGCCAATTGCAGCATGTGCCATCATCCGGGCGGCAATGCCATCATCTCGTTTTTTCTTCGCCGCGAATTGCCGTTCGACAAACTGAACACCAACAAAGGCACCGGCATCGGCACCTTTGGCATGCAGCAGGCCAAGATCATCGCCCCCGGCGACCCGTACCGCAGCTTGCTACTGTATCGCATGGCGAAGCTCGGCTATGCCCGGATGCCGTACGTCGGTTCGCGCGTTGTCGATAGCGCGGGCGTGGCGCTCATCGAGCAATGGATCCATGCACTGCCGCACAACCCGGCCACAGCCTATTCGGCCCCGCTGACCGCAGGTTCGGCCGCGTCCGAAGCCTTGCGCATGCTCGCGCAGCAACTCCCGGTGGCGAATGGTCGGGCCGACAGCGCCATTCGCGAGTTGGTCCGTTCCACCGAAAGCTCGCTGGCGCTGGTCGTCCAGATGCATCGAGGAGCACTTGCTGCGCGGAGCCAGGCTGCGGCGGTCAAGGCCGGCAATGCCGCTTCGAGCGACGTGCGGGGTTTGTTCGAGCCCTTTATTCCCGAAGCGAAACGCCGCGCGACGCTAGGCGAGAAGATCGATCCACAGGTGGTTCTCAGCCGCCGCGGAGACGCCCAGCGCGGCAAGCTGATCTTTTTCAGCGACGGAGCCCGCTGTCGCCACTGCCACGAACTCGACGACCGTGGCAAATCGCTCGGCCCCACGCTGCGCGAGATCACCAAGAAATATCCGCGTGCCGCAGACCTGTTGCAACATGCACTCCAGCCTTCGCTAAAAATCGACGAACCGTTCGTGGCCTATACCGTCGTGATCGACGACGGTCGCGTCGTCAGCGGCTTGATTGTCGAGCAGTCGGACCGTGAAGTCGCGATCAAAACGGTCGAGCGGCAAGTCGTGCGCATCGATCGCAAGCACATCGAAGCGCTGCGCAAGAGCGAGCGGTCGCTAATGCCCGACCGGGTGCTCAGCGACTTGACTGCGCAGGAAGCGGCTGATCTGTTGGAATACATTCGCTCGCAGGTCACCCCGCCATCGCCTTAGTTTCTTTCCACGCCACCCGCCCCTCTTCTCCCGAGTAGAAGTCCACGCCATGAAAACAACCGTCCCGTTTCTCGTTGCGATGTTGATGTTTGCCAGCCGCCTGCCGGCGGCGGAGCTTGAGTACCATGCCGTCGAGGGCTGGCTCAAGCCGGCCAGCCAGATGCACACGATCGGCCCCGCTCACGGCGACGTGGCCGTCAGTGCGGCGGGCGACGTGTATGTCAGTGTTTTGGGCGGCCCGCGGCCGGGGCTTCAAGTCTTCGGCTCCGACGGCAAGTATCTGCGCAACGTGCCCGGCGCGCCCAGCGATTTTCACGGCTTCGTCATCCACCGGGAGCCCGGCGGCGAATTCATCTATGGCGCTCGCGTCGGTGGGCAGTCCGTTATCAAGATGCAACTCGACGGCAAGGTGCTCCTGACCATTGATGGTGCGACGATTCCCACCGAATTCAAGAAGGTGGAGAAGGGCAAGCCGATCTTGCGATTGACGGCCGTGGACGTGGCGCCGGACGGCCGGATCTTCGTGGTCGACGGCTACAGCAGCGACTACATCCACGTTTTTGACGCCCAGGGACAGTATCAGAAAAGCTTCGGCGGCAGGGCCGCGCCGTACGGCTTTCGGACCGCCCACAAGATCGCGATCGATACGCGATTCGATCCGCCGCGCATTGCGTGCTGCGACCGCGCGAATCGACGCCTGGTGCACCTCTCGCTTGACGGCAAAATGCTCGGCGTCGTCCCCGACCTGAAACTCCCGGCAGCGGTCGTCATGTATGGCGATTTGGCCGCCGTGGCCGAGATCGAAGGGCGCGTCAGCTTGCTCGACAAGCACGGCAAAACCGTCAAGACGCTCGGCGAAAATTCGGTCAAGGAACAAACGGCCACGAACAAGGTTCCGCCGGCCGACTGGCGCACCGGCATTCTCACGGCCCCGCATGGCCTCGCCTTCGATCGCGACGGGAATCTCTTCGTCACGGAGTTCAACATGTTCGGCCGGGTCGTGCGTTACGACCGCGGCGCCAGGTCCGACAGCCCCGCCGCGGCGATCGACGGCTTCCGCTTCGAGTTCCCTTGCAAGGATCCGATGCCAGAGAGCCCCAAAGAAGGCGCCGACGGCCTCTCCGGCCTGGTCAAGGGCGATCCGAAGACGACCGACAACTTCACCGTCGAAAAGAAGTTCGGCGGCGAGCCGGGCAAGCGGTACAAGGTCGCGCTGCGATTCCGCGGCGTGGTCGAGCCGATGATGTACAAGGACGGCCAGCAGGTCGGCGATTACTTCTACATCGGCGGCGAGAAGAACAACGCCACCTACAACGTCTACCGGATCGACGTCTCGTCGCCCGCCTCGCACTACTTCCTCAACCGGCAGGACAAGGTAGGGCACCGCATCTTCACCATCGACTATACGCAAACGATCGACATCGACGGCGGAGCGACCGTCACCTTTCACGGCGACGGCCAGAACGGGCGTTTGATCACGAATTTTAAAAAGCTGGTCGTGCCCGACGTTGCTCCGGCCCCAAAACCATTCAACGGCCAGTTCATCCAAGTCGACGTGGTCGACGTCCAATAGCTCGACCGCGGCACGAGTCTTCCCATCCTCAATCCCATACGGTGCCTGCCTGCCATGACAACCAGCATGCCTTCCGACCGACGTCAGTTTCTCCGCGGCGCCGCCATGCTCGCCGCCGGCACGATGATCGCTCCCCGGCCGTCTGCCGCGGCGGCCAGCGCGAGCGTGCCGTATCCCTTGTACGGCCGGCTGTATAAGACGCTCAAGATCGGGATGATCAAAACTCCCGGCAGCCTGGCCGACAAGTTTCAGGCGGCGAAGGATGCCGGATTCGCCGGGGTGGAGATGAGCTCGCCGGGCATGGACGTCGAAGAGACGAAGCAGGCGATCGCCAAGACGGGCCTGCCCGTCGACGGCACGGTGGGCGGCCCGCATTGGCAGATTCGCCACACGAGCCCCGACCCCGCGATTCGGGCTCAGGCGCTCGAGAATCTCAAGACCTCGCTGCGCGACACGCACGCCGTCGGCGGTCACACGGTGCTGCTCGTCGTCGGCAAGGGAGCGGATGGCCCGGAGAAGGAAATCTGGCGGCGCTCGGTGGACAACATCAAGCAGGCGATTCCGCTGGCGGCCGAGCTGGGCGTGGCGATCGCCATCGAGAACGTGTGGAACCAATTTCTCTACGATCACGACGGCAGCGCCAATCAAACCGCCGACAAGTTCGTGAAGTACGTCGATGAATTCCACTCGCCGTGGGTCGGCATGCAGTTCGACATCGGCAACCACTGGAAATACGGCAGCATGGGCGACTGGATTCGGCAGTTGGACAAGCGCGTGCTCAAGCTCGACATCAAGGGCTTTTCACGCGAGCAAAACAAGTTCACGCCCATCGGCGAAGGCGACATCGACTACGCCGACGTCCGCAAAGCGCTGACCGAAATCAATTTTCACGGCTGGGTCGCCGCGGAAGTTGCTGGCGGCAAGTTACCGGAGTTGAAGAGCATCTCGCAGCAAATGGACGCGGCCTTCGGCCTGTTGCCGCCCGCGCATTAACAAGGCCGTCACCTGGCCGTGACTTCGCGTTGACGATTCGCATGCATCAGTCGACCGGCGGCAGCTTTGCGCTATAGTGCACCGCGCGATGCCGGTTGTCGTCGAAGGCGAAATGCAGCCATTGCTTGTCGCGGCTTACGAAGCCGTCGGGATAGTTCAAGGCGTGGCGCGGCCCGTCGCAGGAGTCGCTGACTAGCACGCGCTGATAGGGCCAGGTCTTCAGCCCGTCGAAGCTGATCCACAGCGACAGCGGATAGCGGCCTTTGGGGTTCGGATTGTGCAGCATGGCGACCACGTCGCCGCCGAGCGAATAGAGCGTGGCCTTGCTGCCGGGATTGGGAATCGCCGTTGGCTTCGCATATTCGGGCCACGATCGGCCGTCCTTTGATTGGGCATAGTAAAGCCGTTCGCCCAGCCGATCGGCGCGGATGATCATGGTGATGCGGCCGTTGGCCAGCTCGACGATATTGTTCTCGGCCCAACCGTGGTAAGGATCGTCGGGCGTGAGCCGGATGTCGCCGTGCTCGGTCCACGTCTTGCCGCCGTCGTTGCTCATCAAGACGCCGTTGCGCGGGTTGCTAACGTAATGCGAGATTTCTCTGTGCCAGGGCTTTTGCTCAGCCGGCGGCAGCGGTGTGCCCGCCGGTGGTCCAAGGTAATGTTGGAACGGCACGAGAATGCGCCCATCGCGCGTCACGATGTGGTCGCGCATGAAGGTGAAGCGGGCGAGCCGCCCCGGCATGGGTTCGGGTTTCGACCAGTTGTGGCAATTGTCGTCGCTGTGGATCATCCACGATCGCCAATCGCGGCCCCAGGTCTGAGCGTGCGTACTGAAGAACAGCGTGCTGCGGCTGCCGAGCACCATCAGTTCCGTCGGTCCCTGGCCAATGGTCTTGCCTTCTCGCGGAAAGCCCACGTCCACGCGCTCCAGCGGTGTCCAATGTTTTCCCAGGTCGCTCGTGCGCGTAATGCCGGTGTAGTTTTCCGGCGACGGCTCGAAATTGCCGCCGGCAAGCATCAGCAGCGCCCAGGAACCATCCGGCAGTTCGCGCAGCGTTGTGTCGCACACCATGCGGTTGGGACTGACGCCGTCGTAGGCAATGCTGGAAAAATCCTGCCGGGCGTCTCTGGCAGCCTGGGCGGTCCATTTCGGATCGGGGCGGATCGCCTCGACCGGGGCAGGCGAGAAGGCCTTGTTCACCAGCATGCGTGGCTTGGCTCCCGGCGTGATGAACTTGCCGGCGAGGCAGTCTTCCTCGCGAAATTTGGCCAGCAGGATTTCGGCATCCGTGTGCCGGTTCCAATCGTAGATGATGTGAATGACGCCGTCGGGCGATTGAAAGCCGTCGGGATACGAAACCATGGCCCGACCGTCCAGCAGCAGCGCGTGCGGCCAGGTCTTGCCATCGTCCGTGGATAGGAAAGCCGTCATGTTCGAGCGTAGCGGCAGCCGCTCGCCAATCGGGCCGTTCTTCACGAGCAACAGATGGCCCGACGCCAGGCGGCGAATGAAGAACCGGGCGCTGGGATTCAAAATCGACGACGGCCGCGGCGGGCTCCACGTCGCACCGTGATCGGTCGAAAAGCTCTCGCTGATGCTTTGCTTCGTGCGAGCGAGCATCCACAGCGTGCCGTCCTGGCGCTCGACGATCATGTGTTCGTCGAATTGGGTGTCGGGAAACGCGACTCCGCCGCGGCGCGTCCACGTCCGGCCCTGGTCCGTCGAGGCGAAGACATTGGCCATGCGCAGCGGGTCGAGATCGTGGTGCGCATGTTTCAGCGAGTCGGGCCGAATCCGCTCGCGCGGCCAGAGCGACACCGGCAGCAGCCAATCGCCATTGCGAAGCACGGTCGGCTTGTTGAGCGTGCAGCCGTAGGCGATGCGCACGGGTTTCGACCACACGGGCTCGGCCGCATCGGGGTTGTCGCAGCGCGTGTACCAGTCGCCGCAGCGGCCATCAAAGTAGCCCAGGCTCTGATCGAAAAAGCACCACAGGCGTCCCAGCGGATCGGTCCACAGGTTGCCGACCAGCGCGCGACGCTGCGGAGCATTGGGCGGGTCGGTCGGATCGATGACCACCCGCGGCTTGCTCCACGATCGGCCGCCGTCGTCGCTCGTGGCGAGCATGAAGAAGCCGTTTGGATTGTCGCCATTGCCCACCCAGCAGGCCCAGAGCCGGCCCTTTGGCGTGCGATCGATGCCGATAACCATGTTGCCCGGGCGGACCTGGTCGTCGTATTCCGGCCCAGGCGCGGTATTCACCACCGGCGGCTCGAGCGCCAAATCCAAGATGGCTCGGGAAAACTCCTGCGCATGCAGCTCGGTCAGCGGAGCCGATAACAGCGCGGCAAGTACGATCAGTGCAGAGATCGATCGCATGGGATACCAGATTGTAGGGACTCGCGGCCGGCCACTTGAAACTCATCGCGTTTCGCCCCGCGGCTGCTTGTTCAGTCCAGCGGGCCGGGCACGTCGCGGCCGTCGGTGAGCCACTCGAGATTGAAGCGAGCCAGCGTGAGATACGCATAGCTGCTGGGCTTTTTGCGCAAGGCATCTTCCTCGCGTCCCCGTTCGTAGAGGCACAGAATCGTCCCGTCGCGCAACACGGCCAGATCGCTATACCCGCCATAGCCCTGCTCCAGAGTTTTGCTCACTGGCCAGGTCTGGCCTTCGTCGTACGAGAGCTTGATCGACAGGTTTCTGCGGTCTCGGCTACCGCCTGCCTTGGCCTTGCCATCGGCTCGCTCCAGGTTGTGCGGATTCGCAAACAGGATGCGATTCTTGTCGGCCGCCGGTTTGGCCGAATAGCGTATGATACTGGCCATGCAGATCGGCTCGAGCAAGGCCTGGTCGTACTTCGGCGTGGACCAGTGCGTCGCGCCGTCGGGGCTGATGGTCACCAGCCGCCGGTGGGCCTTCGATTCGCTGCGGACGTTGAGCATCACGCGGCCATCGGCCAGCTCCACGATGACTGTTTCGTTGGGAAAAATCCACTCGTCGGTGTTCGGCACCGCGATGTCGCCGCGCTGCCACGTACGGCCGTGGTCGTCGCTGTAGATGGTCGCCGTGACCGAAGGCCGATGGGCATGGCCGCCGGTGCCGGTCGACATCCAAACCGGCACGACCAGCCGGCCGCTCTTTAGCTGGATGCCGTGCGCCGGCCCAGTCGCCAACACCTTCCACGCATACTCGGGGCGGAATTTTTCGAACGCGGCGGTGATTTCGACCGGTTGCGACCAGGTCTGGCCGTCGTCGTCGCTGCGGATGTAAAAGCACCGCGAGTATTCCAGGCAATACAGGAAATGCACCGCGCCGTCGCGGTCGGCAAACGCCGCGGCGTTGTTGTAGGTCACGTCGTCGGGATTGGCCAGCTTTTGCGCCAGCGCCACCGGATTTTTGACCTTCGGTCCCGGCACGTCGGCCAATTTCTTTCGTGGACTCCACGTCTTTCCGCCGTCGGTCGAACGACGCAGCATGATATCGATCGTGTCCCAATCGCTCTTGCCCGTGCGCCGCGCCTCGCAATAGGCCAGCACGGTTCCGCGGCTGGTGACCACCAGGCCCGGAATGCGGTATTGAGCATAGCCATCCTTGCCGGCCTCGTAGAGGTCAATCTTCTCCAGCCGCGGCTCGGCGGCATTGGCCGTCAACTGGCCCAGGCTGCAGGTTGCTGCCACGGTTGCAATCAAGAAGAACAGCTTGGCTGGAGTATTCATCAGTTGGTCTCTCGGCGGGCGATTGAAGGCATGACACTGAAACGGCCTGGGCGCTTTAGCCCAGGCCGAGACATATCGTAGCGCAGCCAAACGCGCCAAGCAACCTCCCGCATTGCCGCGGCAGTGTGATCGGAAAGTCGGGCAAGCTAGACTAACGTCCACCGCCATTCCAGCCTCGGACTCGAAAGCGACCGGCCTATGACCCTGGCAATCGAAACCTTCTCGCGGCGGACATTCTGCCTGTGCGGCGCATGGATTGCCGCCTTGCTGCTGGCGTGGTCCGCCACTGCCGGCGCGGCCACCTGGCACGTGGATGCCGCCAAGGGCGACGATGCGAACACGGGTGAAACTGACTCGCCCTTGCGAACGATCATGCGCGCGGCGAAGTTGGTAAACCCGGGCGATCTGGTGTTGGTGCATCCGGGCGTGTATTTCGAGCACGTGAAGTTGGAGCGCAGCGGCACTTCCGATGCGCCGATTACTTTTCGAGCGGTAGGCGGACCTGAGAAAACCGTTGTCACCGGTGCCCATCAGCCGCTCCGTGAGGGTCTACTGAAATGGCAGCGCGTTGACGAACCGCTGGGCCTGTGGCGCATCGGGCTGCCCGACGAGCCGGCGACGCTCCTGTGCGATAACTTGAACCTCTACCGCTACCCATCGCTGGCAGAACTGCGAGCCTTGGTCGTCAACGATGTGTCCGGGCAGAAGATGCCCGGCCCAGGACCGAAACATGGCTGGGCTTGGGCTGACGGGCACGTCTATCTGCGGCTGCATCCAGCGGGATACTACGGCTCAACCGACCCCAACGCGCACACTCTGAAAGCTTCACCGGCACGTGGGGCCGGCTTTCGTGGAGACGAGATTGATTCGCGCACGCGGGCCTGCTTTTCGTTGAGCACGCCGGGAGCCACGCACGCCGTCATCGAGGGGTTCACGTGCGAATCGCCGGGCTTCTGCGGTGTGTGGGTTCGCAAGGGGGGCGTGGTCGTGCGCAACTGCCGATTCGTCGGCTGCCGTACTGGCGTGCGCGGCTGGGATCGCGCTGAGAAAAAACCGCGCAACCTGTCCGACGACGTGGTGGTCGAACATTGCGAATTTTCCGAGCACCCGACCTATGCCGACGTGGCCGAGATCATCGCCGAGACCACCGCGCTGCCCGACGCCGAGCGCCAAAAGTTGGCGCGGTTCTTCTGGTGGCATCGCAAAGGCGGGGCGTATTCCGCCGAGATCGGATTGATTACCGCGGCCGGTCGACGCTGGACGGTCCGCGATAATTTCGTCCACGATACTTTCGACGGCCTGAGCTTCATGTCCCTGAGCTGGAGCGAGGAGTGCGAAGTCAGCCGCAACCGCTTTCAGCGTATCGTGGACAACGCGATCGAGTCCGAGAACCATGCCCAGCGTTTGCGGGTGCGCGACAACGTCATCGTCGATTGTTTCGAGCCGTTCTCCTATCAGCCGCTTGGCGGCGAACCGTGGCCGACGGACATTGTGTTCGAGCGCAACACCGTGAGTTTTACCCAGGCCGGCGTGGCACTCTGGGGTAGCGACAAACTTGGTTGGCGACCCGGTTGCTGCAAAATCTATGTCACGCCCGATCTGACCGAAGTGCCGGGCGGGCTGATCTTCCGCGAAAACCTGATGTGGTTTCCCACTGGCCGGCTATTGAGCATGAATCAGGCGGCACGCGCGCTGCGTGGCGTGCGGTTTCATAAAAATGTCGTTGGGGCGCGAGCGCTGGGGGGCACGGAAGATGGCGCGGCGCCCGAGCACGTGGAGTTCGGCGGGAATCATGCCGCGGCCGTCTCTGGCGAGGGTGCTCCCTCATTGCGGGCCTTTACGGCCGACGACGGAGTTCTGCACGGAAGCGCCGCGGAGCTTGGCATCAGCGTGGACGGAGAAGCCGGCGCGGTCCGGGTCGCCGCCGGCAGCGCCGCCTCGAAGCTGGGCATCCGCCAGCCCTGAAATGCTTAGCGGCAGCAGCAAGTGCGGTGCAGGATGAACCGGCCGCGATCTTTGCACGAAGTGTAATCGGCCACGAACGAGCACTCGGTGGCCCGGGCGCTGTAGTGAAACGTGCCGAACATCCGGCCCAGGTACGAGCTGCCGGAAAGTAGCAGCGTGTCGCCATCCTGTCCGGTGACCATGAGCGTCACGGAATAATGGAACGGAAAGATCTTGAAGAACCGGCCGCTGAAATCGACCCGATAATGCGTGTCGTCCAGCTTGCAGAATTTGGCGTTGAGCGGGCCTTGATGACCGCTCGTGCAGCTTTCCCACCGGCCTTCCCAGCATCCCGCCAGCTCAGCGGCCCGGCACTCGCGCACCCCGGCACAGGCCAAAACAGCCCCGACAGCCCACACGATGCCCCAGCGCCGAATGCCACCGATCGAGCGCCCGGAAGTGCTAAAGCCGCGCATGGTCAGCCGTCCTTCGACCTGGTCACGATCCTCATGCTGGCCGGTTGAAGCATCCGCGCCCGCGCGCTGGAGCGCCTCGCCGCCAATGCTCACAGCATCGGCGCCGGCAGAAACGGACCATTAGCCCGCGCGCGTCTGGGACAGATATACCGTGCCGGACCGACGCTTTATGGCGCAGACGCCGTGCGTGCCGTCGCGGGGCGAGCCGATTCAAACCGCCCGGGGTTACGCATCTGGCGTGCGGCCGAGAACGATCTGCCAATTCGCGGCCAGTTCACCGATTTTCGAATGATCGAGCGGCGCGAAGTTGAGGCACAGGGTGGCGTGCCCTTGCGGATCGCGATCGCGGATTTCGCGAAATTGACGATCGTCCTCGTTTCCTTTGTGCCCTTTGACGAAGCATTCGGTCGTCAGCAGCTTGTCGCTGCCTTTCCAAACCCGAGCGTGAATGTGCGCCGCGGGTCGTCCGTGATACGGCACCGGCTTGATCGTGCGGAAATAGAATTCGCCGGTCGAAGCGGTGAGAAAGCGGCCATAGCCTTGGAAATTCTTATCAAACTCGGCGTGATCGCGAATGTATTGCTTCAGGTAGGTGCCGTCTTTGTCGGTCTGCCAAATCTCGATCATCGCATTTCGCAACGGGTTGCCTTGGGCGTCGAGAATGCGGCCCGTGAGATGCGTAATCTCGCCGACGGCCGGCGTGATCGCGTCATTGATCCGCAGCAGGTCGTTATCGGTATCGAGCGGGAGCTGCGTGGGATAAAAAGGGCCTTCGTGCGCCGTCGGGGTGCGCGTCAGCTCTTCGGCAAAGGCACCGGGCGTCGTGAACCACGCGGCGCCGAGCGCCAGGCCGCCGCCGAGCAGTTGCCGGCGCGTCAAGTTCGGAAATAAACTCATGGGGATTCCCCTCAGAAAAGACGTCGCAAAGATAAGGCTCTACTCTTCCATGCGAGAAATGGGCCGAAAAGGTGCCAGACTTTCTGCGTGGAATTTCGGCATGCTAACGAATTGCTTCCCGGGCCCGGTCCTCCAACCTGGTCCACAGCGGATCGGCCGCGGGTGGCGAGCCGGTGATCAACCGTGTGGCTTCACGGTGCAGCAGCAGGCATTCGATGAAATCGAACCAGGGCACGGGCGTCGAACCGAGACTGCCTTCGAGCATCGACTTCTGCCAGTCTTCGATGATGCGATTGGCAGTCGCCAGCGACTTGCGCGCCTCGTCGGGCCGGCCGCTGCGGAAATAGGCCATAGCCAGCGCCGGGTGTCCGATCGCTTTGCCCGCCCACTTGGGATCTGCGGTGGTCGCGGAACGCAACTCGTCGACAGCCCGAACATAGTCTCCCGACCGGTAATGAGCCAAACCCTCTAGATAGAAGGCCACGCCTCGCGGGTGCGAAGCGAGCGCCGTTCGCGTGTCGATGCCCGAGAAATTTATCACTGGCCTCCGCGAACGGTTCCGTTTGCGCTCGCCTGCCGGAGCGGGTTCACCTGCGGCGGTCGCCACGTCAGCGGTGGACGGCCGAGCAGGTTCCGCGAGCGGAAACTTTGCATTGGACGTTTGCTGGGCGCGCCGCGCCATCCGCTCGACAATCGTGGCGATTTCCTGCGGAGCAATGAAGTCTTGCGAACCGAACAAGCAGCTGCGAACGGCCCAGGTCGACGGCTGCTCGCGGTCCTGGGCCGATTCGTTCCACATGCGCCGGCATGCCTCGTGGTAACCGGCAACGTCGCCGGCGAAGAGCATGAGCTGCGGGCCGCCCCACCACTCGGCGCCGGAAACGGGTGCGGCGAGCTCGAGCGCTTCGGCATAGTCGGCGGCGGCCTCGTTCCACAGTCCGAGACGAATGTAGAATGTGCCGCGCTCGAGCCAAACATGATAGTACGTCGGCTGCAACTGCACGGCGCGGTCGAATTCGGCGGCCGCTTCCTTCCATCGCCCGGCATCCGCATGGGCCCGGCCGCTGGCCAGCAGCGTGTTCGCATCCTTGAGCCGGTCGGCGAATTCTTCGACCTCGCGCCGCGCGCGTACGGCGTCTTCGCGGGCGAGCTCTTTTTCGTCGCGTTCGGCCATGGCGCGCGTCGCTTGCCAGACGCTGACGCCCGTTCCTAGCAGCAAAGCCGCCAGGACAAGCACGCCGGCGACCAGCGGCCCGCGGTGCCGCCGCGCGAACTTGCTGAAACGATACCAGTTCGACGGCGGGCGGGCCTCGATCGGCTCGTTGGCGAGATACCGGTAAAGATCGCGAGCCAGGTCTCCGGCCGAATCGTAACGGCGCGTGCGATCCTTCTCGACCGCCTTCATCACGATCCAGTCGAGATCGCCGCGGAGCGCTAGCCGCAACTGCATCGGGCTCCCCAGCCGCGCGGCGGATGCCGTCGATTCCCGCTGCGCGAGCGTGCTGACGCGTAAGCTGGGCCGCGGCAGCTCTTCTTCGCGGATAATGCGCCGCAGCTCGTCGTACGAAACCGTGTTCAGGCGTTGCCCGTCGTACGGCGTCGTGCCTGTGAGCAGTTCGTAGAGCAACATTCCCAGAGAGAAGACGTCGCATCGCGTGTCGATGTCGAGCGAGTTCATCTCTGCCTGTTCGGGGCTCATGTACATCGGCGTGCCGATCATTTGCATGAACCGCGTGTAAACCGTCTTGTCGGTCAGCGGATCGCCAATCGCCTTGGCGACGCCGAAGTCGATGACCTTGGCGACCGGCTTGGCATCGTGCAGCGTCACGAGCACGTTCGACGGCTTCAGGTCGCGATGAATGACTCCCTTCTGATGGGCGTGCTGCACGGCCTGGCAGACGTCGATAAATAGCTCGAGTCGCTGCCGAACATCGAGTCGCTGCTGCTCGCAGAACTCGGTGATCGGCACGCCGCGCACCAGCTCCATGGCGAAGAACGGTTGCCCCGACGACGTCGAACCAGCATCGAACACGCGGGCGATGTTCGGGTGTTCCATCAGGGCCAGCGCCTGACGCTCGGCCTCGAACCGCCCTAGAATTTCGTTGGAGTCCATGCCGCGTTTCAGTACCTTGACGGCCACGCGGCGCCGCACAGGCTGGTCTTGCTGTGCTACATAAACCTGTCCGAAGCCCCCCTCGCCGATCTTCTCGAGCAGCCGATATCGGCCGACTTGCTCGCCGGTTCGATCGGTGGCCGGCTCGCTGGCCACCTCGCCGGTGAGCAACGTGGCGGCACCGTCTAATTGGCGGCGTAATTCCACCGGCGCTTCCAGCGGATGATCGAGGACGTTCGTCCCCCGCTCGTGGGCCGCGAGCAGCGCTTCGATCGCTCGCCGCAATGCGGCATCATCGCCGCAGGCTTGCGCCAGATACGCATCGCGCTCGGCCTGCGACTCGTAGTCGAGTGCCGAGAGGAAGATCTGTTTTTCTTGGGCGATGGTCACGAGGGGCGATCCTGACCCGGCATCGGGGCGAGGACGAATCGATAAGGAATACTCCTTATCTATATGCGAAAACCGCGCGGAATCGGGGCCAAAAATCCTCAGGATGCCGCGTCCGGCCCCATTTCACGTTTCAGCCAGGCTCGGGCAAAACTCCAGTGCCGCTTGGCAGTCCGCTGGGAAATCCCCAAAGCCGTGGCGGTTTCCTCGATCGTCAGACCGCCGAAGTAGCGGAGCATGACGAGACGATACAGGTCGTTGTCTTCGCGATGGAGCCGCACGAGCGCCTCGTTTAGCGTCAGAATCGAGTCGGGCGGGGCGAGCGAATCCTCGGGCAAATCGTCGGGTAGCGGAACTCGACTCTGGCCGCCGCCATGCTTGAGACCGGCCTTCCGTCGGGCCGATTCGATCAGAATCCGCCGCATCGCCTCGGCCGCGGCGGCATAGAAATGACCGCGGCTGTCCCACTTGCGGCCGGCGCCGTCACCGACCAGCCGCAGATAGGCCTCGTGCACGAGCGCCGTCGGTTGCAGCGTGTGGCCCGCCGCCTCCTGCGACATCTTTTGTCGTGCGAGTCGCCGCAGCTCCTCGTACACGATTGGCAGGAGCTTCTCCGAGGCACGGACGTCGCCGCCCCCGACTTCTGCCAGGATTTGCGTCACCTGTGGATCGGCCATGCCAGGCACCGAAGCAGAAATCGATCGGTTTTAAAATGCCGAAAAGCGCAAACTAAAAGCCG
>DATAXP010000047.1:0-12126 GCA_036272935.1 Pirellulales bacterium | reverse complement strand
AGCCTCGCCCTCAACCTCTATGCTGCTGCTCATCGATAACTACGACTCGTTCACCTACAACCTCGTGCAGCGGTTGGGTGAGATCGATCCGGCGATCGAGATCGAGGTTCACCGCAACGACCAAATCGCACTCGACGAGATTGCCGCCAAGCGGCCGTCACGTGTTATCGTCTCGCCGGGTCCTTGCACGCCGCGCGAGGCGGGCATTTCAGTCGAACTGATACGGCGCTTCGCTCCCGAGTTGCCGATCCTCGGCGTCTGCCTCGGCCACCAATCAATCGGCGAAGCGTTCGGGGCCGAGATCGTCCGCGCCGATCGGCTGATGCACGGCAAGACCGACATGGTGCATCACGACAATCGCGGGCTGTACGCCGGCCTCGAAAACCCATTCCAGGCGACACGCTACCATAGCCTGGTGATCCGCCCCGGCACGCTGAGCGACGACTTCGAGGTTTGCGCGTGGTGTGTCGCCCCCGATGGCTCGCGTGAAATCATGGGCATCCGCCACCGCAAGTATCCGCTGCACGGCGTGCAGTTTCACCCCGAGAGTTTTCTCACGGATCGCGGCACAGAACTGCTGCGCCGATTCTTAGCCGTCACGACGGACACTTAACCACGAAGTCACGAAGGACACCAAGAGCGGCAGAATGCCCGGGTTTTGCGATCGACTTCGACGTGCCGCCGCAAAACGATGATGCGAAGCAGTTGTTTCATCGACGAGGCTGCTACGCTTCGTGTTCTTCCTGCCTTGGTGGTTCAACGTTCGTCTCCGAAGCGCCGAAGGCTCGTGCCAACGAGTTGGACGCGGGCCTCTTGGGTCACGACTGCTCCTGAACCGATCGCGGCGTATAATTGCGGTGCAACCGTGCCATGGCAACCCACGCACCGCAAATCGACGATCAGCTTTTCGGACGCGAGCCCGATGTTTGGCCAGTTCGCGTAGGCGACGATGATTTCCAGTTGTTTTGCAGCGGAACTTGTTTGGTCAAGGCGATGCTTGAAGACATCGCGGCCGCCAGGCGTCGCGTTTGGCTGGAAACGTACATCTTCGCCGACGACCAGGCGGGGCGCGCCGTGGCCGAGGCGCTCAAAGAACGCGCTCGGGCCGGCGTCGACGTGCGGTTGATTTACGACTGGTTTGGCTGCTGGCGCATGCGGTCTTCGCTGTTTGCCGACCTGGAAGCGGCGGGAGTGAAGGTCCACGCATTTCACCGCTTCGGCGAGGCACTGCTGCGGCCAAACCTGTTCACCTTCTTCAACCGCCGCGACCATCGCAAGCTGCTGATTGTCGACGACGAGATCGCCTACTGCGGCGGCATGAACCTGGTCGACACCAGCGGCCTGCGCACGGTCGAGCAAGCCCGCGAGCAGCATCTGCCCAAGAGCGCCGGCTGGCGCGACTTGCACGCCCGGGTGTTAGGCCCTGCCGCGGCCGATGTCGCCGGTGCGTTCGAACGCCTGTGGCAACGCGCGCATCGGCGGCGCGTGCCTTGGCCGCGGTGGCGGATCGATCGCATGCTCGCCGAGCGCGGCGACGCCGTGTACTTTTTCGACTGTGTGCCAAGCATGAAGTCGCGTCATGCGCGGCGCGTGCTTTGCCCTCTGCTGCGCAAAGCGCGGCGGAACATCACGCTGTCGATGGCCTACTTTCTGCCAACGGGCGCCGTGCTCCGCGAACTGCTGCGCGCCCGCAAGCGAGGGGTGAAGATCCGGGTCATCGTCCCCGGCCTCAGCGACGTGCGGCTGGTCCAGTGGGCCACGCGGCACTTCTACGCCTGGCTGATGCGCCGAGGCATCTCAATCTTCGAGCGCTGCGACCTGATGCTGCACAGCAAGACGATGATCATCGACGACGACTGGACCGTAATCGGGTCATGCAACCTCGATCCGCGCAGCTTGCAGATGAACCTGGAGTTTATCGGCGTCGTCCGCAGCCAGGCAATGGCCACCACGGTGAAGCAAATCTGTGCACTCGAGATGCGCAACAGCCGGCGTGTCACGCTAGCCGACTGGCGTGGCCGTCGTTGGTGGCAGCGGTGGCTCGATCGTGCAGCCTGGGCGCTGCGTCGCTGGCTGTAAACGCGGCGGGCAAGCCCGCCGGCTAAACAACAGACCTTACGTTTCGGCCGTTTGCAGCTCGGCTTCGTGAGGTGCGTCGTCGGAGTTAGCGGCATCGCCGCCCGGCTCGCAGGTTGCCTGCTCGATCACGTCGAGCATCGTCGGCCTGCCGGTGTGGTTGAAGAACATCCCGTCGCACTCGACCACGTTCTCGGCATACTCCACGTTGTTCTGCATCAACAACTGATGGAGCTGGTGCAGGTTGTAATGCGGCACCGCCGGATAGAGATGGTGCGTGAGGTGAACGTCCTGGCCGTAGATGAACATCGCCCAGCGCGTGAGCCAATTGCAGAAGATTACGCGGCTGTTCGTGAGCTTGCCATCGTCGGCGTTGGCGTGCTGATACAGGTCGCGCAGCAGCATGTAGTACGGAAAACTGGTGAACAGCGGCAGCACCCAGAACAGGTAAACATAGACGCCCCATTCGGTGCCCGTGAGCAACTTCGCCCATGCGAAGCCCGCTTCAAACAACAGCAACCAGGTGAGACGCAGCGCACTGGTGACCTTCACCGGAATGACCGGCCGCAAATCGGATTGGAAGAACCAATCCTCCGGCAGAGCGGCGATCACGGCCAACGCAGCGGTCAGAAAGCCGACCATCGTGGCGGCCATCTGCACGGCGGTGCCGTAATAGCTGATGTAGCCCATCACGGAGCAATACACGGCAAACCAGACGACCCCCAGCACGCTGGTAATGCGCACCCGGCCGATCATGCCGCTGGGATTAGTGGAAACGTGCTTCGCGTAAGGGTGCACGCCGTTGCCCAGGGTGGTCACAAAGATGTTGTCCCACATGTATCGCAGCAACGCGGGCGGCCAGAATATGCGAACATAAAAGCGGTAGATGAACTCCCATTTCGTCATGGGGAATTTGTCCATCATGCGCGTCTTGCCGAGGTTCAACAGCTCGGGATCATGATCCCAGTCGTTCGTGTATTCATGATGGCCGAGGTGGATCAGCCGATATTGGCCGGTCGTCGAAAACAGCGGAAACAGGCAGAAGAAGTCGGAGACGAATTCATTCCAGAACCGATTCTTGAGCAGAATGTAGTGGGCTCCCTCATGGGCCAGTCCGGCGAGACGGTGCTGCACCGCTCCCACGAGTAGCACGGTCAGGATCACCACCGGGATGTTCCAACCCCAGGCGATTCCCCAATCGGCCCGGTTGTGGCAGAAGCCGATCCCCGTCGTCAGCACCGCTGCCAGCGTCAGGTAGTCGGCGGCGAGGTACAGCAGGTTGCGGTTGTCGCGATACCGCAGCGGGTGAATGAGCGTATTCAGCTCGCGACTGTTCAGCGTCTTGCCGAGTTGCTTTGCACGCATGTTCGGTCGTTCACACACCCGGGTCGAAAAAGCACCGATATCCCGTGCCCGAAGACAAACTTCGGCCTGCGCGACCGTGTTCCGTAGCTTTCACGCCGCCGAAGGTTTAAGTCGAACGAACGCTGCATTCGGCGGCGCCGTAAGGTGGGCAAGCGCCGTTAAAGTCGCCCCACACCGCACATCTTAACCAAACTAAAGGCGCTAGACCGTCGCGTCAAGAGGCGGGCTCGGCTAAGCGCCCCACTTCTCAACGGCCCGTTCCCAATCGTCACCCAATCCGTTACCATACGGGTTTTCCACTTCGGCACGCCTCGGTCGTAAACCGTTCCCGCCACGTAAAGCAGTGAGCGGCTTTGGGACGCTGCGCAGATCGCCATCATGTTCGAGTCGCTACAAGACAGTTTGAGCACCGCACTCAAGAGCCTGGCCGGCAAAGCCAAGCTCACCGAGTCGAACATGCGCGAAGGGCTGGCGGCGGTGCAGCAATCGCTGCTCGAGGCCGACGTTAGCTACCCGGTGGCCAAAGAGTTCATCGATCGTGTCAGTGCCGAGGCGGTCGGCGAGCGCGTGCTCAAGTCGCTCGACCCCAGCCAGCAGGTCTACGGCATCGTCTACCGCGAGCTGGTCAACCTGATGGGGCCGGTCGATCACTCGCTACATCTGAAGCCCGACGTCACGGTGCTGATGATGTGCGGCTTGCAAGGCTCGGGCAAGACGACCACCTGCGGCAAACTCGCCCGGATGATCAAGAGTCGCGGTCGCCAGCCGATGCTGGTCGCTGCCGACTTGCAGCGCCCTGCGGCCATTCACCAGCTCCAGGTGATCGGCGAGCAAATCGGCGTCCCCGTCTACACCGAGCCGGGCTCGCAAGACCCGATCGCCGTGTGCCAGAACGCCGTGAAGCAAGCTAACGCCACCGGCGCCAACGTCGTGATTCTCGACACCGCCGGCCGATTGCACATCGACGACGAGTTGATGGAGCAGCTCAAGCGGATTGATCGTCGTGTGAGCCCCGAGCAGGTGTACCTCGTCACCGATGCAATGACGGGCCAGGACGCCGTCAACAGCGCCAAGGCGTTCAACGAGGCGCTCGAGCTCGACGGCGTGATCATGACGAAGCTCGACGGCGACGCCCGCGGCGGGGCGGCGCTGAGCGTGAAGGCGGTAACCGGGGTGCCCATCAAGTTCATCGGCACCGGCGAGCATCTGGACGAGCTGGAGGAGTTTCATCCCGATCGGATGGCGGGGCGCATCCTCGGCAGCGGTGACATCCTTTCGCTGGTCGAGCAGGCGCAGCAAAAGTTCGATCAGGACGAGATGAAGCGGCAGGAAGAGCGGCTCGCCAAAGGCGAATTCACGCTCGACGATTTCCGCCGCATGATGGGACAGATCGGCAAGCTAGGCCCGCTGAACAAGCTGATGGGCCTGATCCCCGGCATGGGCCAGTTGCAGAAGATGATGGGAGAAGACACCGATCACGAGAAGGATTTTCGCCGGCTGCGCGGAATCATCGACTCGATGACTCCCGACGAGCGCCGCAATCCGTCGCGGACGATCGATCCCAGCCGCCGCCGCCGTATTGCCGCTGGCGCGGGCGTCGATCCGGCCGAGGTCAACCAGCTCGTCAAGCAATTCGACGGCATGGCTCAGGTGATGAAGTCAATGTCCGGCATGGGAGTGCGCGACCGGCTGCGAACGATGAGTGGCCTGCAATCGCAGATGATGAATCCCAACGCCGGCGGCCTGATGAAGCAAAAAGTCGGCACCGGCAAACGACTCACCAGCGACGAACGTGCGAAGCTCAAAAAGCAGCGCGAAAAGGATCTCCGCCGCATGAAGCGCGAGAAAAAAAACAAGTAGCCAACGGACCATTTGAACCATTCGCCCTCGGCGAGTCGCCGGGGGCTAAATAACGAGTCAATCCACCAGTTCACGAATTCAGGAGCATCGCTTTGCCAGTCAAACTTCGCATGAAAATGATGGGGCGGAAGCACCGCCAGTTCTTTCGCATCTGCGCCACCGATTCGCGAGCGCCGCGCGATGGCCGCGTGATCGAAGAGTTGGGGACTTACGATCCCAAGGTGTCGGACGTCGACGCCCGCACGGTGCTCAACCACGAGCGCGTGGCCTATTGGCTGAAGGTTGGCGCCCAGCCGAGCGAGAACGTCCGTGTGTTGATCAAGAAGTACGGTCCCGAAGGAACGCACCTCCAACAGCAGGCCTCAGCCCGTGAACGGCTGGCGATGCCGAAGGCAGTGCCGCCCGCGGGCGAACCGGTTTTCGTTTCCAAACCCAAGGAGGAAGCTGCTTCCGAAGCTGCCGCTGCACCGGCCGCTGAGGCTGCTTCCGGTGAGACGGCGCCCGAGGCAAGCGCCGCCGCGGAGTAAGCTCGCTTGCGCGGCGCTTGAGCCATGCGTTTCCACGTGCTGACCCTGTTTCCCGAGATGTTCCCGGGCTACCTGGGTCAAAGCCTGTTGAAGCTGGCGATCGAGCGCGGCTTGGTCGAAGTACACGTTCACGACATGCGGAGGTGGTCGCCCGACCCGAAGCACCACAAGGTCGACGATCGGCCGTTCGGCGGCGGACCGGGCATGGTGATTCGGGTCGAACCGGCGGTCGAAGGGGTCGAAGCGGTACAAAATGAAAGCGAGGTTCCGGGGCACCTTATCCTGCTGTCGCCGCAAGGGCGGCGGCTCGATCAACACGTGGTCGAGCAACTGGCGACGAAGCGGCGATTGATCCTGCTGTGCGGACGCTACGAAGGTTTCGACGAACGGGTGAGCCTGATCCTGAAACCAGACGAAATCTCGGTCGGCGATTTTGTCCTCAACGGCGGTGAAGTTGCGGCGATGGTAGTGATCGACGCGGTGTTGCGGCTGGTGCCGGGAGTGTTGGGCGACGAACGGAGCAATGCGGAAGATTCGTTCACCGGCGACGAGCGGCTGCTGGAGTTTTCGCAATACACAAGGCCCCGCGAGTACCGCGGGTACGAAGTGCCTGAAATCTTATTGAGTGGAAATCACGAGGCGATCGCCGAGTGGCGGCATCAGCAACGTCACGAGCGCACTCGCCGCAGAGCGAACGAAAGGAACCCTGAATCATGAGCCAACAAGTCCTGGCGCTGGTTGAAAAAAGCAGCCTCCGCGCCGAAGTCCCTGAGTTCAATATCGGCGACACGGTCGACGTCCACACGCGCATCCTCGAAGGCGAAAAGGAGCGCATCCAAATATTCAATGGCGTGGTGATCGCCCGTAGCGGCTCGGGGACGCGCGAGATGTTCGTCGTCCGCCGCATCGTGCAGGGCGAGGGGGTCGAGCGCAAGTTTCCGCTCCATTCGCCGCGCATCGCCAAGATCGAGGTGAAACGCTCGGGCGTGGTGAAGCGAGCCAAGCTGTACTTCTTGCGCGATCGTGTCGGCAAGGCCGTCCGCCTGCGCGAGAAGCGAAGCGAAACGACCACGTAGCCATCGTTGATGGCCGGGGCTGGCAATGTGGCAGTGGCTGGCCAGGCTGTGGCCGTTCGCAACACGCACGTCGGGCCCCTTGGGTGCGCGCGGCGAGGACGCCGCAGCACGCTACTTGCGTGGGCACGGATATCGCATTCTCGCTCGCGGCAAGCGTAGCCGAATGGGCGAGATCGACATCGTCGCTCGCGACGGCCGGACGTTGGTGTTCGTCGAGGTGAAGACGCGTACCGATCGGGCCCACGGCCACCCGGTGGAAATGGTCCACGTTGACAAGCAGCGGCGCCTGACGCGCCTGGCTCTGGGATACATGAAGCGTTACCGGCTGCTTGAACAGCCGGCCCGCTTCGACATCGTGGCGATCACCTGGCCTGCCGATGCGCCCCAACCACAGATCGAACATTTCAAGCACGCCTTCGAGGCCACCGGCTTCGATGGATTCTTCAGCTAACGGCGGTATGTCTGCGCTGGGTTCCCGCGGCCAACCGCGCGACCAACGTTCCGGTAGCCATCGAACACGCCGATGGCATAGCGCATCGCCACGTGAACCAGCGGCAAGAGGGTGACCACGCTGCTGGTTTCGCCTCGCTGGGAACCTATTCGGTTCGTACCGATAAGCCCGCGGTCGTCACGGTTGGCAACGACCAAACGGACGGGTACGTTGCCGTCGATGCCGTGCAGTTGCTGCCAGTAGAATGATTTACGCGCCGTGGCCAACCTAATGTCTGCCGAATTGGAGGAACGCCATGGGGCTCGATTCGGTTGAGCTTATCTACGAAGCGGAAGAAGCTTTCGGAATCCGCATCGGCGATGATAGAGCGATGAACGTGCGCACCGTAGGAGATTTCTAAGAGGTCATCTTGCGCGAGATCGAGGCGCTGCCGGCTCGCGAAAACGCTGAAAGCTGCCTGACGCGAGCCGCGTTTTTTGAGCTGCGGCGAGAATTGATTAAGGCGACCGGCATCGGCCGTCGGTCAATGCGACCGTCGACGGTGTCGCCCCGGTGCAAGTCACCTACGATGCCAATTTCGTCTATGACCTTGGCATGGATTAGGGCTTCGACGGCGGCTTAGAGCGCTTTTCAGCTAGCTGGAGCGGCGAGGTCGGGTGCCATGCTCACGCTTGCGTGAGCATGTCCACGACGAGCGTGGACATGGCACCCCGACAGGACGCCACACCGTTGCGAAACGCGCTCTAATCAGTCGCGCTTCACGCCAAACTCAATCCGGACTGTTCTCGCAACGGCCAGCCGACAACAATGCGAAAATTGGACGTGTCCCATCCCGCACGCCGTGAGCCATGCCGCTAAAACTGTTCGTTACTCCGCACGGCCGAATGGGCGTTTCGACCGCTCCCGGGGAGAAGATTGATGCCAATGATGCGATCGAACGGCGGCTCGTCCGCACGTTCAATGAGTCGCCGGCACACGGGCTGTTGCACCTGGCAACCGCCGAATTGGAATCGGCGTTGCCGGCCGATTTCGGCTTCGCGCGTGAATTTGCCCAGCGTTATCTGACCGAGCGCTGTCGCTTGCCCAACGTCGATCAAGGCGACAAGCCAGAGCCGCTCCCAGCACCGCCGCACGACGAATTAGCACTGTTCGCCCTGCGCTGCCCGCCGCTACGCGGCAGCGAATATCTTTCGGCCAACATGCTCGCCAATTGGTGGACGGAGCTCGACGCCCTGGTGCTCAGCAGGCTTCGCACCAGTGCGGCGAGTGCGGCCGAATACCTCGTGCGGCTCAATCCGGTCTGGCGACTCGTCGGTCGCGTTAGTTTCCATCTGGCTGAGAATAAACGCGATGCCGCCCGTCCGTTCGCATTTCTGGCAACGTATGCCCACCGGCTCTCGGCCAGTGCACGCGTTCAACACCTGCCGCTGGGCAAAGCGCTGCAGGAGTATTCCTCGGCGCGCCATCGATCGACGCTTGTGTCGCTGCTCACGCCGGTGCGACGGGCGGCCGAACAGTGCCCGTGGGTCAACGCCTCAGTCGAGTCGGGCGAGATTTACCAGCCGCTGGCCTGGACTCCGCAAGACGCCTATCGCTTCCTCCGGGACATTCCAAACCTCGAGTCGGCGGGATTGGTGGTGCGCGTGCCCGATTGGTGGCGAGCCAAGCATCCGCCGCGGCCGGTCGTGAACGTGAAGGTCGGCGAACGACTGGGAACACGACTGGGCGCTGAAACGCTGCTCAGCTTTCGCGTCAATGTCGCGCTCGATGGGGAGTCGTTGACGGAAGCCGAGTTGCAATCGCTGTGGGCGTCGACCGGCGGCCTGGTATCGCTCAAAGGGCGGTGGGTCGAGGTCGATCGCGAGAAACTGGCCGAGGCCTTGCAACATTGGCGTTCCGTCGAGCGCGCGGCGAGCGACGGGGGATTGTCGTTCTTCGAGGGGATGCGATTGCTCTCCGGCGCCGGCCTGCCCGACGACGTCGCCGAGACCGCCGCGGCGAGCACCGCCGAGTGGACCGGCATCGCGGCCGGCGAAGGGCTCGCCGTTACGCTGCGCGAACTGCAAGATCCACCGCAGGCCGATCGTCCTCCGCCGGGGTTGCGGGCCGAATTGAGGCCCTATCAGCAGGTCGGCGTGCACTGGCTGCGGTTCATGGCCAGGCTCGGCTTGGGCGCCTGCCTGGCCGACGACATGGGCTTAGGCAAAACCATCCAAGTCATTGGTTTGCTGTTGCACCTCCGCAGTCAAGCCAAGCCGAAGGCGGCCGCGATCCCGCCGAGCTTATTGATCGTGCCCGCATCGCTCGTCGGCAATTGGAAAGCCGAGCTGACGCGGTTCGCGCCGTCACTTGTGGTGCGGATCGCGCATCCTTCGGAAGGCGATGACGCGCTGCGGGCGGATGACACTAATGCCTCCGAAAAACAACTCGACGGGGCGTTGCGACGTTGCGATCTGGTGATCACGACCTACGGCATGCTCATGCGGTTGGACCCGCTTCGCCGGCGGCGTTGGAATGTGGTCGTGCTCGACGAGGCCCAGGCGATCAAGAACTCCGCCGCCCGGCAGACTCGCACCGTGAAGGAATTGCGCGCGGCGACGCGGCTGGCTCTCACCGGTACTCCCGTCGAAAATCGCCTCTCCGACCTATGGTCGATCTTCGACTTTCTCAACCCCGGCTTGCTCGGCGGGCCGAAGGAATTCGCGGCGCTCACCAAACGGCTTACCGCTCAAGGAGGACCAGGTTATGGTCCCTTGCGAACGTTGATTCGTCCGTATTTGCTGCGACGTCTCAAGACCGATAAGAGCGTGATTCGCGATCTGCCGGAGAAAACCGAGCTGAACGCTTACTGCGGGCTCAGCAAGCAACAGGCCGCGATGTACGAGGGGGCGGTTCGCGAGTTGTCGCGGCAATTGAAGCGAGTCGAAGGCATTCAGCGCCGCGGCGTGGTGCTGTCGTACCTGATGCGCTTCAAGCAAATCTGCAATCATCCGTCGCAACTAACGGGCGACGGCGGCTACGACCCGCAACACAGCGGCAAATTCCAGCGAGTCGGCGAGCTGTGCCGAGAATTGGCCGAGCGGCAACAGAAAGTTCTCGTATTCACGCAGTTCCGCGAGCTCACCGTGCCGCTGGCCGAGTTCCTGGCCGCCGTCTTCGGTCGAACCGGGCTCATACTGCACGGCCAAACGCCGGTCGGGCGGCGGCGAACTCTGGTGCAGGATTTTCAACGCGAGGAGGGCCCGCCATTTTTCGTGCTATCACTCAAGGCGGGCGGAGTCGGTCTGAACCTGACCGAGGCGTCGCACGTCATCCATTTCGATCGTTGGTGGAACCCAGCGGTCGAAAATCAGGCGACCGACCGAGCCTTCCGCATCGGCCAGCAGCGCAACGTGCTGGTGCATAAATTCGTCACTCGCGGTACGCTGGAAGAGCGGATCGACGAGTTGATCGCTCATAAAATGTCGCTGGCCGGTGAACTACTGGAGGGCGGCGGCGAAACGCTGCTGACCGAATTGAACGACCAGGATTTGGTGCGCTTCGTGTCGCTCGACCTTCGCAAGGCGGCCGCGTTGTGAACGGCCTGACGTTTGGACTTCTGGCACGCATGGAGGTGATTTGCCATGTGGTGGAACGATCGACCGTATGTAAGCGCCGCTCAGCGTCGTGCCAAAGCTGAGCGCAAGCTGAAGCAGCTCGCCAAGCAGGGACGGCAAGTGTCGCCAATTCAGATCGTTGGCCGTCAGATCGCCGCCACGTTCTGGGGGCGCGCTTGGTGCGATCACCTCGAAGCCTACAGCGACTTCAGCAATCGCTTGCCGCGCGGTCGCACCTACGTACGTAACGGCTCGGTGATCGACCTGCAAATTCAACCGGGCCACGTCACGGCGATCGTCAGCGGTTCCGATCTCTACGACGTTCGCGTCGAGCTGGCTCCGCTCGCCAAGCAAGTTTGGAAACAGGTCAAGTCGCAGTGTGCAGGCCGCATCGGATCGTTGGTCGATCTGTTGCAAGGCAAGTTGTCGCAAGATGTCATGAGCATCGTCACCGCGCGCGACAGGGGGCTGTTCCCCAAGCCTCAAGAGATCAAAATGAGATGCTCCTGTCCTGATTATGCCTACTTGTGCAAGCACCTGGCGGCCGTGCTGTACGGGATCGGTGCTCGGCTCGATCAACAGCCCGAACTGCTCTTCCTGCTCCGAAAGGTCGACCAGCTGGAGTTAATCACCGCCGCCGGCGAAAGGGCAGGCACGACTAAATTGCCAGCGAAGAAGCAAGCCATCGCGGACGATGCCTTGTCCGAGATTTTTGGGATCGAGCTGGAGAGCTCCGCTACTGAACCCGAAGAGGTGTCCGGTGCGTCGGGGAAGCCATCGACTTCTGCATCAGCGGGACGCGCCAAGCGTTCGCAGCGCACCAGGTCGCAAAAGACCGCCTCGCGCACCGGCGGCACTCGAGCGAAGAAACTTGCCGGCCGCAGTCCAGTCGCCAAGAAACCGACATCGCAGACGCCAGACGAGCCGTCGCAGCGTCGGTCGAAAGGAACTCCGACCTCATCCGCAAAAAAGCTTGCAACCCGACCACGCATCAAGATGCGTCGCCCGTCACAGGCGTGATCTCTATGGAGCAGGGAGCTATAACCGGAAGTTGTGGATGAGCGGAGGTTGAAGACGGTGGCGTACTTGGGTTGAAATGGTTTTGCTTAAGACCTTTTTTCCCAGGAGTACGCCACCATGCGAGAGCGTAATAGATCGACGGTTGCCTTGCCAGA
>DATAXP010000046.1:0-15013 GCA_036272935.1 Pirellulales bacterium | reverse complement strand
TGATGGTGCACGGCGGCGGCTGGAAAGGGGCGGGGGGAAAGACCAATTACGCGCCGACCGCCGCCGATTGGGCGAAGCGTGGCTATTTCGTGATGGCCATCGAGTACCGAACATCCTCGGAAACGGTGCACACGTTTCCTGCGGCGATCGAGGATTGCAAGTGCGCCATCTGTTGGTTGCGCGCCCATGCCTCAGAATTGGGAGTCGATCCCAACCGAATCGGCGTTTACGGCAGCTCGGCCGGCGGCCACCTGGCCTTGATGCTCGGAATCCTTTCCAGGCAGAAGTTCGGCGACAATTTTGAAGGCGACAGCCCTTGGCAGGACCAATCGAGTGACGTCCAAGCTGCGGTGAGTGACGCGGGGATCGTAAGTCTCGATCAGACGCTTCCCGGCAATAGTGGGCTCAAACGAGCGTTCAACGATTTTCTCGGCGGGTCGCCCCCCGACCAGGCCAAGGTGCACGACGCTTCACCAGCCAGCTACGCGTCGCGCGCCGCGAAGCTCCCTCCGATGCTGTTGCTCTACGGCACCGCCGACACGTCGGTGCCGATCGCGTTGACCGACCAGTTTGTCGAGGCCCTGCGCGCCAACGGACACCCCGACCTGACCTACCTGCGCTACGAAGGCGCCGGCCACTCTCCCTGGTGGCTCGAGTCGAACAAGTACCATAAGCCGGCCGTCGCCGACAGCCGCGGGCAGATTGACCGTTTCTTCGATCGAACGCTCAAGAACATGAAATGAATTGTCGAACATCGACAAGAAATCGAGTGAACCCGATGGCGCGGTTGAGTTGCCTCTTGATTGCTCTGACCTCCGTATCCGTTTGCGGCGCCTCCGAGCCGCAGGGCAGCCGTCCCCCGAACATCCTCTTCTTTCTGGCTGATGACATCGCCTGCCCGGAGGCAAGCTGCTATGGCGGCAACATCCACACGCCGAACATCGACGCTTTGGCCCAGGAAGGCGTCTATTTCCAAACCTGTTTCGCCACGCCGCTGTGCCAGGTCTCGCGCGTGGAGATGCTGACAGGCCGCTATGCCTTTCGCACCGGGTTCTATCACAACTGGGGTGCCCCGAACGAGCCGCTCGTGCCTAAGCATGTCATCTTCACTCAACTTCTCCAGCAGGCGGGTTATAAGACGTTCGTCGCAGGCAAGTGGCATCACGCGGGCGTGCCTTCGACCTACGGGTTCGACGAATCGTGCATCACCTTGGGATTTAATGGCAAGACGTGGATCACGGATGATTCCGAGTACCAGGGGCCTGCTGGCCGGGATGGCTATGCCGCGTCGCAGTGGTGGCCGCGCGTCGTCATCAACGATCATCATTATCTACCGACAGTGCCGGATGATTACGGTCCCGACATTTGCGCCGAGCGTACGATCGACTTCATGACACGTCACCGCGAGCAACCGTTCGCGGCGTTCTTCTTCACCACGTTGGTGCATACTCCGTGGTTGCCTACGCCCGACAGCGACAACAAACCTGGCAGTGACGAGTCCGACATGGATCGCGACAAAAAGGATTTCGCCAACTTCAAGCCGAGCGTCGAGTACACCGACAAGCTGCTGGGCCGGCTCGTCGCCGCGGTCGAGAAGCTGGGGCTGCGCGGACGGACGATTATCTTCTACAGCGGCGACAACGGCCCCGCGCAGAACCTCGGCCCAGATGGCAAGCCGGTAAACGGAGGCAAGGGACACGCCGTCGAAGAGGGCTGCCGCGTGCCGATGGTCGTCAGTTGTCCGGGCGTCGTGCCGAAGATCGGTTCCTCGAGCGAGTTGATCGACTACGCCGACCTGTTTCCGACGTTCGTGGAACTGGCCGGGGCCAAGTTGTCGGAGAACTATGTCCTCGACGGCCGGAGCTTCGCCCCCCTGCTTCTGGGCAGGCCGTTCCAAGGCCGCGAGTGGATTTACAGCCCGCTTGGCCGCAAACAGGTCCTCCGCGACAAACGCTATCTCTACGAGGGAGACGCTCGCTTCTTCGACTGCGGCGCGCTGCGTGACGGGGATGGCTATCACGAGATCACCGAATCCGAAATTCCCGAGGACGTTGCCGCGCGCGACAGGCTTGAGACGATTCTGAGCCGACTGCCAACGCCGGGCCAGCAAGGTGCGTCCGATATCAACATGGCCGAGTACCAAGCGCAAGAGAAAACGGTCCGCAAGCGAGTCCCTAGCTATTCCATCGTCGCCTATCCCGGTATGAAGCGGCCGCCGCAGTGGTTTGTTGAGAAACACCCGAGCTGGTTTCTCGATACTTCCAAGAAGTGAGCGTCTGTAGGGCCGCGACGCGGCGGGCCAGGAAGCGGCGCGTTCCGGAACACGATCTCGCTCGATCAACTCGCGGCCCAACAGATCGGCAGAAAAACCCGCTTCAACAGGCTCGCGCTCGTTGCTGCAACGGCCGCCAGCGCAGCCTGTCGTACGCGGCGATGGGCGTGCCAGGGTCTCGTGCCGGTGAGCCGTCGTCAATCGACGGCAGCCGGATTATGAAGGGGATGCGAAACTCTCGCTTGATCGAGAACTTGCAGCGCGGCTGAGTTTTTTGACCACAGGCCTTTAATCGCGGAATGTGATTTGCGACACATCGCAGGAGGATGGCCTGCCGGCGAGGAAATCGGCGATTTGGCTCTGAGGATCAAAGCGATGAAATCGACCCGATTCAATGTTGAGCGTCTCGACTGGTCGACGTCACGGTCATTCGAGGAGACGGTTGCCGCGTTCGAACAGGAGGTTCCGGCAGCGCCGATCGACAAACTGCAAGAACTCGCCTCCTCGGATGCCTCCCGCGCCCAGATTGAGACGGCTGTGCAGGCTTTGGTTGGAGATCTCGAGTTCATGTACCTAGCAAAGCTGGATCCAAGTCCGCTGGTTTCCAGGCTCGGAAAGCACAAGAAACTTTTGGTCTATCTGCTCGGCAATCCGGTGCTTGCCAACCGCATGTTCGAACCGCGACCGGACGTGGGGCTGTATGCCCCGCTGCGAGCATGCATTTTTGAAGATTACAGCGGCATGTGTCACTTTACTTATGACCGACCTTCGACGTTGCTCCAGCAGTTCGACGACGCGGAAGTCCGACGCATCGCGGGCATCCTGGATGAGAAGATGGCTCGCCTGGCCGATTCCATCACTCGAGCAAACCCATGAATCCCCGTGCCGCATTCGGACTCAGCGTGCTGCTAAGCTTTGTAGCTTCGGCTTTAGTTGCGTGGCTCTTCGTTTGGCCTCGCCTTGGCCATCGAGATCGGCGCGATGCGCTTCTCCCCTTGGTAGCCCCTCACATGTTTCGCTTTATCGGACTGAGCTTCTTGGTGCCCGGAGTCGTGTCGGCGCCGCTGCCACTGACCTTCGCTGGTCCGGCAGCCTACGGCGACTTGATCGCGGGCATCCTGGCCATGGCGGCAACCGTATCGCTGGTGCGCCGCGGTTCCTGGTCTACGCCGTTCGTATGGATATTCAACACCTGGGGCGCGGCCGACCTTTTGTATGCCTTTCTTCAAGGTCAGCGTATCGTCCAGGTCGATCCCGGAGCATTTGGTGCGACGTTTTTCATTCCAACGGCGATCGTGCCTCCTCTGCTTGTTACGCACGTTCTTGTATTCTTGTTGCTCGTTCGAACCTTTCGGCTTGGTCGTTCGAACCTATCGGCTCGACCAATGTCCATGCAACGAGACTGAACCATGCGGCTATTGATCCTTGGAGCGACGGACAGAACCGTGGCAGAACCGGCAGTGAGTTGATTGACCTGGCGTTGACGCGCGGCCATCACGTCACGGCCTTTGTCCGCTCTCCTCAAAGGTTCGCCCGTCACAAAGAACGGTTGGCGGCGATAGCAGGGGGATCCGCTACGTGCCGACCACCTCAGTCGTGCGTTGCGGGGAAAACGATGCCCGTATGGTATAAATACTCGGCCGCGCTGCAATTTACAACGATACGACAGTTTCCGATTCTGGCGAATCGGTTGACGGCGGCAGGTCGGCGGGTCACGACGTACCTCGAGCATTGCCATGCCGAACGAAACCATCAAGGGCTCGACAATCGACTGATCGAGCCGCATCCCGGTTCATGGGCGGTCGCCGGCAGCATCGAATGCCAAGAACGGCTTGGTAGCAAGCTGCGCTACTATCACGTACGAGTTGCGTCGGTGCTCAGCTCGGCCAACGTGCGATTCAGCGACGCTCTCATAAAATCCGCCGCACTGACGATCGAAGTCCGCGGCACCAAGTTCGCACCATTAGCCGCACGACATCTTGTTCAAATCCGAATTGTCAAGGGACTTCGCGCTCGGTTCAGTCTTTTGACCGTTTGAGTCACGACAGGTAAGTTTCCAGCCAATCGTAAATCCGCTCGGCCGTTTGCGGTGGCACCACATGACCTTGGCGATGGTTGAGCAGGCCGACGCGCGCCGGCCCGCCGTATAGCCGATAGACCGGCAGCACCGCTTCGACAAACGGCCAGCTGCGATCGCCGTCGTCCACACCCCGTGGGTTGGGCCCGCCCGATTCGCCGGCCACGAGCAGCATTGCGCGAGGGGCCGCCAAGGCCAGCAGTTCGTGATGCTCGCGGCCGAAGTCGGGCCGGTCGATGTCGGGACCCAGGTACCAGGGCGCATTCCAGTTGGAATAATGGATTCCGATGCCCCCTTCGCTGAACACGGCAGCCCGCACCCGCTGGTCGAAGCCGGCCAGGTATAGGGTCTCTTTGGCGCCCAGCGAATGGCCGATCGCGCCCATCCGGCTGCTTTCCACCTCGCCCAGGCTCTCCAAGACGTCGAGCCCACGGCTGGCGTCCCACAGCATCTTGGCCATCCCCTTGGTTCCCGGATGGCGCCGGCCCAATTCCTCCACGCGGCGATCCCGGTCCTTCGAATCGACTGCCGGCGTCGAGCGCTTGCGCTCGGGCCCGGGCTCGGGCTGAAGCAACGCCGCGGAATTGCCCCAAAGAAAGCAGCGTGGAGAAAAGGTCACCATTCCGCGCTGGGCCAACCGCAGGCCGAAGGCGCCGTAACGATCGCCTTCGAAACCGGCCGGCTCGCGGAATGTCCCCACCGTGGTCGGATGCAGAACGACAACGCCCGGCCGCTTTCCCGATATTGCTTCCGGCTTGATCAGGCAGCCTTCGACCGTTTCTCCCGGTTCGCTTTCATACTGGACGATTCGCCTGATGCAGCCGTCGCTGCGGTCTTCGGCCAGGACCGTGAGCTTGGGCTTGTTCCTCGGCAGGTCCAGTGGCTTGAGGAAGTCGACCCATGCCTGGTGAAGTACCTTCCGGCGCTCGAGCCAGCCATTGAGCGATGTGATCGGCCGGCCGTCTTCGTCCAGAAAGGGCTTCAGCACGGCGGCCTTTGGATCGGGCAATCGTGGAGGGCGCTGCGCGTCGGCCAGCCAGGGAACTTCCGGATCGACCGACACCGCAGCGCCGCCCATGCGCGATTCAGCAATTGCCGCCGCACCTGCCAGACAGAAAGCCCGCCGTGAACAACGCATGAAATTTCCCTCACTGCACAAAGTTTCAGGCTAGCAACTACTCGGCCATGCTAACACCCGTGCTCGGTCGAGCGAAACAAGCCCTTGTTATTCGAAGATCCCAGATCATCGGCAAGCATCCGTACGACATTCGGTTTACTCGCGATTTCCTAAGAATGCACAGGGGGAGTTGAGAGCGAGCTGACAGGCCGATCTGCCCAAGCAAGCACGGCGCGTGCACGAAGCTCAATGTCGGCCATCGACGGTGCATACGTCTCGGCGAGTGCCGCCGACGCGAACAAGTTGAACCCGTGCGCCTGCGCGCCGAGGACCGGGATTGAGACGTTGCAGCGCCCCATCGACAACTGGGCTTAGTTGCCCGGGTGTGAGTCGTTGTCCGGTGACCACCAAGCATCGACAAGCCGCCGTATGGCGATGACTTTGGCAGGCTGCTGCTCGGCCAGATTATGCGCTTCGTCGGGATCGGCGCCCAAATCGTACAGTTCGGTTGCGGCCTCGACGTTTAGCGCGTGTGGCACGATCAGCTTCCAGGCATCGTCGATGCACCAGCGCCATTTGAGGCTGGTGGCGGGCCGATCAATATCGACGGCGTTCACTTCGAAACACTCGCCGAAGATTGTGTGCCGATTGGCACGCGCAGCGGGGTCGAGCAAATTGATGCCTTGCATTTGCTCGGTCGGCTTCAGGCC
Source organism: Pirellulales bacterium (assembly GCA_036272935.1). GTDB lineage: Bacteria > Planctomycetota > Planctomycetia > Pirellulales > PNKZ01 > DATAXP01. The sequence continues at coordinate 8,837 of DATAXP010000046.1, read as the reverse complement.
GACGAGCGATAGGATCGTCGGCGCGAGATCGATACTGATCGCCAGCGCGGGACTTGCCTCGGGCGAGATTCGCCCGGGCATGCTCAACAGCAAGGGTGTGCGCACTCCGCCGTTGTAGGGCGAAGTCTTGGAGCGTGCTGCCGGGCCGGGAGAGTCGGCCCGCTGAATCCAGCCATTGTCAGCCAGAAAAATGATCAGCGTCTTTTCGCGCAGCCTTTTCGAATCGAGATAGTCCAAGAGTTGGCCGCACGTTTCATCGAGCCATTCGCACATGGCCCAGTACTTGGCAATCTCCACCGAGGGCGCAATGCTCTCGTAGTGCTTCAACAAGCGTTCGGGCGGGTCGTGCGGATTGTGCGGCAACATCGGCGCGTACCACACGAAGAACGGATCGCCCGACAAGGTTGCACGGTCAACGAAGTCGTAGATCGGTTGCATCGTGACACGACCGATGTCGAGCCCCTTGTCGCCGTGGTGGCCGCCGTGGCTCATGCCGTCAGTAAATCCACCGCTACTGAAGTCGCCTTCCCACCATTTGCCGGTTTGAAGGCTTTGATAACCGTATTCAGCCAGCGTGCGCGGCAGCATCGGCACACGGTCGACGAAGCCGATTAGCCGTTTCGACTGTTCGCGAAACGTCGGATGCGAGCCGACTTCCCTTGCCGGAATGCCCTTTGGCCAGGCCGGTTCGTTGCTTGTGATGCGGTGCTGGTGGGGGTACAAGCCGCTGAGCATTGTCATCAGGCTGGCACGGCAGAGGCTTGAGGTCACAAACGCATTGCGAAACTCCAGGCTTTGACTTGCCAGCTTGTCGATGTTCGGCGTGCGAATATGCGGGTGACCCATGAACGAGTAATCACGCCAGCATTGATCGTCCGAGACGATGAAGACGATGTTCGGTCTGTCGGGCGAGGCGACAACGTTCCGGGCGCCAGCGATTGCCAACCAGACAAACGCCAGCGTGGCAAGACGAATGGGTCGCATGGTATTGTTCCCACGTGGATAGCGACGTTCGTTACGGGGCGCCTAACGCGCAGGCGGCTCACCCGCGGCGCTAGAGTAGCCCGGCGCTGCGACGAACGAGGTGATCAATTCGCCGCCAGCAGTGTCCCAGATTCGGACTTCGCCAGCGTTATCGCCGGAAGCTAAACGGCCGCTGGCTGCGTGATAGGCCACGGCATAGGCCCTATCACGATGGCCGACAAACGTGCGAATCACGTTTCCGGAATCCAGTTCGAACATCTTCACCATGCCATTGCTCGAGGCTGCGTAAAAATGATCGTCGCCGACGGCCAGCCGAAAAACCGGAAAGCCCACCGCATTTACGAAGCGCGTGTGCCCGGCTTTTGAAAATCGCTTTTCGATTTCTTTCGCGGTGCCGCCTTCGGCTTTGGCTGACACCGGGTCCCAAATGCGGAAGGCCTTGCCTTCGCCGGCCGAAATAGCCGAAAGACCATCGCGGGCAAACGCCACATCGTAGACCGGCCAGCGTCCCGGATCGGGGTTCGATGGCACCACCTGCTGGTGCCCGGTGTAGGTTGTGAACAGTTCGCCGCTGGGCGTTTCGTACACCTTGATTGTCGTGTCTTTGCTGGCTGACGCCAAGAACCGGCCATCGGCGCTAAAGCTCACGCCGGTGACCCAGTCGGAGTGCAACTGCGATTGCCACACTCGCTGTCGATCGGCGGTGCGATAGACGCGCGTCGATCGGTCGGCCGAACCCAGCGCCACGAGCGTTCCATCGCCATTCAACGACGCGGCCAGCGCGATGTCTTCGCAGGTGGCTAGCACGCCCAACTTCGCGCCCGAATGCGCGTCGACGACTGCTAGTTCGCCATAATCGCCGGGGCTGCCGCCCGCCACGAACAGTTGCTTGCCGTCGCGGCTGTAGACCAGCGATTGAATGCGTTGCGGCAGATGCGGCACGCGGCGCAGCGGTCGGCCATCTTCAGGATTCCAGATCATCACTTCGTAGTTGCCGCCGATGGCCAGTTCGCTGCCATCAGGGCTGAAGGCGACGGCGAACACCGGCACCGGCACGCGATATGCCGCCGGCGCAAGCGGATGCTGCCGCGGAGGCATGAGCGACTTGATCGACGCGGCGGTATCGGCGCCATCGAACTTCGCGCCGGCGGCGATCCAGTGTTTGACGATTTCAATCTCGGCCGACGCCAACGGATCGTCGTCCTGCGGCATCCGCACACTTTCGTCGACCTCGATCAGTCGGCGGAACAGTTCCGATTCCGCCGGCTTTCCCGGCAGCACCGGCAGCTCGTCCGATGCACCCGGCTTCTGCAGGTACTCAAACGTGTGCAGCCGATAATCGCCTTCCATCTTCACCGCGCCATGACAGCCGGTGCAGCGACTCGTGAGGATCGGCGCCACGTCGCGCAAAAAGCTGACCTCGGCAGCGGCGGCCGGCGCGCCGCGCATCGCCAGCAGCACAAGCAAGCAAACTCGAAAAACCGTCATGCCGACCGCCTCAATGCTGAAACAGGAATTCCTGCGTGTTGACGATTGCCCACACCAGATCGCGAACGGCTTCCTTACGATCGGCTGTCTTATCGCAATAAGCCGTCGCGGTCGCGCGCTCGTTGTCCGACGGATAACGCGCTAGCGCCGCCAGATAGAGCTCGTCTAAAAACGTGTCGATTTTCGCGGCTTGCTTACCGTATCGATTGACGGCCGTGGCCATCTGGCTGATGACGCGCTGGCCATTGAGTAGTTGCAATGCCTGGTCCACGGTCGGCTCGCTCAGCCGCTCGCAGGCGCAGGCCGATTCGCGCTTCGGCTGGCCAAACGCGCGGAGGAAATCGGACTGTTCGGGAAACGACCGCTGCGTGGCGTAATCGAGCCGCAAGCTCAACCGATTGATCCGGACCCGAGATTGCACGACCCGCGGATCGAAATCACGATGGTAACTTTGTAGCGCTTCTTGCTCGCCTGGTGAACGCGGCTCGGCTGCGCGCGCAACGTATTCCATCACGAAATGAGGAAACTCCGGCTTCGCTGCAACCTTGCCGCCGTAGGTGCGCGACTTGAATAAAATCTGCGAGCGATTATTCGCGCTGTCGGTCGCTTTGATCAACAAGCGGTTCTCGCCTTGCTTCAACGGCAATTCAAGCTGCAAGCTCTTCGGCGTTCGATTTTCGTGCTCGCACAGCAGCTTGCCGTTGAACCAAATCTTGAGCGGCGCAAGCCTTTCGAGATCGACGACGGCGGTTTCGTCGCGGTGGCTGTGGATGGTGCGTGTCAAATAGCAAGTGCCCACCTGCGCTTCGAACGGCACCTTGATGTAGTATCCATCCTTCCACTCAGGATGCGCCTGCCAGGCGCGACCGTCGCCGTAGCTGGCCGCCAGATCAACTGCTTCCTCGGGAGCGAACGCGGTTTGATGCCCCAAGCTAGCTTTCTTCACGGGAAACGGCCCGACGGAATACCACAGGCCGGTCCAGAATGGCATAGCGGCAACGCGCTTGGCCGCATCGGCTTCCCAGACGGCGTACTCGCCGGATAGATCGCTCAGACGCTTCTCAAGCGCCGCCTGTTGCTCGGCCAGCTCAAGCTCGACACGCTCCGACCTCGGCAGTGCTTGGGTCACGTAACCGATGGCGTCGCTCAATTGCTCGGCCGACAACCGTCGCACGCGGTAATGCGAGAACAACGTATCGTCGTCGGCGTTGAACGAGTTTGTTTCCGTCGAGCGCTGGTAGGCGTTGCTGTTGCAGATGGTGCGGATGATTGCTTTGCGATCGTAGCCATGGTCCTCGAAGTCCTTGGCCAGCGCGTCGAGCAACGGCGCGTTGGCTGGCGGATTCGACGAGCGAAAATCATCGACCGGTTCGACGATGCCGCGACCCAGCAGTTGGGACCAGATCCGGTTCACCTCGACGCGGGCGAAAAACGGGTTGCCGCGTTTCGTCAGCCAATCGACGAACCACTGGCGACGGTCGGCAGGTGGTGATCCGCGCGACGAGCTTTCGGCGCCCCAGGGCTGCATCACTTCGCCGCTCGTGGGGTGGCGCATCTCGCCGCTGTCTTCCAGCGTGATCATGTCGCCGTCGATCTTCACCCGGCTGAACACCGCGCCGATGCGGTAATAGTCGTTCTGCGTCCAGTTCTCGAACGGATGGTTGTGACACTTCGCGCAGTTGATCCGCGAGCCCATGAAAATCTGTGCCGTCGTTTCGGTCAGGTCCTGGTTCTTGGGGACCGCCTCGAAATAATTGGCCGGCGCCACGGCGTGCGTATCGCCCGAAGCCATCAAGATCGCCTTGGCAAACTCGTCGAAGGGCATATTGTTCTGAAACGCCTCGGCAATCCACCGCGAGAACAACTCGGCGCGCTCGGCCTTGAGCGACGTTTCGCTCACGCGCATCAGGTCGGCCGTTTTCAAAGCCCAGAACCGCGCGAACTCGGCCGATGCAAGCAGCTCGTCGATTTTTCTGGCGCGCTTGTCGGCGGCGCGATCCGCGAGGAAAGCCTTCGCATCGCCGGTCGACGGCAACAGGCCGGTCAGATCGAGGCACACGCGGCGCAGGAAGACACTGTCGTCGCAAATGTCCGACGGAAGATATTGAAGCTGTCGCAGCTTTTGGTTCACCAGCCGATCGACGTAATTCGTCTCGGGCGGAGTGGTCCATGCGAATCCGGAAACATCCTGAACGACGGTGAAATGCACGCATTGCACGTGCTCGAGATAGCGGACGGTGATCGCCGCCTGGCCGCGTTCGCTGCCGGTGACCAGGCCATTGGCATTCACGGTGGCCACCGATTTGTGCGTACTGTCGAACGTGGCGATGGCGGTCACGTCGCGGATCGTGTCGTCGGAGAAATGAGCGAGCACGCTCAGTTGCTGCTCGACGTGCGGGAAGCGCATCAGCCGGCCCGCCGTGGGATGCACGACAATTTTGACCGGCCGCGGTGCGTGGTCCACGTCGGGCTTTGCCCCTTCGAAGATCCAATCACGCAAAATCGGATACGCGGCGTCGCTCTTGCGCAGCTTCTTGCCGCCAACGTGCGTCACGCGCAGCATTGGCTTCTTCAACAACAAACTCTCCTCGGGCTCGATCACCTGCACGCGGCGCGTGAGCCCGCCGAGGATCAGCGATTCACGATCGATCGCCGGGTTATAGGCCGCCATCGACAGCGCGAAGCCGCCTTTGCCGTTCGGCGAGCCGTGGCAGGAGCCGGCATTGCACCCCTGCTTGGTGAGCACCGCCAGCGTCTCGGCTTCGAAGCGCACTGGGTCCGGCCTGTCCATCCCGCTAACCACGACTGGCACGCTAGCGGTCCGATCACCGACGTGGACCTCAATGGTCGTGCGGCCATTGCTCTGACCGCTGACGACCGCATCGGCCATGTTCGCGACGTTCGGCTCGGCGGCTCGATACCGGGCGGCCCTGGTCAGATCGCGCACTTCGCCAGCGGCGAAGTAACCGGTCACCACCAGTTGAACGCGGCTGCGCTTCGATGCCAGCTTGATCTGCGGCGGATAGACCTCGATCCGCGTCGGCCGCTCGCTGTCGTCCGGTTGCGATCGCGCGGCGCCTGCCGGCTGTGGCGACAACATCGCTGCCACCATCAGCAAGCTCGCCAGCAGCATCGCTCGTAAGATCGAAGACCTTTTCATGGCGGGCGCCTTCAAAACAATTCGGGAATCGGCTGGCCGTCCTTGGCGAGCATGATCGGGCGGTTGGCTGGCGTGTAAATCGGCTGGCCGCGATCGATGCCAAGTTTTTCGTAGATCGTGGCGGCATAGTCGTCGACCGTGTAGGCCATCGAGCTGGTCACGTAGCCGCCGTCCTTGTCGGTCGCGCCAACGACCTGGCCGCCGGGAACACCGGCCCCGGCGAAGGCAAACGAGAAGGCGTGCGGCCAATGGTCGCGGCCCTTGCGTTCGTTGATTTTCGGCGTGCGGCCGAACTCGGTGACGAAGCACACCAGCGTCTCGTCCAACAGGCCGCGCTCGTGCATGTCGTCGAGCAACGCCGAGAGCGCCAGATCGGTGCTTCCCATCATCGGCCACGTGCCAATGCCCCAACGGTCGGCGCCGGGATTGCTGCCCTGAATGACACACGCCTTGTCGGAATAGATGAAGTCGTGGTGGTCCCAATCCATCAGTCTTCCACCCGGATACTTAGGGCTGGGCGGTTCGCGCACGTCGAGCGTCACAAACCGCACGCCGGCTTCGATCAGCTTGCGGCCCAACAAATAGCATTGGCCGCGGTGGCCCAGGCCATATTTCTCACGCGTCGCTTGCGATTCGGTCTTCAGATCGAACGCGCGGCGCGTGGCGGGGTTGGTGAGCATGTCCTCGGCCTGGCTGCGCAGCGCCAGCAGCGCTTCGGCATCCTTGACATGCTTGGCTCCCGGGATGCCGATATCGAGGTTGCTCAACAGGTCGGTGCGATCCTTGAAACGCGCCTGGTCGATCCCCAGCAAGCCCAGATTCGGCACCGTCCAACCCGGCTCGGCAGGTTCACCACCGGTCTTGAACACCTGGTGCGCCGGGGGCAGAAAGCCGATCTTCGAGTTCTGCACAATCCCATTGGTGCCAGGCACCATGATGTTCGACGGCAGATGCTTGGCCTCGGTGCCCAGGCGGTAGGAAACCACCGAGCTAATGTCGGGCATCTCTTCAGGTCCGCCGGGAGGCTCGCCTGAAAGGATGTACTGCGTCCCCTTGGGATGCGAATCGCCGATCCCCGGTTTCGGCTGAATCATGCATCGTACGAGGCTCAGCTTATCAACGTGCCGCGCAGTCTTGGCGAGCAGCTCGGTGACGAAGACACCCGGCACGTTGGTCGCGATTGGTTTGTGCGGGCTGGCATGTTCGGACGGGGCGTCAGGCTTGGGGTCCCAGGTATCCATCTGGGACATGCCCCCCTCCTCGAAGACCACGAGCACGCTCTTGGCTCGAGCAGCCTTGCTTGCCGCTGCGGCGGGTAACCGCCCTGCCGCCAGCGACGCGAGGCCGCAAGCTCCCAGGCGCAGAAAGCTACGTCGATTCCGTTGCGACGAGTGCGACGTTCTCATAACACTCCCGGGGTGTGGACGTGGGCATACGAAAGCGGATCGGTTGTTAATTCCAATCGGCAACCCGATGCTTGGGTCAACGACTGCGGAGGGGGCTGGTACTGGCGCGGTCAGGTTAAGGCGGGCTAAGCGAACGGTTTAATTTTAGCCGATGCGAAGCGACTTGTCTGCATTTGAGATTTCGCAATCGGTCGCGGCTACTCAACCGTTCGCGCAATGGCGTGGCCCCATCATTTCTTCAACACGCAGCGTCGGCGCCAGCCGCGGGCGCCGAGTCCGAGCGCGGCGAGGGTGCCGAGCAGCAGGGTGCCGGGTTCGGGGACGGCGGTTGGGGTCCAGACGAGTTGTTCGCTGCCGCCGGAGTAGCCGACCGAGAAAGCACCCAGGCTGCTCCAACTATTGGATTGCGCGTAGTCGATCGCGAACGAGCTGCCGCCGCCGGGCGTGCCGGTCAGGCCGGTGACCACGTTCCAGATCTCGGTCGCCTTCCAGAAGTCGGTGGCGGTCGGAACAGCGCCGCCGGCCAGGTTCAATTCGATCACCGGCGCCTGGCCGCTGACCGTCACCAGGTTCAACGCGTGGCCGCCCAGGGCGACCTGGTCGTAGTCGGTTCCGGCCACACCGGTGGCGCCGCTCGCGGTGCCGACGCTCACCAGGTCCCACAGGTACGTGCCGCTGACGGTCAGGCTGCCGGCGATGTCCAACAGGCCGGCGACATGCGTGTTGTTCGGCGTGGCGACATCGGGCAGCGAACTGCCTGGCGCGAGGACGGCATTGTGCGACAGGGTGCCGTCGCCGGCGATCGTGACATTGCGGCCGATGCTGCCGACGCCCGAGAGAACGCCGGGGTTGCCTGCGCCGCTGTTGACGGTGACCGCGCCGCCGGCGCCGGCCAGCGCGCCGTTGACGATCAGCGCGCCGGAGTTGACGTTGGTCGTGCCTGAATAGTCGCTGGTGCCGCTGAGCAGTTCGCCGCTGCCGCTCACGCCGTTGAACGCGAGCTGAATCGAACCGTGCAGCCCGCCGGCAAACTCGCTCGTGCCGGCCACCGTCGGCGCGACGGTCAGCGTGCCGCCTGTGCCGGTGACACTGGCCGTGCTGCTGGCACTGGTCAGCGACGTGATCTGCTGGCTGTAGCTCTGCAGGTCGAACGTGGCGCCCGAGCCGAGCGCCAGCGAGGTGGCAGTGGGCAGCGCGCCCGAGGCGCCGAGTTGCAGCGTGCCGGCATCGACCGTGGTGGCGCCGCTGTAGTTGTTGCCGGTGCCGGTGAGATCGAGCGTTCCCGCGCCTTCCTTGAACATGCTCAGGCTGCCGATGAGCTCGCCCGAGTAGCTGTCGGTGCCGCTGGCGACGTTCACGTACAACTGCGCACCCGAGGCCGTGCTGGTGATCGCGTTCTCGGTGCCGCTGCCCCAGGCCGCGATCCCGGCAAGCGTTTGCGTGAAGCCCGCCAGATTGAAGCTGCCGGTCGTGTTGCCCGTGGTCTCGCGGAGGTTGAGCATGGTGTTGGTCGGCAGCGCGTTGTTGATGCCCGAGGTGACGACCGCGTTGTTCGAGATGGTCGTGGGGCCGGAATAGGTTTGCGCGGTGGCCACCGTCGCGCTAGTGCTGAAGGTCATGTCGCTGTCGAAATCGCTGCCGGCGGTGCCTCCCACGATGGAGCTATAACCGGAAGTTGTGGATGAGCGGAGGTTGAAGAAGGCGGCGTACTTGGGTTGAAATGGTTTTGCTTAAGACCTTTTTTCCCAGGAGTACGCCACCATGCGAGAGCGTAATAGATCGACGGTTGCCTTGCCAGC
>DATAXP010000045.1:0-6290 GCA_036272935.1 Pirellulales bacterium | reverse complement strand
CGTTCGACGAATTGCGCCGCCAATTGGAGTCGCGGTATGGCCGGCAAGCCGGCGCTCGGCAGTATGCCCGAGTGCTGCAGTTGCTCGGTGAACATCCGGTGGAGCGTCTCGAACGAGCGATCGAGCAATGCCGTGGGCCGGACTGCTTGCAGGCCGAGGCGATCGCGCGCTGCGCGGAGCGAATGCGTGCCGCCGAGATGGATTGCACGGCCCTGCCGACGGAGTTCGAACGGGTCCCTGCGGTGCATGTGCCGCGTCCCGACTTGTGTCGTTTCGACCTGTTGTTATCCCTTGGAGATAAGAACGATGAGTGCCACCAGTCCACCGCTGCTGCTCAGAAGCAACTTGAAACAACTGCGGCTGCCGGCCATGAGTGCTGAGTTCGAAAAGCTGGCCCGCGAGGCGGCTGCCGCCGACGAGAGCCATGAACAGTACCTGCTGCGGCTCACCGAGCTGGAGGTTGCCGCGCGGGCCGGCAACGCGTTGCAAGCCCGGATCAAGCAGGCGGGCTTCCCGCTGCACAAGGACTTCGACACGTTCGACTTCACGGCTACGCCGTGGCTCAACAAGCCGAAACTGCTAGAGCTAGGCCGGGGCCAATGGATCGACGAGTGCTCGAACGTCTGCCTACTGGGAAGCGTCGGAACGGGCAAACCTCAACCAGCGTAAGACCCCGCTTGTCACCGAGGGATGCGAGGGCAAGGTCGCGGTCACCGACCCTACGCACCCGCTTTTCGGCCGAGAATTTGTACTGTTGGGCATCGCTCGGCTGCCCGGCCATGTGCGGCACTGCCAGGTTGAAGTGCTCCCTGGCCAATATGGCTACATCCCGGTTGCTAGCACCAGTCTGTCCACGGCACCTCGCCCCGAGCCGACCGTCTTGACCTTGAACTCCATCCGGGAGTTGGTTGCAACCTCTCAGGCGTTGCCAATCGTCAGGAGGGGGAAACATGCAACCCGTCGCCAGTCTCGACGTGTGGGATCAACTGTCCCCAGTCGACCAAATCGCCGTCGTAGAGGAGATCGCACGCATTCTCACGGAGGAGATCGAACATGAACGGATCCAGCAAGATTTCGCCAGCGCATTTGGGCCGTCAGGCGGTGGTCTATTTGAGACAGTCGGACCCGAAGCAGGTCCGCCAGAACCGAGAGAGCGCCGTCAATCAGCGAGCACTGCGAGAGCGGTTGCTTGAACTCGGCTGGAGGAAAGAGCGGATATCCATTATGGATGGGGACCAGGGTGTCTCTGGGAAGCACATGGCTGGCCGTGAAAGCTTCCAGAAGTTAGTTGCCGATGTCGGTCTCGGCAAGATGGGGATCATCATGGGCTACGAGGTGTCGCGTCTGGCCCGCAACTGCGCAGACTGGCACCGGCTGCTGGAGTTGTGTGCCTTGTTTGACACATTGATCGGTGACAGCGATGGCGTTTACCACCCGCGGGACTTCAACGACAGGTTATTGCTCGGGCTAAAGTGACCTATTTGATAAGGCACAGGGTTCAACTTTTTTGATTCTCTCCGTTCGCTGACTTGCCCCGATTCCGGTTCCAGCCGCGCGTGCGGGCCACGTAGCCAACGGATTTATCGTCAAAGGGCAGCCCTTTTGCCGTGCGAAAGCTCTCCTGATTCAGCTTCGTCGCGATTTCCGCATAGTCGCGACCTGCCAGCAACACGCGGATCCGCTCCACCGCTGCAGGCGGCGTTTTGGGCGCCCACACTCCGACCAGCGGCCGGTCGATCACCGTCAGCGTGTGCGCTGCGGTGTGCCACTGGACGTCGATGCGGATTTTGCCTCCCTCAGTCAAGCCGTCCAAATGCACGCGCTTTACCAGGAAGCGCAACAAGGTTTTGCGGTCCTCCATCGTCGTGGTTCCTGCGCGCCAGACCTTGGCCAAGTCGCTCGACAGCTCCTGGATGCGCTTGCGGTCGGCGTCAGCCAATGACGTTGTCTCGCGCCGCTGCGATTCCACGCGGTCGCGCTGCAATTGTTCCTGGCGCCGCAGGGCTTCTTCCCAAGCTGCCTCCAATTCGGCCGCGACGAGGCGATTCTGTGGGTCCGCGGCTTCATAGCGCCGTCGTGCCAGTTCGACTTCGTAACCGGCGCGCTGGAGCTGAAGGGCCCATTGCTTCTGGGTTTCTCGGCGGTCAAGTTCCAACTCCTCGAACGCGTGCAAGGCGATCTCGACCTTGGCCGGGGTCACCGCGTTGAGGAATAATTGTGTCACGGCTTCATCCACGTTCGCGGCACTCATACATTGGCAAGTCGCCCCGGCGTGGCGATTGTAATCGTGGCAACAGACGTAGCTGGAGGACCGCTTTTCCTTGGCCGAGTGAGACAAGACACTCATCCGTGCGCCGCAGCGGCCACAGTACACGATCCCCTGCAATAGCGCTTTGCCTCGACGTGCGGCGCCGCGGCTGCCGTGGCGATACCAATTCGCACGTAGCGTCTCCTGATTCTGCACGAACTGCTCCCAGGTGATGTAGGCTGGGTACGCGTCCCGCAGACATACCGGCCAATCCTCCAGTTTGCGCGGATGGACCTTGGCTTTCCCGTTGGTGGGCGAACGCTGAAAGCCATCGTACTCATACCTCCCATAGACGTAAGCCCCGGCATACGTCGGATTGTGCAGGATCCGCATCACGTCGCTGAAGTCCGGAGCCTTCCACGTCACGTCGCCGTGCCGCGGTCCACCCCAGATAATCGCTGGGATTTTGAGCTTTTTTCGGACCAATTCGACAATCACCCGGCGGGCCACTTGGTATCGAGCGAAGAGACGGAAGATATAATCCAGCCGGGCTCGAACTTGCCGGTCCGGGTGCTTGACGACGCCTTCGCTCTCGACGCGCACGTAGCCGATCGGCAGCGGACGTACGAGCTCTCCGCGGCGCGCTTTGTTCCAGCGTCCTGCATGCAGCCGCGTGCGTAGGGTAAACAGCTCTGCTTCAGAGATGGTCCCTTTTACCCCAAGCAGGAGCCTGTCATTGGGATCGCGCGGATCGTAGACGGCGGTCTCGTCTCCCAAGAGGGTCTGCGTCACCACGCAGATTTCGACCAACCGGTGCCAGTCTGCCGAGGAGCGCGCCAACCGCGAGGCTTCCAACGCCAACACGATCCCCACCTGGCCAGCGCCGATTTCCGCCAACAACTTCTTAAAGCCTTGGCGATGCGCGGAACTCGCGCCCGACCGCCCTTGATCTTCGTCGATTGTCTCGACTGATCTGGCCGGCCAGCCCAAGGCCGTCGCTCGCTCGACCAAGGCATATTGCCGCTGGGAACTTTCTCGATTGCCGCGCACCTGCTGCGCACTCGACTGACGCACGTACACGACAGCCTGACGACGTAAGTGGTCGGAGCCCAGTTTCGGATGACATGAGACTTGAATCATGGTTCCACCTCCTGGGTCGAGTCCGTTCCACGCCCCAGCGCTTTGAGCAGCAGAGAAGAGAAGCAATGGCCGAAGCGCTGACGTTCCGTCAGCGCCAGTTGACACCATAGCCGAGGCAGAACTACTTCCGCTTCGGCACTCGCTTCGTGGTTGCATGAACACGTTTCTGCGGGCGCCGGAGCGCCTGGCAGTAGCGGACCAGTTCGAGCAGCGCCGAGGGCAGCAGCTGCGTTGTGTTCTGCGCCCGTGAAAAGTAACTCGTCGGCAGATCGGTCCATGACGCGGGAACGGCAGTCTTGCGTCCCGAGGGCAATTGCAGCACGACCCATGGCTCATCCTCCCGCCAGAAGAAGTCGCGAAATGATGCAAACTCGCCGCCGACCTGACGGCAATGCTTGCAAATTCTGATAGCAGCGCCTGGCGAAAGTAAAGCTTGTGCTTTATGTGGCATGTCTTAAGGGGACGATGTCGGAAGCTGAACTTCACAGTCTGCGGTTGCGACTGGATGCCGGACGCTTGTCGAAGGCCAAGCGCGGTGAACTCGTCCACCATCTCCCCACCGGTCTGGTACGCTTGGACGACGGAGCTGTGGCCTTCGACCCGGACACCTGCATTCAAGAGAGGATCCGTCTTGTCCTAAAAAAGTTCCTGGAAGCAGGCAGCGCCGGAAAAGTGCTCCACTACCTCGTGCGCAATCAACTCAAGCTCCCGCGCCGTCAGGTGTCCGGCTTGTACGTGGGCGAAACCCTGTGGAAGGATCCCTCGTCGTCAGCGATCTATTCGATCTTGAAGAACCCGGCCTACGCCGGGGCTTTCGCCTATGGGCGCCGCCGTGCCGAGCCGACAAGGCAAGTTCCGGGGCGGCCCGCAACCGGTCGGATTCGCCGCCCGCCATCGGACTGGTTGGCGCTGGTGAAGGACGTCTACCCGGCTTACATCACCTGGGAAGAACACGAAGGAATTCAGCGGAAACTCGAAGAGAACGATCAACGCATGAAAGAGAGACTCGCGTGCAAGAGAGCTGTTCGACAGGGCGCCGCGCTGCTATCGGGCATGGTTCGTTGCATGAAGTGCGGACACACCATGCAGGTCACCTACAAAGACCGGCGCTTTCAGTACAAATGCGACGGGGCGCGAAACAAATATCAAAAACCCTCCTGCCAGTTTTTGTCTGGCCACCGCATTGATGACGCCGTCGTTGCGGAATTCTTTCGGGTTCTGGAACCCGCGCAGATCGATGCGCTGGAGAAAGTGTCGGAGAAACAGTCTGAGCATCAATGGCAACGTGAACGCCATGTAGAACAAGAGATCGTGCGTCTGGAGTATCAAGCGGCGCGCGCCGAACGGCAGTACAACTCCGTCGATCCGGAAAACCGTTTGATTGCCGCCACGTTGGAAAAGAAATGGGAGAGCGCGTTGGTCGAGTTGGAGCAAGCTCGCGCGCAGCTCGTCGACGTGCAGGGCACTCGACCGAGCGCGCCGAGCATTCCTGCGGAGTTGCGCGAGGCGTTCGCGGACGTCGGTCGCCAAATGCCAACGCTGTGGCCAGGACTCACGGCCGAGGCGAAGAAGTCCCTGTTGCGCACGCTGGTGGATCGCGTGAACTTGTTGCGCGATGCAGATGGCGTCGCCCAAATCCGCATCGTCTGGCGTGGCGGTTCTGTCACGGAGACCCGAGTGCAAGTTCCCGTTCATTCGCTTCGCTACTCCGATGCCGAGCGGCACGTTGCCGACAGAATCCGCCAATTGACGAATGAAGGCAAGAACCTCGATCAAATCGCAGCATCGCTTAACGCAGCGGGACTCGTACCCTGTCGCGGTGGTTCGTTCACGGTGATAATCGTCCTCAAATTCAAGAAACGCTTTGGGATCGTGTCGAATCTGGAAAAGGTCCGGCGCGGCGACGTGCCCTTCGCCTACACGCCTGCCGAGTTAGCCGATATCCTGAAGATCGATCGCACATGGATCTATCATCGGATCGCCGATGGCGCGATCCGGATCAAAAAAGATCCAGTCTATGGTTGTTACCTGTTCCCACGCAGCAAGCGCTGCGTGGTCCAGCTCAAACGCCTCAGGAAAGGAGTTGTCGCACATGTCTCGTTCCCAGAGGGGCATTCGACTGGTTGAGGTAAAGAAGTCACACCGCACACGCTGCGTCATAGCTTTGCCACGCACTTGCTGGAGGCCGGCACCGACCTGCGCGTGATCCAAGAACTGCTGGGGCATGCCAGCCCGCGGACCACCGCCCTCTACACGCACGTTTCGACCAAGTTGATCGGCAAGGTCAAAAGTCCGTTGGACCTGCTGGTGGCCGACCACGCCGCGAAGAACCCCGAAGGAGCAGCCAGCCAGCCGTGACCCGACACCATCGGCTCGAAGTGGCCGATGTGTTTCGGGAGCATGGGGATGAGTACCTGGCCAGCTACGGCGCGACCGCCGCGCAGCGCAAGGTCCTGCGCGCCGTCCAGAACTGCCGCACGGCTGCTCTGGGCGGACACGTGGAAGCCTGCGACCGCTGCGGTCACCAGCGCGTCGCCTACAACTCGTGCCGGAACCGGCACTGTCCCAAGTGCCAGGGGCCGGCTACGGCCCGCTGGCTGGAGGCCCGTTCGGCCGAGTTGTTGCCGGTGCCGTACTTCCATCTCGTCTTCACGCTGCCCTCGGCACTCGGGCCACTGGCCTTGCAGAATCCGCGTGCCATTTACGGCCTGCTGTTGCAGGCCGCTGCGCAGACGCTCTTGGAGGTGGCGGCCAATCCCCGGCACCTGGGAGCCGAGATCGGCTTTCTGGCCGTGCTGCACACTTGGGGGCAGAACTTGCTGCACCATCCGCACGTGCATTGCGTGATTCCCGCCGGAGGGATCGCTGCTGGCGGCGCGCGCTGGGTTCGTTGCCGCAAGGA
>DATAXP010000044.1:0-18338 GCA_036272935.1 Pirellulales bacterium | reverse complement strand
CAGGAGGACTGCAAAGTCGGATCAGGCGAGTTTGAGGAGTTGCAGGCCGAGGGTGGGGTTCCAGGCGATGTAGTCGGCGCGGGCGCGCAGCGGCTTATCCGGCGGGTAGCAGCAGCGCAGGACCGTCACGGCCGCGCTGTTGAGCATGGCCAGGCGTTCGGCCAGTCCGGGGCGGCGTGTGGCGTGCCGATCCTCGTCCCACCAGCGATCTTTGAGAAAGAAGTGACTGTTCTCGACCTGCCAGTGATCGCGCACATACGCCAGCAGTTGTGCGGCGGTCACGCGACTGGGATCGAGGCTGGTGAGGAAGTAGCGCGTGTCGTGAGACTTGACCGCGCCGCGGGCGTCGAGCACGTCGCGATCGACGCGCACGGCGATGCGGCAGCCAGGGAAGTGCAATGCATCCCGAACGTAGTCGGCGTCGTCCAGGCTCAGCCACAGCCGACGGCGATCGGTCGAGTCCCCCTTTTTTCGACCGTTTCCGCCGCCGGAGTTCGCTGCTCGGCGTGTCCCAGGCAGGCTTGCAAGGCTTCCAACACATCGGGCTGATTGCCCTTGATTTGCAGCAGATAATCGCAGTTGTGGCGGATCAGCACCTCGGCCAACGGACGCTGCGCATACAGCGCGTCGCCGGTCAGCAGCGCCACCATCGGAAACGCCTCCAACAGCTCGGCGACGTGGTGCTTCAACACGGTCGGCTCATTGCTCTTCTCGCCCGTGACCGACCACTGACCCAACACCAGCTTCAGTTGATGCACGAACGCCGTCAGCAGATGCACCGGATGGCCTGCGGCATCGAGCCCCTGGCATACCGTCTTGCCATCGACCGCCACCGCGATCGGCGCCTCGCTCAACGCGACCTGCCGCAGCCAACAGGCAAACGCCGGCCAGAAGTCGGCGAACGAGCAACCGGCCAACGCGCGGCTGATCGTCGTGGCATCGGGCGGATGATCCTGGTCGGAACCGAGCGCCGCGGCCAACTCGTCCCAATGCGCTTCCGCCCAGCGCACGACCACCGCCATCTCGCGCAGCCGTGCCAACATCCCCAAAAACACCAACGTCACCAACACCTCAATCGGATGACGCACCCCACGCGGATCGCGCGGATCAGGTATCTGCGCGAATGCCTCCCCCAACGATTGCACTGCTGCCGCAACCATGCCAGGCTCCTTCAAGCGAAGAAGCCCCCCTGATTCGCTCCCCTCTACGAACCCAAGCCCCCATCGGTTCGCAGGAAGCGACTTTGCAGTCCTCCTGGCTAGAACGCGTCAAACCGCGGGCACCAGCTCCTTGAACCGCACGGTCGACG
Source organism: Pirellulales bacterium (assembly GCA_036272935.1). GTDB lineage: Bacteria > Planctomycetota > Planctomycetia > Pirellulales > PNKZ01 > DATAXP01. The sequence goes on along the minus strand of DATAXP010000044.1, from coordinate 17,029 downwards.
CGATCCCCAGCACGATGAACAGCACCAGTGCCAGCGACTGCGCCACGACGAACGGCGCTCCCGACAGCGTTGGCGCCATGGCGTGCAGAGCGGGAACCTTCTGAAACAACTGCACGATCAGCACGAAGAAATTGAAGTATTGAGCGATCACGGCCGTGATGGCGTAGGTCTTGCGCCAGCCGCCGACGAGATGCCGCTGGTAGCGAGCAGCAATGGCCACGGCCAAGACGATCACCGAAATCACGCCAATCACGATCCCCGGCGTCACGCCATGATAGGGGAACATGAATCCCGTGACGCTCGTCATCAACGTGGTTACCAGGAAGACACCGGTCAATCGGTCGAGCCGTTTGCCCACGATCAGCCCCGCGATCACGACAAAGCCGGTAGCAATGCCGACCAAGCTCAAGGCAACGTGAAACAAGGTGAAGTTGTCCATGATCGTAGGCTCCGCGATTGAGGGCGATCGGCCCGTGCGACGGTTCACAGGCCGATCGCGGCATGATACCACTCGCTCGGCGAACCTTACACGAACGATTGACAGGGCCCCTGTTGGCGCATTAACGTCATGGTCGGAGGAACTGCATGCACTTATGCGGTTGCCAGAAGCCTCCCCCTGCCGCGCTCGCTGCTAGTAAACCTTCCCCGACCGCTCGCCAAGATCGAAGGACTCGCGCGCTTGTGATGAACCGCCTTGCCGCCACGGCCGCGCTGATGGTGTCGAGCTGCGCCGTGGCGCTGCGCGCCGAGCCACCGTCGCTGACGCAGGTAACGCCGATGGGCGTCACGCCGGGAGCGAAGCTCACGGTATCCGTCGGCGGCGAGAACCTCGGCGATACGAAAAGCCTGTGGACCAATCTGCCCGGCGCCAAAAGCACGCTGAAGCCACCGAAGGAGGACGCCAAGCCGACTGCCGCCTCGCTCGAGCTGCAGGTGCCGGAGGCGGCTCCGCTGGGCGTCTACGGAGTGCGCGTGGCGACCGGACAAGGCGTGTCGAACCTGTGGCTGCTGATGGTTGACGACCTGCCGACGGTGCGCGAGGTGAAGCAACACAACACGCGCGAAACCGCCCAGGAGCTGCAACTTCCGGTAGCCGTCGAAGGATCGACCGAAACCGAAGCCTACGACTTCTACAAGTTCCACGCCGCGGCAGGTCAGCGAGTAAGCTTCGAGGTGGTGGCACGGCGGCTCGGTTCGCCGCTCGACTCGGTGGTTCGTCTGCTTGATGAGCAGGGACACGAGTTGGTGTTCAGCGACGACGACCCGGCATTGGGAGCCGACGGTCGCTTCGTGCATCGTTTTGCCGCCGAGGGCGATTACTGGCTGGAGCTGCGCGATGTGCGCTATCAGGGCGGCTCGGGGTATCGCTACCGGCTGCGGATCGGCGACTTTCCGCTGGCGACCGTCACCTGGCCGATGGCCGGCTGCGTGAACTCGACGGCCCGGCTCGTTGTCGCCGGCCGCGAGCTCGACAAGCTGCCGCCGGTCGATCTGCCGATTGCATCCGGAAGCGCCGACGAGACGATCCCGTTGGCGGTGCGCTACCCCAAAGGGCACGGCTCAACGGTGGTGCAAGTGCTTCGCGGCGGGCTCGAGCAGGTCGAGTTCGAGCCGAACGATCAGGCCGAGCAAGCCACGGCAATCGAATTGCGCGGGGCGATTAACGGCCGGTTCGAGAAACCGGGCGACCGCGACTATTACACCTTCGAGGCGGACGCCAAGCAGCGGATGGTGCTCATCGGTCAGACGCGACAGGTCGGCGCACCGACCGACCTGTATCTGCGGCTGTACGACGACAAGGGAAATCAACTGGCCGAGGTCGACGACGACGCCGGCGAGGAAGCGGCGCTCGACCACACGTTCGCCGCCAAGGGGACCTATCGGCTATTGGTCGAAGACCTGCTGAACACGGCAGGACCCGATCGGCTGTATCGCATCGAATGCCGGGCGTCGCGCGAGCCGTTCACGCTCGCCGCCGATGCTGATCGCTACAACGCGCCGCACGGCGGCGTGTTGGCGGTGAAGGTGACGACCAAGCGACGCGCGACCAAGGGGCCGATCGAGTTGCAAGTCGCCGGCGACACCGCGGGCTGGAAGGTGTCGAAAGAAATCATCCCTGCCGGGAAAAACGACACGACGCTGCTCATCGAGTTGCCGCGCGACCTGGCGCAGGGTACGTATCGATCGTTCACGATCGTGGGTCGCGCGAAAGACGACAAGGAGCCACAGGCTGTCGCGGCGACGTGCCTCGTGGCACTGCGGGCGCAATTGAACGGCTTGGCCTACCCGCCCGCGGAGCTGTGCAAAGAAGTGATGGTCGGCGTCGGGCCTGAGTTCCCGGCGTTCTTCGCTCTTGAAGGTCCCAAGGCAGCGGTCCCGTTCGCGCAACGTTCGGGCAAGGTTGAGCTGGTGGTGAAGGCGAAACGGATGAACAAGTTCGACGACGCGATCACGCTCGCCGTCGAAGGATTGCCGGAAGGTTTCAAGGCCGGCAAGGCAGAGATCGCCAAAGGCAAAACCGAGGCGACGATCGAAATCACCGCTCCGAAGAACGTGGCACTCATGAAATCGAAGGTGCGCGTCGTCGGCTCCGCCGCGTTCCAGAATCAACCGGGCAGCAGCGCGGTCGACGCGACATTGGAAGTGGTGCCGGCGAAATAACGATCCAGGAGGAACCGATGCGAACCGTCGCGCAGATTTTCGCCGCATGGTGCGTCGTTGGAGTGGTCGCGGTGGCCGATGCTGCCGATCCGGTGCGGATCGAAGTCATGCCCAAGGTGTTCAAGCTCGATTCGCCCGAGCGCGATGTACACCTGATCGTCACCGGCTACGCCGCCAACGGCGATGCCGTCGATCTGACGCGCGACGCAATGTTCGCTTCGAGCAACCATGAAGTTGTTGCCGTCGAGAACGGCGTTGCCGTTCCGCGCGGCAACGGCAAGGCGGTGGTCGTCGTGACGGTCGGCGGTCAGCATGCCGAGGCATCGATCGAAGTGGCGCATTTTGAGCGCCGCGAGCCGGTGTCGTTCCGGTACGGCACGCTGGTCGCGCTGACCAAGCAAGGCTGCAATCAAGGGGCGTGTCACGGCTCGCCGAGCGGCAAAGGTGGCTTCCGCCTGTCGCTGCGGGCGTACGACCCGGTGCTCGATACCGAGACGCTGGTGCGCGAGACGTTTAATCGGCGCGTGAACACGGTCGAGCCCGAAACGAGCCTGCTGCTGCGCAAGCCGCTGATGGAACTGGCTCATGGCGGCGGTCGGCGGATCACCAAAACCTCGGCCAGCTACGCGATCCTGCGCGACTGGATCGCCCAGGGTTGCCAGCCCGATTTCGACGACGCGCCGCACTGCGTGCGGCTGGAGTTGTATCCGCGGCAGCGCGTGCTCCACCGGCCCGCCAAGAGCCAGCAGGTGCTGGTGCTCGCGCATTTTTCCGACGGCTCGGTGCGCGATGTCACCGATCTGGCGCAGTTCTCCAGTTCCGACGAGGCCGTGGCCACGGTCGACGAGCACGGCCTGGTCACCAGCGAAACGCGCGGTGAAGCGGCAATCCTGGTGCGCTACCTGGAGATCATGGACACCGCGTACCTAACCTTCCTCGAGCAGATCGAAGGCTTCCGTTGGCCGAGTCCGCCGGAGAATAATTTCGTCGACAAGCACGTGCTGGCCAAGCTGCACCTGCTGCAAATCATGCCAGCCGACCTGTGTACCGATGAGGAGTTTGTCCGCCGTGTGTATCTCGACGTGATCGGCATGCTGCCGACGATCGGCGAGACGGCCAGCTTCCTGGCCGACACCAGCCCGCAGAAGCGCACGAAGCTGATCGATACGCTGCTCGAGCGCCCCGAGTACGCCGAGTATTGGGCCCAGAAGTGGGCCGACCTGTTGCGGCTGCGCGATGCGAAGATGTCTGCCGCCGGTGTGCGGAAGTTCCACGACTGGTTGGTCCGGGCCGTGGCGACGAACATGCCGTACGACCGGTTCGCCCGCGCCTTGCTCACCGCCGACGGACACACGTACCAAAATCCGCCGGCGAACTACTACCGTGCCGCGGCCGACACGCTCGACTGCACCGAAACCACCTCGCAACTGTTCCTGGGAATGCGCATCCAGTGCGCGAAATGCCATAACCATCCGTTCGAGCGTTGGACGCAGGACAACTACTACGGCATCGGCGCGTTTTTCAATCGCGTACAGCGGAAGAAAGTCAACACCGACGAGATGATCGTGTGGGTGTCGCGCTCCGGCGAGGTGACGCAGCCGCGCACCGGTCGGCAGATGCAGCCGTGGCTGCCGCTGGCGGGCGATGCCAAGATTGCTGCCGACGCCGACCGCCGGCAGGCGCTGGTCGATTGGCTGGTGCGGGCCGACAATCCGTTCTTTGCCCGAGTCGAGGTCAACCGGCTGTGGGGTTACGTGATGGGGCGCGGCATTGTCGACCCGGTCGACGATTTCCGCGATTCCAATCCGCCGTCGAGCGTCGAACTGCTCGATGCGCTGGCCGCCGACTTCATCGCCCACGGCTTCGATCGCAAGCACACGCTGCGTACCGTGCTGAATAGTCGCACGTATCAGCTCAGCAGCCGCACGGGGCCGCTGAACCAGGACGACCAGAAATACTTCTCGCACGCGCGTACCCGGTTGATCCCGGCCGAGCCTCTGCTCGATGCGATCTGCGAAGTGACCGGCCTGCCCGAGAAATACGCGGGGCTGCCCGAAGGGAGCCGGGCTACGCAGTTGCCTAGCCCCGACATGGGTTGCGATTTTCTCAAGGTGTTCGGCCAACCGGCGCGCGAAACGGCCTGTCAGTGCGAGCGCTCCAGCGATTCGAACCTGTCGCAGGCATTGCAGATGATTAACGGCCCGCTGATCCACGGCAAGGTGCGCAGCGAACACAACCGCTTCCGCCAGTTGATGGCCGAAGGGAAGAACGATGAAGAGATCGTGCGGCAGTTGTACCTCGCCGCCTTGTGTCGGCAGCCGAGCGCGGCCGAATTGCGAGCGGCACTGGGGCACGTGACCGGCAGCGGCGACCGAGTACGCGGGCTGGAAGACGTGTGCTGGGCGCTACTGAACGCGAACGAATTCTTGTTCCAACACTGAGGCTGCGATGCAGGCTACAGGCTACGGGCTACGGGCTACGGGTGCGGTCGCGACGTTGCTAACGCTTGCGCTCTTCGCGGCGCCGGCCACTGCGGCCGAGGCGCCGAAGACGGTGAGCTTTAAGCGCGACATCGCGCCGATCCTGGTGAAGAACTGCTTCGCCTGCCACGGTCCGACCGATCCGAAGGGCGACTATCAACTGCACACATTCGCGGCGCTCAAAAAGGCTGGCGAAAGCGAAACGGCGTCCGTCGTTACGGGCAAGCCCGACGACAGTTACCTGTACCAACTCATCAGTTCCAGCGACTCTGCCGAGCGGATGCCGAAAGAGGCCGATCCGCTGCCGAAGGATCAGGTGGCACTGGTGAAGCTGTGGATCGAGCAGGGAGCAAAGTTCGACGGCGGCGACGCGCAGGCGCTGCTCACCACCATGCTGCCGCGCAAGATCCACGCTCCGCCGCCGGAAAAATATCGCCTGCCGGTGGCGATCACCGCGGTGGCGTTCGCCCCGGAAGGCAAAGAGTTGGCCGTCGGCGGCTACCACGAAATCACGCTGTGGAACGTCGAGAAGGGCGAGCTGCTGCGCCGAATCAAGAACGTCGAGGAGCGGGTGTACGCCCTGGCGTATCAGCCGGGGGGCAAGCTGCTGGTTGCCGCCGGCGGAACGCCCGGCGTCAGCGGCGAAGTGTCGCTGTATGATCCCGAAAAGGGGGCGCTGGTGCGCACTCTGGTGACCAGCGCCGACTGCGCGTTCGGCGCCGCCTTCAGTCCCGACGGCAAGCAGGTGGCCTCGTGTGGGGCCGATCGTTCGGTGCGGTTCTTCGACACGGCAAGCGGCAAGCAGCAGCGGCTGATCGAAGACCATGCCGATTGGGTGCTGGGTATCGCCTGGAACCATGCGGGAACGCAAGTCGCCAGCGCCAGCCGCGACAAGAGCGCCAAGCTGTTCGACGTGAAAACGGGCGAAGCGCTCGTGTCGTACACCGGGCACAGCGAGACGGTCTACTGCACGGCGTTCGGCGCCGACGACAAGCTGGTCTACTCAGGTGGGGCTGATAAGAAAGTTCACGCTTGGAACGTTAGCGACGGCAAGCAGTCGACGACGATGAGCGCCGGCGGCGAAGTGTTCCGGTTGATTGTTGACGACAAGCAAATCTGGGCATGCGGCAGCGACAAGGCGATCCACCAGTTCGTCGTCGGCGACCCCAAGAAAGAGGCGCGGGCCTTCAAGGGGCACACCGATTACATCTACGCGCTAGCCTTTCATGCGGCATCGCACCGGCTGGCCAGCGGCAGCTACGACGGCGAGGTGCGCATCTGGAACGCTGACGACGGCAAGCAACTGCTCGTGTTCCGCGCTGCCCCAGGCTACGAGCCGCCACAAACTGCAAAGAAGTAACCACGAAGACACAAAGGCACGAAGAAACGAATGTAACCTCTTCGTGTCTTGGTGCCTTCGTGGTTTAGTCGGTCCTAGCGGTCCAATCGCTTGCGCATCGCTGTGGTGAGCGACTGGCGGACCTTGTCGATTCCCGCCCAGGGATCGCGCCGGAGCTTGGCGAGCCGCGCGGGAACGGTGCGCACGGTGAACTCCGCGGGCTTGAGATTCGCCGTCAGTTCTTTCCAGTCGAGCGGCGTCGACACCGTAGCGCCGTCGCGCGCACGAGACGAATACGCGGCGACGGCAGTGGCGCCGCGGCCGTTGCGCAGATAGTCGATGTAAATCTTTCCGGTGCGCGCCGCCTTCGACATGTTCGACGTGAAGTGATCGGGGTCGGCCCGCACAATCGCCTCGGCAACGCGCTTGCAGAACGCCTTGGCCTCGTCCCAATCGGTGCGGCGCTGGATCGGCACGACCAGGTGCAGCCCTTTGCCGCCGGTAGTCTTCAGAAACGACTCGAGGCCGAGTTCTTCAAGGAAATCGCGCACCTGGCCGGCCGCTTTGGTCACGCGCGGCCACGGCACATCGGGGGCGGGATCGAGATCGAAGATCAACCGATCGGGCCGCTCCACGTCATCGGCACGCGAGCCCCAAATGTGAATCTCGAGGACTCCCATCTGCACCAACCGCACCAAGTCGGCGGCTTCCTCGATCACCAGATACGGCCGTGGTCCTTCTGCTTCACGGATCGACACCTGGCGGAATTCTTTGGGTGTGCCCACGCCCGGGTGTTTCTGATAGAAGCACGTCTTGCGGCGTCCCTCGGGGCAGCGGACCAGCACGATCGGCCGGCCGGCTACCTGCGGCAGCATCCACTCGGTGACCTGCTTGTAGTACTGTGCCAGCTCGACCTTCGTGATCCCTTGCTCGGGATATAGCACCTTCTCGGGATGCGACAGCGTCACGCCGAGCACGGTATCCGCCGGCTCGTCGTTCGAGGCGCGGCGCTTGGTGTGCGCCGTGCTATGCACACGCGGCGCGTCGCGCTCGGAGGCTTTGACCGCCTGCTTAACCTTCACGGCCACATCGTGCACGACGTCGCGCGCCGGCTTGTCTTCGCGCAGGCCCAGGAACGCAGGATGGCGTAGCCGACCGTCGTCGGTCCACTGGCTGAAGGCGATCTGCGCCACGAGCCGCGGCTCGACCCAGTTGGCATGCCGTGCTTCGCCGGTGCTGCCGCGCAGGTTGCCGAACGGTGAAGTCTTGGTTTCGATCCGTCGCAGCTTCGCGTGCAGATCGGTCAGCGTGCGTTCGTCGAATCCGGTGCCCACTTTGCCGGCATAGCTCAACTTGCCGCCGCGATCGTGGTAGCCCAGCAGCAGCGCGCCGAAGCCTGTGCGCGAGCCGCCGGGGGGCGTATAACCGCCGATCACAAATTCCTCGCGCCGGACGCACTTCACCTTCAGCCAGTCGTAACCGCGCCCTGGCGAATAGGGCCGATCGCGGCGCTTGCAGATGATCCCTTCCAGGTGCGCCTTGCAGGCTTGCTGGAAGAATTCCGCCCCAGAGCCGGGCACGTGATCGCTGAAGCGGATTGGGCCCGAATCGGTCGACGGCACCAGATCGGACAGCACGCGCTTGCGATCATCGAGCGTGGCCGGCATCAGGTTCGTGCCGTTCAGGTGCAGCAGGTCGAACACGTAGTAGACTAGCGCCGACGGCCGACCTTCGCGAAATGCGTTTTGCAGCGATTGAAAACTGGAGAGGCCATCGGGCTCGAGCGCCACGACCTCGCCGTCGACGAGCGCTGTTTCGACTGGCAGCGCGGCGGCCGCCTCGACGAGCGCCGGCAGCTTGGCGGTCCAGTTCTGCTCGTTGCGCGTGATGAACTCGATGGCCGGCTCGCCCGATCGCCCGCGATCGATGCGGCAAAGCATCCGGTAACCGTCGAACTTGATTTCGTGGATCCACTCGTCTCCTGCCGGAGCCTCGTCGGTGAGCGTGGCCAACTGCGGCTTGACGAACTTAGGGAGCCGGCCCGGCTGGGCACCGGGAACGTCGTCGGGTTTGACGCGCGAGCGCTTCGCGCGGGGACGCTTGGCCCGCTTCGAGGCGGCCTTCTTTTTCGCAGTCGATTTCGCCACCGTTTGCTTCTTCGCGGGCTCTTGCGCCGCCGATGATCGCTTGGGTTTCCCGTTCGACTGCCAGACGCGCGACTTGCCATTGGCGATCTCGTCGAGGTCGCGCCCGGTGCTCACGCTCAACGGCTGCTCGACCAGCACGTCGTACTCGTCCAAGGGACGAGCCTCGTCGTCGCGCTCCTTGAAGAGGAACCAGTTCTTTTCATCGGGCGAGTTCCCGCCGCCGCGTCGCACGAGCATCCAGCCGCCGCGCAGCTTCTCGCCGAATAGGTGGAACTTGAGCCGTCCCGCGGCGTATGACTTCTTCGCGTCGTCGACTGGCTCCCAATGGCCACGGTCCCACAGCATCACCGTGCCGCCGCCGTACTGCCCTTGGGGAATCGTGCCTTCGAAGTCGCCGTAGTCGACCGGGTGATCTTCGACATGAACGGCCAGCCGTTTCTGCGAAGGATCGAGGCATGGCCCCTTGGGGACCGCCCAGCTCAACAGCACATCGCCAAGTTGCAGGCGGAAGTCGTAATGCAGGTGCGAGGCGTCGTGCTTTTGGACGACATACAGCCATCCCTTGGGCACACCTTTAGCGCCGCGAGGCTCGGCGGTCTTCTTGAAATCGCGCTTGCGGTGATATTCTTTGAGAGACATGGCAGAAGGTTACGGGCTTCAGGCTACGGGCTACAGGTTGGCATTCTTATTCAGGCCGTAGCCCGAAGCCTGTAGCCGCCGTTCTCACGACACCTTGCGGCGGCGCCTTGGCAAGCCGCCACGGTGCTTGGCGGGCAACTTCTTTGCCGTTTGCGGCGATTTTTTGGCCCGGGCGACACTTTCGCGCAGGGCGTCCATTAGGTTGATCAGCGGAGTCTCGTCTTCTTCCGGCGGCACCGTCACCTCGCGCCCTTCGACCTTGGCCTCGATCACCTCGCGCAGCTTGTCAGTATAGTCATCCGTGTACTTGGTCAGATCGATCTTGTCGGCACTCACCGCCTGGATCAGCGTTCGTCCCAGGCGCAGTTCGTCGGCCGAAAGATGAATCTCGGGCACCATTGCTTCGTACTCATCGGGCATGCGCAACTGGCTGGCGAACGACAGCACCGACATCACCAGCACGCCCTCGTCCGGGCGCACGACTACCACCTGGTCGCGACCGCCGAGCGCCACCTGTCCCACGCCGCAACGTTTCTCATTGGCCATCGCCCGCAGCAGCAGGAGGTACGGTTTCTGGCCGGCCGCGCCGTCGGGCACAAGGTAATAATCGCGACCGGCGTAGAACAGCGGATCGATCGCCGACGGCGGAACAAACTTCTCGAGCTCGATCGCCTTATCGCTTTTGGAGCGGGCACTTTCGCGCTCCTCGCGATCGAGGATCACGTATTTCCCTTTCGCGTATTCGTAGCCGGTTACAATGTCGTCGTTGCTCACCGGGCCATGGACCGGGCAGCTCTTGGTGTAGCGAATCCGGCTGTGACACTCGGCATGCAATTGATGCAGGTGCACATCCCCTTTGCCGGGCTGAACGGCGGTGTATGCTTCGACGGGAACACTCACGAGACTTAGCCGCAAGTAACCTTTCCAACTGGCGCGGGGCATGGTCGAGTGTGCCTTTTCAAGCGGTGGTGCGAATCGCCAAGTGAGTCTGCTAGCATTGATAGCAAAGCGGATGCCGGGCTTCACCAAGGCTGACCATGAATTCCAATCCTGATTTGCCGCTCACACGCGGACTGATCGAGCGGGGCATGGCCGATGGCATGCACACCGGGGCACAGGTGTACACCACCCTTGCCGGTCGTCCGGCAGGCGAGCTGGCCGTTGGCGAAGCTCGCCCCGGGGTGCCGATCAGCGACGACACCTTGATGCTGTGGTTGTCGTCGAGCAAGCCGGTGGCGGCCGTGGCGATGTTGCAGCTTGTGGAGCGCGGCCGCTGCACTCTCGACGACCCGGTGTGCAGCCATCTGCCCGAATTCGCACAGCATGGCAAGGAGCGTGTGACGATTGAGCACCTGCTGGTGCACACCGCCGGCTTCCGTTGGGTCGATTGGGGCGACGTCGGCACGCCGTGGCCGACAATCATCGACCGGATTTGCAGCGCGAAGCTCGAGCGCGATTGGCTGCCCGGCGCCAAGGCTGGTTACCATCCGCTCACCACGTGGTACGTGCTCGGCGAACTGGTGCGCCGGATCGATGGCCGCAATTATTCAGACTACGTGCGGGCTGAGATTTTCGAGCCGCTAGGGATGGATAATTGTTGGATCGGCATGCCGCGCGAGCGGTTCCTCGACTACGGCGACCGCATCGCCCCGATGCCGAACACCGAGCGCCCTGATCTTGGCGTGTCGCGCTGGAGCAGCGAGACAGGCGTGCTTGCCTGTGTGCCAGGCGCCAACGGTCACGGCCCGACGCGCGCGCTGGTGCGGCTGTACGAGATGCTACTTGGCTCTGGGACGCGCGACGGCGTGCGGATTCTTTCACCTCGTTCGGTCCAGCGAATGACGTCGCGCTGTCGCCATGGCATGTTCGATGAGACGTTCAAATGCGTGATCGACTGGGGCCTGGGGCTGCTTATCAGTACGCCGCAGGACGGTCCGCCGGCGCCTTATGGATACGGTCCGGGCGCGGCGCCCGACACCTACGGTCACAGCGGCAGCCAATCATCGGTTGCCTTTGCCGATCCCGAGCGTCAGCTTGCCGCCGCGATCGTGTTCAACGGCATGCCGGGCGAGCTGCGCCACCAGCGGCGCGTGCGCACGGTGCTCGAAGCGCTGTACCAAGACCTGAGGCTTGCGTGATCGCAATCGACCGACCGCCACCGGCCGTTACGATTTCGACGTGCCGCCCGGTGCGTCGTCGTCTTTCAGCCCGAGGCGTTTGAGCCAGCGGCCACGCGGCGGCCGTTTTCCTTGCTCGGTCGAGCCATCGTGGAAGAATTCTCGATCGCGCTGCGCCAGTTCGGCTTGCAGCACGCGACTGCGCTCTTCGAGCTCGGCTCGTTCGCGCGCGATCTTGGCCCGCTCGCGAGAGAGTTCGATCTCGGCCAACCGGCGCGCCTCGTCGACCGCCACCAGTTCGTGCTTTAGCCGTTCACGTTCGCGCGAGATAATCTCGTCAGCCTGGAGCACCGCCTCGGTCCGGGCAAACTCGGCGGGGCCTTCAGCGTGATTCACTGCCTGCTCGGCCAATCGCGCCTGAAGCTGCGAGATTTCTCGATCGCGTTCCGCAATCACTTCGTCGGTGATACGGATCGTGCCTTCGATCGTCAGCCGTTCTTCGTGGCGGGCATCGTGCTTCTCGTGCGCCGTCTCAGGTTCCGCATCCAGGCTGTCGAGCATCCGCCGCTTCTGGCTTTCCCAGTCCATTGGCTCAGCGTGAGCAGCGAGTTTATTGCCCCGCCAAACCGCCCCTTCGATGGGCGCCGTGTGTGGTTTCGTGTCGTGCGCCGTGAACATTTCGCCGACCGGGTGTCGCGGCCCGTGGGCACGTTCGTCTGAAGCGTGGTGCGCCGGGCCGACAACATCTGTCGGGTCGACCGGTACAGCGCTCGGTGCGGCACCGGCGGAAAGAGTCCGCACGTAGCCGGCAAGCAATTCGTCGATCTCGTGGACGACCGAGGCGCTGAGATTATCGATCTTTAGCCGGTGCGCCTCGGCCAGCGTCGCGGTGCGGCGACGCTCGGCGGCAATCTCGCGCGCCAGGGCCGTGCTCCAGTGCTCGGCTTCGGACGTGGTTTCCGGCGCGTCGCGCTCGTTGTCGTAGATTGCCATGCGTGCTTGCCCTACCGATGGTCCGCATAGGGCATCTACGTCATAATCGGCGATGCGTCAAATTGTCTGGGCAACCTGTAACGGTTGTTCGCGAAGTGCTACGCGAGAACCTGCGGATTGACCACGTTTTCGGGCACTCGTCCGGCCAGGCGATCGACCACCTGCCGGGCCACGCGCGATCGCAGGTTCTCGAGCGATTCTTGCGACACGAACGCGGCATGCGGCGTGACGATCACGCGCGGATCGTTCATCGGTGGCTTGCTCAGATCAGGTGGTTCGGTCGCCTGCACGTCGAGCGCCGCGCCAGCCAGTTGGCCGCGGCGCAGTGCCTCGGCCAGCGCCGCCTCGTCGAGCACCGCGCCGCGCGCCGTGTTGATGAGATACGCGGTCGGCTTCATCCGCGCGAACTGCGCAGCGCCGATGAGGTGCTTCGTGTCGCTCGTCGCCGGGATGTGCAGCGACACGTAGTCGCTACGCGCCAGCAGCGTATCGAGATCGCAGAACTCGACGCCCGGCGCCTGCTTCGCGCTGCGGCTGGTGGCAAGAATCTTCAGCCCCAGGCAGCGCGCCTTGTCGGCCAGGCAGCGGCCGATGTTGCCGAACCCCACGATGCCCAGCGTCTGACCTTCGAGCCGGCGCAGGGGCGGACCCGCTTGCAGATCGTAACGCCCCGCCTTCGTCTCGGCGTGGTAGAACGCCGCCTTCCGCGACATCGACATCAGCAGCGCCAGCGCGTGCTCGGCCACCTCGACCAGGCAGTAATCGGGGACGTTGGTCACCGGAATCTTGTTAGCCGTGCAGTACGCCACGTCGATGTTGTCCAGGCCGATCCCCAACCGCGAGACGATCCGCACCCGCGGCGAGGCACCGATCACCGGACCCGGCACCTTGGCCCAGTTGGTCATGATCGCGTCGACCTGGTGCGCGCGTGCCAGGCCCTCGAGCGTCGCGGCGTCGCCACGCTCGGCAACGATCAGCTCGGCCTCGGCCGCGGCCAGGGCGCCGTGTTCGATCTCCAGGTCGGGCCAGGCAAAATCGGTCAGCAAAACGCGGTGGCGAGGCATGTTGCGCAAACTCCAAGGGACGGTCGGGACGAGCGGACATTATGGTGCTCGGCCCGGGCGATCTCAATCGCGGCTGGTTCTCGGCTGGCGGCGAAGCTAGTATCGCGACGGCTGCGTGCTAGGATAAAGGCCCCTTCTCGCTTTGCTCGCATGGAAGGATCAAGCCATGACAGCCATGCACTTCAAGATGGCGACCGATCGGGAGCTGCTCGACTTCTATCAGAAGTACCGCGACGAACTCGAGCGGATGAAGGTCTCGAGCTACGAGCGCTCGGTGGTCGAACGGATCGTCGGCCAGGCCGAGGCCGAGATTCATCGCCGCAATTTGCAGTGCGACGAACCTGCCGTTGGCCGCCGCTCGCTGAGCGATTCGCGCGTGCTGCGCGTCACCGCCTCGCCGGTGCGTGCCCACAAGCCGCCCCGCTAAGCCTGTGGGTGCCACGGTGAATTACGCGGTTCGGCCGATCGCGCTGTTGCTACTTCTTGCGGGGACCATTGTCAGGGCCGGTCCAGAAGTCCCCGACGCCCGGCGACCGCTGCTTGATGGCGGACGCCTCGAAGAACGCACCTCCGGCGCGTTCGACATTTCGGGCCGGGCGCAGTTGTTCATCGACCAGGTGCTGGTGCGCTCAACCGAGAACATCGCGTTCACGCTGCACCCGGGAACGAAGCATCCGGCCAACCCACTACTGGTGGCCGATCGCCCGTGGGAAGGTTGGCGCGTGTCGGTCTACGGTAGCGTCATCCACGACGCCGAAGAGCGGCTGTTCAAGATGTGGTACCAGGGCGATACTTCCCCGTCGTTCCCCAACTTTGCCACCTACTACGCGACGAGCGACGACGGCATTCACTGGACCAAGCCGTCGGTCGGAACCGCGACGAGCGCGATCAGTGGCGAGCAGCACAATGCAGTGTTGGCCGAAGCGCATTTGGCGAGCGTGACCAAAGACTTGGCCGAGACTGATCCCGCACGGCGCTACAAGATGGTTTGTTGCATCCATCTGCCGAAGCCCGAAGGCGGGCCGCACACGTATGTCTCGCCCGATGGCTTGAATTGGACCCGCACGAGTAGGGAGCCCATCTGCCGCTCGAACGACGTAATCACCGCCTGGCACGATCGGCGCACACGACAGTGGATCGCCTTGCCAAAACTGTCGACCGTGGTGCGCGGACCAGTGCGGCGGTGCTTTGGCCTGTCGACCAGTGCCGATTTCAAAACTTGGACCGAGCCGCGCTATGTGTTTCGTCCCGACCAGCGCGACGACGCGGGCTCGCTGGCCCGAATCGAAGCCGTGCGCCCCCTGCTCGACTGCCCGGACGACCCGTCGCTGATGCGCACCGAGTTTTACGGCGTCGGTGTGTATCAGCACGAAAGCTGCGTCGTCGCCTTTCCGTGGGTGTTCACGATCAACAACAACGGCCGGTACGGCAACCACGAAGGACCGTGCGAAATCCAGCTCGCCACGTCGCGCGATCTCGACGGTTGGGACCGGCCATTTCGCAACCCCATCGTACCACTGGGCGAAGCCGGCGCGTGGGACAGCGGCTTTTTGGTGACGTCGACCGAGGCGCTGCGCGTCGGTGACGAGATTCGATTGTATTACGGTGGCGACAACTGTACCCACGGCAACCCCTGCCGGTACCGTGAGGAAGGAACCGGGCGCGGCACGCGATACACCGGCGGCATCGGCCTGGCGAGTTGGAAGCTCGATCGATTCGTGTCGGCCGACGCACCGCGCGAAGGTGGAACGCTCACCACGGTGCCCATCGTTTACTCCGGCAAGGTTCTGGAGCTGAACGCCGCGACGACGTCCGCGGGCAGCGTCGTTGCCGAGCTGCGCGCGGTCGGCGGGGAATTGCTTGCACGGTCGAAGCCGGTGCGCGGTGACGAACTGCGGCATCGTGTCGCTTGGAAGGATGACATCGCTCCACAAACGTTCGCCGGACGTCCGCTCACGTTGCGATTCGTGATGAGCGATGCGCGGCTGTTCAGCTTCGCCTTTCGGGATGGCGAAGCGGACTAAGCGCCGGCCAGTGCGTCGTCGACAACGGTGTCGGCTTCTGCGCCGGCGCACAGCTCCGCGCTTCGCGTCGGCAGATAAGCCGCAATCACTTCGAAGCCGCGACCCTCGAGTGCCATCCTCAACAGGTCGTCGGTCGTGAGCGTCAGTCGGCGGGCGCGGCGTCGCAGGCGGAAGCGAATGTTTCCCAAGCCGCGATATGATCGGTACACCACCTCGGTGCAGACCAGGCAATCGGAGCGTGAAAAATCGAAATCGAAGTCGTACGGTTTGCCTTCATGGAGTAGGCCTCGGGCCAAGGCGGTGGCGATCTCATCGCGATCGAGCCGGGGCCGGACGAGCACCACCGAATCGCAATTCATCGGCGATTGCAGCGGTCGGATGTGCACGCCATCCTTCATCGCTTCGAGCACTCGCCGCGGATCGTCCCGCTCCGCCGCGGCGATCCGCGACCAGCGGTGGCGAATGTGATCCAATTCGTCGATTCCCAGGCTGACCAGCGTCGCCGCATCGCCAAGGTACAGCGCGGAATGGGGCCAGTAGCCGGGCAGGAAATAATTGGTGACCGCGTGCTCCTTCCGGGTGAAAAGGATATCCCCAGGACGAAGCATAGGATCGAGTTCCGCCCGAATAGCTGCCGAAATAGCTGGTCGATACCCGGGCCGGGTGCTCATCCGCGACAATACGTGGCCAGCTGTCTTGATGATGCCGAACATGCTACGCTGCAAGACGTTGCGATCCGGAGCCGAAGCCGGTTCGCGCGGCAGCGCATGATCGAACAACCGGAACACCGGCCGGCGATCGACCGATTGCGGGGCGAGAATATCAGGCAGGGTAATCGTCGACATCGAACCACTATTTTGGCTCGTAGCCGGCATTCCCGCAACATGATTTTCTAATGCTTCAGGGGGGAGTTAACTCGAGGAGCAGTCGGCGTCATGGCCTCTGCCGTACCCCTCAATGTCAATGCAAGATCAAGATGCCGGATGTGTTGCGACGATTGTGGGAGTGGGCCCGCGACCATGGTTGCCGCGCTGAGCGGCGGCGGGGTTGACGTCGCAGCAAGCGACGAGTCGGCGCCGGCAATCGCCACCGCTGCAAGCTTCGCCACAGGGGTAATCGATCCAAGGGCTATGGCGTCGCTCTTGGCTGCTCGCTCCTCGTTGGCCGAGAGATCCGTGACAGTCGTTGTGACGGATAGCGGGGTCGCAGGGGTGATCGGAGCATTGGCGGATGCCGCGGAGATGTCGTCGTCGGTGACCATGTCATCGCCGGTGACCAAGTTGCCAGTGGAATGTTGGGGCGCGGTGGGATCGTCGAGCAAATCGACTGCCGTTCCCGAGAGGGGCACGATCTGCCGCGAAGCAGTAACCACGATCGTTCCCTGGCCGGTGAGGTCTTGGCGGTAGTTGTAACTGGCGTCGCCGACCGACAGACCGGCGGACAATACCACCGCGCGGGCTTCGGTGATTGTGACCGTTTGCAGGTTGGCCGTGTCACCGGGCAGCACGTAGAACTCGACGTTGTCATCGGTCCCGACCGAGCCGTCGCCGTCGAGTTCCATGCCG
>DATAXP010000043.1:0-15095 GCA_036272935.1 Pirellulales bacterium | reverse complement strand
GCGTTCACTCGAAACTCCTTTCGTGTTGCGGTCGGAAGAACGGTTCTTCACCTTCCGATGGCCGCAAAACGCCGGGCGTTTCGAGTTTTTTTATGGAATCTCCCCGCCACGCGCTGCCGAGTACGCTGGTTTAAGGGCTAGAACCGCGCGGCGCTTTATCAACATGGCGAGTAATTCTGGGCATGGTTCTGACGCTGGTCGCCAGGCCTTTTGTGATAGTTGCCTTGTTCGGCGTGGGCGCCGGTATTCGGGTTTTGTACCTGGAACTTTCCACCGGACGGCCGGCTGAACTGTCGCTGCTGTTTTTCGCCAGTGGGGCAATCTCCGCAATCGTTGCCGTGCTGGTAGTTGCGGCAGCGCGTGGCACGCTGCGTTCCTAGCGATCGATCCGTTCGCCTCTCCGTGGCGCGTCTCCCTCTTTGCCGTTTTCCCGCTGGGCGGTACTCTTGCAGAGGCGGCGCAATCCCACGCCGCCGAACCTGGGATGGGTGGCCGAGTGGTTTAAGGCACCGGTCTTGAAAAGCAATCGGCCTTCGGCGCGTGCGAGTCGGAAACTCGCGTTCCGCTCGGGAATTTCAAAGGTTTTCGACCCTTCGACGGAAAACAGGGAAACAGGCTAAAACGGGTCTAAAATGGGGTGCCCGGTTGTCAGTGACAACCGCTTTCGGCACCGGTTCGATGAACCGGAACACCCCCCCCCACTCCAATTTCGCGAAAATTCACGCGACGTGGGCGGGTAGTCTAAGGCAAGACACGATTTCAAGAGTTTGACCTCCCTGGGGGTCTCGGTCTCGGAGTGTCGATCGCGAGCCTGGCCGCCGTCAGTTCGCGACGATGACCATTCGTTCGACTTCCGACACGCCCCGCGCCTCGACGCCCCTGATCGCTTCCTATTGCGGCTGGCGCGTTCTCAGTACGTGGGCCAAGCGTGGGCCGGCCCGGCGGAAGCCCGTTGAACGCCGCGATCTGGTCCGCTTTAGCCAGGTCGCCGATCGCGCGCCGGATCGCGGCGGCGGCCATCATGCGCAGAACGCGCTCGGCCGGGTCGTGATACCTGCCGCCTTCGACAGCTTCGGTGATCTCGTCGGCCACGTCGGCAAGCTGGTGTTGCAGGGTGCTGAACTGCATGGCTATCGTCCTCGAAAATGAATTGGTGAAAAACCCGCCCGGCGCTGCCAATCGCCGAGCGGGCCGCTGTGACCCCCGGTCAACGCCGGGATACGTTGAACATCGGCGCTTTCACTTCGCGCCGAATGCCGTCGCTGAGGTTGCACGCTATGACCGCGGCCCACGAGCGGTAGCCCGGCGAGTGAGCCTTGGCCAAGACGTCGCAGCTTTCGGCGAACCAAGGCAGCAGGCGCTGTTCCTCGACCTGGCAGTACCAGGCCGGCCCCACGCCGAACACGACGGCAACACCTTCACACCATTGCACGATCGACGTGTAGCGCAGCTTAGGCCACCAGGCGGGATGCTGTGAGCGGATGCCGCGTAGCTCTTGGCCGGCGGCGAAGCTGGCGATTTCGTCGGGCGTGGACTCGTGTGCCGGCTCGTCAGGCGCGTTCAGGTCGATGCCCTTGGGCACCGGCAGACCGACCAGCGAGCCGAGGCACGCCATTGCGGTGCGACGGTTGATGTTCATGCGTCACCAGTTTTTCGCCAGCGCTTTGTCTGTCCGGCGTCGACGGCGTGCGGCCGCAGTTCCGCGATCATCTCACCGAGCGCTGTGCACCCCTGCGTGTCCAAGAGCCATTCGGCGAATCGCAAAAGCATCCCCGCCATTGCTGCCCGAACGTCAGGGCGAACCTGCCGAGTGTCGATGTAGCGCATTGCTCTCGCCGTGTTCAAATCGGCTGGAGTCTTCGCGGCGCATGCCTCCAGAATCCTTTTGAGCCGAGACTCTGCCCGCGTCAGGTAATCGTGGCTTTTCGAGACTGTCGGCAAATGCTCGTGCAGGTATTCGTTGACCATCGGAGCAAGCGGCCGGCGCATGTTCTCGTTGCTGCCTTGGGGCAATGCGACAACGCCCAACGTCGGCGGCATCGGTACCTGGTAATCGACCAATCTTGGGTCGCGATAGTGTTTCTCGAACACATCCCGGCCGTTGCCGAGGTGCAGATGTCCGAGCCCCGGCGCCAAGGTTTCGACATGCGTTCCGCTAGATCGCCGCAGCCACCGCGTTGTGCCGCGATCCAGGCCAGCCGCGGCGACCAACGCCCGGAACTGCCGATAGATCGCGTCGCGGCCAATCACGCCGCCAAAGATGCAGGCACGCCTCTTGTCGCGTATCGCCTCAATAGCCTGAACGGTATCCCTGCGAACCTGAAAGCGAACCGGCAGGCCGCTCTTACCTTGCGTGACGACAACCACGCCATCGGCGCGAATGTCGCTGAACTTCAGCGCCAGCAAGTCGCCCAGCCGCAGACCACTTTCCCAAGCGACGAGCACAAATGCACGCCAGAACGCCGGCCGGCTGATTCGGCTTCGCTGGAAACGACCGCCGAATTTACCCGACGCCTCGGCCAGCGATGTGATCTGCTCAACAGACCACGCCTCGGGCAGTCGGTTCGGCCGCTTGATCCTACGGACACGGCGCGGCGCCGCGCAGACAAGCGGGGGTTCTTGCATCCAGGCCGCATTCCAAAGCGCGATGATCCGTTGACGGTGGCCGCGGATCGTCCAAGCGGACAATTGCCGGTCCTCGAGCGAGACGAGGTAGCGATTCAGCGTCTCGTCGGCTAAATCCTCGGCCGTCGGCTCATGGCCAAGGTGGCGGCCAAAATCGCCAAGCGTCAGGCGAATCGCCTGCGCGCTGCTGGCCACAATGACGTGTTCAAGCATGTAGGTATTCTTGAAGAAATCGGCAAGCCTCACTGGCAAGGCGTCTGATGGTTGCGAGCTCATGCGCAATCAGACCTTTCCGTGCGCGGCAGAGTGCCCGCGCAACAAAAAAGCCGTAGCCCCGGCCTACCGCTGGAAAGGCACCCGTAGAGTGCCCTGCGGCAGGACCGCACAGTAAGCCGGGGTTACGGCGTTTCGGTACATCGAAGAAAATCTACGGCAAGAGGATGTCACTCTGTGCCGCCGCGGTTTCCAGGCCGAGCCAGCACGCCCATAGTCTGCCGAAACGACCGAGCGGTGTCAAGAAATCTCGCTCGGCGGTGACTGCTGCGGTTCCTCGAACCAGCTTGGGCGAAACTGGCCGGCTGCCTCACGCAGCCGCGCACGTTCGGCCAAGCGGCCGGCGGTTTTCCATGATTGCACTTCGCGCTCGCCATTCAGCAGCACGCGGCATGCGGCTCTCAGCCGTTCGATGATGCTCATGGTTGCCGGCGGCCTACGCTGCGGCCAGCGCGACGCCTTCCAGCTCGAGCGCGACGGTTGCACCTTCGTCGGCCTCGACGTGCGTGCCGTCGAGCCACTTCTTGAGGCACGCCGCATCCTCGGCATCCTCATCCTGCTCGAGCTGCGACGGGCCATCGTGCCAGGTGTCTAGGCCGCTTTCCGACGCCCTGGCGTTGACGTAACGCTCGAAGCGATCCCGCAGCTTGGATTCCTTGCGGATCATCCCGAGCCATTCCATACGGATGACGGTTGTGAGCCAGCCGAAAGCGTTGGCGTTCTTGCGCATCGGATCGTAGCGATGGCCAACGGCCAGCACGCGCAGCACGCCGGCTTGAATCAAGTCGTCAGCGTCGATCGTCGCTGGCAAGCCCGGCGCGATCAGCCGCGGCAGACTTCGATGGCTGATTTCGTACGCCATACGGACCAGCTCGTCGCGTGCCCGCTGCCACGCTGCTGATCCGTTCGCTGCCGCCGCGTAATCGATCAGGACAGCCGCCACCGCTTCCTTGGCGAGATACATGCCCGCTCCCTCGGCACTCGTGCGGCCATGATGGCCTCGGTAGTACCTATGCGCGACGTGCCAAATTCCGGACCGCTAGAGAGGTAGCGTCGTCGCGGGCGATCGATCACCGCTGACGGGAACGCCAGGCTTCGCGTTGGTCGTTACCGCTTCGGCGACGTGGCGGCCCCCGCGCCGGCCGGGCGACTACCTTGACGCGGCTGCGCGTCCGCCAGCACCTCCGCGCGACGCAACCGACGATAGCCGGCGTGAAATCGCTCCCTCTCAATGGCGTCGAGTCGCCGCCTGGTAAGGCTCATTGCGTTGGCGCCGCGCGTGGTGACCTCGCAGCGCGTGGCCTGGTAGGCGGGACTGGCAACGACCGACACGTCATCAAGGAACCGCACAGACAAGACATTGCGAACGTCGACACCGTCCTCAACCGTCCAGGCGTCCTCACAGCCGTAGAAGGCAAACGACATCTGCGAAAGGTCGCCGCGCCGAACCAAGGTAAACAGATCACTGGCAACGGTCGTCGACGGCAAGTCTACCGTCACGTGCAGGCCGTCAGGCAGATCGCTCAGCTTCAGCGTACCGACTGAGGCACGGCCGAGCAGCTTGCCGATGTCGTGCTCGATAACCGCCAGCGTGTCGGACGTTCGATTGCGGATCGCTTCGGCGAACGCGCCGGGCATGATGCGTTCACGCCAGCCGCCCATATCTTCGCTCAGCGAGTCGTACACGATGGCCGTTCCGCTCAACACGTACGGCGACAAGTCGAGCGCGGCCGCCGGTGAGGCACCAGGCGAAGCGTCACGGCGTTCGATGTACTTGCGTCGCGACAGTCGCCCCTTCAACGGTTGCTCGGCACCAGTGACGCCTTCAGCGCGGAGCAGCTCGCGGAACCTCTTCTGAACCGCCTCGGGAGCGGACGGCGGCGGACGGCGAAGCGAGCGGTTAGTATTCCGCCCGTAGAAGACCGTGGCCCGTTCGACGTAAGCTCGTTGAATATTCATGGCAGTGCGTTCGGCTACTTCACTTCGGGGTAATGCTCGGCCAGCTCACGGAGCCAGTAGCCGACGGCCGAGTCATGTTCCTTCAAGTCGAGTTGCCCGCTCAGGAAATTCACCGGTGGCAAGTCACCGGTGAAGCTAATGCCGCCATCGGCGAGTGTCTCGCGAATCTCGCGCTCAGCGGCACTTGCTGCGGCCAGCTCGAACACCGCGGCTTTCATCCGCTCGACGTTGGCGACGTACTTCGGGCGAATGGCTCGGCAAAATTTCTTGCTGGCTTCAATCCGCAGCCGATCGGCCTCTTGCTCGGCGAACTCGACGGCGCGATTCACGACGGCCAACTGTTCGTTGGCGGTCTGAATTTCGGCGGTCATCGCGCCTGGGGCGGTGGGGAACTTCCCCGACTTCAACAGCTCGCCAGCAGCGTCGTCGAGGCTGCAGCGCTTAACATCGCGTTGTCCGCGGAGCACGTCGATCCGCTTACGCAGTTCGTCCGATTGCCGCTTCAGGTCTTGAAACTTGTTCCACGCGGTCGCGTAGTTGAGATCGGCCATCAGGCTTACGACTGCGGTTTCTTTCTTCATTTGGAACACGAATCTTCTTTCATCGCCGGTGATTTTGTCGTCGTCGCCCGCGGCCGGCTGCGCGGATGGCGACGCGAAAGGCTATCGACGGGAACGCGGTCCCTGCGGGTCGCCGATGCGATCAATGAACGCTCGAATGTCCGCCTGGCGGAAACGTACCGCATGACGGACGCGCACCGTCGGCAGTTCGCCGGCCGCGATCATCGTCCGGACGGTGCGAATCGAAACGCCAAATTCGTCTGCAACTTCGGAAACGCTCAAAAGTGGCTCGCGTTTTGTGCTCATGCGTCTATCTATGCAACAAGCGAATTTTGGGTGAACGCGGGTGAACACTTAGCCCGAAAAAAAACTATCCAGTTATGCGAAAATTCACGCGACGTGGGCGGGTAGTCTAAGGCAAGACACGATTTCAAGAGTTTGACCTCCCTGGGGGTGGCCTGCCTTATCGCGTGCCACAGGTCACGTCGTCGAGGCAGAGAGCAACCAGCAGCGCGTACTCTTGGGCGTCGCTCAGGGCCTCTGCGTCCCCCTGGTCAGTGACTACGGCTTGCAAGGCGTCGAGCGCCTCGGCAAGCGATTCCAGGGCGACGCGGGCGTCGTACAGGGGATCGGCGGGAGCAATCATGGCTGGCCCCCTTGGCCAGCGGCCCCGACCATTGCAGCGATGCCGGCCTTGAGCGCTTCGGGCAGCGCCGACCAGCGCTCGGCAATCATCGCCACAGGCAGCGGCTCGCCGCAGACTTCGCATCGCTCCGGCAGTACGAGCAGCCAGGTCGGCTCGCGGCGCGCAGGTGATCGAATCATGGAAGCCTCAGGTCGCCGAAGGCCGCGGCACGCCGTACCAAAGCGGGAAGTCGATGAACCGATTGCACCGCGCGCAGTCGCGGCGGAGCGATTGGCCATCGTGAATCGGCACGTCGATCGTGTCGCACGATCCGCAACGTCGGCATCGTCGCAGCTTGTTTTGCAAATCGCCGGCGATCGGTGGTACACTTGTGGTATGAGTGCCGCCGTCCTGAAAGAGTTGTTGTCCCGCAGGCCGTTCGATCCCTTCCGGGTTCGTATGTCCAGCGGCGACGTTTACGAGGTTCGCCATCCCGAAATGGCCTTGCTGCTGCGCAACGGGCTTTACGTTGCCGGTCCCGACGGCGGGGACGATCTGCCCGAAACCGCCGCTTGGTGCAGTTTGCTGCACGTCGCAGCCGTTGAACCCATCGGCTCCGGTTCGGCCCGATAAGCTGCCGGTCAGTGCGGCAAGCATCACGTCGAAGTCCCAAACGACATCGCCGGGTGACCGGCTGTTCGCGACGAACGTGGTCTTGCCGCTGCCTGGCGGGCCGAGCACCACCGTTATCGGTTTCGTTTGCTGTTGCGTCATGTGAACACGCCCTGTTCGGGCCACTCTGAAAACCGCGTCGCCCACGACTCCCAACGCAAGTCAAGCTTGCCCGTCGCCGCGTTGCGGGCTTTGGCCACGATCAGCTCAGCCTTGCCGCGTAGGTCCAGGTCGTCGGGCTCGTACACCTCGGGCCGGTGTACGAACATCACGACATCGGCGTCCTGCTCGATGGCCCCCGACTCACGCAGGTGGCTTAGCCGCGGCACGTAGCCGCTGCTCTTCTCGGCCTCGCGATTCAGTTGGGCCAGGCACAACACTGGCACCTTGAGCTGCCGAGCAAGCTGCTTCAGTCGGCGTGCGATCTTCGATACCTGTTGCTCGCGCGTATCGCGCGGGTTGTCGGGCTCGATCAATTGCAGGTAGTCGATCACCACCAGCGCCAGCCCATGCCGCCGGCCGAGCCGGCGGGCATTGGCAGCGATCTCGGTCAGGCCAGCGCGCGGCGGGTCAATGATCCAGAGCCGCCCTTGCGGCACGCTGCCCGCTGCGCTGACGATGGCGCGCCGAGTATTCTCCGTCAGTCGGCCCGAGCGGATCGATTCTCCGTTGACAGACGATCGGGCTGATAGCCAGCGCTCGCTTAGTTCGAGCCGCGACATTTCCAGGCTGACGAACAGCACGACGCCGCCGGCGGTCGCGATCCGGTCGGCGATGTTCAATGCCAGGGCCGTCTTGCCCATCCCGGGACGCGCGGCCAGTACGTTGAACTCGCCTTGCCGGAAGCCGCCGAGCATGCCATCAAGGCCGGCGAACCCGGTGCTCAGGCCGGCGCGCGCAGGATTGGCCGACCGGTCATCGATGGCCGCCAGCGCATCGAGTACGGCATCATCGAGCGATACCAGCTCGACGCTCGATTCCCGCTCGGCTACGTCATGTAGCCGTCGCTCGGCCGAAGCGATTACCTCGTCGGCATCGCCGCCTGAGTGGGCTTGACTCAGCGTGTCGGAAGTCGCCTCAATCACCCGACGCAGCCGCGCATCGTTGCGGACCTTCTCTGCGTAGTGCATGGCGTTCGAAGCCACCGGCACCGCCTCGGCGACTTCGGCGAGGTAGCGCAAGCCGCCGATCGCTTCAAACATGCCATCATGCTTCAGCCGCTCGACTAGCAGCGACCGATCAACGCGAATACCGTCGGCGTGCAAGCCGAGCAGGCAGCGATAGATGGTTTGGTTCGCATGGCCGAAGAAATCTTCGGGACGTAGCACGAGTGCCACGTCATCGCAGGCGGCCGGCGAGAGAATCATCGAGCCGAGCACGTTGGCCTCGGCCTCGTCGTTGTGCGGCGGCGGGCGGTCGAGCACCGGGTCAGTGGCGCGGCTCATCGCGAGAACCTCCGATCGGTACCGAGCAACTCGAAACACGTTCCACAAAGCAACCGCGACGCAATCCGATCGTCGAACAGCTCGGCGATCCGCGTCGGCGTGACGTTGCTGATGTAGATTCCGACGCGGTTGTGCGCCAGCTCGCGGACGTCGAGCACGTTCTTGAGCGCGGAATACTGCGCGTCGCCGATCTTCTGCCGTGCGCCGATTTCGTCGACGACGATCAGGGCCTTGGACGAGAACCGCCGTACCAGGCTTTCATCGTTGGCGAGCGTTCGGCTCACGATTTCCTCGAGCGTCGCATAGGCCGCAGTTTCAACAACGTCGCACAACGACAGCGTCGCGCAGGTCTTGCCGGCGCCGGGCTCGCCGTGAAGGAACAGCGGCCAACGTCCCCGTCCGGCGGCGAGCGCATCGAGCACGCGGCGCAGCTCCTGGTCGACGAGCGCGAGCGAGCGATCACAAGCCGGCAGCAGTCGCCGGTTGAGCGGGACCATTGGCAGAGCCACCGCGGATGCTCTCGACGTTCGACCAGTCGCGTTGTCGGACTCGGGCGGGCGAATCGCTGCCGGCGTTGTGTTGCTGCTTGCCATTGGTTTTCCTCTTGGCGGTCAGTTGGTCCCACTGCTTTCGAAGCTTTGCCGGCGAAAGAATGTTGCTCTGCCAGAACGAATCGGCGTTCGCCCAGGTGAACAACTCACGGATGCCGGCGAGGGTGCGGTCCGCGCCGTCACGTTCGCGCATCAGGCGGATGTCGTTTGCCCAGTCGTCGAACGAGGGCGCCTTGTGGTTGGGGTTGATCGTCCTGACTCGCTCGAACATCCACTTCGCTAGCTCCATGTCCTGGTCATCGAAGCGCAGCTTCGGGGACGAAGAAGAATGGCTAAGGCTAAGGCAAGGGCTAAGGCTCAGGCAGGCGGACTCGGTCGGTGATTGTTCTGGAACGTTCTCGAATGATCCGGAACCGTTCTCGAATGATCCGGAACCGTTCTCGATTTTCGGCTGGTCGGTCGGGTCGCGCGGGGGATCGATCGCGCCGGGTTCGTCGAGGCTCGCGAACGTTATCTTGTGCTTGGCTATGGTCTTTTTGACCGATTCGTCGGCGTGGTCGTGCCAGTCGTGAATCACAAAGCGATGGGTCGCGTGCCGATCGACAAGGCCCGCCTGTACCAGCGCGTCGAGCAATTTGGCGACGTCGGCCACAGGCCAG
This sequence comes from Pirellulales bacterium, assembly GCA_036272935.1. Taxonomy (GTDB): domain Bacteria; phylum Planctomycetota; class Planctomycetia; order Pirellulales; family PNKZ01; genus DATAXP01. Next base: position 5,726 of record DATAXP010000043.1, on the reverse strand, counting down.
CCGATCCAGCCGGCGATTGATTCGTCATCCCACCGGCCGACGTTGCCGCGTGGCGCATGCTTGGCCGTGAAGTGCCAAAGCGATTCGAGGATTCCGATCGCGCAATAGTGCGGCACGTCTAAAAGTCTGGCGAGCTTGCGGACCTTTGGATGGTCGAACGCTGTGCGTTTCATCCGCATCCCCCCCGGCATTGAAGGAATGCCATGCGGCGCGATCGGTCGATCCGCTGTTGCCGATCGATGCTTGGATCAAGGCTGAAGAAAATGGCGATGCTCAGAAGCTGCTCGCGTAGCGTGCCGAGGGCACGCGGGTCGAGGGAGAGCATTTCGCGGCGCGGTTGTTGTCGCGCGGTTGATCGTGTAATGTTCAGAACGATTCCTTTCATTCTGCGACGAGCTCCCATCCTGTCCGGTCGGGGGCTCGTCGCGTTTCTGGGGTGTTAAAAGTACCTGGTCACGTTGGCCACCGCATTCTTGCGCCGGCGTGGTGCGCGTGCTGGTCGCGCTGCCGAACGGCGCTCGAGGAACTCGGCTAGCGCCTTCTCGCTGATCCTGTATCTGGGGCGCCGGCTGTCGCGGCTTGCTATGTTGACGCCCTCCAGCTCGCCTGAGCGTAGCCAGGCGATCACCTTGGCGGGCTCGACGCGCAATCGCTCCGCGATCTCGGGCGGGGTAAACCAAGTTGCGGTACCGGTTGGGGCGCTCATGCGTTGCCACCTGTAGCGCTTCGTTCGGCGCGTTCGGTCAGGACGCGCTCGACGGCTTCGGGCGAGAACAGGTACGTGCGACCAGCTCGCAAACAGGGCACGCGTTGGGCATCGGCTTCCGAGCGAAGCCACGCAACAGTCACGCGTAGCCGGCGCGCCATCGGGCCGGCCGGAAGTAATCGAGGGGTGCTTTCCATGCACCCATTTTCCGAACTTCGCGGAAGCGCTGAAGGAAACTAACCCGCAAACAATCCGCAATCAGTCCGCAGGAAGTTTTTTTTCTGCCTGCTGCAGCCCTTCCGCCGTGATTGCTTCACCACTGCGTTTGCCGTTCCGCCTGGTCAGCGATCGCTCGCGCAAGCGCTTCAGTACCTTGCCGACTGTTCGTTCGCAGAGTTGAGTAATTTCGGCAATATCCGTTTGCAACAGCGGCCGCGGATGCTTGGCAGCAAGCGCGTCCAGAATCTTAAAGTCCGCTTCGCTGATCTCTACGTGGCCAGTGCCTATGAGTGCGACCGGCTTGGCCGCTGGGACGTCGGCGTTTGCGGTCGACGCGATGGCCGCGGCAGGTGCGGTGCGGCTATCGGTGCCATGTGAGATTTCGAAGTCCGGCAGCGCGGGGCGGGCCGGCGGATGATGGCCAGCCGCGCGGTTCTTTTGGATTTCGCGCAGGTCGCTCAGCGAAAAGAACCGCTCGGGGTTCTTGGTGTGGCCGTACGATACCGACTGTTTTGCGGTGCGGATCGGCCGGCCGAGCCATAGCGTTTTTCTTCGCAAACTGTGGATAAAGCCGCGTGTCACCCCCAACATCCGTGCGGCCTTCGGTGCGGAGTCGTAAGTCTCATTTCCGACCGTAATGCTTTCGTGTCGCGGCGGTGCTCGGCGTGCGGCGGCGGCGGCCTGCACGTCCTCAGGCAACGCGACTCGCATCGGCATTAGCCGGCCCAATGGACTACGGCAGGGAAGTATCTCGGAGCGGATCGGCCGGCGATCAGGCAGCCAGGGGCACGCAACCTTACACCACTTGCCGGCGACGATCGGATGAATCTTCAAACGCTTGGCGACCTTGGCAATCGTAAGGCCGACGCGCCCGCGGCCGATGAGCGTCTGCAGTTCCTGCACGTCTGCATCAGCGATATAGAATGCTCGCCCCGTGCCGCGATGGAATGTCGGCCTGTGTTCCAGACTTCGAAAAGGCCTGCCGAGCCAACAATTCTGCTTAATCTGTCGCGCGAGCGTTGCGGGGTGTAAGCCCAAGAGTTTGCCAGCCGATGCGAGCGATCGGAACTTCTCGCCGTTGTGATCGATCAACGCCCGCGTCACTGGAACTGCCCTGGCGTCGGCAATCGACTGGATATCGTCACGGCTTACCATCAACATACCGCGGACGCGCTGGGAACGTATCTGACGATGCTTCGGAAGCCATTCGCACGAAACTTTACACCAGCGCCGCACCACCTGGTCGCCCAACCGGAGTTGCCGAGCTGCGGTCGCGATGTGGATGAACGCCTGGTTGTGCGCGATCGCCATCGCGATTGTCTCGGCATCGGCCATTGATACGCGCACGCCGGCCGTGCTTCCACCGCCGAACTTCCAACTTCGCTGCTGCTTTTGGACGGTCAACTTTCGGCCTCCCAGATAGTCGCAGGGCTGGCTGATCCATTGACGCATGCGACCTGTCGAGACGCCGGCAATGCTCGCGGCCTCGTCGATCGTGACGATCGCGGGACGGCTCTTAGAGAGTTTGTTCGCTGTCATGCTGCACCGCCTTTCCGTGTCTTGCGATTCCGCTTCGTTGTCGGCGGAAACAGCCAGCGCCGCACATGCTCAACAACCGCGAGTAGCCGCGCATCGTCGATGCGCTCGCGGTAGTGCCCGGCCATCGTGTGATCGGCGTGCCCCATAACACAATCGACGGCCACCTGGTCGCCGATAGCTCCGGCAACCGTCTCGAACACGTGTCGCAACGTGTAGAACCCGAGCCCGCGGCGGTGTAGGTCGAGCGAGTCGAGCAGGCGCCGAAAAGCCTTGGTGACCGCATCGACGCGCGGGCCAGCGCCCGCCGGGTCGCCATTCTCGTCGCGCTTCAGCTTCGCGTCGCCGGTCCAGGGCACGCGGTCGGCCGTGATGAACGCCCTATCGCCGTTGGTCGAGTCGATGGGCTCGGGCCGTTCCGCGATCGCCTTGCGAAGCGCTTCAACCGTTTCCGGCCACAGGGGGCAACGCCGAGGGATGCCAGTCTTGGGCCTCGGGAAGTCGAGCCAGCCTTTCGCCAGGTCGACGTTGTGCAGCCGCAGCGAGCCACAGTCGTTGTTCCCCAGGCCGGCGTTCAGCCCCAGATAGATCATCGCCCGCAACTGCATCGGCGCGGCTTTGAGCATCGCCTGTAGGTCGGCGGCCTCGAACATGCGTGGGCCAACGTCAGCCCGAGCCTTGCGGACGACGTGCTTGGCCGGTTTCTTGAATTCGGGACCGGTCCGAGGCGGCACGTCGATCAGTTCCGACTCGAACGCCCACTTCAGAATTGACCGGACGCGCTGAATCTCGTTACCGAGCCGCACCGGGCCAACACGCTTGGCCAGTGTCTTGCGCAGCGCGGCGAAATCCTCGGGCCGCAGGTCCGCGACGGCACGCCCCTTGCCGAATTGCTCAACCATTGCGGCGCAAGTCGCGTGGTAATCGCCCCATGACCGGGCGGCCATTTCGCCGGCCTCGACGCGCTCACGCTTGGCCGTCAGGAATGCGTTGGCTAGGCCGTCGACCGCGATACGGTCATCGTCCTTTGGCCGAGGCGTGCGGCCGGCCAGCATGTCATCCTTGACCCGCAGCCACTCCTCGAGCGCTTCCTCGGCGGTGCCCGTGAAGTAGTGAATCCTGCCGCGGATTTTCTTGCACCAGCGGCCATCGCCGCGGGGCGTCAACGGGTAGTCGGCACGTGGTTTGACTACTCCCGCGCGCTTGGCCTTCAGGTTTCGCTTGTGCTTTGCGTCCGCATTGTTCGTCGCGGCGTCCGCCATCATCAGGTGATGTGGATTGACGCACAGGGGGTTGTCGCACGTGTGGCAAATGAACAGGTTGGCGGGAGTTTCCCGGCCTTGCATGCTCCAAGCCAAGCGATGCGCGTAATAATGCTTGCCGCCGACAAAGAATCGCCCGTAGCCTTTGGAGTTGACGGAACCGGCCCAGTTCCAACAGCCAAGGTCGTTGCCATCGCGTTTGACGAGCGACCAGAAACGATCCGCGTCCGCCTTGCTGATTGGCGGAATTACCCTAGATTTGAGGGTCGGCATGACTTCGCACCTTTTCTGCGAGGTTGTGTTAGGTCGGACGGCGTGACAGCGCCGCTCCGACCGTTTTCATAGCCGCACTTGACCCAAGTTGTCAACAAGGTTGTCGAAAACGTGCCAAGGAGAAATCGGCGACAACAGAAAATGCAATAATTGCCGAGGAAAACGCGATTGGATGGGTGGCCGAGTGGTTTAAGGCACCGGTCTTGAAAACCGGCGTAGGCGAAAGCTTACCGGGGGTTCGAATCCCTCCCCATCCGTTTCCTTTCTCGCGCGATTGCATGGCGACCCGGCACGTTCGAGCAAGCTGCGGTATATCCCCGCCATTGCGCGCTTTTTCTGCGCCGCGAAACTGCTGCTTGAGCGAACTGACTACAACTGTTGCACAACCGCAACTCGAATAGAACCAGCGACGCGACACAACCCGAAAACGGTGGCGCCGATGACCCACTGGTCTTGGACCTACAAGCGAGCGTCGCCCGAAGATATTCTCGACGGCCTTAATACCTTAGACGTCGGGGCAAGCCGGTACGAAATGGATTTCGTAACGAACTGGACGGCTAGCTCCTGCTACCTGGAATGGGCTAACGAAGCCAATGCCCGAAACGATGCTTTCGGGTTAGACGCAGCCGTTTGCTATTCAAAACGAGCTGTATGCCGCCAAATCGACGCTCTCATCGTGAACAATCTCCTGAGTACCTCTTTGGGAAAGCCATACGCGGACAAACTCGCCATGCTCGATCAAATCGGCATCTTTGCGCCGAACGTGATCCATGAGTTGATAATCGATGCTCGCAACGACATCGAACATGAATACCAGCCTGCGACTGCTACTCAGGCAAAACGTGCTGTTGAGCTTTGCACGTTGTTCCTCCGCTCCGTTTCTAAGGAATCGCAACAGAATGCAATAGTCAGTCGAGGAATCGGCATCAGCAGCAGCGTTTCCATTAGCACCAAAGCAGGAGCAGAGTGGGAACGAGTCTCCTATGACCTTCGGCCGACCGACAACTCGCTTTTTCTTATCGAGTGCAGCACTCCACTTAAGCACACAGCCATGATGCTGCGCCCCAAAGACTCGGAGTTATTGCACTGTCCACTAGCTGATTTCAACCGTACAACAGCGATCACGCTCGCATTACAGCAAGTCGACCCTGCCATTGCGGTGGATGTCGATCCTGATAAAAGATCTCTGCATTCACCTTCCATGAGGGCCAGGGCAAACGCACGTTGTTCGTGGAAGAGGATTGTTCGCGGTGTGCTTGCCGGAGTGAAGGCTAGCAGCGAAAGATTGTCCGTGGCTGGAGGCATTGTATTCTCTGACGGAGGTCGGTCGCATGGCGCAGCGCGTGCTGTCACTTGTCGAGTGTTTTTCGGAGGTGGAAGACCCTCGCGTCGAACGAGGCAAGCAACATTGGTTGATTGATATTCTCTGTCTGGCCGTGCTGGCGGTGGTCGCCGGCGCCGAAGGCTGGGAAGACATCGAAGAGTTTGGCCATCAGAAGCAAGACTGGCTGAAGCGGCATCTGCGCTTGCCCAACGGCATTCCCTCCCACGACACGATCAGCCGCGTCTTTCGCCAACTGAAACCTGCTGCGAATGCCGCGAAGTTAAGCCGAAGCTCCATGTGTCGTAATAGTTAAGCGTTGCTGTGACTGCATTGCTGCTTGGGCGATTCACCGGATCGTATCTCTGTTCCTGCCAAGCTCAGCGGCGCATGCCAGCAACGCTTCAGT
>DATAXP010000042.1:0-9328 GCA_036272935.1 Pirellulales bacterium | reverse complement strand
TTGATCTGCTTCTCGCGGGGGCGGTCGCCGGTGCGACTACTGATTGTTGCCGAACACACCGGTCGCGTACCAGACCCCGTTCGTGCCCCGTCGCATATCATAGCCGAAACGGGGCTGCCATGTGCGCACCGCGCTCCAATGTCCCGAGGATTGCCGCCAGCAGTCGACGCAATCCACCGCGGCATCGACCAGGTCCTCATTGGGCCAGCTTTCGGCAACGACCTCTTGCGGTTTCAGACCTCGCGGCAGACGGCCAAGGAGCCGCTGAAAACGCTCCCCCCATCGGTGGTGACCCTGCACGTGGGTTTGGGCTTGGTAGCCGGAATGACTTTTTGCTTCGTCGGTCAGGTTCGTATCCAGCTCGCCAGCAGTGCTGGCGGGGGCCTCGGGATGGATGCGGACGGCGAAGATCATGGTTCGTTGCGTCAGCGTTCCCTGCGGCAGGTCGAGCATCACCGACAGATGGCTCGGCTGGTATCGGTAGTAGCGACCGGGTTGCAGCGGAAAGATCGTCACTACGTAGCCGTAATACTCGTGGTCGCGATGGGCAAAGTCGACCATCGCCAGCCCTTCTCGTCCCTTGAGTTCCGAAAATGCTCCGTGCTGCATGAGCACCACATCTTCTCCGTCGCTGACGATCGTCGCGCCGAGCGGCAACTGCACCAGCACGCACCGCGCCAGCTTCTCGCGGATTGCCGGGTCGTTATTCGCCTGGCGCTCGAAATCGTCGCGGTAGGGGTTAGCCCCTTCGCCGCGGAAGTAGACCAGCAACATCGATTCGGTCGCGATCGCAGTCCGCATCGCTTCCGCATAGTCGTTTTGCCAAAGCAGCATCGGGGCGATCGTCGGCACGGGAGTGGGTACCGGATCGGCTGCCGCCATGTTCGCAAGCGCAAAAAACAGGCTTAAAGCAGCGCAAAACACCATCCGGCAACCGGCGCGTCGGTTGTTCCCTCGGTAAGTCATGGTTCTCCTCGCACCAGGCCGGCGGGTCATGCCAAAACCCAGCCGTTGAATTACAATGATGCTCGTCCTTGACACAAGCGTTCGGATGGCGACCCGGTCCCTGCCAACCTACGTGATCGTAAGGAAAAACGATTATCAGCAAAAACTACCCAAATCAACCAATCGTTTCCCCTTCAATCCGCACAGAGCGACCGTCGGCCGGCACGCCACGCATCGAAACGTAGGCTTCGGAAGGAGAATCCAAATGCCATCCACGCCGAGTGTTGCATACCGAGGGCGCGTCGTCGCCGCGGCCCATGCGAGCGCTAAATCACGATTGCTAATGATGTGCATAAGTCTCGCGATCGCAGGTTCTTATGCGCAAATTGCTAGCTCGGAAGAAAAAAAGCAAAAAAATGAGCGTCCAGGCAATGCAGCGAAGCTCTCCGAGCCGGCGACCGCCTCGAACGCTGAGCTCCTTCGCTTGATCGAAGCTGAGCGATCCAAATACTCACCGGTAACCGCCGAAACGCTTCGCCTTAGCCGCGAAGAATTGGCGCAAGCAGTCACCCAGCTCGACCGCTTTCTGACTGGGCCCGGGAGCGACGGCTGGCGCAGCTTTCTGAAATGGCCTCTGCTCGTCGCCCAAGCGCAGCGCGCCGGCGAGCCTAACCTTGAGGCGCTGGGCACCCTGCGGGCCAGGTTCGCTTCGGGCTACCCGGGATTGGAGCAAGCCCCACTGGCCGACGTTCGCGGAGCGTTGAACAAGCACATCGATCGCATCGAGTCGGTCGGTTCGAGCGAGGAAGTGTTTCGCGAACGGCTCAAGGCGATCGAAGTCGCGATCAAGAAGCCGTCACCCGAGTCGCTGCGCGCGGCGTCCGACGCCGTGGCCGGGCTGGACCGCGCTGGGCAGGCGCCAGCACTACTCGCGGCGTTGCACAACCGGATGTCGTATCCGAACGTCACGCTGCACGCGTCCGATCGCTTTGTCTGGACCGGCGTCGCGCGATCGGTCGACGAAACCGCACCGCTCAGCGACTACATCCTGGGTACGAGGATCAGCGGAACCGGTCGCACGCTGGGGCATGTGGCTGCGGCGCTCGTGCCCGATGCCGAGCAGGCCAAGATCGAAACGACGATCCGCGGTGTGAACTACGCGAACACCGTCGGCCACAAGGGGCCTGCCCTGGTCTACAGCGCCGGCCAGGCGGAACTTTGGGCGACCAAGGTGTTGCTCGTCACGAGCGAAGGGCTCGCCTCGCAGCCAGCCGACGCCGGCGTTAGCATGCAGTCGCGCATCACCGGCTATGGGTCGACCAAGCATGGCGTTGTCGATCGCATCGTGAAGAAGGCCGCCGCTAAACGCGCGCCGCAAGCCGCGGCCAATGGACTGCGAATCGGCCAGCAGCACGCGCAGCGAAAGTTTCGCGACCAGGTCGACGCACAGGCCGTCACGATGATTGCCCGAGCTAACGATCGTTTTTTCACGAAGGTCCGTTCGCCGCTGTCGCGGCTCGATGCCTTTCCGCGTACCCTGCGATTCAGCACCACGAGCGATTACTTGAACGTGGTCGGCTTGCAGCCCGGCCCTGCACAGCTCGGCGCGCTCACCCCGGTGCCCGAGGCACAGCAGCCGGCCGACGTGCTGGTGCGCATGCACGAGTCGCTGGTGAACAACGCGGCCGAGACGCTGTTGGCCAGCCGCTTGCTCGATCAGGCCGACATCGACCGGTTTTCACTCGAGCTTGCCGGACAGGTGCCCGATCGCTCGAGCGACCCCGAACGCCATGAGCCGTGGTCGGTCACGTTCGACGACCAGCATCCGGTTTCGCTGACGATCGACGACCAGATTGCGACTCTGACGGTGCGCGGCAGCCGCTTCACCTCGGGCACGCGCAAGTTCGACGGCATGCGCATCTCGGTTCGTTATGTGCTATCGAACGACGGCGGCGAGATCAGGGCCACGCGGCAAGGCGATGTCGAAGTGGTGCCGCTGAACTTCGTGGCTGGACGCAGCCGTCCTCTTTCGGCGCGCGAAGCGGCGGTACTCGGGCCGATCCGCAAGCGTTTTGCGAAACTGTTTGAGCCCGAGTTTGTGTCGCCAGGGTTGCGGCTGAAAGGGAACTGGGAGCGTCTGGGCCCGATTCCCGCCACCGAGTTCCGTGCCGACGACGGTTGGCTGCTCATCGGTTGGACGCAGCCGAGCGAAGCGACAAATCGAGCGGCAGCGACGGTCACGGCCGCGGTGGAACCGTCGGAGCCGGCCACAGTGCTGGCAGCGGGAGACGCCGCCCCATGACCGCCGAGCGCGTCGAGATCGTGTTCGACTGCCTTCCGCTGCGCAGCGTCGGCCGGCTCGATGTGCCGCTCGACGCTTCGCCGAAGTTTCAGGCTCAATGCCAGCGCATCAAGCACGCCTTGGCGAAGCACGGCGCGCACAACTCGTTCTACCTGCACAATGCGACGTGCGCGTTCTATCTCACGAACGATCCGCACCTCGGCATGATCCAGTTCCGCTTCGAAGGAACCGTGCTCACCGACGCCGCCGATCAAAACACGGCGCACGCCCACTTGGATGTGACGCTCGAGCGCGAAACCTGCGATTGGCTCACGCAGCCGATTGTCGCCTGGTTTGCCGAGACGGTGCCGCGGGCCGTAATCGTGGAATTCGATCGCTACATCGCCGCCGGCGATCTGCAGGCCACGCTCGAGCGCATGAAACGGCTCGAAGCCGAAACCGACGCCCAAGGCGGATATATGGGAATGTATCTGTAGCGCGCATCCGCGGGCGAGCGGGGCCAGTGATGGCCCCGGTTCCGCCGACCGACAACGCGCGCTGCGCTACCGGGGCGTTCACATGCCCCGCTCGCCAAGGCAAGGCGTTCACACGCCCCGCGCGGCGATTACTCGCGCGGACGCACGACGCCGGTCAGGCCGGTGTAGTCGGGCCGATCGTCGGGGTGCCACAACGGAAGGCCCTGCTGGATACGCTGAGCCAACACGTCGAGCTTCTCGGCGCTGCCGGCCGGAGCATCGGTGGCAGCAAACTCGTCCGTAACACTCGGGGCGAAATCCTCGTCGTGACCGAACTCAAGAATCGCACTGAAAACGTTTCGCATGATTACTGTCTCCTCACACATCGTCATGGTTGCCGACCGCTACGCTCATCGCCGCCCAAGCCCATCTGGCCCGAGCGACGACAACACTGCGATCCCTGCAACCAACCTTTTGCGAGCACGGCCACTTGCTTGCCGTACTCTTTCAGACACTCAACCGTCGCCAGCGGTTCGTTCCACCGACCTCGGCTGAAATCGCTGTTCCCACCGACTAATTGGGGAAGCAGCTCCGTGCCTACGAGCAAGGACACGGAGCCCTGCTCAAGAAGTGCCCTATTGTGCGTGCCAGCCGAGGAATGTCAAGCATTTTGACCATGATGGTCGAGAGTAGGCGACTTACTACCACCCGGACATTTTTGGAGCGTTCAAAACCGGCGGGACGGCCATTTTACCCAGGTTCACTCACCATCAGCTCGAACCAACCGACTGAAGATTGCACCACGGGCGATTCGATTCCTGACATAGCGGCTGTGGTTTGTCTCTGGGATGCTCATCGCCCCCTGAGGGTTCTTGGCCATGATTTCGCACCTGCTGGCTGTGCTGGCGAGCCGGAAAGCGGCCGCCGACCTGATGCGAGTGGCCCAAGAATTGGCCGTCGCCGCCGCCCCGGCCGTCCGGGCGACGCTCCAACTGGAATTGGTCCCCGCGCACCATGCGGAGGCATGCGGCTACCTGCGTGGCAAAACGACGCCGCAGGTAAGGCAGCAACTTGCCGCGTTCTGCGATCGCCTGCCGGCGTCGCTCGCTTCGCAGTTGCAGGTGGAAGCCACCGAGCGCGTTATTCGTCTGTTGATCGATGATGTGCTGCGCGTCGGGCACCTGCGTCGCGCGGCGTAGCGATCTTCCCAAACCCGATTTCGGTGCCACTGTCTGCTGTCAGACAGTGCTGGGTCGGTGTCGCGGCACTGGCAGCGAACTGCCAGTGGCACCCGCGCGGAGTAGGTTGCCGCTGGGCACTCAGCCCTTCTTGACCTTGAGTTCTTTGCCGACCGCGTTGAAGATCGTCTTGGAAGGCTTGCCGATTTTCTTCACCGCGGCGAAGCACACCATCACGATCAACGCCAGCATCACCGCGTACTCAACGGTGGTTGGTCCATCCTCGGCTTTTAGAAATCGACGTATTCGCATGGCGGCAATCCAAGGCTGGCATGAGATACTCGCCCCGATCCGAAACGACTCGATCTGTCGCCTCCCACGCTAACCATATCTCATCTCTCGCGGCGCGCCGGAACCGCGGCAGCATGTCCTGGTTCGCTGCGCCAGGCGGGTCGCAAAACCGCTAAACGTGTCCGCGCCGCCATTGCACTGCGACAGCTTGTCGCGGCCCACGCGGGCAACCGATCGAACATCGTCCGGTTTAGCTCGTCGCTGGCGTCGGCTTCCACGCCAACAGAACATCGGTCACCGTGATGTCCGATTTCTTCGGCTGAACGATGAGCTCGGTCAGTTGCAAGTGCTCGGCGGCGAAGGTGTCGCGGAGCTGGCGAGTTTCGTCGGCCAACTCGTCGTCGAGCGCCTTGATCTTTGCGTCGACTGCCGCCGCGTCGTCCTCGGCCAACGCGACGCCGTCGCGCTTTTGAAGAATGCGGCCTGCCGAGCGGATCGACGATGCGGTCTGATTCAGATTCGCCGCGCTGGTGAGTTTGCGCCCCAACAACGCGCCGAGGAGCGTTGTGCCCAGGCTGACCGCCGTCGTCATTACCTGGTGGCTGCTGTCCGCCTCCTTCTTCTGCACGGCCTGCTGCGCCTTCCGCAGTCGCTCGGCGAGTGCCGCGGCCTTGGGGGCATATTTCTCGCGGAGCTTGTCGATCGCCGCGTCGCGCGCTTCCTTCGATTCCTGAGCGATGCGCGTGCGAAAATCGGCCTCGCTCTCGCCGGCGCGCGAGATCGCCTTGGCCGCAGAGGACTGCCACAATGTGAGCTTTTGACTCTGGTACAGATGGTTTTGCAGCGAGCTCGCCAAGGCCTTGAATGCTTTGGCCTGGGCAAGGCTCTTGGGCAATGGGGCGAATCGCACGTTCTCGACTGGCGCCGCCTCGGTTTCGAGGTCATCGGCGTCGTGTGCTGCATCCCACGAAGGCGCGTCGGCCGAACCTTGTACTTCGGCCAGCAGCATCACTTCGCGCGTTTGATCGACGCCGCTCTTCGCCTGCGCAAACCGAACTTTGGCTTTGCCGAGGATCGCGGGCGCGTAAGCGATCGGCTTTTCCGAGCCTGACAATTCGCGGTCGAGTAAAAAGCACTCGTGCACTTCCGACGGTAATAGAGGACGCGGGCCACCGCCATCGGCCGCCGCAGATGATATCGCCGGCTTGCTCTTGGCCTTCGTCGCAGGCGCTTCGGCCGCTTTTCGATCGCGCATCAGCGTGGCGATCTGTTCGCGTCCTAGAGGTCCGGCCAGGTACGACAGGGTCCACCGAGTTTGGAATACAACCGGCGCATCTTCATGAACGTTGTTCATCAAGAACACGCGGTTCCCGAGGGCCGCGAGCGCGGCCTCCATCCGAGCGCGATCGAACGAATGCCCGGCCGCGGCGCTGGCCCCTTCCAGACCTTCCATCACACGCGCCTTGTCGCGCTCGGTTTGCAGCCGGCCGAGGAACCAGGTTCCGGCGTTCGACAGTCCTTTGTAATCCAAGTCGACCGGATTCTGTGTCGCGAGCACCACGCCCAGCCCGAATGCCCGCGCCTGCTTGAGCAACGTGAGCATCGGCGGCTTGCTGGGCGGATTGGCCGAAGGCGGAAAGTATCCCGCCACCTCGTCCATGTACAGCACGGCGCGCAGGCTCGACGTGCCCGCCTGGCTGCGCATCCACGCCAGCATTTCGCCCAACAGGATCGTCACGAAGAACATCCGCTCGCTATCCGACAGGTGCGCGATCGAGACGATCGACAGCCGCGGCTTGCCGTTGGGCAGATACAGCAGCCGTTGCACGTCGAGCGGCTCTCCTTCCAGCCAGGCGGCGAACCCCGGCGAGGCGAGCACATTGTTGAGCTGCATCGCCAGCTCGAATCGCGCTTTCGACGGGAAGAACGTGTCGATGTCGACCAGGCCGACGCGTTCGATCGACGGCTGCTGCACGTCGCGGATCAGTGTCGCCAGGTCGAGGTCGCGCCCGTCGCGCCAGGCGCGCTCGAGCAACGTGGCCAGCAAGATGTGTTCGCGGCTCTTCAGCGGGTCGGCCGAGATTCCAACCAGAGCCAACAGGCCCGATACGCTGCCGTTGATCCGCTCGCGCAGCGCGTCGGCATCGTCGAGCAATTCCTTCCGCGGCGCGGCGAACGATCGTAGCACGGCCAGCGGGATGCCTGTGTTGCTGCCGGGCGTGTAGATGGCGACATCGACTGCGTCGCGGAATCGCTTGATCCGCGTGCCATCCTCGCCCCATGCGGCCAGCCCCTCGCGCCATGTCTTGGCGGTCTGCTCGGCAAGCTCGTCGAGCGAGATGTCTTTGCGGGTGGCCTCGGCGGTATCGAGCCACGGTCGGAAGTCTGCCGGCTTGCCGTCGGGGAACGTCAGCAGCAGGTTTCCCAGGTCGCCCTTGGGATCGATCGCAATGGCTGGCACACCGTCGATCGCCGCCTCTTCGAGCAGCGCAAGGCACAGGCCGGTTTTGCCGCTGCCGGTCATGCCGACGCAGACGGCGTGCGTGGTTAGGTCCTTTGCGTCGTACAGCAGCAGGTGATCGAGCGGCTTGCGCGCGGCGAGATCATACTGCTTGCCCAGGTAAAACACGCCCAATTGCTCGAAGTCTTGCATCGTGGTATCCGGCGAAGAACGTGCGATTGCCGTCGGCGAACGGATTATATCGCCCGTGCGCGGAGAGTGTGCCAGGCGATTGCGAGCGCGTACCCGGGCCGGTAAAATACCGCGCTTTTCGAGGGATTGCCGCACGGCCGGTGCCCCCGAGCGCAGCGCGGCGGCGCATCTCATCACGACTTGCTCAGGAGCAATGGCGAGCATCATGGCCAAACCCCGCAACATGATCGTGGCCCAAAGCGGCGGGCCCAGCGCGGTGATTAACAACAGCCTGCGGGGAATCATCGAAACCGCCCGCCAGATGAGCGAAATTGGCACGGTGTACGGCGGCCGTCACGGCATCGAAGGGGTGCTGAAGGAAGAACTGCTCGACCTTTCGCGCCAGGATGCCGAGGAAGTGTCGCTGCTGCGGTTCACGCCGGCGGCCGGCTCGATCGGCACCTGCCGCTACAAGCTCAAGCCGGCGCAGACGGAAGATTTCGAACGCGTGATCGCCGTGTGCAAGGCGCACGAGATCGGCTACCTGCTGTACATCGGCGGCAACGACTCGATGGACACGGCGCACAAAATCGCGACGCTGGCTCATCAGCGCGGGCTCGACTTCGTTGCGGTCGGCGTGCCCAAGACAATCGACAACGACGTCGGCGACAGCGAGTTCAAACTGGTCGACCACACGCCGGGCTACGGTTCGACCGCCAAGTACTGGATGCACATGGTGCAGAACGCCAACCAGGAGAACATGGGTTCCTCGCCGGCCGACCCGGTGCTGGTGATGCAGGCGATGGGCCGCAAAATTGGTTTCATCCCCGCCGCCGCCCGGCTCGCCGACCCGAAGCGCGAGATGCCGCTGCAGATCTACCTGTCCGAGAGCCCGTGCTCGATTGAGCAGATGGCCGACCGAGTGAACGACCAGCTCAAGCGCGATGGACGTTGCCTTGTCGTGGTCAGCGAAGGGTTCGATGTTGGCAGCCTCGGCGAAGTGAAGGACGCGTTCGGCCACGTATCGTTCAGCGCCAGCCAGTTGACCGTCGCACAGATCGTCGTGAACTACCTGAATAAGGTCGGCCTGGCGACCAAAGGCGCGGCACGCGGCAACGTTTCGGGGACCGACCAGCGGCACGCGATGGCGTACGCGTCGACGGTCGACCTGGAAGAAGCGTATCGCAGCGGCCAGTTAGCCGCGTTGCTGGCGGCGCGCGGCGAAGGGGGCTACATGGCCACGATCCTGCGTCAGCCGGGGCCGATTTACTCGGCGCTGTACGACAAGGTGCCGCTGGAAAAGGTGGCCGCCGCCGATCGTTCGTTCCCCGCGGCGTGGGTCGCCAAGAACGGCTTCGACGTGACCGATGAATTCGTCCGCTACGCCAGACCGTTGGTCGGCGAAGACATGGTGACGCTGCCGATGATCGACGGCCGGCAACGGCTCACGCAATTCAAGCCGCTCTACGCGGAGCAGAAGCTTCCCAAGTACATTCCACAAGCGGACCGGAAGAAGGGGGCTGGG
>DATAXP010000041.1:0-90753 GCA_036272935.1 Pirellulales bacterium | reverse complement strand
AACCCCAGAAAGCACTCGACCATGCCCGACCACAATCCGACCTTCACCACCACGCCGAGGGGCGTCGGCCCGCTCGGCATTGCGCTTCATGCCGACCGGAAAAAACGCCACTCCACGCGGTCGGCCTTCGCTTGTTTAAGGGCTAGGCGCACTCGTTTACAACGGCGGGAGCAGACGAGAAGAATTTTGCGTGCATACAGGCGCTAGCGCAGTGGTTCGCTGTCGGCAGCGCGATCGTCAGTCAAACGGCTGGCCGCACAGCGCGTGACCGCGCGATCGAGCAGCGGCTCGATCAAAATGATTGCGGCCGCGCTGGCATTGCGATAGGCGCCCAAGGGCGACTGCCGGCCGTCGACCAAACCATGAAGTCACTGACTTCCACGCTTGATCGGACTGAGGAGATCACCCGCTTTTACAGGTGCAAACGTTCCATTGGTAATTGCCACTTGACCTCGCCACGGCGATCGAGCTTGCGAACCAACCGACACCACGTTCTTTCCACCAGCCCGTGGAAGCCAACAGGCGAAGCTTGCCCGGCAGGTCAAGTATGATGGAAACGTGCGAGAGAGGTTTCTCTTTCTGACTCCGCTGCGGACCAGCCATTACACACCTTCCAGGCAACGACGGATCGTGTGTCCAGGCCGGCCGCCGCGCAAGTTGTGGTGCGGCAAAAAAGGAATTGGAATTACGTTAGATCATCGACGGCGTGCTCAATGTAGCAAAGTGTCGTTAATTCCATTGAATCGGAAGTAATCGCCCGCAATCGCAACCAATTTCTGTTTCCCCAGGATTCGGCTGAAAACACCGAATTTCTCGGGCAAAACGCCGTTGAGACGCGTCGTGTGAAGCCTTGTCGTCGGCCAGAAATATAATCACGTTCGGCCGGGGCGGGTCGGCGGCGCGGGAAGATTCGGCTGCCAGCAGGAGGGCCAGCGAAACCAACGCAACGACGCGCGTGACTCGTAGCATGCCGAACACCTAGTGGCGGGCGGAAACGGAAGGCGAGAAGAACGACGTTTATCGGTAAACGTTTATCGCACCGATTTGTCGCTCCTACGCACTGTGCCACGGCATTCCAAGGGCCGAGAGCCGGAAGCGGAATGGGAAAAGTTGCTCGCAGCCGGCTTTCCGATCATATTCTGTTGGATCGTCGCTGCGTCGCCGAGTCGACGCAGTCAATTCAAGGGTTCGCGGAACGACGGGAGGCAGGCACTCGCCCTGAGCCGTGCTTCCAGTGCCGGATGAGCGATCGCGCTGCATAACCTCTGGAAGTCTTGGCGCCGCCGTTGCTCGAATGGGATCGCAGTCAAGCTGGATCATCGGAAGTAGCAGCACGTGCGACATCGTCGTCGACGATCCACACGTGGCCCCGCGTCATTGCCAGTTGGTGAAGACCGGCGACGGCTTCTTGTTGATCGATTTACGTTCGGATGCCGGCACGCGCGTCAACGGCCAGCGCGTCGTCGATCCGATTGCCGTCACTCCGCGCGATCGCATCGTGCTGGCCGACGCTCTGGCGATGCCTTGGCCCCCGGAAGCGCTGGCCAGCGCGTTGCCTTCAGGCACGAAGGTGTCGAGCATCCGGCCGTCGAAAGCGCCCGCGCAGCCATCGACGCAAACGTCGACGCAAACGTCGACGCAGCCACCGCGGAAGCCGGCCCCTGTTGCCGCCGCGCGTCCCGCCGCCACAAGGCCCCCGCCGGCGTCGGCGCCCGTACCGGGGCGTTTACACGCCCCGCTCGCCGAGGGAGCGCTGTCGCTCGAGGCGCAGCACGTGACGGTCGAGGTTCCGGGACGGCGGCTGTTGGACGACGTGTCGCTGACGATTTACGCAGGCGAGTTCGTCGGGCTGATGGGCCCCAGCGGCGCGGGCAAGACCACGTTGATGAACGCGCTCAACGGCTACTCGCCGCCGAGCGGCGGCGCGGTGCTGATCAACGGCCACGATCTATACGCCAACTACGCGGCGGTCAGCGCCCTGGTGGGCTACGTGCCACAGGACGACATCATGCACCGCGAGCTCACCGTGCGGCAGGCGCTTTACTACACCGCTCGGCTGCGGCTGCCGGCCGAGACGACCGACGCCGAGATCGACGAGCGCATTTTGTCCGTCGCCAAGCAACTCGGCCTCGAAGGGGCGCTCGACACGGTGATCGGTTCGCCGGAGCGCAAAGGGATTAGCGGCGGCCAGCGGAAGCGCGTGAACCTGGCAATGGAGCTGCTGACCGATCCCGCGGTGCTGTTTCTCGATGAGCCGACTTCCGGGCTGTCGTCGGAAGACGCGTTGATGGTGATGAAGCTGCTGCGCCAGTTGGCCGACGCGGGCAAAGCGATTCTGCTGACTATCCACCAGCCCAGCCTCGAAGCCTATCGGCTGATGGACCGCCTGGT
The DNA here is from genome assembly GCA_036272935.1 of Pirellulales bacterium. Taxonomy (GTDB): domain Bacteria; phylum Planctomycetota; class Planctomycetia; order Pirellulales; family PNKZ01; genus DATAXP01. The sequence continues at coordinate 88,362 of DATAXP010000041.1, read as the reverse complement.
GGTGATCGCCAAGGACGCGCAAAGCGTCGACCCGGGCCGGCTGGCGTTCTACGGGCCGGCTTATCCCGACGCGATTCGGTTTTTCAACCCCTCGACTTCCGGAGCCAAGACATCGGAACATCTTTCGCCCGACGAATTGCTGCGCGGCCTGTCCCAGCGACCGACGGCTGCCTGGTGCGATGCCTTCCGGCGGTCACGGTACTTTCAGGACTTTGTCGAGTCGCGCGCCGAACGCCCGCCGACGCCGCTGCCAAAGCAGGCGCCGGCCGTCTCGTCGGTCGAGCAGTGGTTCACGCTGCTGCGGCGCAACGCGGCGATCAAGCTCGCCGACCGCTGGAACACCGCCGTGCTGCTGCTGCAAGCGCCGATCATCGCGTTGATCGTGGTGTTGGTGTTTCGCGACAACATCAATCGCAAGCTCTCGGCCGAAACGTGGCCGCAAATCACGCAAGCCACGGCAATCACCATCTTTCTGCTCGGTCTGTCGGCGTTGTGGTTTGGCTGTTCGAATGCCGTGCGCGAGATCGTCGGCGAATGGGCGATCTACCATCGCGAACGGATGGTGAATCTTCGGGCGCCGGCGTATGTGTTTGCGAAGCTCGCGGTCGGTGCGGGACTGTGTGCCTTGCAGTGTGCGCTGTTGCTGGCCATCACGCGGCTCGGCTGTTCGCTGGCTGGGCCGATCATCTCGACGTTCCTGGTGATGATGCTCGTGGCGCTGGTGGGAGTCGGCATTGGGCTATTGCTGTCGGCGGTGGCGAGGACCAGCGAAGTCGCGATCGCGCTGTTGCCGTTGGTGCTGATTCCGATGGTGGTGTTCGGCGGCGTGCTGCTGCCGGTGTACAAGATGCAGGCGCCGATTCGTGTGTTTGCTTACGGCATGCCATCGCGATCGGGCTTCGAGGCGATGATGCTTGAAGAGGCGGGCCGGCGTCCGCTGGGGCCGTCGCCGTACTCGGGAACGATCGCCCTGGCGCGCGATGCCGACGATCCGGACCGTCCCGACATGGGGGAGAATTACTTCCCGCGCAACCAGCGGCTCGGAGCGGCTGCCAGCGTGACCATCTTGGCAATCATGCTGGTGACGCTGGTGACGAGCATCCATCTGGTGCTGCTGGCGCGCGACGTGCATTGAAAGCCTATCCGAAAACCGCGTGGGGCAGGCACTGCTGCCTGCCATCGGCCGCGATTCTTGCGGCAGACACGATTCTCCGCCCCACGCGACCGACGGAACTGGCTTGCGGTTTTCGGATCGGCGCTTACTTCGCCACCAGCGGCAAGGCGGGTGTGTCGCGGCTGTCGGTCAGCCACTCGAGGTTGAACCGCGCCAGTGTAAGGAACGCGTAGCTGGTGGGCTTTTTGCTCGCCGCCTTCGCGTCGTCGCCGCGCTCGTAGAAGCACAAGGCCGTGCCGTCGGGGAGCACGGCCAGATCGCTGTACGCGCTGTAGCCGGGTTCGAGCGGCTTGGTCGCGGCCCAGGTTTGCCCTTCGTCGTAACTGAGCCGGACCGATAGATTCTTGCGATCACGGCTCGTCCCTGCGGCGCCTTTGCCGTCGGCCCGCCGGAGGTTCGCGGGGTTCGCGAACAGGATGCGGTTGCGGTCGCTCGGCGGAGCGGTCGAAAACCGCACGATGCTGGCCATGCAGATCGGCTCGATCAGTGCATCGTCGAACTTCGGCGTCGACCAGCCGGTGGCGCCGTCGGGGCTGACGGTCACCAGGCGGCGATGGGCCTTCGACTCGCTGCGCGCGTTGAGCATCACCCGGCCATCGGCCAATTCGACGATCACCGTTTCGTTCGGAAAAATCCACTCGTCGGTGTTCGGCACCGCGATCTCGCCACGCTGCCAGGTGCGCCCGGAGTCGTCGCTGTAGATGGTCGACGTGACACTAGGCCGATGCGCGTGTCCGCCGGTGCCGGTCGAGAGCCACACCGGCACCACCAGCCGGCCTGTGCGCAGTTGAATACCATGCGCGGGGCCGGTGGCCAGCACCTTCCAATCGTAATCGGACCGGAATGCCTCGAACGCGCTGGTGATCTCGACCGGGGCGCTCCATGACATGCCGTCGTCGTCGCTACGCGTATAGAAGCAGCGCATGTATTCAAGGCAGTACAGAAAATGGACCGGCCCGCCGCGATCGGCAAACGCCACCGGGTTGTTGTAGGTCACGTCGTCGGTGCCGGCGAGATTCTGGGCCAAGGCGACCGGGTTCTTCGTTTTCGGTCCCGGCACGCCCGAGATTTTCTGCCGAGTGCTCCAGGTGTTTCCACCATCGGTCGAGCGGCGCAGCATGATATCGATCGGCCCCCAATCGCCTTTTGCGCTTTTGCGGGCCTCGCAGTAGGCGAGAATCGTCCCTCGGGCGGTCACCACGATCCCGGGGATGCGATACAGTTCGTAATCGTCGCTGCCGGCCGTGAACAAGTTGCTCTTCTCAAGCCGCGGCTCGGCGGCCGCGGCCGTCGAGCAAAGCAAGATCATCGCAAACACGCGCTTCATATTTCTTTCCCCCATCGCCCGCTTAGCGGCCGCGTCCACGCGGCCGATGCGGCCCGTGGACGAGCCGCGCTAAGCCATCGTTCAGTAATCCCGCTTGTTCACGCGCCCCTGCACGCGCACCGGCAAGCCTTGAATGCGCAGGAACCCTTCGGCGTCGGTCTGGTTGTAGCTGCCGCCACCTTCCATGCTCGCGATCGCCTCGTCGTACAAGCTTCTGGGGCTGGTGCGGCTGGCGACCGCGATGTTCCCCTTGTACAGCGAGAGCGTTACTTCGCCGGTGACCGGCTTCTGCGCCTCGTGAATGAACGCCAACAGCGCGTCGAACTTCGCCGTGTACCAGAAACCGTAATACACCATCTCAGCAACTTCGGGGGCGAGCCGATCGCGCAGGTGCATCAGGTCGCGGTCGAGCGTCAACTGTTCCACGTAGCGATGCGCGTCGTACAACAGCGTCATTCCCGGCGCCTCGTACACGCCGCGGCTCTTCATCCCCACGAAGCGATTCTCGACCACGTCGATCCGGCCGATGCCGTTGCGACCGCCGATCTTGTTCAGCTCGGCGACCACGCCCAGCGCACTCAGCTTCTTGCCGTTCACGGCGACCGGCACGCCCGACTCGAACGCAATCGTCACCGCTTCCGCCTTGTCGGGCGCTTCGCGCGGCGAAACGGTCATGCCGAAGTCGACCAGCTCGACGCCGTTGACGGTGAGGTCTTCGAGCTTGCCCGCCTCGTAGCTGATGTGCAGGCAGTTCTCGTCGCTACTATAAGGCTTGGCGGCGCTGGCCTTCACCGGGATCCTCTTCGCTTCGCAGTAGGCGATGAGCTCCTTGCGACCGAGGAACTGCTTGCGGAACTTTTCTATCCGCCACGGCGCGATGACATGAATCGCCGGCTCGAGCGCCTCGGCCGCCAGTTGGAAGCGGCACTGATCGTTCCCCTTGCCTGTGGCGCCGTGAGCATAGGCGTCGGCCTGCACCTCGCGGGCCACTTGCAGGCACGCCTTCGAGATCAGCGGCCGGGCGATGCTGGTGCCCAGCAGATACATGCCTTCGTACTTCGCCTGCCACTGGAGCACCGGGAATGCAAAGTCGCGGCACAGTTCTTCCTGCACGTCGACAATGCGCGCCGACTTCGCGCCGCACTGCTTGGCCTTGGCCAGAATCGCCTCGCGGTCCTCGCACGGTTGCCCGAGGTGTACGTACACCGCATGGCAGTCGTACCCTTCGTCCTGCAACCAGCCGAGGATGACCGAAGTATCGAGACCGCCGGAATAAGCGAGAACACAACTAGGCATGGCAGAAAGTCAGAAGGCAGAAGGATGAATGCAGAAGTGGAAATGATAAGCAGTCAATGCACGCAGCGAAAGCCGCGGTCACTTCTGACTTCTGCATTCTGACTTTTGCATTTCCTCAGTGTTCGCTGCCCACTTCGTGGACGCGGACCATGTTGTGGCCGCGGCTGGCCAGGCCGATGCCGGCCACCAGCACGATGTGGTCCCCTTGATCGATGTACGCGTTGGATTGTCCCCAATCTTCGACGTATTTCAGCAAGGCGATCGAGTCGGTCGTCGGCGCGCCCAACAGCGGGATCACGTTCCAGTACAGGCTCATCTGCCGCAGCACCTCCGGGCGATCGCTGACGCCGACGATCGGCACCAGGTTGCGACGTTTCGAGACCGACAGCACCGTCGCGCCGCTATGGCTCACGACCACGATCATGCGGGCTTTCAACTGGCGGGCGATATTGCCGGCACCCAGCACCACCGCCTGCGTGATCGCCTTGAGATCCTCCGGCAGCACCTCCGGCGGAGGCGCGGAGCCGCGCCCCTCGAGCAGTGGCTCGGTCGCCAATGCCACGCGGTTCATCATCTCGACGGCCGCCACCGGATATTGGCCAACGGCCGTTTCGCCCGAAAGCATCGTGGCGTCGCAGCCGTCGAGGATGGCGTTGGCCACGTCGGTCACCTCGGCGCGCGTCGGCTGCCGCGAGTGCTGCATGCTGTCGAGCATCTGCGTGGCAACGATCACCGGGCGATCGTAGCGGTTGCACATCGCGATGACCTGCTTTTGCACCACCGGCATGCTCGCCACGTCGATCTCCACACCCAGGTCGCCACGGGCCACCATGATGCCGTCGGCCGCTTGCACGATGTCGTCCAACAGCTCGAGCGCCTCCTGCTTCTCGATCTTGGCGATCACCTTCGCGGTGCTGTTGTGGTAGCGCAGCAGCCACTTCAGCTCGGTCACCTCCTTAGGCGACCGCACAAAGCTGAGGCTGACAAAGTCGGCACCTTGCTCGGCCGCCCACACGGCATGCGCCTGGTCGACTTCGCTCATCGCAGGCAGGCTGATCTTCGCTCCGGGCAGGTTCACGCCCTGCCGGCTGCGAATCAGACCGCCCGACACCACACGGCAGATGACGTGCTTCGCGGCACGCTCGACCACGTCCATCCGCACCGTGCCGTCGACGAGCATCACGCGATCGCCGATCGACAACTCGCTGACCAGCGGCGCGTAGGTGGTGGTCAATTCATCGGGCTGTTCGCTCGTCTCGCCGGGGACGAACTTGAACATCCCGCCGACGGGACAATCGACCTGGCCGCCAGGCAGCTCGCCGAGCCTGATTTTAGGCCCCGGCAGGTCGACGAGCACGGCAACCGGACGATTGAGCTGTTCGCCGATGCGCCGGATGCGCTTCAGCACGATTTCGTGCTGATCGCTTTCGCCGTGGGCCATGTTCAGGCGGAACACGTCGACCCCGGCCTCGACCAGGGCCGCCAACTGCGGTTCCTCCTGGCAGGCCGGACCTACCGTGGCGACAATCTTAGTACGTGCGTGCTGGGCGGCGATAACGGGTTGATCGGGGCGTGCGTGCTGGACCGGAGACGGAGAGGCAATGGTCACGAAACCTCGCTTGCGAAAACCTGCGAATTGTCCAACGAACGCGCAGCGCCAATTTAGCAGACAATTGGCCCGACTCCAGCAATGCTCACATTTTCGTAACGGCGACGCCAACTTGTCGCATGCTGCTTGCAAACACTAGTATCGGGCCGCCTTATGCCAACGACCTCGCGACAACCACTTTCCGCGCGCGTGCTGGCGATTGCCGCAGGCTCGCTGCTGGGGCTCACGGCCACCGCGATCGCGGTGTTCCTGCTGCTACGCAACCCGACGCCGGCACTCTCACGGGCGGCACTCGACGAGGCGACCGAGCGTTGGCGGCGCGCCGGCGTCCGCGATTACGATCTCGATGTCGAGATTCTCGGCCGGCAGCCGGGCCTGGTGCATCTCGAAGTGCGCGCAGGCAACGTGACGGCGATGACCCGCGACGGCCGCACGCCGGGCCAACGGCGCACCTGGGAAGCATGGACCGTGGACAACCAACTGGCGACGATCGGCGACGAGCTCGATCACGCCGCCGAGCCGGTGCGCGGATTCGGCGCTCCACCGGGTTCGCAGGTCGTGCAGCGCGCCGCATTTGATCCGCAGCTTGGCTATCCGCGCGACTACCAGCGCTCGGTGCTCGGCACTCCGTTGGAAGTAGAATGGCGCGTGACAAACTTCATCGATCGCGGATCAGCCCCCAATCCCTAGCCCCCAGTCCCCATGTCCTATTGGCGCGAGAAGGTCGTGGTCGTCACCGGCGCTTCGAGCGGCCTCGGTCGCGTGCTGGCCGAGACATGGGCCGCCGCTGGAGCCCATGTTGTGCTGGCGGCGCGCGGGGCCGAGACGCTCGAGGCCACCGCAGGCGAGATTCGCGGCAATCACGTTACCCAGGTGCTCGCCGTACCGACGGACGTCACCAACGACGACGACGTGGCTGGATTGATCGACCGCACGATCGAGCGGTTCGGCCGGCTCGACGTGCTGGTCAACAACGCCGGCCGCTCGATGCGCCGCGCGATTCAAGACACCACCCCTAGTGACTTCCGCGAGCAATTCGAACTGAACACGATTGCCGCCGTGCGCGCGACGCGATTCGCTTTACCTCATCTGTTGGCGACGCATGGGCACGTGGTGAACATCGCGTCGCTGGCTGGCAAGGCGCCGGCCCGGTACATGGGGGCCTACGGGCCGAGCAAGGCGGCACTGGTTTCGTACACCCAACAGCTACGCTTGGAGCTTGGGCCGCAAGGACTGCATGTATTGCTGGTCTGCCCGGGACCGATTGCCCGCGATGAGCCGCGCACCTATACCGCCGAGGAGTTGGCGGGGCTTCCCGCTGCGGCGGCGAAGCCCGGGGCCGGAGTGAAGACGAGGTCCATCGAGGCCAGTTGGCTGGCCAAGAAAATTGTCTTGGCGTGCGAGCATCGCCGGCCGGAATTGGTTGCTCCGGCCCTCGCCCGGCCGTTATTGGCCATGTTGCAACTGTCGCCTCGCCTGGGAGACGTCGTTTTACGGTGGTTTGGGTAGCGCAACCCACGATCGGCCAGGAAGTTTTGCGGCTTCCGAATTTTCACAAGCCACGTTGCTATAAATCTCCCGCCCGCTAGAATTGCACTATCGCCATGGGAAATAGCGGGACGACATCCGATCAGCAATTGGTCGATCTGCTGGCACGCCGAGGACCGACGGGCGTTGCCGAGATGGGCCGCGCTACCGGCGTTACCGCCACTGCGGTGCGTCAACGTCTTGCTCGGCTGATGTGCGCAGGATTGATCGAGCGTATTGCGGTGCGCTCCGGCCGTGGCCGCCCCAGCCACCGCTATACGGTCACGGAGAAAGCTCGCCGCCAGGCGGGCACCAACTTTGCCGACCTTGCCTTGGTGCTGTGGAACGAGGTCCGGGCGATCGAGTCGCCCGAGGTGCGGCGCGGCCTGCTCAAGCGGTTGGCCTCGGCCATGGCGCAGATGTACGGCGATCGCGTCGCCGGCGACTCGCTGGAATCCCGCATGGGATCGTTACAGGAGCTGATGGGGGAGCGGCGGGTGGGCGTCGAGTTGCGGCCGGCCGGCCAGGAGAGAAGCCCAACGCTCCAGATCGTCGATTGCCCTTATCCCGAATTGGCCGAGCGCGACCGGGGGATATGTGCTGTCGAGAACATGTTATTTTCCGAGTTGTTGAATACTCCGATGCGGCTGTCGCAGTGCCGGCTCGACGGCCATGCCTGCTGCCAGTTTGAAACCCGTTAGCGTGCAGATATAGTGTGGGGCTCCGCGGAAGGTGACGTGTTATGACCGACGCCGTCCAACAGTTGCTTGCTTCGTTCGATCAGCTTTCTCCAGCGGATCAGTTAGTTGTTGTGAAGGAGATCGACAAGCGGATCGCGACTGAGCTCGATCATTCGCCATTGAGCGACGATGACCTTGTGTTTCTCGCAGACGAATTGTTCCAGATGGCCGACCGAGAAGAGGAGCATCGTCGCAATGTCTAATCCGCTTCGCGGTGAGGTTTGGCGAGCCGACCTCGGCATGGTTGGGAAACGTAGGCCCGTTCTAGTGCTCAGCGTGCCCGTTAATGATGTCGAACGTGATTTAGTGACAGTTGTGGAACGCACGACAAGTGATAGGCCTGGATCGCGGTTTGAGGTTCGTGATACGTTGTCTTCGGACGATTCTGGAGTGTTTGACGCACAGCAGATCATTACCGTTCCGCGCAGAAAATTGCAGCAGCGGTTGGGAGCGCTCACGAGCGAGCAGCTTGCAAACGTAGAAACCGCCGTCAAACGCTGGCTTGGATTGCAGCCGCTCGCGCCGCAACCAAGGATGCCTCGCGGCGGGAGAGTCATCGATCTCGGACCAGGTACGGGCGAGATTTGATCTTTTTGGGAATCACCACCATGACCAAACCTTGGATCGAAGGACGTTTCGAAGAGAACGTCATTACGACCACCATCGAGCAGGCCGTGAACTGGGCTCGGCAGGCGAGCATCTGGCCAATGACGTTCGGCCTGGCGTGTTGCGCGATCGAGATGATGGCCGCCGGGGCGAGTCGGTACGACCTGGACCGTTTCGGCGCCGGTGCGTTCCGCGCCACACCGCGGCAAGCCGACCTGATGATCGTCGCCGGCACGGTGACGTACAAGATGGCCAGCCGTGTGCGTCGCCTGTGGAACATGATGCCCGATCCGAAATTCGTGATCGCCATGGGAGCCTGCACCGTCGGCGGAGGGCCGTACTTCAAGTGGGGCTACCACGTCGTGAAGGGTGTCGACCTCGTCGTGCCAGTCGACGTGTACGTTCCCGGGTGCCCGCCGCGTCCCGAAGCACTGCTCGAAGGCCTCATGCGCATCCAGGACAAGATTCGCGGCCACCGCCTCACCAAGCGCCGCACGGGCGACGAGGGAACGAACATCGTCGGGCTGCCGCTGGGCGATGAGTTGCCGGTGCCGCACCACAGCGGTTATGTGGCTGTGGAAGAGAAGCAACCTTTGTTCGACCACCAGAAGATTACGGGATGACCGAAACTCTCAAAATCACCAACCTCCATGTCAGCGTCGAAGGCAAGCCGATCTTGCGCGGCGTGAATCTCGAAATCCGCCGCGGCGAAGTGCATGCGCTGATGGGCCCGAACGGCTCGGGCAAGAGCACGCTGGGCTTTGCCATCATGGGGCACCCTGGGTACGAGGTGACCGATGGCTCGATCGAGCTGAACGGTCAGGACGTGCTGGCGATGGAACCCAACCAGCGCGCCCGGGCCGGCATCTTCCTGGCGTTCCAGCGCCCCATGTCGATCCCCGGCGTAAAGATGGCCGACTTCTTGCGCCATGCCGCAACGAACGTTCGCCGTCCCGAGCGCAAGGAAGGCGAAGAGCTGATCCCGATGCGCGAGTTCCGCAAGGAACTGAAAGCCAAGATGGAGCAGTTGCGCATGGACCCGGAGTTCGCCCGCCGCTACGTGAACGACGGCTTCAGCGGCGGCGAGATGAAGCGGGCCGAGATTCTGCAGATGGCCATGCTGCGACCCAAGTTCGCCATCCTCGACGAAACCGACAGCGGCCTGGATGTCGACGCCGTGCGCCTGGCCAGCCAGAGCATCGCCGAGATCGGCGGGGCGGAGATGGGCATCCTGATCATCACGCACCACGACAAGCTGCTTGAGCACAACCGGCCGCAATTTACGCACGTGATGCTCGGTGGGCGGATCGTCGAGACCGGCGGACCGGAACTTGCGGAAGAGTTGTATACGCACGGCTACGATCGCATCCGCTCGGCCCACCCCGATGCCGCCGCCGACGAAGAAGCAATGAAAGAACAGAAACAACCCGCAGAAGCGCTGTAGCAACCACCGTTCGCTTAGCCGCCGCGTCCGCGCGGCGCTCGATCGCACAAAGGCACCAACCATCATGGCCACCGATACACGTTCCGATTTCAACGTCGGCCTCGGCGAAATCAACAAGTACGATTTCCGCAACGAGGAGCACTACACGTTCAAGAGCCGAAAGGGGCTCGATGCCGGGATCGTCAACATGATCTCGGAAATGAAGAACGAGCCCGACTGGATGCGGCAGTTCCGCTTGAAGAGCCTGGAGATTTTCAACTCCAAGCCGATGCCCAAGTGGGGCGGGAGCGTCGATCTCAATTTTCAGGACATCTTCTACTACATCAAGCCGTCCGACCGTCAGGGGCGCAACTGGGAAGATGTGCCGGCCGACATCAAGAAGACGTTCGATCGCCTCGGCATCCCCGAAGCGGAGAAGAAGTTCCTCGCCGGCGTAAAGGCGCAATACGAGAGCGAAGTGGTCTACGGCTCGCTGCGCGAAGACCTCGCCGCCAAGGGCGTCATCTTCACCGACACCGACTCGGCCGTGCGCGAGCATTCCGAGCTGGTACGCCAGTACTTCAGCACCATCATTCCGCCAACCGACAACAAGTTCGCGGCCCTCAACTCGGCCGTCTGGAGCGGCGGATCGTTCATCTATGTGCCCAAGGGGGTGAAGATCGACTTCCCCTTGCAGGCCTACTTCCGCATCAATGCCGAGAACATGGGGCAGTTCGAGCGGACACTGATCATCGTCGATGAAGGGGCACAGATTCACTACGTCGAAGGCTGCACCGCTCCGATGTACAGCACCGAGAGCCTGCACTCGGCGGTGGTCGAGATCATCGTCAAGAAACACGCCCGCTGCCGCTACACCACCATCCAGAACTGGGCCAACAATATCTACAACCTGGTCACCAAGCGTGCCGTGGCGTACGAAGACGCCGTGATGGAATGGATCGACGGCAACCTTGGCAGCCGGCTCACCATGAAGTACCCGGCCGTCTACATGATGGAGCCGGGGGCTCGCGGCGAAGTGCTCTCGATCGCCTTCGCCTCGCACGGCCAGCACCAGGACGCCGGGGCGAAAATGGTCCATTGCGCTCCAAACACCAGCAGCCGCATCATCTCTAAGAGCATCAGCAAGAACGGCGGCCGGGCGAGCTACCGCGGCCTTGTCAAAGTCGAAGCGCACGCTGCCAAGAGCAAGAGCAACGTGGTCTGCGACGCGCTGATCCTCGATCCCCAAAGCCGCAGCGACACCTATCCGTACATCGAAATCGAGAACCAGGACGTCTCGATCGGCCACGAGGCGAGCGTGTCGCGCATCGGCGAAGAGCAGTTGTTCTATCTCACCAGCCGCGGGCTCAGCGAGCCCGAAGCGAGCACGATGATCGTCAACGGCTTCATCGAGCCGCTCGTGAAAGAACTGCCGATGGAATACGCCGTCGAAATGAACCGTCTGATCGAGCTGCAGATGGAAGGGACCGTCGGCTAGGTGGCCGAGGTAGACATCATGGCAACTGTCGTTTGGCGTGCAACCGTCGATGATTTGCACCGCGTAGAGGGCAAGGCAGAACTAGTAGGCGGGGAACTGGTTCTCATGCACGCAAGCGGCGGTTGGCATGGTATTGCATCGAAAAACATTCTCGTTAGTCTCGATAGGCACGCCAAAAAAATTCGCTCGGGATTCGCGTTCGGCGACAATATCGCGTTCCTTTGTGACCTTCCGGCTCGACACTCGTTCAGCCCTGACTGCGCGTACTATGTCGGCTCACCGCCAGATGCGGACTTTCTGCCAATGGCGCCGATCTTTGCCGTCGAAGTGCGTGGCAAGGAAGACTATGGCTCGGGCGCCGAGCGGCGTATGTCGAAGAAGCGGGAAGATTATTTTGTTGCCGGCACAGCGGTCGTCTGGGATGTAGATCCGAAGACGAGCGAAATCCGTGTGTACCGGCCGACGAATCCTGAGGCGCCGACCATTTACGGCCCAGGCACGCAAGCCGATGCCGAGCCCGCCGTCACCGGCTGGACGTTTCCGGTCGACGAGCTCTTGGCTTGATGAAGGCAGGTGAGCGATGACGTCTCGCGAGCGGCTGCTCGTCGCCATTGTCGTCGGACTGGCGGCGAGTGGCATGGGATGCATGAGGCAATCCGGTACGACGGTATACGAGCGAGAAGCAGCAGCCCTCTCCGAGGGTACGGAGCGGCCATCGCTTGCTGAAATCTCGGCGTATCGGGATTGGAACTGTGTTAATGCGCCAACTCCGATGGACCCGGCGACCGCCAATCTTTGCATCACTTTGAGCCCACCTGTTCCCCGCGACGCTCTAGGTCCATCGACCAAGAGTGTTTCGGTGCCTAAAGGCGATCCGCACGCCGGCAAGCTTATCTCCGTCTATGTGAACGGCGTTGGCCTAACGTCGATGTTTGATGAGCATCCGAGGTTTCCTTGCGGCACGATCATCGTCAAGCAGAAGCTACCCACGCCGGAATCGATCGATTGGAGCAGTTTGACAGGTCCCCAGCCGGAATTGCTCACCGTGATGGTCAAACGCGAACCCGGTTACGATCCTGAGTACGGCGACTGGGAATACTTGGGGCTCGACGGCCCGGCGACGAAAATCATTGCTCGTGGAAAGCTCGATAATTGTCGAGGATGCCACGCGTCGGAACGATCGACCGATTTTGTTTTCCGTCAATACCTTCCCGCCGATGTCCGCCAGCGCGTGCGAGAGACGACGCTGAAAGGGATCGCGCAAAGCACAAGCGAATGACCCAAACACTTTCAGCAACCGCCTTCACGAACGAAGCGTTCGAGTCTTTTCTTTCCAGTCGCAATGAGCCGGTATGGCTCGTCGACTTGCGTCGCGAAGCGTGGGCGAAGTTCAATGAGCTGCCGCTGCCCAGCCGGCGCGAAGAGGAATGGATGCGGACTGATATCCGCCTGTTGCGCTTCGACAAGTTCGGCCTGCCCGGAGAGTTGCCGGCCGGCGCGACCCCGCCCGAGGCGCTGCTCACGCACGGCGTCGAGCTGGCCGGGCGCACCACGACGCTCAACAGCCGGCCGTTCGCGACCGATCTGGCCGAGAAGTATCGCAAGCAAGGGGTGCTGTTCGGCAGCCTCGATGAACTGATCGTCGAGCACGGCGATCGGCTCAAGAAGCATCTGTTCCGCGCGGTCGATTGGCGGGTCGATAAGTTCGCCGCCCTGCATGCCGCGGCGTGGTGCGGTGGCACGCTGCTGTACGTCCCCCGCGGCGTCGCGATCGACGAGCCGCTGCACATGCTCACGGCGCTCGTCGATGGAAACACCGATCTGAACCATACGCTCGTGGTGCTCGAAGAAGGCGCCCAGGCGGCGCTGCTCAGCGAAACCGCCGGTGACGATCGTCCCGGACTGCATTGCGGCGCGATCGAGTTGCTCGTCGGCCCCGGTGCCCGCCTGCGGTACGTCAACTTGCAGAACTGGGGGCACCAGGTCTGGCACTTCGCCCATCAGAAGGCGCTTGTTGATCGCGACGGGCGATTGCAGTGGACGATCGGCGCTCTGGGGAGCCGATTAGCGAAGGTGAATCAACACGTCGCGCTCGTCGGCGAGTATGCCGCCACGCAGGTCAATGGCGTGATGTTCACCGAAGGCAAACAGCACCTGTCGTATCACACGCTGCAGCATCATCGTACCGCGAACTGCAAGAGCGACCTGCTCTACAAGGGCGCGCTGCAAGACAAATCGCACCTGGTATGGCGTGGCATGATCAAGGTCGACCCCGGCGCCCAGAAGACCGACGGCTACCAGCGCGACGACAATCTGATGCTCAGCGAAACGGCCCGGGCTGATTCGATTCCGGGCCTCGAAATCGAAGCCGACGACGTGCGCTGCACGCACGGCGCCACGGCCGGCCGGGTCGACGAGTCGCAGGTGTTCTATGCCCGCTGCCGCGGACTGACGCGCAAAGAGGCGATCCGCATGATCGTCGCCGGCTTCTTCCAGCAGGTGTTCGACCGGATCACGATCGAAACCGTCCGCGGCGCGCTGGGCGAGGCCATCGGCCGACGGATTCGGGAGTACGAGTAACCGCCGGCCGTTATAATGGTGTTAAATAATGTGGGTTCTGAGCCGAGTTCAGAGGAGTGCCTTCATGAGCACCACTGACAACCCCGCCGAACGTCTAGCTGCCATCGCGGCACGATTGCGGCATCACGCCGAGCAAGCGGAGGCGGAAATCGCGGCGGCAAATGATATTGTCCGGAATCTGGGTGGAACTGGTTTAGTACGTGGGCACGTCGTGCTGGGACGATGCTTCGAACGTCCCTATGTGGTCGAGCAGCATTGCACAGATTCTGGGCAAGTAATCCAGGCGGCCTTACTGGTTCCGGAAGGATTTGGAGTCTGCTATTGGGACACCGAGGAGTTTTGTGCATTGCATGAAAGCTTTGGCGGATTAGAACCCGAAGCTCGTGCGAGATTTCAACCTTTCGACAGTTGCACCGACGAAGAGAAAACATTTCTCAGGCCTTTCGTCGAAGAAATGCTCGACGACTTGCACGACGTAGCCTTGGCTGCTGCCGCTCGACTCGAACCAGGACCGAGCGTTTCCCTTGAAGAGTACTTTCGTGACGAAGGAAACGATGAGGCGCCGGCTACGTGAGCGATCCCGTCCGTTACGTGGTCGTCTTACGCCCTTCCGCGCGGCGCGATCTAGATCGGTTTCCTCGCGACGTCCGTCGCCGCATGCGCGACGTGTTGCAACAGCTTGCCGATCAGCCTCGCGGTGTGCAGACCAAACGACTCGCGGGGTCAAGCGATTACCGGCGGCGAGTCGGCGATTATCGCATCGTCTATGAAATTGACGATAAGGCTCTGTTGGTGACCATCAATGCTGTGAGACATCGCAAGGATGCTTACCGGGGCTGACGAGAGCATGGAATCGGCATCCGAACTCATCTTCTACTATGAAGCAGCGGGGCTGGACACACTGCTGCCTTTCTGCGGCATCGTCGTGCTGATCGGTGCTTCGTTGTTGTTCGCAGCCTGGATCGTCTACCGACGCAAGCGACGCGGTTCTTTGTCATGAGACGAATCGCACAATGATCAATCGCCGGACGTGGTGCGTGCTGGCAATCGGCCTTTGCCTCGTCTCACGTAATGTTGCCGCGGACGACACTCCTGGCCCCGCGGTATCCGACCATCCGTCGATCCACGAGACAGTTGAGAAGAACCGTGGCCGGATGGTGTACGTGCCGGCGGGCGACTACACGATCTCGGCCAAGATTGCGATCCACGGCAACGGCTCGGGGCTGTTCGGTCCCGGTCGCATCATTCAGACCAACGCCGAGCAGCCGATCGTCCAGATCGAAGACGCAGCCGACGTCGAGCTGCGCGATCTGACGCTCACCCGACCGGGCGGCAGTCAAGAAACACGCTGCGAAGGGGTGGTTGCCCTCCGCTGCCGCAATCTGGCCATTGAGAACCTGAAAGTGATCGACAATCGTAGCAACTCGGCAGCCATCGCGCTGCGCGAGTCGAGCGGTTGCCGGATACGTTCTTGCCGCGTGCTCAACTACGCGCGCATTGCCGTCGACGACCGCACAGCAAGCGACAATTACGGCTACGCGTTCCGCTGCATCGACGGTAGCGGCATCGTCGTGACCTATAGCACCGACACGCTTATCGAAGGCAACCAGGTGGTCGAGCAGAACTTGCTGCCGACCCGGGAGGTCCAGCAGCGGTACGAGCTGGGCAAGTTCGTCAAGAAGAATGCCACGAAGGGGACGCTGATGCAGCAAACGGTCTGGGATGCCGAGCGCGTGAACAATTGGCACCAGGGCTCGGCGATCGTCGTCACCGGGCCCGAGATGTCCGATCGCACGCAGATTCTCGGCAACAGGATCGAGAACGCCGCCCAGGGAATCGATCTGCATGCCGACCGCGTGATCGTGGCCAATAACACGGTGCACAACGCGTTCATCGGCATGAAGGCGATGCACGGTTCGCGCAACGTGCTGATCATCGGCAATCAGTTTTCGAAGAACGACCTGTGGGCGATCGGCCTGATGCCCGGCGCCGCCTCGCACCCGGCAATCCCCCCCTCGGGCGACGCGCCGGCGCGCGAGGCCAACGACGACGGCGGCTCGATCATCGCCAACAACATCATCTCCGACTTCGGCTACGGCAACGCCCGC
Organism: Pirellulales bacterium; assembly: GCA_036272935.1. GTDB lineage: Bacteria > Planctomycetota > Planctomycetia > Pirellulales > PNKZ01 > DATAXP01. The sequence continues at coordinate 72,474 of DATAXP010000041.1, read as the reverse complement.
TGGATTTGGGCCGACGCGAACTGCTGCCCCATCCGGTTCGACACTGGCCAAGAACCCGACGACCCGCCGTTGCGGAACGTGATTGTGCAGGGGAACGTGATCGACGACCGCGGCGCCGACGGCCCGCGCTATAACTACGCGGTGTTCATCCCGCAGGGTGATCGCGCGCCGCAGGGGCTGCGCTTCGCGAACAACCTTTTTCCTGCCGGAACACGCGGCGTCTCGAACATTCCGCTGGAGCCGTAATCCTGATGTCCGATTTTGTACGCGTCGCCAGCGTGTCCGAGGTACCCGATCCTGGCCGCCTGGTGGTCGAAGTCGACGAGCGGATCGTCGTGCTGCTGCACGTCGGCGGCGAGTGGTTCGCCATTGACGACGTTTGCACGCACGACGGCGGGCCGCTGGGAGAAGGGGAACTGGACGATCACACGATCGCCTGCCCTCGGCACGGCGCGAAGTTCGACATCCGCACCGGCGCGGCCCTCACGATGCCCGCCACGCAACCGACTCAGGTCCACGAAGTCCGCGTCGAGGGGGGCGAGGTGCTCGTCAAGGTTGTAGAATGAAAGTATTCAGTCCCCAGCCCCACGAGCCCCCAGCCCCGCCACAACCATGCCCATCACCGAAGACGCCGTTCGCGAAGCGCTCAAGCAGGTGGTCGATCCCGAGTTGTTCGTCAACATCGTCGACCTCGGACTCGTCTACACGGTCACCGTGGCCGAGCCGAACGTCGAGGGGAAGCAGGACGTAACGATGGAAATGACAATGACCAGCCCGGCTTGCCCTGCCGGTCCGCAACTGCTGGCCAACTCGAAGGACGCGATCGGCCGGCTTGAAGGAGTCGGCACGGCCGAGGTGAAGCTGGTGATGGTGCCGCCTTGGACGCCCGATCGCATGACCGAAGAGGCCCGCGATCAGTTGGGGATTTTCTAGGCGCGGACGGTCACGGCGTGGAAAGCGCAGGTCCGTTGGTTTTTGCCTTGAGCTGTGCTTCCAACTCCACCACGCGGCGCTCGAGTTCCGCGACACGCGATTCCAGGGCAGCCACGCGCGCGTCGTTGGCCGGCGGCGTGGATACGGTCGCCGGCGCGATCGGCGCGGGCAACATCGAGGTAACCGTCGACGGCGGCGCGACCGTCGGCCGCGTGCCGAGCCTCACTTCCAACGTGGTCGGCGTGCCCGCGCGATCGACTTGCGCAGCGAACTTGGTTCCCGGCCCCGCACCGGCCAGTGCCGCCGCGAAATCGCTCATCGAACGGATTGGCTTGCCGCCGAAGCTCGTGATCAGGTCGCCGGGCTTGAAGCCGGCGGCCTGCGCGGGGCCGCCGGGCATGCAATCGAGCACGCGTACGCCGGAGCCGTTCGCCTTGCGATCGTCGGCAATCAGCCCCAGAAATCCGATCGAGGCACCGCCGGAAGGCATCAACGGTCCGCCGCGCAATTGTCCTTCGAGCTGTTTGAGGACCGTCTGCGCCGAGGCCGCAGAACTGCCGAGCACCAGCGCCGCCGCACACACAATTGCCGTCGCGATATACTTCATGGCAAATAGGTCTCGCGGAAACGATTTGAGTCGTCGCACCGCTTGAATTATAGCGACGCCGCCGCCGCGAGCAGCGCTGCGTAGACCACGATTTGTCGATCCTGTCGCCGATGTCATCTTCCCCAGCCCCGAACCTGATGATCGAGGTAGCCCGACCGGACGAACGCGCCGCCGCCCTGGCGTTACTTTCCGGCACGGCGGACGACGCACCGGGCCATACGTACGACGGCCTATTGGTGGCACGGCGGGATGGCCGGCTGGTGGGGGCGATTTGGGCGCAGCGATACGGCACCGGCGGCGAACTGTGGCCGCCTCGATCGGCCGACGGCGAACCCGCGATAACCAAGCGGGCACTTCTGCGGGCGGCGGTCGACTGCCTGGCGCGATCGGGCGTATCGCTGGTGCAGACGGTGATCCGGCCCGACGAGGCCGACGCGGCACTCTGGCAAGCCGAGGGCTTCGAGCACCTGGCGACGCTCGATTACCTGACGTGCGACTTGGATCGTATCGCCGTAGCGTCGCTGCCGGGTGAGCTCGAATTCGAGCCCTACGACGCCGGCAACCGGCCGCGGCTCGCGGAGGTGGTGCGCCGCAGCTACGTCGGCACGCTCGATTGCCCGCGCCTGAACGGCCGCCGCGACACGGCCGACGTGCTGGCCGAGTATCAAGCGATCGGCCGCTTCGATCCAGCCCGCTGGTCGATCGTCTGCGCCCAGGAGCGTGACGTCGGGTGCCTGATCCTTTCCGAACCGCTCGATCCTGCGGCGTGGGAGCTGACATACATGGGGTTGGTCCCCGAGGCACGCGGCCGGGGTTGGGGATTACAGATCGTGCGGTACGCCCAGCGGCTAGCGAGGCGTGCCTGCTGCCGGCGAATCGTCTTGGCGGTAGACCAGGCAAACGTGCCGGCCCGGCGCGTCTACGAGTCTGCTGGATTCATCGGTTGGGACCAGCGCGAAGCGTGGCTGCGATTTTTTTGACACTCGATGGTCGTCGAAGCCGCCGCGGCGCTCCACGGCAACATAGAAAATGAACTCCGCGCCGTTCCTATGACGCGGCAACGAGTTGGGACGACGAGGTCGTCTCGCGGAGCGCTCGCAACCGAGGCCCCTGACACGTTATCCACGCCGAAATCTAAACGAGTTCAAAATCTTTTTAGCGATTCGTGAGCTCGCAACTCACGGCAGTGGCGGATGATTCGTCGCGGGCTCTCGACGCACTTCGCGGCCACGCCCGGGCGGCCTTGAGAATCCCTTTGACAGCACCGCTAGCAGCCTTACAATCCACGCCTCGAACGGACCAAGGGAGCATGCGGCGCTGGGGCCGCAGCCGATGATCGAAGAGCCGGATTCTACCGGTTTTCGCAGCGTCGGTGAGCACCGCGGATCGTTCGCGGCAGCGAGACTTTCTTCGACCCGGGGCGCTCGCGGCGCAGGGTCGCCGGCCCGTTAGTTCACCGCATCGTTCACTGTGCCCAATTGCGCGACTGCGCACGCTGGCATGGTCGGCACGCACCACGACGTTGCGCGCCGCTGGACGAGGCATTGCGCGCGACAGGACACGCTTGAAGTGACCAAGGATGATAGGGAGATCGTCTCGGGCTTGCGCGCCGCACTGGTCGCCAAGCTCGGCGCCACCCGGTACGAAACGTGGTTCGGCCTCAGCGATTTCAGCCTTGATGGCGACGAGCTGGTCGTTCGCACTGGGTCGTCTTTCCTGCAGGAATGGCTGCGGAAGAATTTTCGGGAGGCGATCCGCTCGGTCTGCCGCGAAACGCTGGGACGCGACGTGACGATCTCGTTCCAAAGCGGCGAAGCGCGCGACGAATCGAGCGAGATCGTTGCGACGACTGTTTCTGCTGGGACGACGGTTCCCGTTGTGGCGATGTCAAACTCGGTAGCCGCGGCAAGCGCGGTGCCGGTGTGCGTTTCGGTAACCGACAATGGCCACCTCGCCACCGTGTCGCCCCGGAGGTACGCGAACCTGGCTTTGTTCGTGGTCGGCGACAGCAACCGGCTTGCCTACGCATCGATCCGCAGCGCGGCTTCTCCTGGCGGCAGCACGCCGCTGTTGATCCACGGTCCGACGGGCGTCGGCAAGACGCACCTGCTCGAAGGGCTTTGGTCGGTCACACGGCGCGTGCGGCCTGCGCTGCATGCCCTGTTTATGTCGGCCGAGCAGTTCACGACGTCGTTCCTCGGCGCGTTGCACGGCACCGGCGTGCCGAACTTCCGCCGGAAGTATCGGGGAGTCGAGCTGCTCGTGATCGATGACTTGCAATTCTTTGCCGGGAAGCGCGCCACGATTGCCGAGCTGCTGTGCACGATCGACACGCTGCTGCGCGAGAACCGGCAGATTGTGTTCGCCGCCGATCGCCCCCCCGAACAGCTTCAGGAGCTGGGCCCCGAGTTGATCGCCCGGCTGCAAGGAGGGCTGGTTTGCCCGATCGAAGCGGCCGAGTACGCAACTCGGGTGGGGATCGTCGCTGCGCATTGCCGACGCTGGGGGGTCGACGCCCCGACCGAGGTACAGGAGTTCGTCGCCGAGCAGATGGCCACGCATGCCCGGGCGCTGGCCGGTGCCGTGAAGCGGCTGAACGCGGCGAGCATCGCGCACGATCGGCCGATCACGCTCGAACTGGCCCAGGAGTGCCTGGTCGATTTGATCGGCGCCCAGGACCGTGCCGTGGGACTGGCCGACATTGAGCGGGCCACCTGTTCGGTGTTTGGGCTGGATCCGAAAATGTTGCAGGCGGGCTCCACGGCGCGGAAAAACAACTTCCCACGGATGCTCGCCATGTGGCTCGCTCGCAAACATACCCGGGCGGCACTCAGCGAGATTGGCAGCTACTTCGGCCGCCGCAGCCACAGCACCGTGATCTCGGCCCAGAAGAAGATCGACGCCTGGATGAACGACGGAGCATTGGCACCTAGCGGCAACCTGCCGATCGGCGAGGCGATCCGCCGCGTCGAGCGCGCACTGCGCCTGGGGTGAGATTTAGCCGCGTCGCTTGCGACGCGCTTTACACCAACTCGCGCATCACCGGCTGCTCGACCAGGTACTGCGGCCGGCCCGAGGGGTCGATGATCGTGGTCGTCGCCGGATCGATGCCCAGGTTGTGGTACAGCGTCGCGAACACTTCCTGGAAGTGCACAGGCCGGTCCTGCGGCACTTCGCCCAGCCGGTTCGTCGCGCCGATCGCCTGCCCGGTGCGCATGCCGCCGCCGGCCAGGATCGCGCAGCTCACGCACGGCCAATGATCGCGTCCGCCGCGGGCGTTGATCCGCGGCGTGCGTCCGAATTCGCCCCAGGCAATCACGCTCACGTCGTCGAGCATGCCGCGCCGTTCAAGGTCTTCGACCAAGGCACTCAGTCCTTGATCGAGCTTCGAGCCGTGGTCGCGGACCAGGTCGAAATTCTGCTCGTGGCTGTCCCACCGCCCGAAACTGAGCGTGACACAGCGCACGCCCGCCTCGATCAGCCGCCGCGCGAGTAGCAGTTGTTCGTTATCGGTCGGAGCACCATCGGCCTGGTAGTTGAACGGCTTGCCGTCGCCATAACGAGCCCGCACTGACGGGTCTTCCTTCGACAAATCGAGCGCGTCGACCAACCGGCTGCTGGTGAGAATGTCGAAGGCGACGTCGTCGAACGAATCCTTGGCCAGCATCGTGCCGCTGGAGTCGATCTCGCGGCGCATACCGTCGAAGCTCGCCAGCAGTTGCCGGCGGTCGGCCAAGCGGTCGAGCGTCACACCGTTGACACGCATGTCGGCCATCGCCTCGCCGTCGGGGCGGAACGCGGCGTACGCCGGCCCCAGGAATCCGGGAGCTCCCGGATCGGACCAGGGAGCGTGCTTCGTACGTGCCGTGAGCCCGACGAACGGCGGGATCGAGGCATCGACCGGACCCCGCAGCCGCGACACCGCTGAACCGATGCTCGGCCGGCCGCCGACGCCGCGCAGCGAATCGCGGGTCCAGCCGGTCGTGCACTGCTCGGCGTCGTGGCCGCCTCGGGCGCCGACGATCGTGCGGATCACGGCGAACCGGTCCATCATCGAGGCAATATGGGGAAACACTTCGCCGATCTGCAACCCGGGGACCGCGGTCGCAATGGGCTGGAACTCGCCGCGAATTTCGGGCGGGGCGTCGGCCTTGATGTCCCACATGTCCTGGTGCGGTGGGCCGCCCGCCAGGAAGATATTGATCACCGCCTTGTGCCGCTGCGGGCGCGCGGAAACCGACTCGGCCCGGAGCAGATCGCTGAGCGTAAACGCATGGGTGCCAATGCCTAAGGCGCCGATGCGCAAGAAACTGCGTCGAGAGATGCCGTCACAAAAACGGCCCGTCCTTGGGCCAATGAGCGAAAGCATGCGCGCCTTCCTGCGTCGCCAGAGAAACGATGGTGTCGATGCGAGGTGCGAACGGTAACAGAGGCCGTCGGACGGGCCAACACCAGTCTTGGCCACCTGCTTCTCTATTGTACGCAGCCCCCCTTATCGAAAAGCGACGCGGCGAATAACAATCGCGATGGCGACCGCGCGATGTGCGGCTGGGTGCCACTGTCTGCTTGTCAGACAGTGCTGTCGGTTGGCTGCTCCACCTGGATTTTCCTCCGCCGCCGAAGTAGCGTAGCCCTAGCTTGCATCGGTTAGAAACACGCTTCGAGACCCGTCGCTCATGCAACGTCGTGAAGCCTTGGCGCGCAGTGCCGCGCTGGTTGGAGCTGCCGTGGCCAGTTCGTCGTTCTCGCCCACCGCCGAAGCGGCCAAGCCGACGGATAAGTCGGAGCCGTTCGGCTACTGCCTGAACACCAGCACCATTCGCGGCCAAGGGCTGGGACTGGTCGAAGAAATCGAGATCGCCGCCAAGGCCGGATATCGCGGCATCGAGCCGTGGCTGCGCGAGATCGAGCAGTACCTGCAAGCCGGCGGATCGCTGCGCGATCTGCGCAAGCGGATTGTCGATGCCGGACTCACCGTGGCCAGCGCCATTGGCTTTGCCGAGTGGATCGTCGACGACGACGCCCAGCGGGCCAAGGGCTTGGAGCAGGCGAAGCGCGACATGGGGCTGATCGCCGAGCTGGGCGGAAAGTTCATCGCCGCCCCCGCGGCCGGCGCGAAAGACAAGCACATCGACCCGCTGCGTGCCGCCGAGCGCTACCGCGCGCTGTGCATCGTAGGAGATTCCGCGGGCGTATCGCCGGAGGTCGAAGTGTGGGGCCACTCCAGTACGCTCGGCCGACTGGGCGAGGCGGTGTTCGTGGCGATCGAAAGCGGCCATCCCCGCGCGTGCCTGCTGCCCGATGTGTACCACTTGCACAAGGGCGGTTCGGACTTTCAGGGCCTGTCGCTGCTGGCCGGCTCGGCGATGCACTGCTTCCATGTGAACGACTATCCCGACAAGCCGCGGGACCAGTTGACCGACGCCGACCGCGTGTACCCCGGCGACGGCGTAGCCCCGCTGGCGACGGTGTTCCGCACGCTGGCGGCAATCGGCTTCGACGGCATGTTGTCGCTCGAACTGTTCAACAAGTCGTATTGGCAGCAGGACGCGCTGACCGTGGCCCGCACGGGCCTGGAAAAGACCCGCGCCGCGGTGCAAAAGGCACTCGCCTGACGACGTATTCGATCGTTAGCCCCCGACGAGTCGCCGGGGGTTGAAATGGAGACCTCGAATCATGGACGACTTTCTGCGGGCCGCGATCGACGAGGCCCGCCAAGGCCTTGCCGAAGGTGGCATTCCGATCGGCTCGGTGCTGGTGATCGACGGAAAAATCGTCGGCCGCGGTCACAATCGGCGCGTGCAGCGGGCGAGCGCGATCCTGCACGCCGAGATGGACTGCCTCGAGAACGCCGGCCGATTGACGGCCCGCGATTACGCGCGTTCCATGCTGTACTCGACCTTGTCGCCATGCGATATGTGCAGCGGCACGGCGCTGCTGTACAAGATTCCGCGGATCGTGATCGGTGAGAACCAGACATTTCAGGGTCCGGAAGATTACCTGCGTTCGCGCGGCGTGCAGCTCGAGATTGTCGACGATGCCGAGTGCATTGCCCTGATGCGCGACTTCATCGCCGCCTGCCCTGAGCTGTGGAACGAAGATATCGGGGTGTGAACAAGACACCTCACAAGCCCACGGATGGCTGTCCGTGGGCTTCATGCGTCATCGCGCCTCCAGCGGGTCGCCGTGCTCGCGCAGCCAGGAGTGGAGTTGCTCGTGCAGCTTGGCGCGCGTGTCGGCCCACTCGGCCGCTTCGCTCAGGTCGTGCAGCTCATCGGGATCGGCTTTCACGTCGAACAACTGCGTCCGGCCGGCCTGCGGATACTCGATTAGCTTCCAGCGATCGGTGCGGATCATCCGCTGCACGTCGCGAAAGTAGGCGACGACGAACCGATGGATTTCGCTCACTTCGCCTCGCAACACCGGCACGAAGCTTTTCCCTTCGACACTCGGCGGCACATCGACGCCGACAATCTGGCACGTGGTCGGATACAGATCGCGAAGGTACACTTGGGCATTGCACCGAACGTCGCGCGGCACGCCCGGGCCGCGCATCACTAACGGCACCTCGATCGTGTGCTCGTACATGTTCTGCTTGCCACGCAGGCCGTGACTGCCGATGGCCAACCCTTGGTCGCTGGTGTAGATGAGAAGCGTGTTGTCGAGCTGGCCGATCCGCTCGAGTGCCGCCAGCACGCGCCCCACTTGCTGGTCGAGGTGCGAGATCACCGCGTAGTACGTGGCCAGGTCGTCCTGCACTTCCTCGCGCTGCCGCGGCCACGGCCATAGCAATTCATCGCGCCCCCGTAGATTGCCGTGATCGAACGGGTGCTCGGCCAGAAAATTCGCAGGCACCGCCATCTCGGCCGGACGATATTTGCCCGCGAACTTCGGCGGCATCAGCAGCGGATCGTGCGGCCCGGCAAAGTTGACGTGCAGGAAGAACGGAGCATCCGGCTTCGTGTCGATGAACTCGACTGCGGCATCGCCAAAGTAATCGCTGATGTTGGGCGTGAGGCCGATTCCCTTTTCCACTTCCGTCTGCCCGTCGTCGGTTTTGAACACGTAGCCGCGATAGCCGGTGATCGCTCGGCCGCGATCGTCAGCCAGCAGCCCCTTGCCTTGCGTCTCTTTGCCGCCCGAGACGTACAGGCCGCGTGTTTCCTCGTAGCCCCAATCGCGCGGGGTGCCGGCGTTGTGCCACTTGCCGACGTGCCAGGTGCGATAGCCGGCGCGGCGCAGCGTCTCGGCCCAAGGGACGATGTTGCTTGTGTCGCGCTTGGCCGGGGCGTACTTTTCACCGCGCCAGATCGTGCAGCCGGTCATCAACTCGATCCGGCTTTGCAGGCAGATCGGAAACGCGGTGATGGCCCTCGTGAATGCCGTCCCCTCGGCCACCAGCCGATCGAGGTTCGGCGTCTCGATTCGCGGATTGCCAAGCGCGTGAATCGTATCGGGCCGCTGATCGTCGGCCAGCAGCAGCACAATATTCGGCCGCCGCTGGTTGTTCGACGGCTCCGCCGCGCCGGCATGCGTCGCCGCAGCCAGGATCATGAGCAGCGCGAGAATTCGCATTGAACGCGAGCAACACCATCGAAATCGGTAGATCTTCATGGATTCAGTATAAAAACCACGGTTGAACACAGATACGGACGGATGAGGAAGGTTTCTCCTTATCTGTGTCATCCGTGTTATCCGTGGTCCATAAAAAAACGAGCGCGCAGCGCGGCACAGTTGGCCGCGCTGCGGCTCGCTTGCTAACGCGAACTACCGTTCGGACGCCGAGCCCGCACTTGCGGCCGAGGCGTTCTTGATGGGGGGTTAAGAAATGCCTCGGCCACAGGCAGACGGCCGTGAGGCGACAATCACCTCATGACCATTGGTTTCCCCGCGGGGAAACCGCTCGGATTGCCTGGGATGAAGTCCTCGTGGAAGGAGAACCGCCTCAACCGTTTCGTCATCCGCCGATCGCCGATTGATCACGCACAGTTCTCCGGAACGCTCGACCGTTGGCGGCACGCCCCTGCCAGAGGCGACATACTTTTCGGCCACTGCGGCAGCAGTTCTACGTTGTGGCATGGCCTCCCGACCATGCCACCCGGCGTAGCACGGTCGGGAGACCGTGCCACAACGGCGTTTCTTCTGCCACCGCACGACCGACGGAGCGATTGTCGAGGCTCACGGCCCCATGCCGAATTGGCGAGCATCGCACACAGCCCCAAGAACTCGGGCCGCCGATGCCGCGCTTATCGCCTCGACGAACTTTTGGTGGCCGTCCTTCAACCGCTCCGGCCGCCGTCGACTGGTGGGCCATTAAAGCGATCGCGATGCGCAAAGTCGAGCGCGGAAGTAGGCCAGAGGAAATGGTCGCCGCAGGCGACCGAGGTGAGGGCGGAGAGTTGGCGGACCATCCTCGAGCGAGTGTCCCCGAATGCGGACGAAATTCTCGGGCATGCCGATTCGAGATCGACAAGCTCTCGTGCGCCCTCATCCGGGTCGCCTGCGGCGACCCACCTTCTCCCCAAGGGACCCCAAGGGAGAAGGATTCAAGCGGAGCCCGTCGGGACCCACGATCGCCCCCGGTGCGGATCATTAGCGCGCCGATTGGTTACCTCGTGGTCAAGGAAGCGCGGGGGCGCCGCGGGTGTACGAGACACTGTCGAAGGCCACGAGGGCGTTGAAGTCGGTGAGGCTCTGCGCGTCGAGCGGGAAGTAGGAGCCGTTTTTTGTGCTGCCGGAACGCTTCGGCAGCGACTCGATGGCCGCGGTTGCGAGGCCGCGTGTGGGGACGAAGCGCACTGGGCCGGGGGCGGCGGTGAGCCGGGCTTCGAGCGTGCCAGGTTCAGGCTGCGCGATGCCGTTGGGCTCGGAAACGCCGAGCGCGGAGCCGATGACCGCGTAGCTTGAGCCGAGCATGTGTTCCAGGTGCGCGCCTGCCGGCCACCATACCAACAGCTCCGGTCCGAATTGCCACTGGGCCCTGCCGCGTTGCAGGTGCGCGTTGTGGGCGAAGGCCAATACCTTTCCACGTCCTCGCTCCCGGGCGACGATGTGCGCCAGGTTCTCGGCCATCATCGCGTCGCGCAGGCCGAGCGATTCGACGAGTCTCTGCTGCGTGGTCAACGGCCGGGCCAGTGCCGCATGATAGGCGAGCAACCAGCGCAGGAGCGCGGCATCGTGCATCGCTTGTTGGTAGCGATCCGCGTCGCTGGCGGCCGCCAGTTCCGGACGGCGGCGCTGAAGTTCCGCGATCAGGTCCTCGGTCCCAACCCGCAGCGCGGCCGCCGAAGCGGAGAGGCCGATCGACTGGCTCGATTCCATGATTGCCGCGGGGTTTTCCCAGGCGCTGTCTTGGCCAAGGAGCGGCTCGACGCGCTGGCGGCGATCGTCGGCGGCGGCGTGATCGATCGCGGCGAGATAATCGAGCACGAAGCCGAGCAACTGGCGAGGGCTGCCGGTGTGCGTCATCTCGGTCGGCGTGTCGAAGCCGTAGAATCGCAGCTCTGCGCCATCGCGGCGCTCGGCATTGCCACGGCGCATCCATTCGAGCAGCTCTCGGTTCGCCGCCAACCGGCCGAAGCCGTGGCTGAACCCGGCTTCCTGCACCTCGTCGTACGATGCCGACATCGCAGCGCGATTGCTGACAAAGTCGTTCGCGAAGCGCGAGCGGGGATAGCTGCTCTCGACGGCGATCGCGGTGTAGCCGTGCGCGGCCGTCAGGCGCTGGAACAGCCGATTGCGGAAGGCGAGAATCTCTTCGCCGCCGTGCAGCGCTTCGCCGAAGCCGATCAGTTCGACCGAGTCGCCCAGCGCGGTGACCATGCGATCGACGGCGGCATCGAACTGCTGGGGAGAATCGGGCGGCAGGGCAACCGCCTCGCGCGCGATCCAACGGTCGAGCGTGTCGCAGCCGCCTGGCGAAGGATCCGGATTCATTGGCGATCGTTGGGTGCCACTGGCCGCTTGCCGGCCAGTGTTATAGCCGTTTCCCAAGCACTGGCTGACGAGCAGCCAGTGGCACCCCGCGCCTCGGTGGTTCATCTTCCGATGAAGAACCCGGCTTAGTTGCGGCGGTCGTTGGCGCGCATCAGCAGGTAGACCAGCGTGAGGATCGACTGCAAGGTGGCGGCCACGTAGGTCCAGGCGGCGGCGTCGAGTACGCGGCGGACATAGACCAGTTGGTCGGGGCTGATGATGCCCAGGGCGACGAGCTGCTCTTTGGCCCGGGTGCTGGCGTTGAATTCGACCGGCAGGTTCACCACCTGGAAGAACACCACGCAGCCGAACAGCGCGATGCCGAGCGTCATCAGCACGTGCAACGACGGCACGATCATGCCGATCATGAACAGGATCATGCTGAAGCCGCTGCCGAAATTCGCGGCGGGGACGGCGGCGTTGCGGATCACCAGCGGCGCGTAACCACGGGCATCCTGGATGGCGTGGCCCGCCTCGTGGGCGGCGATGCCGACGGCGGCCAACGATCGGCCGGTGAACACGTCGGAACTGAGCCGCAGAATTTTCTGGCGCGGGTCGTAGTGGTCGGTGAGTTGGCCGGGAATCTGTTCGACCTGCACATCGTTCAGTCCGGCCTGGTCGAGCACGTAGCGGGCTGCCGCGGCGCCGCTGAGGTTCGACGGGATCTTACTGGCCTCGGCGTAGGTGCTGCTGACGCGAAACTTGGCCCACATGGCCAAGATGAAGGCCGGGGCGAGCATCAGGAAGTACAGCGGATCGAAACCGTAGTAGTAGTGCATGTGGGCCTTTCGTGGCGTTGGCGTTCCGCCGTGGTGCGTTCGAGGCGGAACGCGCGTCGCAAGCGACGCGGCTAACGGCGACGGTGGTGCCGTCGATATATCCTAGATTATCAGCGTTTCTACGCTAGGCGGACGTTTTTAGTTCGTCGCTAGCTCGGCAGGCGGAATGCCGATAAAATTCTCGCTAATCATCCCATTTTATCAACCGTGCGTGTCGACCATGATTTGGCCTGTTGCGTTTCGCCGTAGGGTGCTGTGCGGATTGGTTTTATCGGGTCTGACGACCGTAGCGGCTGTGACCCTATTGGCCACTGCCGGATGCGGGCGCTCGACGACGACCGGTGAGCAAGTCACCCAGGCAGCCAAGACGGCCGCTCTGCCACCGTTGCCGACCGATGCCGAGCTGCGCGAGCGGCTGGACAAGGCAATCGAGTTCTCGCGGGCGCGGCATCTGAATCCAGGCACCAACAATGCCTGGCAGATCGTACACGGCGTGCTGGCCTATGGTTACGACCTGGTGCTGAACGTCGACGGTAAGCCGGTCGCGGGGCTCGATTGGATTCTCGACGACGGCAAATTCAAAGGGTGGGTGTTCGAGCCGGGAGCCAAGGGCTTGCGGGCCATTCTCGATCCGGGCACGAAAGTCGGCGAGGGGCACGAGGATCAGTGGCTGGGCTACATGTCGCAGGCGCATGTCGATCCGAACACGGTGCTGCGCGTCGGCGGACATGAATATAAGGTCGCCGATCTGATCGCGCAGACGCAGTGGGACGCGCCGGAGCGGCCCGAGGCAACCTGGACGCTCATGGCGCTGGCGACTTATCTGCCGACCGACGCAGTTTGGAAAGCGAAGGACGGAAAGGATTGGAACCTCGAACGGTTCGTGACGCTCGAAGCCGCGCAGGATTTGAACGTCAGCGCCTGCGGCGGCTCGCACCGCCTGTATGGTTTGACGGTTGCGCTGAATCGTCGGAAGCGCGAAGGTTTGCCGATGACGGGAGGTTGGCTGGCGGCTCAGCAGAAGATCGACGGCGCGATCGAGCTGGCGCAGAAGTATCAGCAGCCCGACGGCACTTTTTCGACCGAGTACTTCAAGCGCTCGGCCACGAGCCGCGACATCGGCACGCGGATCAACACGACCGGCCACACGCTGGAATTCCTGGCCTTGGCGCTGGATCGCGATCAGCTTTCGGCGCCGTGGGTTACGCGCGCCTGCGTGGCACTGCTGAAGATGCTCGAGGCGACCAAGGAACTCGACGTCGAATGCGCGGGCTTGTACCACGCGGTACACGGTCTGCGAATCTACCGCGCTCGGCGGTTCGGAGAATCGGAAGGAAGCCATCCGGTTCTCGGCGAAGTCGTTGCGTCCGCTCCGTAAGGCGCAACTCGCGCCGCCGGCACTAGTCCGAGCGATTCAAGTGCCAGGTTGCTAGCACCGATAAGAAGCAGTAGATGCCGCTAAGGCACGCTGCGCGATCGGATCGCCAGCGAACGTGGAATTCAAGCAGACGGAATTGCGATGCGTTGCACGGCTGCAACTCTGGGCGCGCTTGCGTGCGGATGCCTCTGGGCTGCGGCAATGGCCGCGGATCCGGCAAGCACTGCCGAGCCGCTTTACACGCTCGAGCACGAGTTCTCGATCCCGTTCTCGGTCGAGACATCGAGCGATTCAACCGACAAGGCCGCCCAGGCACTGCTGTTTGTGTCGGCCGACCAGGGGAAGACCTGGAACCTGTGCGATACCCAAGCGGCGAGCGACGGAAGCTTCAACTTCCGCGCGCCGTTCGACGGAGAATTTTGTTTCGTCGTTCGCGTGGGCAACCCGGAACGAGCGCCGCCGCCGGCCGCGATGACCGAGCCGGAGCTGCGCGTGGTGATTGGACCGGGCCGAGCACCGCAGCGCGTGTGTGCCGAGTTGCGCGGTGCGATTGACCCAGCCGTGGCTGACGCGCGCAGCGTGAACTCGCGGCTGTTTGCCATTGAATATGCAGAACCCGAATCGACCGAGACGGTTCGCAGCGTCGAGATGTGGTGGACCGGCAACGGCGGCACTTCGTGGCAGCGCTACGGCTGCGACGAAGATCGGCGCAGCCCGATGCACGTGTCGGTCGACGGCGACGGCGTGTACGGCTTGTGGCTGGTGGTACACGACAGTGCCGCCCCAGAAGAACCGCTGCCGCAGGCCGGCGATGTGCCGCAGGCCTGGGTCGCGGTCGACACCGTGGCTCCCGAAGCACGATTGACCGCCGCGGAAATCGGCGCGAACCGCCAAGAAGACGAGCTGGTGCTGCACTGGAGCGCCGCCGACGGGCAGTTGGCCGCCGATCCGATCAGCCTGGCGATCGCTGGCGCACCGGAAGGTCCGTGGACCGACCTGGGCAAGGTGAGCGGCAACATCGGCAAGTATCACTGCCCGATCCGAACCATCGAGGCGTCGCTGCACGCGATGCCGCTGTACTTCAAACTGTCGGCCGCCGACGCGGCCGGCAACGTGACAACCTTCGTGACCAGCGAACCGGTGGTGTTGCCCGAGGAAGTGGTGCTCGCGGCGTCGCGGCACACCGCCGGAGCCACGGTGTACGGCACGCGCTGGTACCAGCAATTTCGTTAGTCGTTTTTCATCAGTCATTTTTTCACCAAGGCGGAACGCAAGGATATAAGGCCAACCCCCACGGCCGAAAACTAAAGGACCCAGGACCATGAAGAAGTTTCTGACTATGTTCGGCCTGATCGGCGCGCTATCGAGCGCCGGGCCGGTGAGCGCGCAAATGTATCCGGGCTACGTGTATCCTGGGTATGCGGCGAGCGTGCCGGTTCAACAGCCAGTCGTGGCACCGCAGCCGCAGTTGGTCGCGGGTCGGCCGACGACGATGACCGTCGCACCGGTTGGCGCCTACGCTCCGGTGGCTGCCACGGCTAGCGTTCCGGCAACGGCGACCGTCGCGGCGCGGCCGGTGGCCCCTTCGCAGATTCCGTCGGTGATGACGGTGGCTGCCGCACCGAGTGTCGGCATGCCGAGCTGGCCCGCGGCGAGCACCGCTCCGGGAATGTACACCTCGCCTAGCCAACCGGGCATGCCGGTTCCGCAACCCGATGCGGGCTATGCGATGACGGGCATGACGCAAGCTCCGCCGGCCCCGATGCCCTCGGGTCAGCCGATGCCCGATAACTCGGCTCAGGGCTACACCGGCACGACGACCTATCCCGGCTCGTGCAGCACCTGCCCGACCGGCAACTGCGGCGGCGGGATCGGCGGCTGCATGCCGCGCTTGGGCCCCCCGGGACCGTGTTACCTGCCCGGTGCCTATGGCTGCGGCTGGGGCGCGGCGGGATACGCTCCGATTTACGGTGGCACCTATGGACCGTATGCGGGCATGGGCTGCGGCCCGGCCGGTTGCGGTCTTGGCTGCGGTCTGCTGAATGGCGGTGGCGCGGGCGGCTGCGCCAGCGGCAACTGCGGCGGTGGCTGCGCCACGGGCAACTGCGGCCCTGCTGGATGTGGCACCAGCCTGGCCCCGGCGCCGGTGATGATGAACGGCTGCGGCGACGGCTGCTCGCCGTGCTGCGTCGGTCCGTCGTGCTTCGCCTCGGTTGGCGCCATGATCATGTCGATCAACCAGGTCAACAGCCACGCCTTGGCCTACCAGTCGTGCTACTGCTCGGAGCTGCTCAACGCCCGCGATCCGCTCAGCAACCAATGGCAGGGCGGCTACCAGTTGAGCATTGGCCGCGTGATCAACTGCAACAACGCGATCCAAGCCACCTTCTGGTGGATCAATCCGTTCTCTCAGACGGTGAGCACGGTCGGCAACGCCAACGCCATCAACACCGGCTTGGACTTCACGACCGGCGCCGTGACGAACTTCAACAACGGCTACGCCGCGAACGCCTACTTCCAAGGCTCGCAATCGCAGAGCATCTGGCGTTCGACGAACATCTACAACTTCGAAGTCAACCTGTTGCACCAGCCGCTGATCAGCCCCAGCGCTCGCTACGGCATCCTTGGCCTGGCCGGCGTCCGTTGGCTGCACATCGGCGACGGGTTCAACTACACCGCGATTGCCGGCACCGGCGTTCCGGCCCTCACCGGCCAGAGCGCGACCTACTCGGTCCGCACGATCAACGATCTGGTGGGCTTCCAGATCGGTGCTCGCTGCCACTACTACGTGAAGCCGAACGTCCGCATCTTCGCGATTCCGACGATGGGCATCTACGGCAATGCGATCCAAGCGAACCAGGCGCTCACTGCTGCCGGCGGCGCTACCGCTTTGAACTACAACGGTACGGCGTTCGCCTCGAACAGCTTCCTGGGCGGCTTCTCGACCATCGGCCAGATCGATGCCGGCGGTTCGTGGCAGCTCACCCCGCGGTTCAGCGTGTTTGCCCTGTATCGCGTGCTGGGTGTGACGGGCGTGGCCCTGTCGACCAACCAGATTCCGCAGTACATGGCCGACCTGCACGAGCGTGCCAAGGTCAACAACAACGGCGACATGATCATCCATGGCGCTATGGTCGGCGGCCAGTACGCGTTCTAAGCGGTCCGGCCGCGACGATTGTGTGACACTTCAAAGCCCACGGACTGCGGTCCGTGGGCTTTCTTTTTTTGCGCGGGCCGCGCTGGCATGGTCGGGAGACCATGCCAGAACCAGCAGGTCTCCCCGCGTTGTGGCCGGTCTCCCGACCGTGCCACCCGCTCCGACCGGAGGTCTCCCCGTCCCCGAACGGCCATTACCAGACAATCGCCGCAAGCGGCACGTCCGGCGTTTGAACACCGTCTGAGATGTGCCATGCGGCGGAAGAAAAACGCCAATGGTCGGCGCGGCACACTAATCCCTTGCGGCAGGGATTGTTGTGAAGATAGTCGACCTTCTGGTGCCAGAACTCTTCGGTCTGAAATCGCTTCCGGATAGCGGCTTGGTTGCCAGAACCGGCGATCGCGGTCCGCGACTTCTTCATCGCGCAACGTTTCGAGAAAACACTGCGGAGCGTGTTGTGTGCAGTAGTCGCTGAGTTGCCGACCGGTGTACTTGCGAAAGTCAGCCAACGTTCGCGCCAAGCGTTCCGAATCCCAGGCGGCATCGAAGACGATCAAGTGCAGATGTGTCGGGCATGACGACATACGCGTTGATGCGAAGATGCTTCTCGCGATGGCAGAATGCCAGGCTGTCGGTAACGATCTTGCAGCTCGCCTCGGCGATGAACACGGGGAGCCATTCGACGATCGAATACGTCACGAAATAGACCGCTGCCTCGGCATGGATGCGGTAGCGTTCCATCGCGATTGTTGTAGCACGGTCTCCCGACCGTGCTAGAGATCGAAGACGGGGGCAAGAGACCTGCGGTCGGCCGCACTGGCATGGTCGGGAGACCATGCCAGAACAGGGAATGAAGCCAGAACAGGCGCGGACTTATTCGTGCCGCAGGGCTTCGATCGGGTCCATCTGGGCGGCGCGGCGAGCTGGGTAGAGGCCGAACACCACGCCCACTCCCACGCTGATCAGGAACGCCGCGATGATCGACCACGGAGCGATGCGCGGCTCGAGCTGGCTGATGTTTGGCGGCAGCGAGGTCATCACGTCGGGCAGAAACTGCTGCAACAGCCATTTGGTCTGGCTCACCACGGGTCGGCAGGCGAAGCCGAACAGCACGCCCAGCATGCCGCCGGTGGCGGAGAGCACGATCGTCTCAGTGAGGAACTGCTCGACGATGTCGCGCTGCTTGGCCCCCAGCGCCCGGCGGATGCCAATCTCGCGCGTCCGCTCGGTGACCGTGGCCAGCATGATGTTCATGATGCCGATGCCGCCGACCACCAGCGCGATCCCCGCGATCAACACCAACAGCACGTTGAACATGATGCGCGTCACCTCGGCCTGGCGCAACAGCTCCTTGGGGACGATCACGGCGTAATCGGGATCGCGATGGAACTTTTCCAGCAAGGAGCGGATCATGTCGGCCGTGTCGTCCACTTCGTCGATTTCGCCGACGGTGACCGTGATCTGGCTGAGCTGGACGATTTCTCCTTCGCGGCTGCCGCCGCGGCTGGTCATCACCTGGTCGCCGATGCGGGAGCGCAGCGTGGTGAGCGGAATGTAAATGTCGAGGTTGAAGTCTTGTCCCGAAAAGCTGCCGCCGATGCCGCCGGTCGCGGTGCGCTCCTGCGTCTGGCCGATGATGACGTAAAAATCCTTGTCGATTTGGATGTTCTTGCCGATCGGATCCTCGTACGGAAACAATTGCCGCGCGACGGCGTAGCCGAGGATGCAAACGTTCTCGCGGCGGGCGAGGTCGCGATCGGTCAGAAACCTGCCGTGCGCCAGCCGCAGGTTGTTCATGCCCACGTATTCGGGCGTGCAGCCGACGAGCCGGATGTCGGCCACGGCGGATTGATAGCGTGCTTCCTTGTGCAGCTCGCGCAGCGGCACCGCCTGACGAACGGTGGGGATGTTATGGACGATGCGCTCGTAGTCTTCGCGCATCAGTCCGTAGTCGACGAACAAGCTGGCCGCCGTGCGCGAAGAATCCATCGGCGGCTTGACGCTGCGGATGATGATGTTCTTGGCGCCGAGCTCTTTGATCTGCTCCTGGGCCTGATGGCTGACGCCTTCGCCCATCGCCACGAGCCAGATGACCGCCGTCACGCCGATCAGGATGCCGAGCACTGCCAGCCCCGAGCGCAGCTTGTGCAACAGCAGGCTCTTGAGACCCAGGCGGAATGTTTGCAGCCAGCGGGAAAGCATGGGGGGCTTTGTCGGACCGTCAGCGTTCAGCTTTCAGCGGTAAGCGACGAATGTGTTGAAATGGTGCGGGGAGAAACCCCATGTGGGAGGCGAATCCTTTCGCCGACCGGCATGACGAATCGGCGCACCATTCGGCGAAAGGATTCGCCTCCCACAGAATGAATCGCCTCCCACCACCGAACGACTCTGACCGCCGATTGCCGGCCGCTCACCGTCCACCTGCGGCTGTGGGAGGTGCCCCTGAACCTGGCTCGCCGCTGCCCCGGTTCTGCAAGCGCGACTGTAAGGCGGCAAACTCCTTGACGTCGACACCGCCATCCTGGTTCGTGTCGATCTGGCTGGCAAAGCTGCGCATCCGCTCGGGCATTTCGTCGCCGGAGATTTTGCCGTCGCGGTTGGCATCGAGCGACGAGAAGCTGATCGGGCTGCCACCGCTTCTCGTCGGCGCGGCTTTCGTCGCCGGGGTTGTCTTGGCGGCCATTTGGGCGCGAGGTTTGGCCGAGCCGAACTTGCGCGCGATGTCGACCTGCGCCTGCTCGATCAGGTCCTCACGGGCCGATGGCACCACCGCGCGCGGGTTGAGCACGATGTCCTCCCCTTCGGCCACACCGTCCTTGACCTCGATGTTCGTGTTGTTCGTGACGCCGATCACCACAGGTCGCCGCTCGATCTGCTCGCCTTTTTTCGCCCAAACGTAGAACTTGCCGTGCTGCTCGACGACCGCCTGCACCGGCACCGAAAGCACGTTCTTCAGGTCGGCCACTAGGATTTCGACCTCGGCGGTCATGCCCGGCTTGAGCCCTGCCGGCTCACCGTCGATCCGCACGTAGGTGGCGTACTCCTTGATGCTCGACGAGAAGAAGCTGGTCGGCTCGGGCTGGTTGGCGATCGCCTTGACTTCGCCGTGAAAGCGCCGGTCCTGAATGATAATCTCGGCGCGCATCCCCGGGGCGAGCGAGTCGACTTTCGATTCGTGTACGAGCGCTCGCACCTGCATCTGCTGCAAGTCGGGAACGCGGACGATGGTTTGTTGATCGCGGACGCCGGCCCCTTCTTCGATCTTCACGGCGCCCGAGCCGCTGCGGCTGCTGCCGACCTCGTTGGCGTAGACCACCATGCCGTCCTGCGGCGCGGTGATCGTACACTGCTCCATCTGCGTCATCAGCCGCTTGAGCCGCGTCTGCTCGAGGTCGCAAGCCGCCTGTTCGCTGCGCATTCGTGCCTCGGCCGTGTCGCGCGTCGTTTCGAGATCCTCGCGCATCTTGACCTTGGTGAACTTCTCCAGCACGTTCTTGGCGACCTGCGCGGTTTCCATGTCGAGCTTCGCCCGTTCGACGGCAAACTTCTGCGCGTCGAGTTGCAGCGGCGTCACGTATCCTTTGCGGGCCAGCCGGGAGGTGTGCTCCAGCGAGTTCTCGGCACTGCGCAGATTTTCCATCGCGATGGTGATCTGCGCCGCGCAGGTTTGCAGTTCCTTGACGAACGTCCCTTCGATGTATTCCTGCACGGCAATCTTGGCGGCCGAATACTCTTTCTCGGCCTGGATGCGCACGGCCACGGCCCGCTCGAAGACGATCCGCTGGGCGTTGATCAGGTCCTCGATCGTCGCGCTGTCGAGCTTGACGATGATGTCACCCTTTTCGACCACCGTGCCGTCGGGAACGATCCACAGGATGGTGCTGCCGCCGGCGACGTGGCACTTGATGTCGATGTTGCTGGCGCTCTCGACGTTGCCGTCTTCGACGACCGTGACCACCAGCTCGCCGCGGCTGACGTGCTCGGTGAGCACGTGCTTGTCCTCGGCGGCGGCGAAGTAGCCCGGCAGTCCATGCGAAGCCCCCCAGGCGCCGCCGCCGGCCAGCCCACCGAGCACCAGAATGGCGAGCAGCCACCGGCCCCAGCGGCGCCCGGAGCGTTTGATTGTCGTGCCCATCGGTTCTTCCCCAACCGTGCGATTCGTTCGGACGTCGTGCCCCGACTGCCGGCTATTTACCCCTCGTCGTCCCTGGCAACTATGGACCAATCCCGATCATTTAAACCGCTGACGCGGCAATGGGTTCCTCTTCAGGCGGCCAGCAACGACCAAGGAAACGGCGGCAGGCGGGATGTGCAACGCCGCAAACTGCGTGTGTGCTTTCCTATTGTCTGCCCGCCTAACGACGAATTCAAGGGCAATCCGAGCCGCCCCGCGTTGTGGCATGGTCTCCTGACCATGCCACCTTAGCAGCACGGTCGGGAGACCGTGCTGCAACAGCGGTCCGCCGGCTGAACTCCCCGAACTGGTGGGCGCATCGCTGTCACCTCATGATCGAAAGTCGGACCGGATTCTCGGCTGGAACCTCCTCCGGCGGCGCGGGCTCGGTGTCGTGCATCTGCTCGTCGAGCGGCCGGTTGAGATCGAACCCGGCGTCCTGGAGCCACTCGACAGGCACTGGCGGCGGAAGCTCCTCGACTGGCTGCGCACCTTCCATCACCATCGCGATCACGTCCTCCACCGGCTCGTCGATCCACATGCCGCGATCGTCGATCTGCATGATCCCCAGGTCGCGCTGCAACTGCATCCGCTCCGAGTAGTAGTTCATCCACACGCTCAAAAAGTTGTTCTGGGCGTTGCGCAGGTCGGAGATCGCCGTCAGCAGGTTGAACGCCGCGTTCGAAGCGAGCTGCTCGGCCTGCTGCCCCGGCAGCACTGGCGCGGGGGGCTCGCTCAGGTCTTCCAATGTCTTGTCGACGCGGCGGACGGCAATCGTCACGGCGCGGCGTTGGATCTCCAGGTTGATCCGCAACTGCCGCAGCACGCGCAGGTCCTGGCGGAGCGTCTGGTTGATGCTGTCCTCGAACTGGATCAGTGTGCGGCGATCCTGTTGGTAGTTGATCAACGATTGCCGATAGTTGTTGCGTTCCAGCAGGCGTGTGAACGGGGGATCGAAGCGCACGCTGCCGATCAGGTCGCCGTTCTTGGGGTCGAACGACACGGCATTGTCGCGCACCGTGCCCAGGTTGCCCGAAAAGCTTACGGTCAGGTTCGATCGCAGCGCGTTGGCGTTGAACGTGATCAAGCGCCAGGTGTTGACCACCGTAGCCCGGTTGTTCATCCAATCGAGCCGGGCGTAGCGGGCGACTTCGAGCGCCCGGGGGCTTTCCAGTTCGATCGGCTCGATGACGATGCTCTCGAGCCGTGCCCGTGCCTCGACCAGCGACAGCTCGGCCACCAGCCGCTGCATGGCCACTGCCTGCGCGACCAGGGCGTCGGTGATCTTCTCGCGCGTCGCCTCGGTCAGCTCGCCGCGCAACCGTTGAGCTTCGCCGGCCGTGGCTTCGAAGCGTTTTTCCAGGTCGGCCAACTGGTCTTTGAGCCGCACCTGTTCGGCCTCGAGCAACGGCACCTCTTCGGGCGTCATCAGCTTGCGCCGCTCGGGGATCGCCAGCTCCAGCCGCTTCAGGTCTTCTTGCACTTCGCCAAATCGCGTGACTACCTCGGGGCGGACCGACTCGAACTCGTCGAAATACTTCGCCAAGGTCTCGACCGCGGGGGCCGATTCGCCTTCGCTCAGCTCTTTCACAAAGTCGCCGTAGCGATACTCGACCTTGCGCATCGCCGGATCGATGAACTGGAACTGCTTGAGCATCGTGTCGTCGATTTCGACATCCAGATCGGGAGGCAGGCCAATGATTTGCCGCTTGAACGTGTCCTTCGCGTTTTCGAGGTTGATTTGCCCGGCAAGCAGGTTGGCCCGTTCGGTTTCGATGTTCTGGCGGAACGTGTCGACTTGGGTAATGTCGATCACACCGGCTTGCAGGTTGGCTTCCAAGAGCGCGAGCGTGCGAAGTTGCAGGTTCAGGCTGTCCTCGGTGTTCCGCACCTGCTGCAACTGCTGCAGCAGGCCGACGAACCCGCCGACCTGGCCGGCGTTGCCGCCGGCAAAGCCGGTCCCCGCGATGGCGCCGGTCGCCTGGTTGGTCGCCGCGCTGAAGCCCGCGCGACCGATATTCGTCGCGGCGCCGACGCCACCCAAACCTGCCGAGCCCTGACCGGTGAAGCCGGTCAGACCGGTGCCGCCGCTGAAACCACCGACACGCTGCGGACCAGTGATGCCGCTGAAGTCGCCGACGGCGATGTTGGTGAAGAACCCTTGGCGGTAGCGCTGCATGGCGCGCATGTTGGCCAGCAGCGTCCGCTCGACGATCGTCAACTGTTCGAGCGACACCGCCCGTCCGCCGGCGCGCAGCAGCGGCTGAATGAAGCTGAAGCTCAGCAGCGAGGTCGCCGCGTCGGTGTTATTGCCGGCGAAGTTCCACACGAAGGCATTGGCGAAGCCAACGACCGCCTGGCCGCCGGTGGCGAAACTCTTGGTGAATCGCCAGTTGGTGGGCTGGGTGCCGGTGTTCGCCGCCGCGACGCCGAAGTTCGGATCGGTAGCCGCCGGCGCAGTGCTGACCCCCAGCACCGAGGCACCTGTGCCCGCGCCGGCCAACACGGGTCCGGTCTCGGTGAACGTCGGACCGAGGCCGCCGAAGAACTGCGTGACGAATCGGAATCGCTCGGTGCTCACGTCGAGTGCCGAAAGGAACAGCGTTTCAAGCTGCGTGCGGTAGTCGGGCGAATGGATCAGCGCCAGTTGCACGGCCCCGTCCAGGTCGAGCTTCACCCCGCCGTCTTCGGTCGTCGGCAGATATGTTCCCAGCAGCTCGCGCCACTGGGGGGCTTGCAAATCCTGCTGGTCCCCCCAGCGATGCCAGTACTTCCACCCCCTCTTGCCGCTGACATAGTGCATGTACTGGTGCGCGGCCGGATCGTCCGGCGGCATTGGAATATGATCCTGGTTGTTCGGCTCGAAGTAGCGGCTGCGCGGATCATAGTTCAGATTGAAGTTGCGCACCGTCCAGCGCGGGTCGTTCGAGTGCTCGTCGATCAGCTCGCGCCCTTCGCGATCGGCATTCAATCGATAGCGCGTGCGCGAGCAGCCGGCGGCCAGGACCGCTAGCAGCACGAGCATCCAAACGGCGCGCTGGCGAACCGAAAACCACGCGATCACTACGAATCCTCACAACCGTGCGAATGCCCGCCTGGTAGCATCGCTGGCGCAGCGGCAGCGCCGGCGCAGCGATTCGCGACTGCTTATCGGCTGTGAAACTATAGCGAGTTTAACGATTCCGTGGACCTTGCCACCGCCCTTTCGCGGCAAACCATTGAGCGCATCAGCGCCGACGATGATAAACTGACGAGTGTCATATCGTCACATACCCCGTGTCTGGAACCGGTTGCGCCTCAATGAGATGCATGACATTCGCGGCGAATGTTGGTCGCTGCATCTGCGACGACCGCCCTTGCCGGCCCCGAAGCAGACCCGGCACAAGCACTGGCCGATCGCATTGACGGCATTCTTGACACGGTGCTAGCTCGCGACGGGATCGTGGCCGCTCAGTCGGCCGACGATGCGGAGTTCCTGCGACGGCTCACGCTCGATCTCAATGGCCGAATTCCCACGGTCGCGGAAGTGCGCGCCTTTCTCGACGACAGTGATCCGCAGAAGCGCCGCCGGGCAATCGACAGCCGGCTGGCTGAGCCGCGCTACGTGCGGCACTTCACCAATGTATGGCGGGCCGCGCTGCTGGCGCAGGCCAATCCGCAGGATGTGCGTTACCTGGCGCCGAAAATCGAAACGTGGCTCGCCCGACAACTGCGCGACAACGTGCCGTACGACCAATGGGTCCGTGCGGTCGTGACCGCCCCGCTCGATAGCCGACTCGACCGCCCCGACGATGACGTTTCGGCCTACGCGGTGGCCTTCTTCCAGGCCAACGAACTGAAACCCGAGAACCTGGCGGCAGCGACCGCGCGGGTGTTCCTGGGCGTGAACCTCGATTGCGCGCAGTGCCATAATCATCCGTTCGCCGATTGGAAGCAGCAGCAGTTCTGGCAGTTCGCCGCCTTTTATGCCGGTGTCGGACGGTTGAGGCCCGACAACGCGATGCTGCCCGCTCCCGAGGCAATCGAGCGGCGTGAGCTGGCCGTGGCCGACACCGGTAAGTCGGCGCAAGCGATGTTTCTCGACGGCAGCGCGCCGACCTGGACCTTGCAATCGCGGCCACGCGAGGCGCTGGCCGAGTGGCTCACGTCGGCCGAGAACCGCTACTTCGCACGTGCGGCGGCGAATCGCCTTTGGGCGCACATGTTCGGGTGCGGGATCGTCGAACCGCTCGACGCGCTGGGCGGGCGCGATGCGCCGAGCCACCCCGAATTGCTCGACCTGCTGCCGGCCGGCAATGCGCGGCTGAAACAGGACCGGCATCACGCTCGTCGGCGGATCGTCCAGCGATGTCCAGATCGTCTCGCCGCTGGCCACGTCGAGTGCCGCCAGCCCCATCGCCGGCGCGCCGATCGGAATGTACAGCCGGTTCCCCTCGACCAACGGCGCCGCGGTGGCCCCGAACATCATGATCGGCGCGTTGGCCTCGGCCAGCACGTTCTTCTGCCAGAGCAGCTTGCCCGTGTCGGCCTCAAGGCAGGTCAGAATGCCGGTGATGCCGAAGGCGTACACTTTGCCTAACGCGATGCACGGCGCGGCACGCGGACCGTTGCCGACGTTGCTCTCGAACGGCTTGTGCGGGTACGCGTATCGCCACAGCACCTTGCCGGTCGCTGCATCGAGCGATAGCACCTCCTCGACGTCTTGATCCTTCAACTTGTGGTGCAAGAACATGCGGCCGTCCGCCACCGTGGGCGATGAGTATCCTTCGCCCAGCGGCATGGTCCACACGGCGACCAGCGGTTCAGTCCAGGGGCGAACGATTTCCGGCGTCGTGTTGTTGCGGTACGGACCGTTGCGCTGCGGCCAATCGGCACCACGCGCCATCGAGGCGGCCAGCAATACACAACAACTCAGCAAGCACGTCCGCATGCGACGATCGCCTCCCCAAGAATCAAATCTCGCTCAGCATAGCTGCACATTCTGATGTTGACCAGAACATGCTCGGCCCCGAAATGGGGGCAAAGCTCCAGTGCGACACGATCCGCATTGATTGACGAATATCGCCCGCTCGCCGATGATCGGAAGTAGTTGCCTCGTCCCCCCGCTCCTTCCCGGGCTCATCCCGCCGCCGCGATGACCGATCCACGTCTGCACCGCTTGGCCGAGATTCTGATCGATCACAGTTGTCAGTTGCGCGCCGGCGAAAAAGTGCTGATCGAGGCGTTCGATCTGCCCGAGCCGTCGATCGTCTGCCGGCTGGTCGAGCTGGCGAGCGAGCGCGGGGCGCAGCCATTGGTGACCCTGAAGAACAATGCGGTGCTGCGCTCGCTGTACCGCACCGGCAGCAAGACCAACCTGGCCTTGGCCGGGGAGTTCGAACGTGCCCGCATGGAACAAATGGATGCGTACATCGGCATCCGCGGGGCGGCCAACAGCAGCCAGTTTGCCGATGTGCCGCTGCCGCAAATGGACCTGTACCAGAAGCACTGGTGGGACCCGGTGCACAGCAAAACACGAGTGCCCAAAACGAAATGGGTGGTGCTGCGCTGGCCGACCGACGCCTTTGCCCAGGCGGCGAACATGAGCAGCGAGCAGTTCGTCGATTTCTACTTCGATGTCTGCACCGTGGACTATGCGCAGATGGGTCGCGATCAGCAGCCGCTCGAGCGCCGCATGCAAGCGGCCGACCGGGTGCGGCTGGTTGGTCCCGGCACCGACCTGAGGTTTTCGATCCGTGGCATGCCGGTCCGACCATGTCACGGCCAGCGGAACATTCCCGATGGCGAGGTGTTCACCGCTCCGGTGCGCGACAGCCTCGAAGGCGTGATTCGCTACAACGCCCCGTCGCGCTACCAGGGGACGGTGTTCCAGGACGTCGAGTTCGAGTTCCGCAAAGGGAAGATCGTGCGCGCTACGTGCGCCAACGAGCCGGCCAAGCTCAACCAGGTGCTCGACGCCGACGAGGGGGCACGCTACGTCGGCGAGTGGTCGATCGGCTGCAACAACCGCGTTCGTCGGCCGATGCTCGACACGCTGTTCGACGAAAAGATCGGCGGCAGCATTCATCTCACGCCCGGCAACGCCTATGAGGAATGCGACAACGGCAACCGCAGCCGCATCCACTGGGACCTGGTGCTGATCCAGACCCCCGCCTACGGCGGTGGTGAGCTGTGGTTCGACGATGAGCTGGTGCGCAAGGACGGCCGCTTCGTGCCCGACGACCTGCAAAAACTGAACGAGGGGCTCGACGAGCCGACCGGATGAGGCAATTGCTCCACGCGACGCGTGTCCGAGGCACGTCGCCGAATGCGCACGTGGTGTTTCCGCGTGCTTTGCCGTGGCGACGCGAGGTGTCGCCGGCGACGCCCAGTGTCGGCCGGGCGCGGGGCGTCGAATCGCGCAGCGACCAATTGCCGCAGGAGTGTGAATTCTTCGATTGGCTGTTTGCCCAAGTGGGGCTCGATGCCCGGCTGTATCGCTCGGAAACGCTCGATCGCCGCCTGCCGGCATGCCTGCGGGCATTGCACGTCGGCTCGGCGGCGCAGGCGCGCCGCGTGCTTGAGCGCAGTCCCGGTCTGCTGACTATCGCAATCAACGCCGTGCTCATTGGCGTCACGTCGTTCTTCCGCGACACCGAAGTATTCGAGGCCCTGGGCCAACTGCTGCCTTGCATGATACAGCGCACCGGCCGGCTGCACGTCTGGAGCATGAGCTGCTCCGACGGCGCCGAACTGTACTCGGTGGCGATGCTGCTGGCCGAGCAACAGCTCCTGGCGCGCAGCCACCTGCTGGGGACCGATTGCCGCAGCACCGTGATCGCCGAGGCGCGCGAAGGATACTATCCGCCGGCGGCGATGGATTGCATCAACCCGGAGCGGCGATCACAGCATTTCACCCTGCAGGGACACCGTTGGCAGATCAATGCTTCACTGCGCCAATCGCTGCACTGGAAGACGGTGAACCTGCTCGATGCGTTTGTGCCCGGCTGTTGGGACGTCATCTTGTTCCGTAACACGGCGATGTATATGCGGCTCGACGCGCTCGGCACGCTGTGGGAACGGATCGAGGCAGCTCTGCGTCCTGGCGGGCTGCTGGTGGTCGGCAAGGCCGAGCGGCCGCGGGGAGCGAAGCATCTGGCCTGCATCGCGCCGTGCATCTACCAGCGGCCGGGGAGAAGCGCATGACGGCCGACGACGAGCTTTCGATGGACACACCGCTGCGCAAGCGTGGAGCGATCGCCGGCATCAGCGCGGTGCTGGTGGTCGGCGCCGCGCTGGTCGACCTGTTCACGCCGGCCAATATGATCCTGCCGATTCTGTACGGCATTCCGGTGGCGCTGATGGCCTGGTCGGGCGATCGCCGCTGGTTGTGGGCCTGCGCCGGATCGGCCGTGGTGTTGGCCATGTTGCAGTTGGCCGTCGGCACGCCGCCGACGCACGAGCAGGTTTGGGCCATCGCCTTGCTGAATCGGGTGATCGCCGCGGGCGTGATCCTGGTGATCGCCGGCCTCAGCGACGTGCGCATCAGCCAGCAGCGCGTGCAATGGGAATATCTATCGATCCTCCACGGACAGAACACCGAGCTGGAAAAACTCAACGAGGAGCTGCGCGAACACGAAGAACTGATCGTCCGGCAGAACGAGGAGCTGCAATCGCAGACCGAGGAGCTCGAAACCCAGAGCGAAGAGCTGCGCGTCGCCAACGAGGAACTGGTCAACTGGGAGCGGATGCTCGAGCAGTTGCTCGAATTGTCGCGGGCGCTGACGATCGATCTGGGCCGCAGCGAAGTGATGTCGCGCATCTGCGAAGCGCTCGAGATTTTCTCGGGCGGATTGCCGTCGGCGATCCTCGAGAAGCACGGCGACGAGGTCGAGATCGTTTGCCATCACGGCTTCGGTCCCGAGGGGCCGGTATCGACGCGGCTGCCGTACGCGCGGTCGTTCGCCTCGCTGGTGATCTCGGCAGGCCAAACGGCGTTTCTCGAAGACGCCGAGCGACGGCCCGATCTGCTGATGCCCACCCGGCATCACGGTCCGCCGCTGGCCGCGGTGCTAGCTGCGCCGCTGCGCGTGCAGGGACGTTGCGTGGGGACCGTCGAGATTTACTGCGAGCAGCCGCGAGCGTGGAACGAAGCGGAAGTGTCGATGGTCGAATCGCTGGCAGCCCAGGCGTCGATCAGCACGCAGAGTGCCGAGCTGCTCGACACCATCCAGCAGGAGCGCCGGCGCTTTGAAGCCGCGGTCGGCACGGTGCCGATCGCCATGCTGGTCGCCGACGATCCGGCGTGCCGCGAGGTACGTGTGAACCCGGCCGCCGCCGCCATGTTGAACGTCACGAAGGATGAAAACCTGTCGCCATTCACGCCCCTGGGCCAGCGCGTAGCGCGGTACCTGGTCCGCGGCGATCATCCGCTGGATCCTGGCAATCATCCGCTGGTGCGCGCGGCCGCCGGCGTCGATATTGTAAACGACGAGCTCGAACTGGTATTGCCTGGCGGCACCCGGCGGGCACTGCTCGTTAGCGCCTCGCCAATCTGCGACGCCGACGGCATCGCGACCGGTGCGGTCGCCGCGTTGGTCGACGTCACCGCGCAAAAGCTGCTTCAGCACGAATTGGAGCTGCGCCGCCGCGAGGCGGAAGAGGCCGCTCAGCGGAAGACGCGCTTCCTGGCCGCCGTGTCGCACGACATTCGCACGCCGGCCAACGCCATCAACCTGACGGCCGAGCTGATCAGCCGTTACGCTGCCGACCCCAAGCTGCGCGAAGAGATTCCCAGCCTGGCTGCCGGCTTGCAGCGCAGCACACTGTCGCTGATCGAACTGGTGGGGGACGTGCTCGACCTGGCCCGCTTCGATGCCGGCAAGATCGAGCTCACCGAAAGCGAGTTCTCGCTTTCCGAGTTGATCGAAGAAGAGTGCCGGCAGCTCATGCCGCTCGCCGTGCAAAAGCAAGTTGCGCTGAATTGCGAGCCGGCCGGGCGGCCGTTGTGGATTCGCACCGATCGCGTGAAGCTGGCGCGCGTGTTGGCGAATCTGATCGGCAACGCCATCAAGTTCACCGATCAGGGGAGCATACGGATTGAATCGGCCGTTGTGTCGCAGCCGCAGGGCTTGCATTCTCAGCCGGCGCTGCAAATCCGGGTGATCGACAGCGGGATCGGCATCGCGCCGGAGCACCAGGAGACGATCTTCAACGAATTTGCCCAGTTGCACAATCCGGCGCGCGATCGTGCCAAGGGGACTGGCCTCGGCCTCGCCATTAGCAAGCGCCTGGTCGACCTGATTGGCGGCACGTTGAGCGTCGAGAGCGTGCCCCGGCAGGGCAGCACGTTCACCGTGTCGCTCCCCGCTTCGGTGGTCATGTTGCGCCTGGGGTCCGCCGTCCGAACCAGCAAGGCTGATCCGGCGATGGCCCGCATCGTCTCAGCCGCGGTGTCGCCGATGAACCTGCGCGTGCTGCTGGTCGAGGATCACGAGCCGACGCGGCTGGGCACCGCGCGCCTCCTGCGCGAAGAAGGGGCGGCGGTAATCGAAGCCGCCGACGGCCGCTCGGCCTTGGACCGACTGCAATCGTCGGCGGCGTTCGACGTGCTCTTGGTCGACATGATGCTCCCCGACATGGACGGCCGCGAAGTGCTCAAGGCGGCGCGCAGCCACGACGTCGGCAGTGCGGCGGGGGCGGTGTTCGCGATGACGGCCGACCTCTCGCAGCAACGGCTCGACGAGCTGCGCGAGTTGGGCATCGACGGACTGATCGAGAAGCCGGTCGACATCACGAAGCTCGTCGGCACACTGCGCGGCCTGAAGCGCGATGGTTAGCGTCGCTTGCGACGCGCGTTGGCCACGCGGCCCGGCGGCCGCGCCCAACGCAGGCGCAAAAAGAAAGCCGCACAGGCGGGGCAGGAACCTGTGCGGCTCGAAGCTCACCTTTCGGCGAGCACTGAGATAAATTTATCCTACGGTTTCGCCCGAGCAAGGCTTCCACCCGGTAGGAGGTATGACAAACTGGCGTGAACTCCGAGTTCCGCATGAGTTTGTTGATGATACGTCGCGCAAGATGACAGAGTTTTCACAATATTCTTATCCCGATGCACTCCGCGCCGCGATTCGATCGCGTGCTTTTCAGCGCCCTACAGCCGGACAAGTTCCGGGGTTTGTGCAAACCAACGTCGTCATCGTGCCGGCTGCCGTAGCCGACGACTTCGAACAATTCTGCCGGCTCAATCCGCAACCGTGTCCGCTCGTGGCGCGCGGCGCGCCAGGCGATCCGACGGTCGATGTTGCTGCCGGAGCCGACCTGCGCACCGACGTGGGGCGCTATCGCGTGTTCCGTCACGGCCAACCCGAAGCCGTCGAACGCAGCGATCTACTCGCTGTGTGGCGCGATGACCTCGTGGGCTTTCTGCTGGGTTGTTCGTTCAGCTTCGAAGCGGCACTTGAGCGCGCCGGTCTGCCGGTGCGGCATATCCACGAGCGCCGCAACGTGCCGATGTTTCGCACCAATCGTTCGTGCGAACCGGCCGGTGTGTTTCGCGGAAACCTGGTGGTGAGCATGCGGCCGTATCGACCCGAGCAGATCGCGCAGGTGGGGGCGGTCACTGCCGCGTATCCACGAATGCACGGCGCTCCGGTGCATGTCGGCGATCCGGCGGCGCTTGGCATCGCGGCCCTCGAACGGCCCGACTTCGGCGACGCGGTCACGATCGCCGGCGGTGAGTTGCCGGTGTTCTGGGCCTGCGGCGTCACGCCTCAGTTGGCCCTCGTCAATGCGCGGCTCGATCTGGCAATCACTCACAGCCCCGGATATATGTTCATCACCGATCTGCGCGAAGAAGATTTCCGCGTTACCTGATGAAAACCTCCAACAAGGCATTCGACATCGATAGTATTCGCGCTCAATTTCCGGCGCTGGCACAATCGTTCGACGGTCACCCGGCCGTGTTCCTCGACGGTCCTGGCGGCAGCCAGGTGCCGCAGTCGGTGATTGGCGCGATCAGCCGATACCTGTCGACGAACAATGCGAACTGCGGCGGCACATTCGCCACCAGCCGCGCGAGCGATGCCGTGCTTGCCGAGGCGCACCGGGCCGTGGCCGACCTGCTCGGCGCCGACGACGCTGAGTGCGTGATCTTCGGCGCGAACATGTCCACGCTTACCCTGGCCATGAGCCGATCGCTGGCGCGCACCTGGCGCCGCGGCGACAATATTATTGTC
The DNA here is from genome assembly GCA_036272935.1 of Pirellulales bacterium. GTDB lineage: Bacteria > Planctomycetota > Planctomycetia > Pirellulales > PNKZ01 > DATAXP01. Next base: position 40,258 of record DATAXP010000041.1, on the reverse strand, counting down.
ACGCGGCTGGATCACGATGCGAACGTGAGTCCCTGGACGCTGGCGGCCGCCGAGGCCGGCGTCGAAGTGCGCCCGGTCGCCTTCCATGGCGTCGATGGTACGCTCGACGTGCGCGATCTGCGCAGCAAACTGTCGCCGCGCACGCGGCTGGTGGCGGTCGGCGCCGCGAGCAACTCGCTAGGGACGATCAACCCGCTGGCCGAGATTGTTCAGGCCGCGCATGCGGCTGGTGCGCTGGTGTATGTCGACGCGGTGCATTATGTGCCGCACCGACTGGTCGATGTCGCCGCCTGGGGCGCCGATTTCGTGGTCTGCTCGGCGTACAAGTTCTTCGGCCCGCATGTCGGCGCGCTGTGGGGCCGCCGCGCGTTGCTCGAGGAACTGCCGGCCTACAAAGTCCGCCCAGCATCGAATGATCTGCCAAGCCGTTGGATGACCGGCACCCAGAATCACGAAGGGATCGCGGGCAGCCTGGCAGCCATTGAGTACCTGGCCGAGATTGGCCGCAGGACGAGCAAGGACGGCGCGTCACTCGGTCGGCGCGAGGCGCTGACTGCGGCGTTCGAGGCGATCACGGCCTACGAAACCGACCTGGCGCGGCATCTGCTTGCCGGGCTCGCCGAGTTGCCCAAGGTGCGCGTGTGGGGCATTGCCGACACGGCCCGGCTCGACGAGCGCGTGCCGACGGTATCGATCACGCACCGCGCGCTCGCGTCGCACGAGTTGGCCCGCCAGCTCGCCGCGGCCGGCATCTGCGTGTGGAGCGGAAACTTCTATGCCTTATCGGTGACCGAATCGTTGGGATTGGAACCCGAAGGGCTCGTGCGCCTCGGCCTGATGCACTACAACACGCACGACGAGATCGACCGTGTGCTTGGCACTTTGTCGAGCATCGCAGAATAACAGCTTCAATGCCCGCTCAACCTACAAAACTTGCGCTGGAACCGGACGGCCGCTTGCTGATCGAGTGGAGCGACGGCCAGCGCCGGCTCTACACGGTGCGCGAACTGCGCGACGCCTGCCCCTGCGCAACCTGCCGCGAGAAGCGCTCCGCTGCTCCTCCGCCACCGACGATGTTGCCGATTCTCTCGCCGGCTGAAGCCGCGCCGCTGAAGCTGGCCGGCATGACCCCGGTCGGCCAGTACGCCTACAACATCGCGTTCACCGACGGCCACGACACCGGCATCTATCCCTTCGACCTGCTGCTGCGGCTGGGAAGTGAGATATCTGGGTAGTGATCGTCAAAGGACCGCGCATCGCCGTTGGATTCGTGATCGAGCTCTTGGCGCGCGGATGGACCGTCGATCAAGCGCTTAAGGAGCACGATCATCTGACGGCTGAAGACGTGCAGGCCTGCCTGGAGCCGCCGTTCGGCTCATTGATGAGCGCGAGCTCGACCATCTTTACGAATCAACGGCGATGCGTTCGATTATCGGATTGGCTGCGGGAATGTACAACGGCGCGGCCTGCAGGCCTACGTTCGTTCCGGTGGGGTGTTGAGTTGTGCGCTGGCTTGCAAACCCGCGGCGATCTCGGGGAGGATGCCGAGCTTTCGATACACTGGCCGCACCTGCTCGCGCAGCGTGCGCAGCCGGAACAGGAATACGATTCCGCCGGCCAGGCAGATCGCTCCGGCAAGGCGCAGCGTGTTCGACGAGCCGAGCACGTCGGGCCGGGCGAGATAGGCCGTCGATAAGCTGCCGATCGGCGCGACGCCCAGGAACGACATCCCGTACAGTCCCATCACGCGGCCGCGCTTGTCGGGATCGACGATCGTTTGCAGCAGCGTGTTGCTCGAGGCCATCTGCAACATCATGCAGAAGCCGCTGAGGGCAAGGATTGGCAGCGAAAGAACCAGCGTGTCGGAGAACGAGAAGGCGATCATGCCCAACGCAAATCCGAGCGCGGCCAGGGCCATCACCCGCCCTAGCCCCAGCACGCTGCGGCGCGCGGCTAGGTACATCGCGCTTCCCAGCGCGCCGATGCCCATCGCGCTGGTGAGCAGGCCCAAGGTGCCAGCCCCGCCACCGAGCTTCTCGCTGGCAAAGACCGGCATCAGCACCGACAGTGGCATGCTTGTGATGCTCGTGATCGCCACCATCGACAGGATGGCACGGATCGGCGTGAACGTGAACGCGTAGCGAAAGCCACCGTGCAGGTTCGTCCACAGGCGCGTCTCGGCGACAGGCGGGCGCACGTGTACAATTTGCATCGCTGCCAAGGCGGCCAGCACCGCCAGGTAACTGAGCCCATTGAGCACGAAGCACCATCCTTCGCCGACCAGATCGATCAGCACCCCGGCCAGCGCCGGCCCCACGAGCCGGGCTCCGTTGACCATCGACGAGTTCAGCGCGATGGCATTGGCCAGATCGTCGCGCTCGACCACCATCTGGTGCAAGAACGCCTGACGCAGCGGCATGTCGAACGCGTTGACCATTCCCAGCGCCAGCGCCAACACGAACACGTGCTCAACGCGCACCCAGCCTTCGAGCGTGAGCACGCCGAGAACCAGCGCCTGCGCCATCGCGAGGCTTTGTGTAACCAGCAAGGCCCGCCGGCGATTCCAGTGTTCGCTGATCGCGCCGGCCACGGGAGCCAACAGCAGCATCGGAATCTGGCTGGCGAAGCTGAGATATCCCAGCAGGCTCGGCCGGTGCGACAGCTCCCACACCAGCCAGGTCATCGCCACTTGCTGCAACCATGTGCCGCACAGCGATACGAGCTGGCCGGCAAAGAAGAGCCGGAAGTTGCGATGTCTCAGCGAGCGGACGCCGCGAAGGGGCATGAACGCCTCAGTAGCGAACAAATCAGTAGCGAACAAAGTCGAACCACGCGATCCCGAGTGCTAACGTCAGCAGCGTCAGCGGCACGCCAATCTTGCAGTACTGCCAGAACGAAATCTCGACGCCGCCGCGCCGCGCGTTCTCGACCACGATCAGATTCGCCACGCTCCCCAGCACGGTCAGATTGCCGGCCAAGGTGCTCGACATCGCCAAGGCCAACCAGGCCGTTTCGCGCTCGCTCGGACCGATTGCCGCGACCACGGGCTCCAGCAGCAGCACCGCCGGCACGTTGCTCACCAGGTTCGACAACCCGGCCGACAGCAGGCTCATCCGATCGACCGGCGAATCGAGCAGCCAATGCCAGCCGGCAATGCCCCAGCGACTGACAACGTGCACCTGGAACGCATGCACGACGACAAACAGACCGACGAACATCATCAGCAATCCCCAATCGACCTGGGCATAAATCCTGGCCGACTTCACGCGACCTAATAACAGAAACGCCGCTGCTGCCAGCGCAACCACCTCCAAGGGCAAGCCGGTGAAGAACAGCGCGATCGTCAGGACAGCCACCGCGACAGCCTTGCGTCGCAGGGCTCGATGGACGGCGCGGTTCTGCGGGGGCACGTCGTCCTCGGCCGGTTCGTCGGTCGTGCGCTGTGTGTCGGCCGTCGCAGCCAGGCTGCGTCGATACACGACTGCCACGACCAAGTAATTGATCACCAGGCCAATCGTCGCCACGGGCAGCAGCCGCAGAGCGAAGCGCAGGTATGAGATGCCGGAGTGCGAGCCGATGTAGATGTTCTGCGGGTTGCCGGTGATCGTGCCCACCGAGCCGATGTTTGCCGCAGTTGCCAGGGCGACCAGGTGCGGCACCGGATCGAACCGCAGGCGACGGGCCAGGTGCAGGACCAGCGGCGACAACGCGAGGCAGACCACGTCATTAATCAAGAATGCCGACAGGGCGCCGGCCAAGGCGATCGTCGCGGCCAACAGCGCGCGCGGTGAGCGAATCCGCGCCATCGCCGCTCCGGCCAGCCGGGCAAAAAAACCCGACAGCCGCAGGCAGCCAACCACAATCATCATGCCGAACAGCAGGGCGAGCGTCGGATAGTCGATGCTCTCGCGGCTCATCGCATCGCGAAAGGTGATTTGACCAGTGACGAGCATCAACGTCGCCCCGGCCAGAGCGATCCCGGCCCGGTCGATGTGCAGCCCTGGAATCTTGCCGATTGCCAAGCCGGCGTAGGTCCCGGCGAATACGATCCACGTCGTCCACTCAGCCGCCGCGCCGTCCAATGCTCACCTCAACGCGCTAACCACGGATCACGCTTCCGGCGACCGCTCGTCGATGTTCTTGGTCTCTGCGCAACACCATAGATTCCTGCGCCGATCCCGTCGAGAGCTTGTCGCGCGAACTAAGGTCGAGGCATTCGGCGCCAGCTCGCGCCTCAAAGCGTCGCAGCATCGGCACTGGCTTTGGCGATGACGGTGCTGGGATAGTGCTGCTGCGAGCCCAACATGCGCCGGCGACTGCCGCGACCTTGCTCTTGGCACCCGGCGCTTCTCCGCCGGCGCGCGTAGCGTGCGGAGCGTCGCCGCAGTCGGCCGCTGGCGCCAGGCAATTGGCCTGAACGTGGCCCTGGTGACAACGGCGGGGCTCGCCGCTGTTACGACCGAAATATCGCCATCGGTCCGTTTCGCTTTCTTTACGTAAGGACACAAGCCATCGGGTATGCCATTTGCTCTGCTACCGCGGCTGCGCTCTGATTTGCGAAGCGAGATTGGATATGAATTGGCGTCGAATTCTGATCGTTGCCGGCATTCTCGTCGTCGCGGGAGGGCTGTTCGCCTTCTTCGATTGGCGGCATCATGCGGCGGCGAAGTCGCAACCGGCGCAAGAGAAGAAGGCAGCGTCTAAAACACAGGTCGACGTGGTTCATCCCACGCCAGGCGGGCTCCCCCGATCGACCACGCAGCCGGCAACTGTTTATTCGTTCGGCATTGCCAACCTGTTTGCTCAGGTTTCGGGGTATCTCAAGACCCAGAGCGTCGACATTGGCGACGTGGTCGAACAGGGCCAGACTTTGGCCCAGATCGACGTGCCCAACGTGCAGAAGCAATTGCAGGCCAACGAGGCGGAACTCGCGGTCAGGCAATCCAAAGTCACGCAGGCCGAGGCGCAGGTCACCACGGCCATCGCCAATTGGAAAACGGCTCAAGCCACCGCGCAGGAAAGCGTAGCGGGGGTCAACAAGGCCATTGCAACGCGCGTCTACCGCGACGAAGCGTTCCACCGCATCAAGGCACTCTACGAGAAGAACGCCATCGAAGAGCGCCTCGTGCAGGAGCAACAAGAACAGCTCGAGGCGGCCCGCGCCTCCGAACAATCGGCCAATGCGGCACTCATGAGTGCCAAAGCTCAGGTCGGCGCCGCGCAAGCCACCATCGAACAAGCCAAGGCCAACGTCGGCGAGGCGCAAAGCGAAGTGCAGCTTGCCGAGGCGGAGATCGGCAAGACCGAAGTCTTGCTGCAATTCGCCAAGATCGTGGCGCCGTTCAAAGGAGTGATTGCGCTCCGGAATTATTATCCGGGCGACTTTGTGCGCGCCGCCCAGCAAGGCGGTACCACGCCCATGCTGACCGTGGCCCGCACCGACCTGATGCGCGTGGTGGTGCAAATGCCCGACGACGTCATCGCCTCGCTCAAGGTCGGGGCCGCGGCCACCGTCAGCGTCGATGCACTTTCAGGCCAGCAATTCCAGGGCAAGGTGTCGCGAATGTCCGACGTCGAAGTGATCGACACGCGAACCATGCGCGTCGAGATCGACTTGCCGAACCCGAAGAACGTGCTTAGCGACGGAATGTTCGGCAGCGCCACGGTCGCTCTGGCCGGTGAGCCGAAACACGCGGTCACCATTCCCTCGTCGTGCCTGACCGGCAACGTCGAAGATCACCACGGGCAGGTGTACGTCGTCCGCAATTCAAAAATGTACACCCAGAAGGTGACCACCGGGCTGGATGACGGAATTCATGTCGAAGTGGTTGACGGCCTGGGCACCAGCGACGAAGTCGTGACCAACTACACCGGCCCGACGGGAAACGGCACGGCGGTCGAAGCGATTCAGAAGGACCAAAAGGATCTCAAGGATCAAAAGAGCCAGAAGGACCAAAACGATCACAACCAGCAGCAATGAATTGCCGGCGGATGGGGTGTCGTGTAGCCCGGACCAATCTCGTCGACGCGCGGGGAGTGCTTGAATGCAGCGATTGATCGCAGCTTCGCTGAAGAATCCCTGGGCGGTGACCGTGTTCGTGCTAACGCTCGTTGTGCTCGGCGGGCTGAGCATCGTGCGAATCCCGATCGACATTCTCCCCGTGTTCAATAGTCCCGCGGTGCAGGTGCTCACGTTCTACGGCGGCATGTCGGCCTCGGATATCGAGAAAGACATCACCAACCGCATGGAGCGCTGGACCGGGCAGGCTGCCGGAACCAAGCGGCAAGAGTCTCGATCGATCGTCGGGGCGAGCATTATTCGCAACTACTATCGCAGCGGCATTGACCCCAACGGCGCGCTGACCCAGGTCAACTCGCTCGCCTCAGCCGCCATCCCCAATCTGCCCCCCGGTACGCTGCCGCCGGTGATTCTGCCGTACGATCCGACGAGCGTGGTGCCGGCATGCCTGGTGGCGGTCGATAGCAAGTCGCAGACACAGGCGATCCTTTACGACGTCGCCCGGTACGAAGTGCGCAACATGATCATGAGCTCGCCGGGTGCCGTCGCCCCGGTGGTCTACGGCGGCAAGCTGCGCGCGGTGATCGCGTATCTCGATCGTATCAAGCTCGAAGCGCGCGGTCTGTCGCCGCTCGACGCAATGAAGGCTCTCGACGATTACAACCTGTTCCTCCCCACCGGCGATGCCAAATTCGGCACCACCGACTTCGCCATCGACTCGAACTCGATGTTCAAGTTCGTCGAGCAGATGGGAGACATCCCGCTGCGCACGAAGCAGGGAAACGCGGCCTACCTGCGCGACGTGGCCACGACGAAAGACGCAGCGATGATCCAAACCAACATCGTGCGCATCAATGGCCGGCGCGAAGTGTACATCCCGGTCTATCGGCAGACCGGCTCCAGCACCTTGGCCGTGGTCGACAACCTCAAGAAGTCGATCCCCAAGATGAGCGCCCGGCTCTCGCGGCCGAATATCGACTTGAAAGTCGTCATGGATCAATCGATCTACGTGCGCAAGTCGATCGAAAGCCTGACCCAGGAAGGAGTGCTGGGCGCCGTGCTGTGCTCGCTAGTCATTCTGCTGTTCCTCGGCCAATGGCGAATGATGGCTATCGCGGCGATCACCATTCCCATCGCGGTGTTCACCGCGCTGATCTTCATCTACTTCACCGGCAACACGATCAATGTGATGACGCTGGCCGGCCTGTCGCTGGCGATCGGACCACTGGTCGACATTGCGATCGTGTGCCTGGAAAACACGCATCGTCACCTGGAAATGGGCAAGTCGCGGCACGACGCGGCACTTGAAGGCGGGAGCGAAGTAGCGTTGCCCGAGCTGGTCGCCAGCCTTTGCACGCTCTTGGTGCTGGCTCCCTTGGCGCTGATGCCGGGGCTGGGGGCGTTTTTGTTCCGGCCGATGGCACTGGCCGTCGGATTTTCGATGCTCGCCGCGTTCCTGATGGCGTTGACGTTCGTGCCGACACGCTGCGCCTCTTGGCTGCGGAAGCCGAAAAAATCGGAACAAGGGAAGAAGGAAGAGCCCCACGGAATCGTCGGCCGGTTGTCCGCCAAATGGCAAGGGTGGATCGATGCGGCGATCAAATGGTACACCCGCCAACTCGAAGTAGTCATGCGCCATCGCTGGCTGACGGTGCTTGCGCCCGTGGGCCTGCTGATCGCGTTGATCGTGCTGCTCGGTCCGCACCTGCGGCGGGATTTCTTTCCCGAGGTCGATGCCGGCGCATTCGAGATGTTCGCGCGCGCGAAGACCGGCACGCGGATCGAGGTGACCGAAGACCGTATCTCGCACATCGAAACTGTCATCAAGGACATGATCGGCAAGGATCTCGAGCTGCAGATCAGCGAAATCGGCGTCACTCCCGACTGGTCGGCCGCCTACACGCCCAACGCCGGGCCGATGGACACCGTCGTCAAGGTGCAGTTGACCGCCGATCGCTCGAAATCGTCGCAGGAGTACGTGCGGCTGCTGCGCGAGAAATTGACGACCGACCCGGAGTACGCCGACTTGCAAATTGCCTTCGATGCTGGTGGCATGATCACCGGCGCGATGAACGAAGGTAAAACGACGCCGATCAACATCAGCATCGAGACCAAAGACCTGCACAAGGGGCGCAAGGTTGCCGAGGCGATCCAGCGCAAGGTGGTCGAAATTCCCGGTGTCGTGGATTGCCGCATCATGGAGCGGCTCGATTTTCCGCAGTACGTCGTCGAGGTCGATCGCGTCAAGGCGGCCGACCTGGGACTCAACCAGTCGGACGTGATGAAAAACGTCATTGCTGCGCTGAATTCCAGCATCCAGTTCAACAAGAAGAATTTCTGGATCGATCCGGTCAGCCACAATCAGTACTACGTCGGCGTGCAATATCCCGAGGCCGACATCACGTCGATCCACACGCTGTTGAACGTGCCGATGACCAGCCCGGTGCAGAACAAGCCCGTCCCGCTGCGCAACGTGATCTCGCTGCGCCGCAACGACGTGCCGGCCGAGGTGACGCACGTCAACCTGCAAGAGACGATCGAGCTCACGATGGGCGTGCAAGGCCGCGATCTGGGGCACGTGGCCGACGACGTACACGCCGCACTCAACGAGTTCGGCAAGTCTACCGGCAGCAACGAGTGGGCGCCGTACGATCCGGATTCAAAGGATCATCAAGAGCTGTCCGGCTCGAGCATGAAAATCACGGGCGAGTATTCGCGGATGCTCGAGACGTTTCGCGATTTGGCGATCGGCCTGGTCCTGGCGACGCTGCTCATTTATTTCTTGCTGGTGGCGCTGTTCCGATCGTACCTGGTCCCGGTGGTGATCCTGTTTGCCGTGCCGATCGGCGTGATCGGCGTGATCCTGATCCTGTTCGTTACCGGCACCGCGATCAACGTGCAATCGATGCTCGGCGTGATCTTCATGGTCGGTATCGTGGTCGCCAACACGGTGTTGCTCATCGACTTTGCCCAGCGCACCCGCGAAACCGACAAGATGAATCCGACCGATGCGGTCATGCACGCCGCGGCGATCCGTGTGCGCCCGGTGGTGATGACGGCGCTGGCTGCGTTTTTCGCGCTGCTCCCCATGTCGCTGGGGATCGAACGCGGCAGCGAAGCGAACGTGCCCCTCGGCCGGGCGGTGATCGGCGGCCTCTTGGCCGGTATGGTGACGACGCTGGTGGTGGTGCCTGCGTTCTACTCGCTCGTCATCCACGATCAACCAGAGGAAAATGAAGACGACGATGAGCAGGACCAAGCAGGCGAAAATGCCGGCGACGACAAAGGCGAAGAAGGCGAAGGTGGCAACGAGGACGAATAATGCCGACGTCAGCGAGTCGTCAGGCGACGCGCAACCATGCGTTCCCCTCTGGCCGCTCGAGAGCGTGGCCGTTATGGCATCGAACGAGATCGCAGCACCCAGGAATCGCAGACGCCTGAGAGCTCGATTGATCTGAACCACACTCAACGTTCCTTGAATTGAATGAACGGTGTCGCTCGTTGATATGTTCGATTCGTTGAAACCGCATGTGATGCCGACAAGTTTCGGCCCGCGCCCCGTGAAGCTCGGTTCGGGCCTCTACGGTGACGTCACGACGGTCATGCTGCCGTATTTGACCGACGCGCGCAGGCTCGCGCGGCTGATCGACGCCCCCTTCCGATTGAACGGCGATCCAGTGCTGCAGATCGTCTTTGCGATGAATCGCGACGTGCAATGGCTCGCCGGCCGCGGCTACAATCTGATCGCATCACCAAGGCATTCGATTTCATGGGGGGCGCCTTGGCTTTGGACTCCGGCGCCGTTTCGGGAGTCAGCGCTTTGGCTGCCGCGGTCGATTGGCTGCGCGAGGGAGACCAGTGCTCGTTGGTCGTGTGTGCCGCCGGTCAGCGCAGCATGGAACTGATGATGTACCAGGGGCTGGTGATGTCGGGCACGCTGGCGCCGAAGCGTCCGCGCGCCGGGTTCGATCGCGACGCCCAGGGGCTGGTGCCGGGCGAGGGGGCCGTCGTGCTGCTGCTCAAGCGGTTGAGCGACGCGCGTCGCGATGGCAACACGATTCATGGCATCGTGCGAGGCGTCGGCCTGGCCTCGGGACCATCGATCGACACCGCCTCGCGCGACGCCGTGGCGCGCGCTAGGAGTCAATGCGCCAGCACATGCGACCAGGTTGGCTTTGTCGAGGCGACCGGTCTTGGCATCGCCGAGGTCGACCGCGCCGAGGCGACTGTTCTCGCCGATCAGTATCCGCGCCGCGAACAGCGCACGCCGATTTGGCTCGGCAGCCTGGTTGCTCAGATTGGCCACACGGGAGCGGCCAGCGGTTTGGCTTCGTTGCTCAAGGCTACGCTGGCCTTGGAACACGAACGCCTGCCGGCGACGCCTCTGTTCGAGCACCCCGCCGAGTACCTGGAGCCGCTGGCCACAAGCATCGAACCGGCCGAACACCTCGTCGGACTGAGAACCACCGGGGCCGCGTCGCTACTGGGAGCCGTTAACTGCATTGATCATGGCCTGGCCGGGCATGTCATCGTGGAACAACCGCTGGCAGTCGCCGCGGCGACTCGTCCAACCGCGGCACAGCCGGCAGTTCCACAGCCGGCAGTGCGATCGGCGGCGGCACAACCTACGGTGGCGAAAATCGCTCCTCGGGTTGCCAGCCCTGCGGCTCGGCCGCTGCTCGTTCGCCTTGGCGCCGCGACTGCCGAAGAGCTGATCGCCGCATGCAATCGATGGGCGCTCGACGCTCCCCGGCAATTCGCCGAAGCGGCCTTTCTTCGCTTCCGTCCCGAGCAGCGAGTCCGCTTGACCCTGATTGCCGCCAGTGCCGACGAGCTGCGGCACAAAATGAATCTTGTCGCCAGCCGTTCGCCGATCCTTGGGCGGCGCAGCTTTCGCTGCTGTTGGCAACCGTATTCATGACGCGCGTGCTGGCCACTCGTGGTATCCGGCCCGACGTTGTTGCCGGACATAGTTACGGCGAGTTTTCCGCGCCATGCGCTGCCGGAGTCTGGACCGTGGCCCAGGCGGCTCGTGTGACGCGCGCTCGTACCGAGGCAGTTGCGTCGTGCCCAGACGCTGCCATGCTGAGCGTCGCGGCATCAACCCCAGAGATCGCCCGCCGACTGCAACGCGGCACGGGCATTTACATCGCTAACGAGAACGCTCGCGACCAGACCGTTGTCGGCGGCACCCGTGAAGCGATCGAATCCTTGGCGTCGCAGCTACGCGCCGACCGGATCGCGGCGCAGCCACTGAATGTTCCCGGCGCGTTCCACACGCCGCTAATGGCACCGGCCCAGAAGTACCTACGGGAAGCGTTGCGGAACGAAAGGCTCAGGCCGGCCCGGACGCTGTTTCTCAGCAGCGTCACCAACAGTTACACCAGCGATCCCGATCACGTTCGCGCGAATCTGATCGAGCAATTGGTCTCGCCAGTGCGGTACGTCTCACTGATTGAGCGCCTGGCCGACGACGGCTTCGGCGTGTTCGTCGAAGTCGGACCCAAGCAAGTGTTGACGCGGCTGAACCGAAAGATTTTAGCGGGACGCAAGTCGCTTGTCCTGGCCACCGACGATCCAAAGCAAGGCAGCCGGCAGTTGCTCCGCGTGCAAGCGCAGCTCGAGTGTCTCGGAGCGGTCGATGGGGTGCGGACGGTTGACCAGGGGTACGGACCGTCGGCTCAGCAGGCTGCGCACGGCGCCGCTCGGTTTTTCGATGCAACGGCGCGCCGGCGCGAGAAGATGCGATTCCAGGCCGCCGCCCGACGCCCGCCTGCACTGTCGAGCGCCGCCTCGGCAACGCCCCGCCTCCCCGCACACTCGGAGCCCGACGAGCCACCAGGGTCGGAGACTCCGGATCATGGCGCCAACGGTTCGGTCGCAACCGTCGCTCGCCCAGAGACAAAACCCATCTCGCATCGCCGCGTCACGACGCACTTGCAGGAGACGCCGCGCCGGGCCGAGCCAACGTCCGCTGCCGCATCGGCCCGCGACACGGCAAGCAGCGAAACGATTCGCCGGCTGGTTCGTTGCCTTGCCGATCTACCGGAGGGCTGGATCGACGTGTCGTCGGAGCTGTGCGAATGGATCGCGATGCCCCGGATATTCTTGCATCCCGACGAGTTGGAGGATTTGGAGAGCCTGGCAGCGTCGACAGATGTCCCGCTGTCGCAATTGCTCACTTATCAGGCGGCCGTCTATCCCGAAGCAGCCGTGCGGGGCATGCATGCCGCGGCCGTTTCACGAGCCGAGGGCGCACGGCGGCGCATGCATGCCATCAAGCTGTACAACACGGCAGCGTTCGCCTTCGGCGAGCGTTGGCCGATTGCCCCCAGGCTGCGGACCGCCAAGGGGCGGCTGTCGTTCGTCAGTCCATCGCTTCCGGGGCAATTCGCGGGTTTGGGTGGCGTGAACGCCGCTGGACTAGCCATCTCATGTATTCCACTTGCCGATCAACCGGCGCCGGGCGCTGAGCTTGCACCTCGAATGCAAACGCTGCGCATCAAACGCCTGCTTGAATCGGCCGCCGACGTCGACACCGCGCTCGATGCGATCCGTCATTGGGAGCAGCCGGGGAACTGGTCGATTCTGCTCAGCGACGCTGCCAGCGCGAGAGTCGTGCTGGTTGAGTGTGCGAGATCGTCGTACGCCGTTCGCGAGGCAGCCGACGTGCTGGTCGCCACGAACCAAAGCCAACTGCTGATCGGAACCGCGCCGGCCGACGACGAGGAGATCCTGCCGAACGACAGGTTGCGCGAGGCGGTTCGCTCGTTAGGTCACGGCAAGCTGACGCTTGAGGCGATGCGGCAGGCGTTTCAATCGGCCGACGAGCGCCAGGCAGTCGAGCATCCGATCTCGGCACGGTCGACGGTTTGCAGCGCCGCATGCTTCTGGGGGCTTGAAGGCGCGTCGGAGCAGCCGGTGCTCGGTTTCCAGAACAACGACGAGCCCTGGGAAACGATTCCGCTCGAAGGCGCCTTGAGCGGTTTGCACGCTCAGGCGCATGGCGTCGACCTCCCGCTGCGCAGCCCGATGATCGCCGAATTCCATCCGGCTGGTGCCTCGCAAGCGGAAGGTGTCGTGCGGCTGGACCCGGTGCAGGACATTTTTCTTCGCGACCATAAGCTGCGAGGAACGCCGCTCCTGCCGGCGGTCATCGCCCTGGAGATTTTTGCCGAGGCGGCATCCACTGGGGCGACGGTGCGACGATCGGCGAGGTGCGCGATTTCGAGGTGGTAAACCGAATGTTGTTCGCGTCGCCCGAAGCGCGCGGCATGAAAGTCATCGTTGCCGGCGCGCAAAGCGATGTTGGCTGCGAGCTGCTGATCGATGCCGCGCCAGGGGCAAAGCCCAGTGGCCGTACGACTCATTCGCGCGGAACAGTGGTGCTTGGCTCGTCCGGGCTGCCGGCGATCATGCCGATCGGGCAACCGACCTTCGGCTGGATTCCGTTCGCGTATCCCGACGCGGAGAGCATCTGGCACGGTCCGTCGCTGCGCGCGTTCCGTAACTTGTCGTTCCTGGATGCCGCGGGCTGGGCCGAACTCATCGCGCCGGCCAAGAGCGAGCTGTCAGGAACTCGCCCCAGCGAGGGTTGGCGGTTGGCTGTATCGCTGATGGACGGTTGCTTGGTGGCCTGCGGCACCTACACGTACTTCATGATGAACCAGCGATTGGAAATACCACAAGGCATCGAGAGGTTGCAGGTCGGGCGCGAGCCGCGTGCCGGTGAGCGATGCCTGATGCACTTCGATGTGCTGCGCCAGGATGCGCGAGATACCTGGTTCGACTTCGTCGTGGTCGGTGAAGACTATGCGCCGCTTTTCGTGGCGACGAGCTACCGTACGGTGCTCCTGCGCGGCGCGTGATGGCATCGTTCGACCAGCGGCCAGGTTGCTACCGTCCCACCCGCCGGCTTGCCACCACTCCCGCGACCTGTACGCCGTAGCCGAGCAGCGCCGACAACCCTGCCTGCAGGACGATCATTGTCCGCGGCGAGACCTGTACCTGCGGCACGGCGTGGTTGATCAAGCGAATCGCCACTTGGAACACCGCCGCCGCGAGGAGCCCCAACAGCAGGCCACGCCGCCAGGCCCAGCGCGCCCAGCGGACGCCGGGGACCAGCGGCTCGCCGGCCCAACCCTTCCGCCGCGCGGTCACTCCATTGCGGATGCCAAAGAACGTTGCCAGCGTAAAGAGCAGGAAGAACATCGGGGTCAGAAACGCCTCGACCGACGGGGACCCAAGCAGCGGTATCGCGACATCGCCGCGCGCAAAGTACCACACAATGGTGCCGTTCAGCGCTAGGTTGATCAGCGCGTCGAGCGGCCCGGTAATTCTCAGGCCATATTGCCAGAGTGTCATGCGGTGCCGCCGTGGTCGACCATTGAGGCTCGAAGCCGTTCGACGATGCTGTCGAGGAATCGCTGAGCGTCGGACTCGCTGAACCAGCGACGGTCGGCTCGCAGGCCCACGGTCAGCTCGCCGCCATAGGTGCCGGTGGTAACCGCCGCCCGCGTCAACTCGCGAATGGGAGGGCAGCCGGCGATCAGCGTCAACGCAACGTTGCCGCTAACAATTTTTCCATCATCGCGGCGGGGAAAGCGCTCGACGAACCGCCGCGTCGGATCGCCGAGATAAGTCAAGGCAACGGTTGCCATGCAGCGCCGAAACCCGATCGCGGCGCGGAACAGCCGTGGCCAGCGGCTGGCGATGTCCAGCCCCAGCAGGAACTCGAGTGACAGGTTGCCTGCGCGGATGATCCGACTCTCCTCCGCGATGCCGGCCAACAGGGCTTGCGGATCCTGGCAGTCCTCTCGTCGGCGGTCGAGAAACGCGTAACTCATCACGTTTGCGGCCGGCAGGTCGTTGTGTGCGCGCGAACGCAGGTTCGTAGGCATCGCCAACCTTAGCCACCGTCGCCATGGACGACGAGCGTGCTGCGCGTTCCACGCCGCGATCGCCAGGAACGCATCGCGAATCAATAGGTCGTTGACCGTCACACTCTGCAGCGCTGCGGCGTGGCGAAGCGCCCGCAGCTCGTCGGCCGGCAGCTTCGCGAGCCGAAACGGGGGAAACGGCTCGGTGGGCAACCATCGCTTTTGCCGCACGCCGGCGAGAATCGATGCCCTTCGCAGCAAAAAACGCGCTGCCAGACGAAGCTTTTCAGCCAAAGGTGGCGGCGGCGGACTTTTCGCCGACGCCGAACGATCTTTCGACGGCGCACTTTCGTGCGCCAGCTCCGTCGATGCCGGTTCATCGGTCGACCCCGCGCCCGGCAACCACGCCGCCAGCGTTGGGTTGCGGAATCGCAGGTGCTCCGGTGCAAGCGGCCGCAGCGCGATCTGGCCCGTCGCATTTTCGCTGAGCTGGCCGTAGGCGGCCAAAAAGTCTTCGATCAATCGAATTCCTGCGACCCCGTCGCAGCAGGCATGGTCGCGGCCAACCTCGACGCGTACTGGAAGCTAGTCAATGGGTCGCGAACCAGTATCGCGCCGCTCGACGGCGACCGCCATGAAGCCGGCGAAAGTTCCACTATACACCCCAGAGGAGCGGCGCACTCGCCTCACGCCGCCCTGGTTTCGTACGACGAGCCGGGGGCAATTCGGGCGTCGTGTAGCGATGCGGTGAAAGAGCCGTCGCTACGTGCCCTGGTTGAGGTGGTGCAACAAGCGTTCAACTCGGCAAGCCGCGGCGTAACGAGCGTTCGTCCGCACGAAGTCGGGCTGTATGTCGGCTATTCGGGAGGCGATCGCCGCTACGGCGACCAGCGATGTGCTGAGCATGCCGCGGATCTGGCCAAGTGTTTTGCGCGGCATGCCGACGAACTGCCTGTGACCGATTCGCAGCGCTCCGGCATCGCTAGCCGATTCGCCGATCGTCTGCGGGCTCGGTATTTCGACCCTCGCCTGAACCGGTCGCCTTCTTGGGGAGCCATCGAAGCCTTGGTTGAAAGGTTCGGCTTCCAGGGGCCACGCGTGCTGGTGCACACGGCCTGTGCGTCGTCGCTTTCAGCTCTCGCAATGGCCAGCCGAGCCCTGCATGCCGGACGCGCCAGACTGGCGGTCGTCGCTGCGGAAAACTGCTATCGATTCGACGACTTGCTGCTGTTCAAGCGGGCCAAGGTTTCGTCTGATCGCGGCTGTTTTCCGCTGAGTGCCAGTGCCGATGGTGTCGTTCTCGGCGAAGGCTACGCGGCAGTGCTCTTCAAGCGGCTGTCGGACGCCCTTGCCGATGGCGATGCGGTCGTCGCTGTTGTGCGGGGCGCCGCCACCGGGACGGACGGCCGAGCGAAAGGGCTTTGGACGCCCAGTCAGTCCGGCCAGGCCGCGGCGATCGAGCGCGCGTATCAGGCGACGGCGAGTCCCGCGTCGGTGCAGTACGTCGAGCTGCACGCCACCGCCACTCCCGCCGGTGACGCTACCGAGCTGGCAGCCCTCAACGCCGTGTACTCATCGTCGCCGCGCACGCGGCCGGTGATCGTCGGGGCAGTCAAGGCGCACATCGGACATACACTCGAAGCCGCGGGACTGGCCGGACTCATCAAGGTAGTGCTGGCCTTGCAGCACCGCACCATCCCGCCCTTGGTGATCGACGGAGCGCGCACACCCCGATTTGCTTGGGACCACTCGTCGTTGGATGTCGCGCCCGCGCCCGTGGCTTGGGACCCGCCGCGCGATGGCCGGCCGCGCCGCGCCGCGGTCAGCGCCTTCGGCGTCGGAGGGTTCAACGCCCACGTGGTCGTCGAGGAACCTTGCCGGCGTGCGGCCCGTCGTGATCGTGTCGTCGCACGCGGCACGCCGGGTCAGCGAATCGTGATCGCCGGCGCGGGCGTGCTGACGCCCGACTTCCGCTCAGCCGACGAGCCTGCGGGCTCGACCATTCCATGCGCACCGAACGGCAGTCGAGAGCATTTCGAGATTGATTGGCGTCGGCTCCGCATCGCTCCGCGAGAGCTTGAGTACGGAAATCCGTCGGGCTATGCCGTGCTTGAGGCGGTCGATCAAGCGCTGCGCCGCCGCAGGCCGTCGGTGCGCGCCGAGCGCATTGGCGTCGTGGTCGTTTGCCGCGCAGGAGGACGCTTCTGGAGCCAATGGCAAGTTGGGCTGTCGATTGGCCGAAGTGGCAGGCGAGCTCGAACGCGAACTGGCATCCAGCGAGATTCCCCCGACGCTCGCCGTGGGCGTAATCGACCGGTTTCGCCGCGCCGTCGAGCGGCAACTTCCGGCACTCGACGATGACACGTTCAGTTACTCGACGAGCACGCTGGCGAGCAAAATCGCGCGGACATTCGATTTTCGAGGCGAATCGCTGTGCCTCGAATCGGACATGCCGCTCGCGTGCGCTGCCGCTGCCGCGACCGACTTGTTGGAAAGCAACACCTGCGATCTGGTCGTTTGCGCTAGCGTTGACGAGTTCGACGAGCCTTGGTCGCTTTGCGAGATACGAGGCCGCGCAGGGTCAATCACTTCGGAAACGATGGGCCGCTTGCCGTTGTATTGTCGCGCAGCCGCCTTGTTGCTCGAGCGCCGGCAGGATTGCCAGCCGCTGGGCGAAGCGCCGCAGGGCAGCCTGGCCGACCTGCTACGATATCCGCCGACGGACGACTTCGCCGCGCGGCCGAAGCGTGGATCGAACGAAGCCAGCGCGGCACACCGCCCGCCAATGAGCACTCCGCGGTCGAGGCCGCCCAGTACCGCATTGTCCGTTTCGAGGCGCCGTCGTCGAGCACGTTGGCCGGCTTGCTGGCAGTGGTCGATGCCAAGACGAGTTTCGCGGTGGAGAGCGCCTTCGATGGCGCTGCGGCGCGGTGCGCCATCGTTGCCGACAGTGCCGACTCGCTCGCTGCCCGCCTCAAGCAATCCGCGCCACGGCTCCAACGTCGCGAGGCGGTTCGAGCGCTGAGGCGCCGCGGCGTTTATGTAACACCGGCTGTGGCGCCGCGACGAATCGGTTGGATGTTTCCGGGCCAGAATTCTCCGTATACCGGCGTGCTGCGAGAGTTGTGCGCCGTGTCGCCGGCAGCTCGGGAGCATCTGGCCCAATGCGACGCTTTGTTGCGCGAGTTTCGCTTGCCATCGTTCGCAACCATGGCTTGGAGCGACTTCGCTTCGCCTGAAGCCGATCTGTGGCGATCGCAGCTCGTGACCGTTCTTTCGAGCAGCGTCTATGCGCACGTGCTCGCCGCCGCGGGCAACCGAGGCAAGCGGCAACACGTTCGAGGCACCGCCGCGGCCCGCCGAGTTTTCGCACGATATTCATCATAGTTCGCCTGTTTCTTGCGTCGCGGAGAAGAGCAAACTTATGCCACATCATCAGGAAGCAACCTCCTTGCACCACGTGCTTCACGGTAGTTCGTCTCCGAATGGAAACGAGTCGCTCGAGTCGTTTTTGATCGACTTCGTGGTCGAGATGACCGGCTACCCGACCGACATGTTCGACCTCGACACCGATCTCGAGGCCGACCTGGGAATCGACAGCATCAAGAAGGCGCAGCTCTTCGGCGAAATCGGGGAACATTTCCAGATTCCTCCCGATCCCAGTTTGTCGCTCGACGATTTTCCCACGTTGCGCCACGTGATGGATTACATCGAGCAGACGCCCTCGTACCGCGGCGCAGCCTCGGCAAGCAGCAAGACACCGCTGGTCGAAGCAGAAACTGGTCGTTTCGAGGCCAGCGAACTGGCCAGCGTCGATCGTTGGATCACGCGGCGATTTTCGCTGTGCATGGTTGACGAGCCGCTCGGCGACGCCACCGGTTCACCGATGCCGAGCGGAACAATTCTCGTCGTCGGTGACAACGACTACGCGACGGCGCTAGTGAGCGAGATTTCCAAGCGCGGCGGGACGGCTCGCCATTTGGTCCCCGGCGACGACGTGGCGTTGACGCTCGAGCGATTCGAAGCATTCGCCTCGGCGGGCCAGATTCATCACCTGGTCTTGCTGACGGCGGCGGAAGCGAGCGGCGCCAATTCGTTGTCGCCGACGCTCGAAACGTATCGTCTCCGCAACGATCGTTTGCTTGCCGCGTTTGCCGTGGCACAGCGATGGTACGACCAGGTACAGCCTGCATCAGCAGGCGAGTCGGCGTCGCTTTCGGCGATCACCACCTTGGGCGGTGACTTCGACCTTTCGGGAAACAGCCCAGCCGTCGAGGGCGGAGGGATTGCCGGATTGCTAAAGGCCGTGGCGACCGAAGCGGGGGGCACAATCCGCGCAAGGGTCGTCGATTTTCCGATCGGCACTTTGTCGCAGGAGGTGGCCGATCGCTTCTGCGACGAGCAAGCGTCGAACGCGCCTGACGTTGAAGTGGGCTACCTCAATGGCCGACGGCAGGTGCTGCGCGCCGTGCCGGTCGACGCCGAAGCGTTGTCGCCGGCCGAGACTGTTCCATCGGGCGCGTGGGTGGTCACCGGAGGGGCGCGGGGCATCACGGCGGCAGTCGCGCTGCAGATTGCACGGCGTTGGAACGTGAAGCTGCACCTGATCGGCTCGACCGCGCCGGCCGCGTTGGATGCGGCGCTGCGCCGTATGGCCGAAGCCCAGCCGAAGCAATTGCGGGCGGAAATCGCTCGCCAAGCCCGAGCGTCGGGCGAATCGGCCGAGGCGGCATGGAGCAGAATTGAAAAGTCGCTGGAGATCGACCGCACATTGAGCGCCTACGCCCAGGCTGGCGTCGCGGCGACCTATCATTCCTGCGACGTTGCGGACCGTGAGGCGCTGGCCCGCGTGCTCGACACGATTCGCGATCTCGACGGTCCGATCCATGGCATTCTCCACGGCGCCGGGGTGGAGGCCGCTTGCAAATTCCCGCGCAAATTGTTGGCGTCGGTCGAGCGCACGCTTGCCATCAAGGCTGGCGGAGCCGCGGCTCTGGCCGAGCTAACCGCCGACGACCCCGTGCGGCACTTCGTTGCCTTCACTTCGACGAGCGGCCGATTTGGCGGCATCGGCCAGACCGACTATGCAATGGCCAACGAAATGCTTGCCAAGATCACGGCGCGTTTCGGCCGCGCGCATCCCGGCTGCCGTGCTGTCGCCATGCACTGGGGACCGTGGGATGAGGTGGGAATGGCGGCGCGGCGGGAAAGCCGCTTTGCGATCAAGGCGATGAACCTGGCGCTGATGCCGGTCCGCGAAGGGGTGGCGCACGTGCTCCGCGAACTGGTCACGATAAGCGTCGACCACGAAGCGCTGTTTACGAATTTTCCCGGCAGCCCGGTCGACGAGCATCCGACGATGCCCGGTGCCGCCAAGGCAACACGGTACGATCGATGGCGCGAACGTGCCGTGCCGGCCGGGGCGATCGACCGTTTGTTCATGGATTGTCCGTCGAAGGCGATCGGCCGCTCGTCGTCATTGGCTGGCAAAAAACGGCTTGCTTCGGCACTGATCGCCGCATGTGTCGAGGCAGCCGAAGCGCTGGTTGACGGCGGGCAAGCCATCGTCGTCGAGCAAGCGCGGTTCGCCGCGGGCCTGCCCGCCTCCGGCGCGTTCGAAATCGACATCGACGTCCGGCAGCAACGGGGTCGTTGCGAGGCTTGGAACGTCGTGCGCGAGCGGGACGGCAGTGTCGTCGAGGCCCGGCGCGTGCTGGCTGTCGCCGATCTGTGCATCGAACCGAAGGAGTCGAATCATGTCGCCGAGCGCTCGCCGGCCGGCAATGCAACGTTCGTTGCGATTGCTTGGCCGCGCACCGCGCTGCTGGATCTGCTCGAGGCCGCTTTCGAGCTTGCCGCGAAGCAGGCATCGCACGACGGGGCGCCGTCGCGGCAGATCATTGCCCTGTGCGATGGCCGCTTCGATCCGCGCCTGAGACACGCCCGGCGCTGCCGCGTAGCGATCGACCAGGTGGCAGGCCAGCCGGAGAGAACGGCGATCTCGATCTTCGACGAGGCCGGCGCGCTCGTCGCTTCGATTGGCGAAGTGACGTTTGGCACTTCGCAACCACTGGCCGTGCAGCACGCCATGCGCGAGCGAAACCCGGTGCCGAGCGAAACTCAGCCGCGAGCGCCGCAACAGCGCGAGGGCCTCGCTGCGGCGTCGGCCGAGACGGCCCGGCGCGTCCCGCGTGCCGCAACTCCTCGGTCCGACGTCAATCGTCAGGGCCACGTCGCGGTACCATCTTCCGCCTGGTCGCTGATCGACACCATCGACGTGCTGCGGGCCGGCGTGCTGGAGGGTCGCATGACGGTGCGGCCGATGCTCGATCCGTTCGCGTTCCAATACAAGCTTTGCGGACGGCATGCGATGCCGGGTAGCGTGCTGCTGGAGCTGTTTGCCGAGGCCGCCGCCGCGCTGGTTCCAGAAGGAACGACAGTTCTCGGTTTCGAGCATGTCGATTTCGGCGTGCCGCAAGTGGTGGCCGTCGACGAGGAACTGATGGTTAGCGTGAGCGCCCATGCCGCGGCGCGCCACGTAGCTTGCCGAGCAAACGTGCCGGGTTCGACACACTTATCGGCCGGTTCCGCCACCATTGTCTTGAGTGCCGATCGTCAGACCACCTGCAGTCTGCCGGCTGTGTCAGTCCCGCCGTTTGGTTGGACGCCGTTTCACTATCCCGACCTGTGGCCGATGGTATTTCATGGCCCAGCATATCGGTGCTTCAGGCAACTGGCGTTTCAGAGCGGCGGAGGTTGGGCGGCGTTCGTCGCCGCTGGCGACAATGCACTGGTTAGCGCCAACCGCTCCGCGGCGTGGCTGCTGCCGGTGGCGATCCTCGAAGGTTGCTTCCTGGCGTGCGGCGTCTTTCAGCACTTCATGCTGTCGCGTGGCGAGGCCGCAGTGCCTCGAAAGCTCGCGACGCTGCGCTTGCTGCGGCCCATTCGTCCGAACGAAGCATGCACCATGCGCTTCGAGGCGACGCGCGAGGCGGAGACTTCGCGATTCAATTTCATTGTTTACGGCGACGACACGGCCCCGCTACTCGACGGGGGCGGGCTGGAGTTGACATTCGCTTCGTTATCCTAGCAACGTTCGATAATCCAATGCCCATCGCATTGCCGCTGTCGGGAAAGGTCGCACTGGTCACCGGCTCGTCGCGCGGCATCGGCCGCGCCTGCGGCGAGCAACTTGCCGGCCTCGGCGCCGATGTGATCGTCAATTACATGACCTCCAAGAGCGCGGCGACCGAGGTGGCCGGCCGAGTCGGTTCGCTCGGCAGGCGCCGGAGTGGCGAAGGCTGACGTTAGTCAGCGCGAGGACGTCGAGGCGATGATGGAATTCGTGACCAACGAGTTCGGCCGGCTCGACGTGGTCGTCAGCAATGCGGCTAGCGGCGGCTTTCGCCCGTTGAGCGCCAACAGCGACGGTCATTTCGACGCCGCCATGCACACCAACGCCCGGGCATTGATGATCCTGGTGCAGTCGGCTCTGCCATTGCTGCGACGCCAGGAAGGTCGAGCGAAGGTGATCGCGATTTCGAGCCACGGCTCGCATCGGGCGCTGCCGTTGTACGGCTCGATCGGTGCGAGCAAGGCGGCGCTTGAGGCGCTGATTCGGCAGTTTGCCCTGGAACTGAGCAACGAGGGGATCAACTTCAACACGGTCCTAGCCGGTGTGGTCGAAACCGATTCCACGCGCCGCCTTCCTGGCGCCGAGCAAATCTTCGACGCCGCGCGTCACCGCATGATGGTCGGCGGCCGTCCGCTCCTGCCGAATGACGTGGCGGCAGTCGTCAGCGTTCTTGCTGGCCCCGGTGCCGATATGGTGCAAGGAGCGACGGTCGTTGTCGACGGCGGCGAAGGAATCGGACCCTAAAGCTAGAATAGCTGCATTCAACGCTGATACGATGCGGCGTAGCTCGTATCTCTCGCTTTAGTTCTTAGATCGATAACTATTGCCATTGATGCCGGAGCCGCATCCACCCGGATTCAAGAGACCTGTTCCTGGGCTGTCGGTCGGGAACACTGCTCGATGAGGGTGGCGACCAGCGCCGTCCATCCGGTTTGGTGGCTCGCTCCCAGCCCCCGCCCGGTGTCTCCGTCGAAGTACTCGAAGAACAGCACGTGGTCCCGCCAGTGCGGATTGTCGGCGAACCGCCCGAAGCTGCCGTGGCATGGCCGTGTCCGGCCATCGACCGACAGGAACAATGAGGCCAGCCGCTGGCCCAACTCGTCGGCCACTTCGTCGAGCGTCGCCCGGCAGCCACTGCCGGTTGGGCACTCCACGGTGAACGAGTCGCCGTAGAACCGGTGGTACTTTCGCAGCGACTCGATCAGAAGGAAGTTGACCGGCATCCACACCGGCCCCCGCCAGTTCGAGTTCCCGCCGAAGTCGGCTGTGTCCATGTCTCCGGGCACGTACCGGACGGCGAACGTCTGGCCGCCGGCTGAGAACGTGTAGGGATTTTTCTCATACGCTTTGGATAGCGACCGCACTCCGAACGGTGACAGAAACTCGTGCTCGTCGAGCAGGTAGCTGAGCACCCGGGTCAGCCGCTCGCGGGTCGGCAGAGCCAGCAGAAAGTGGCGGCGCCCCTCCTCTCCGCGAACCTCGAGCGCCGAGACGTGCTTAAGCAAATCCTTCCGATTATCCCGGAACCAGATTGCCCGCTTCTGGAACTCCGGCAGGTTTTCATGGATCACCTGTTCGTCGAGGATGTGGACGGCCAGCAAAGGGATGATCCCCATCATTCCGCGGAGTTTCAGCGGTACGGACTGGCCGTCGAGCAGAAGTTGGTCGTAGTAGAATCCGTCGGCCTCGTCCCACAATCCGCGCCCGCCGAGGTTGTTTAGCGCGTCGGCGATCCGCACGAAGTGCTCGAAGAACTTGCTGGCGATGTCCTCGTACGCCCGGTCGTGCAGGGCCAGTTCCAACGCGATCTCGAGCATCTGCGTGCAGTAGAACCCCATCCATGCGGTGCCATCGGCCTGCTCAAGTTCCTGTCCGACCGGCAACGGCCGCGATCGGTCGAACACGCCGAGGTTGTCCATCCCGAGGAACCCGCCGGCGAATACGCCGCGGCCTTGCGGGTCCTTGCGGTTGACCCACCAAGTGAAGTTCATCAACAACTTCTGGAACGCTCGCTCCAGAAAGGCCACGTCCCGCTTCCCGTCAGCTCGGTACACCTGCCAGCAAGCCCAGGCGTGCACCGGCGGGTTCACGTTCGACAGGTCATACTCGAACGCGGGGAGCTGGCCGCTCGGATGCAAGTACCACTCGCGGAGCAACAAGAGGAGCTGCTGCTTGGCGAAGGCCGGGTCAATGCGGGCCATCGGCACCATGTGGAAGGCAAGGTCCCAAGCGAAGAACGCCGGGTATTCCCACTTGTCGGGGACGCTGAGCACGTCCCGGCTGAACAGATGCGGCCAGTCACGGTTGATGCGGTGGTCGCGGACCTCCGGCGGATTCGTGTGCTTGCTGTCCCCGTCGACCCAGTCGGGGACCACGTAGTGGTAGAACTGCTCGCTCCAGAGCAGCCCGGCATACGCTTGTCGGCTGACCCGCCGCTCCTCGTCCGAAGCCCCGGTCGGGATCACCGAGGCATAAAACTCGTCGGCCTCGCGATGGCGGTCGGCAAGTATTTGGTCGAAGTCGGCCAGTGGGTCCGGCTTCGCCTTGCCTTCGGCCGAGAGCCGCAGCCGCACCGCTACCTCGGCGCCGCCCGGCACCTCGAAGGTGTATACCGCGGCGGCCTTTGTGCCAGTGTCCCGGGCCACGGCCGCGGTGTCACCCTCGACAACGTACCGGTGAAAGGCATCCTTGTAGTGTCCGCCGTTGGCCGGCTCGCCAAACACCTGCGGGTTCGTCTCGTTCTCGGTGAACACCCACTCCGCTGGCGGCGGGTCGGCGACGAGGCGGAATCGTCCGAGCGTTTCATGGTCGGCCAGCAGGTCACCGTCAAGCAGTGCTAGCCGCGGCTTCGCCCACTTCCCCTCGTCGTACCGCGCGCCCCAACTCCAGGTGTTGCGGAACCAGAGGCTTGGCAGCAGGTGCAACCGGGACGGCTTGGGCCCACGGTTGGCCACCGTTAGTTTGATGAGCAGGTCGTCCGGCGATGCCTTGGCGTACTCGGCGAACACGTCCCAGTACTGGTTGCCGTCGAACGCTTCGGTGTCGGTCAGTTCGTATTCGGGCTCACCCCGCCCGCGGCGACGGTTCTCGTCGCGGAGCTTCTGGTACGGGAACTGGCGCTGCGGGTACTTGTAAAGGCCCTTCAGGTACGAGTGCGTCGGCACGTCGTCGAGGTAGAAGTAGACCTCTTTGACGTCCTCGCTGTGATTCCCTTCGGGATTGGTGAGCCCGAACAACCGCTCCTTCAGGTGCGGGTCGTTCCCGTTCCACAGCACTGGCGCAAAACAGAGCCGGCACTCGCGGTCGCAAATGCCGAGCAGGCCGTCCTCGCCCCAGCGGTAGGCCCGGGCGAGCGAGTGCTCGTACGGGAAGGATGCCCAGTTGGAATTGTCGGCCGAGTAGTCTTCTCGGACGGTAGCCCACTGCCGCTCCGAGAGGTACGGCCCCCACCGCTTCCAGTTCTTGCCGCGACCGATGTCCTCGTGCAAGCGCCGCGCCTCAGCGTTAGGCGTTCGATCGTCGTTCATGTTCGCAGCTCCCCTGCACGCCTTTCCAGAAAGTGTAACGTCGGCGCCAGTCAACACGAACGAAGGGCGGTTGTCAAAGGACCGAGAACGTCGGCAATCGATGTGTCGGACGCACGCATCGCTCTGCGAATCCACGCCAGACAAGCTCGTGGCACGCCACGGTCTGATCCGAGCCCGCTGGAAGCGGCTTCTCTAGGCTGTTCGCGTGTTGACGACCCCAGCTCCTGTTTCAGGAGGTTGACCGTGCCTGTTGCGACACTGCCCTACCGGCGTACCGTCCGCAACGTCCTGCTCAATGCGGCAGAGGCGGCTACGCTGATCCTCAACCACCGAACGCACGCGTCTGCGGGCGGAATGCAGCCGAGGGGCTACGGTGCTTCATGGGTGGGCGAAAGCCGCCCTCCGACCAACTCTTCGAGCTCACCCTCGCGTGGCGGATACGAAGTTACGAATCGGGGTCGGGCGGTGCGGACACCTCCCGCAGTCGACGCGTCTTGCGCGTTGAACCAAATGGCGGCGACCTTGCCGTCGTGCGGTCAGGCGTTCATTCCGCCATCCACGGTAAGATTCGCCCCTGTCACGTACGACGACTCCGGACCGGCAACGAACGCCACCATCGCCGCGACCTCATCAACGTGCCCGTAGCGGTCGAGTGCCGTGGCGGCCTTCTGCGGTATCGCCCAATCGCTCGTGGCGGGATTGAGTTCCGTATCGATCGGACCCGGCTGCACGTTGTTGACCGTAATGCCCCGGCTCCCGATCTCTCGAGCCAGCGCCTGGGTAAACATCTTCACGGCTCCCTTCGTGGCCGCGTAGGGTACAAGATCGGGCGCCGCGACACGCTCACCCACGGCCGAACCAATCATGATAATGCGACCGCCGCGCTTCATGTGCTTGAGCGCTGCCTGCGTCGCCACGAGCACGCCGCGGATGTTGATGTCGATCACGCGATCCATCTCTTCCAGGGTCGCCTCCTCGAACGGTTTCGGAATGCCCGTCCCGGCGTTGTTCACGAGCACGTCGAGCCGGTCGAATGTCTTGACCGTCCTTTCGACGGCGTTTCGGACGGCATCGGCGTCGGCGGCATCCGCCTGGATCGCGATCGCCTTTCCGCCTCCGCGTTCAATCTCTTTGACAACGGCCGCGGCTGCGTCGGCGCCCTTGGAGTAGGTGACGGCGACGCTGGCGCCGTCCGCGGCCAGGCGCTTGGCGATCGCGGCGCCGATGCCGCGCGAACCGCCGGTGACGAGCGCGACCTTGCCTGCCAGTTGCGCGTCGGATTTGGCTGGGAGCGACATGCTTGAACCTCCTTGCTTGAGTTTTGTGTACTGATTGGTACAATGAACTATAGAGATTGGGGCAGGTTCGGCAAGGGTCCACAGAGATCTTTTTCCAGGGAGAGGCCGCCATGCCTTCGGGGCGGATGCGACAGTTCGATGCGGAGGTAGCGCTCGACCGCGCGCTCGAAGTGTTTTGGGCGCGCGGCTACCAGGGTGCCACGCTGCCGGAGTTGACCAAGGCCATGGGCATCAACCGGCCGAGCCTTTACGCCGCCTTCGGAAACAAGGAGCAACTATTCCGCAAGGCGCTCGACCGTTACCAAACGGGGCCCATGTCGTTCCTGAGCGAGGCGTTGAAAGAGCCGACCGCTCGCGGTGCGGTTGAGACAATCTTTTCGGGCTTTATCCGCATGCAACGGGAGCGAAAGAAAGCGCGCGGGTGCCTCATTGTCTCAGGGGCGCTTGCGTGCGGAGAGGAGGCGGAGACGGTGCGCCGGGAACTTGCCCAGTTGCGGCAGTCAACCGTTGCCGTATTCCGCAAGCGGTTCGAGCGTGCCGTCGACAATGGCGACCTTCCGAAGGGTACCGATTGCGCGACGCTTGCGCGATACGTCGCGACGGTCCTCGGCGGCCTGGCGGTTCAGGCGGCCAGCGGAACGCCAGAGAAGGAGTTGCGCCGTGTTGCAACACTGGCAATGCGAGCATGGCCGTCGTGACCCTTCCAGGATACTGCCCCAAGAAACGTTCGCCGGCGCGGCGCGATCAGAAGCACGCCTGGTCAATCCGCCGACGCCTTGGCACCGGCAGTTCTGAGCTCTTCGCAGCGGCGCAGGAGGTCAGAAATCTCTGATCGTTCTGGATCGTCCGACGCAACCAGTTCAAGGCACCGTCGAAGTGATGCCTCGGCTTCAGCGTATCGGCCTTCCCTCAAGAGCGCTCTTCCGAGTGCTCAGCAGCTCGTCGGCCTGCAAATTAGGCGGCGGACGCGCAAGGCGCGGATAGCTCCTGAATGACAAGGTCTGGCACAACAGGTTCAGGCGCTTCACTGAAGATTCGATCAGCGCCCGAATCACTGGCTCGGCAGGAGCGTGACCATCCAGCCGCGCCAATTCGCCCAGATAGCGTCCGACAGCGATGGTGGTCAAACCTTCGCTCATGGCGCTCATTAGATCAAAACCCACAAGCGTTTTCATCCATTGCGCTGGTGCGTCGTGCGTGGCTTTTGCGAGATTCCTAACCTCGGCCGAATCGTTGAAGTTGGTTGTCCACCCGCTACGCTCAGTAGGGCAGAGGAGAACGAGACGTCCACAATGTAACGGAGGTTGCCATGCAAGGCGTTGATCCAGCCATCGACATTGCCATTGACCATCGCGTTCGGGCGTTCTTGAAGAAGTTGAATTCCGCAGGCGGCAAGCCGCTCGAGGAGTTGGCTCCGCGCGACGCTCGGGCAGTGCTCACGAGCCTGCAAGCGTCGGTGAAACTTGAACTGCCGCCGGCTCAAGTGTCGGAGCTTTCGATCAACGAGGATGGTCAGCACGTTGATCTGACGATCGTCCGCCCAGCCGGTGAGCAGAAGACAATTCCCGCCTTTATGTTTTTTCACGGCGGCGGGTGGGTGCCGGGCGACTTTCCGACTCACGAGCGCTTCGTGCGTGACCTGGTCGCCGAGTCGGGAGCTACCGCAGTGTTCGTGAACTACACGCCATCGCCTGAAGCGCACTATCCCGTCGCCATTAACCAGGCGTACGCCGCAACCAAGTGGGTCGCCGAATTTGGTCGCGAGATCAATCTCGATGGTCGGCGACTGGCAGTCGTCGGCAACAGCGTCGGCGGCAACATGGCGGCCGTTGTCGCGCTGATGGCCAAGAACAAGGGCGGGCCGGAGCTTCGATTTCAGGCGTTGATGTGGCCCGTGACCGACGCTTGCTTCGACACGCAGTCCTATCACGAGTTTGCCGAAGGCCGCTTCTTGACCAGGAACATGATGCAGTGGTTCTGGGACTGCTACACGTCCGATCCGAACGAGCGCGCGGAACTCAAGAGGCGTCTGCGATAACTCGACCTCGGCTTGCTTTACGATCCCGTTTTAAGACCAACCATCACAACCCCCAGACGGGAAGGAGAAAGCTATGACTACGACTCGAACCGCTTCGCAAGGCGAGCGCGTGAACGCGCACTAGGAAAGGCCGCTAAAGGCAAAGCAATTTAGCCGACGCAGCCGAAGCACGCGTCGCTCCTCGCCGCCTCTTACTCTTGTCCGTAGTTTACCTCATGGCTCGTTGTGCGTCAAAAGCAGCGCTGCCAGCAGGCTCGTGCAGGGCTTCGATTGCCTCGGTTCCGAATGTTACCGCTTCTCTACAAATGCTGCCGCTCATCAGCGTACAGCTTGTGGCCAACGTCGAATGAGCCTAGGCTGCATGAGTCCGACTCGGTAACACGAGCCATTGGACTTCCTGCCGCGCCAGGTTCATCCTTGGCGTGGCATTTTTTCTCTTTATGTTTGCATCCGGACGGACCCTGATGAATAACTCGGCCCTGCCACGGATGGTGCAGCTGGTTGAGTTGGGCGATGTGCAGGGCCTTCCCGTGCGGTTCGGTGTCTTTCATGGGTTGTGCGATGTATTCATTGGCGTATCAGCATCGGCGTGCGAACACTGGCTAAGAAGCAACGGATATACTCGCCATCGCGGTAAGGAGGTTGGCGATTATTTTGTTCTTCACACCTAGCAGGTCAGTAGCACGGTTCGCGTTGAAACCACTTTTCGCGGTCGCTTAGTTCGAGGAACACGATGACCACCGCGCTGGAGTATCGTCAAGCGTTGCTAACCGTTCGTGACCTGCCGGAAACGAGCCATGCCGCCTGGGACGTCTGGGTTAGGTTGTTGACGACGCAATACGGCATGCCGGGGCACACGGCCACGGCAGCTCAACTCGCCACGGGCGCGGGACTCAAGACGGCTAACCTCGCAACCTTGAACTACCGCAAGCTCGCACACGCGGTGGCCGACCAGCTCGGACATATTCCACCTGAAAGCCAACTCGGCAAGCGCGAGCCGATGTGGTGGATGACTTTATCATCGGGAAACCTCGAGGACGACCGTGCGGAATCTGCTCGGTTGACTATGCATCCGGCCCTGGCTGAGGCACTTGACCTGATGCGCTGGGTGCAGCCACAGGCCTCTACTACATAAGAAGGCGCTTTTCGAGTGTCTCAACTCCTCAAATACATTTACATTTATTGCTGAAAGCTTCAATGACGAGGCAAGAACGCGAACGAGAATTGAATGCTCTCTTGGCCAATCCGGTTGGTCGCGGTCAACTGCTCAAACTGCTGCGCGAACAAATGCAGATCCCCGCCGGTCAAATCCTGCCGGTGGGCACTCCGATTATCCAAACGATTTTGAACCACGAGTTCGCGGGCAATACGCAAATCGCCAAGTAGTACCTGACGCGAGATGTCGAGCACGACCGGCCACACGCTTGCGCAAGTCGGATTAGCCATCTCAAGGGCTGCGGACGCCAGGTCGCGGAGAGTGATCAGTGTATGTACCGCCCGTCCCGCCGAAGCTTTCTCGTCTCTTCGGGTCGCGACGACGGGCCGAACGCCATGCAGCGCTGAACGGCTTTGCCGATGAGCAGCCGTTGCGGGCCGAGTTATTCAACGTCGCCCAGTTGGAGCGACATGCCAAGGCCGTTGCCGCGTCGCATCAGCTTGCCGCGGGCCGGGCACCGGACAAGCTGCTGCCACGGTTGGACGAAAACCAGCGCGTTCTTATCGAAGCTTACGACTTGGTGACGGCAGCGGCCGAACGAAACCGTCGGATCGAGCCCGCCGCAGAATGGTTGCTCGACAATTTTTATCTTGTCGAAGAGCAGATTCGCGCGATTCGGCGCCTGTTGCCCCCCTCGTATAGCCAGGAATTGCCACGGTTGGCGACGGGATCGGGGGCGACCTTTCCGCGCGTGTATGGGATCGCTCTGGAACTCATTGCTCACGTTGACGGGCGCGTTGACGCGGCTAGTTTGGACGGATTCGTCGCCGCGTACCAATCGGTCGAGCCGCTCAAGCTCGGCGAGCTGTGGGGCCTGCCGCTCATGCTCCGGCTGGCGTTGATCGAGAATCTGCGGCGCGTGGCCATGCGAATCGCCGCGGCGCGGCGCGATCGGAATATCGCTGGCGATTGGGCCGAGCGCATGATCCGCGTCGTCGAGCAGACGCCGACGGACTTGATTCTGGTGCTGGCCGATATGGCCCGCGCGAACCCGTCGCTCTCCGGCGCCTTTCTGTCCGAACTCACGCGCCATTTGCAAGGACAGAATCCGAACTTTGCTTTTGCGAATAGCTGGCTCGAGCATCGCCTGGCGGATCAAGGACTGACGACAGAGCAACTCGTGCGCGCCGAAGGTCAATCGCAGGCGGCCGACCAGGTGTCGATCGGCAATAGCATCGGCAGCCTGCGGTTCCTGAGCACGAACGACTGGCGCAAGTTCGTCGGCGAACATAGCCTGGTCGAACAGACCCTGGCGGGCGATCCGGCCGGCATTTACGACCAGATGGATTTTGCCACGCGCGATCGCTACCGCCACGCGGTCGAAGGAATTGCGCGGCGCAGCCGGCTCACCGAGTACGACGTTGCCCGCCGAGCGGTCCAGCTTGCCGAGAACCAGGCGACCGACCAACCGCGCAGTCGGATGGCGCACGTCGGCTACTACCTGGTCGATCGCGGCCGGCCGGCGCTCGAGCGGATTGCCGAGATGCGCCTGTCGCCCGCGGTGGTGTTCGACAAATTACGCCGGCGCTATCCGCTCGCATGCTACCTGTCGAGCATCGGATCGCTGACCTTGACCACGACGTTGCTCTTTCTGTGGAGCTGTCATCGCCAAGGCGTGCACCCTGGGGCACTCGCGCTCGTGGCGGTGCCGGCGCTGATGTGTGCGACGCAACTCAGCGTGGGCCTTGTCAATTGGCTAGCGACGCTGCTGCTTACCCCGCAGTCGTTGCCGCGGATCGATTATGAGCACGGGGTGCCGCCTACGCAGCGGACCCTGGTTGCCGTGCCGACCATGCTCAACAGCGCCGCCGGCGTCGAGCATCTGTTGGAAGGGCTCGAAATGCGGTACCTGGCAAATCGCGACGAGGGCCTGCATTTCGCCTTGGTGACCGACTTCGTCGATGCAGTGGCTGAAACAATGCCTGCCGACGCCGAACTTTTGCGGCAGGCGCGCGAAGGGGTCGAGTGCTTGAATCAGAAGTACGAGGCTCAGCGTGCCAATATCTTCTACCTGTTTCATCGCGCCCGCCGCTGGAATGCCCAGGAAGGAGTGTGGATGGGCTACGAGCGAAAGCGCGGAAAACTGGCCGATCTCAACGCCATGCTCCGCGGTGTTTCGGGCCGATTCGCCGAGGTCGTTGGCGACCCGTCCGTACTGCAGAGTGTTCGGTATGTCATTACGCTCGATACCGACACGCAGTTGCCTCGCGACGCCGCACGGCAAATGGTCGGCACTCTGGCCCACCTGCTGAACCGGCCGGTGTACGAGGCGCAGCTCAAACGGGTGGTCGACGGCTACAGCATTCTGCAGCCGCGAGTCGGTGTTAGCCTCCCCAGTGCACAACGGTCTCGCTTCGTGCAGTTATTCGCGGGCGATCCGGGAGTCGATCCGTACACGCGCGTCGTGTCGGATGTTTACCAGGATCTGTTTGGCGAAGGGTCGTTCATTGGAAAAGGAATTTACGATGTCGACTCGTTCGAGCAATGCTGCGGCGATTTTCCCGAGAATACGATTCTCAGCCATGACTTGCTCGAGGGCGCCTATGCGCGATCGGGACTACTGAGCGATGTCACGTTGTACGAAGATTATCCTTCGCGCTACGCAGGCGATATTGACCGTCGGCATCGTTGGATGCGCGGTGACTGGCAAATTGCCTCTTGGCTGTTGCCGATGGTCGCCGGACGATCGTCGCGTCGTGTCGGCAATCCGATTAGCGCCTTGTCGTGGTGGAAAATCTTCGACAACCTGCGCCGCAGCGTGATGCCCGTCGCCATGCTGGCGCTGTTGCTTGCGTCGTGGTTCGTTTCGACGACCCTGGCAGCCATGACGCTGGCATTCGTGGTCGTGGTCGTAGTACTACCGACCTTGATGTCGGCACTCCTGGAGCTGGAGCGTAAGCCGAGCGGTTTGCCGCCGCTGATGCACCTGCGAGCGACTGCCCAATCGCTACGGCAGCCGTTGGCACAATGCCTGCTTACGCTCACTTTTCTGCCGTACGAGGCTTACATCAGCCTGGATTCCATTGTCCGCACATCGTATCGGATTCTATGGACGAAACGACGATTGCTCGAATGGAAAACTGCCAGCGACTCGGAACGTAGCGCGTACGGCAGTTTCGAGGAGACGTTGCGCTCGATGGCTGCGGCACCGGCATTGGCTGCGCTCGTGCTCTTGGCGCTGGTGATCTTGCATCCGGAGGTGGTGCCAGTTGCCGGACTATTGCTCGGCCTGTGGTTCGTATCACCGGGTGCCGCCTGGTGGCTCAGTCGACCAATCGCACCGACGAGGCCTCAGCTTAGCCAAACACAGCAAACCTTTCTCGGAAAGCTCGCGCGCAAGACCTGGCGTTACTTCGAGATGTTTGTCACGGCGAAGGACAACTGGCTTCCGCCGGATAACGTGCAGCAGAATCCGGACCTGGTAGTTGCTCCGCGCACCAGTCCGACGAATATCGGGATGGGCCTGCTCGCGGATTTAGCTGCCTACGACTTCGGTTATTGTTCGGCATCGCAACTGCTAAACCGGACGCAGAACACGCTCGAAACGCTCGGAAGCATGGAGCGCTATCGGGGCCACTTCTTCAACTGGTACGACACGCGCTCACTCGTCCCCTTGAGTCCACGCTACGTGTCGACGGTCGATAGCGGAAACCTGCTTGCCGATCTTTTGGTGTTGGCCAGCGGCTACGACGAGTTGGGCGACACGAACATCTTGCCCCGGCGCGTGTTTGAAGGCTTGCGCGATACCTTGCGAATCGTGCTCGATGTGGCACGCAGCGACGATAACCCGCTGGTTAGCGCCGACGTGCTGCGGAAGATTGAACGACAGATCGAAGATCTGTCGCGAGCTTCGACGGCGATCAACGCCGCAACTCTTTCCCTCGCACGATTCCGCGTGGTCGCCGGCGAAATCGCGGCAGCCGCGGGCGACGACGAAGAGTTGGCATGGTGGGCTGGCGCGTACCAGCAATCATGCGCTGCACAGCAGCAAGATCTGCTGATCCTAGCCGCGTGGACGCAACTGCCCGCGCCTCCCGAGAGTCTCTGGAAAGCCGACTCGCCAAAGCAACTGGAACCAATCGCCGAATTACGCGCCCTGCTGAAGAGGGTCGACACGGCCGTCACGCTTCGGGAGCTGGTCGACCTGGCGCAGTCGGCCGGTCGCGTGATCGACGCCGTTGCCGACGAAGCCGACCCACTGGCGAAAGCCTGGCTCGACCAATTCATGGCCACGTTGCTTGGCTCGGCGCAATATGCCAACGAGCAGCTTCAGCGGTTTTCCAACATCGCCGCCAGGTGCCGTGAGCTCGCCGAGATGGATTTCGAGATGCTGTACGATCGATCTCGCGATCTGTTCTCCATCGGTTACAACGTGAACGAACGACGGCTCGACGCCAGTTTCTACGACCTGCTCGCGTCCGAGGCGCGCCTGGCGAGTTTCGTGGTCATCGCCCAAGGCAAAATCGGTCAAGAACACTGGTTTGCACTCGGTCGTTTATTAACCAGCGCAGGGCGCGTTCCGGCGCTGTTGAGTTGGAGCGGCTCGGTATTCGAGTATCTCATGCCGCTGCTGGTCATGCCCAACTATGAAGGGACGCTGCTCGATCGGACCTGTCAGGCCGTGGTGCGCCGGCAGATCGATTACGGCCGGCAGCGCGGAGTTCCCTGGGGCATTTCCGAGTCGGGATACAACACGATCGACCTGCACAAGACCTACCAGTATCGGGCCTTCGGCGTGCCAGGGCTGGGGCTCAAGCGAGGTCTCGCGGAAGACTTGGTGATTGCTCCGTATGCCAGCGCGCTGGCGCTGATGGTGGCGCCGGAGGCCGCTTGCCGCAATCTGCAACGGCTCGCAGCCGATGGTCAGCAAGGCGAATACGGATTCTTTGAGGCGGTCGATTACACCCCTTCACGACTGCCGCCGGGGGCGGATCATGTCACCGTGCGGCAGTTCATGGCGCATCACGAAGGCATGAGCCTGCTAGCGCTGGCCTATTTGCTGCTCGACAAGCCGATGCAGCGCCGATTCCTGGCCGACCCGATGCTGCACGCCGCCGACTTGCTCTTGCAAGAACGTGTCCCGAGAGCGACCGCGCCGGTTTTTCCGCACGCCAACGAGGTCCACGCCCCGCGCAGCGCCTCGCCCGAAGAGACAGGCAACATGCGCGTGTTTACCGATCTCGGCGGCGCAGCGCTCGAGGTGCATCTGCTCTCGAACGGCCATTACCATGTGGCCATCACCAGCGCTGGCGGCGGCTATAGCCGGTGGCGGGACCTGGCAGTCACACGCTGGCGGGAAGATGCGACGCGCGACAGCTATGGAAGTTTTTGCTACCTGCGCGACCTGGACAGCGGCCTGCTTTGGTCTGCCACGTTGCATCCGACCGGCACCGCGACCAAGAGTTACGAAGCGATCTTTACGCAGGCTCGGGCCGAGTTCCGCCGCCGCGACGACGCGATCGAAACCTATACTC
Organism: Pirellulales bacterium; assembly: GCA_036272935.1. GTDB lineage: Bacteria > Planctomycetota > Planctomycetia > Pirellulales > PNKZ01 > DATAXP01. The sequence continues at coordinate 4,672 of DATAXP010000041.1, read as the reverse complement.
AGATCAGCGTGTCGCCCGAAGACGATATGGAGCTGCGGCGAGTCACCTTGACCAACCGCTCGGAAGTCGCGCGCCGCATCGAAGTCACCAGCTACGCCGAGGTGGTGCTGTCGTTGCAAGCGCACGACGAAGCGCATCCTGCCTTCAGCAATCTATTCGTCCAAACCGAGCTGGTCCGCGCGCGCCAGGCGATCTATTGCACGCGCCGCCCGCGCTCGGCCGAAGAAAAGCCGCCGTGGATGACGCATTTGATGACCGCGCGCGGGACCGTCGCGAGTGAGCCCTCGTATGAGACCGATCGCATGCGGTTCATCGGTCGAAATCGGACGTTGGCCGCTCCCGCGGCGATGGACGGAAAGGCAACGCTGTCCAATAGTGAGGGCTCGGTGCTCGATCCCGTGGTGAGCATCCGGCAAACGGTGCTGCTCAAGCCCAACGAGTCGCTGCGCATCGACATCGTTACGGGGGTTGCCGAAACACGTGCCGGCGTCGAGGCCCTGACCGAGAAATACAGCGATCCCAGTCTTGCGGATCGCGTGTTCGATCTCGCCTGGACACACAGCCACATCCTGTTGCAACAGCTCAGCGCATCGGAAGCCGATGCGCAAGTTTATGGCCGCCTGGCTGGCTCGATCGTGTTTGCCTCGGCACTGCGCCGCGCCAAGGCCAGCGTCCTGGCGCGCAATCGTCGCGGACAATCGGGCTTGTGGGGTTATGGCATTTCCGGCGACCTGCCGATCGTGCTGGTGCGGATTTGCGATCACGATAACATTGCGATCGTGCGGCAGGCGGTGCAGGCGCACGCGTATTGGCGGATGAAAGGGCTCGCCGTCGACCTGGTGATCTGGAATGAAGACGATTCGGTTTACCGGCAAGCCTTGCAAGATTCGATCATGGACGTGGTCGCGGCAAGCCCGGAAGCGGCGCTGGTCGACCGCCCCGGCGGCATCTTCGTTCGCCGCGGCGAGCAGATGTCGGACGAGGACCGTGCGCTGTTACAGACCGTCGCCCGCGTGGTCCTATTCGACGACGCCGGCACGCTCGCTGAGCAAGTCGAACGGCGCGGCAGGGCCGAGATCTCCATACCGCACCTAAAGCCCGTGCGGCGCAATATCGAGCCGATCGCGGCTTATGAATCGCCGCAGCGCGACCTCGCCTTCTTCAATGGCCTGGGAGGCTACAGCCACGATGGACGCGAATACGTGACGATCCTGGCCGAAGGCCGGACGACGCCGGCGCCGTGGGTCAATGTGATCGCGAATCCGCAGTTCGGCACCGTCGTCTCGGAAAGCGGCGGCGCCTATACATGGTCGGAGAACAGCCACGAGTATCGGCTCACGCCGTGGCACAACGACCCGGTTTCCGACGTCAGCGGCGAAGCCATCTTTCTGCGCGACGAGGAAACCGGGCGATTCTGGTCGCCGTCGCCGCTGCCAGCTCGAGGGCAGAATCCCTACGTCATACGTCACGGGTTCGGCTATAGCATTTTCGATTACACCGAAGAAGGCATCACGACGGAGCTTTGCGTGTATGTTGACACCAATGCTTCGGTGAAGTTCTCGAAGTTGAATATCACCAACCGCTCAGGAAGGCCGCGGCAGATTTCGGTCACCGGTTATTGGGAATTGGTCCTCGGCGACGCGCGCAGTAAAACCTTGATGCACGTGGTCACCGAGTTCGATGGCGCCAGCGGAGCGATCCTCGCGCGGAATGTCTACAGTCCGGAGTTTGCTGATCGCGTGGCGTTTGTGAACTGCAGCGAAACCGTTCGCACCCACACCGGCGATCGTACCGAGTTTCTGGGTCGCAACGGCTCCTTGGCAAATCCTGCTGCGATGCGCCGCGTGCGACTGTCCGGGCGCACGGGGGCCGGGCTCGATCCATGCGCTGCCTTCCAAGTGCCTTTGACACTCGAAGACGGACAGGAGCGCACGATCGCCTTCACGCTCGGGGCCGCGCACGGCGCGACCCAGGCGCGCGAGCTTGCCCAGCGCTTCCGCCCGGTGGAAAGCGCACATCGGGCGATCGAGGCGGTCTGGCATTACTGGAGCCGTACGCTGGGCGTGATCTACTTGGAAACACCCGATCAATCGTTGAATTTTCTGGCTAACGGTTGGCTGATCTACCAAACGCTGGCCTGCCGGATGTGGGGCCGATCGGGGTTTTATCAATCCGGCGGCGCCTTTGGATTCCGTGACCAGTTGCAGGACGCCATGGCGCTAGTCCATGCCGAGCCGCGATTGCTGCGCGAGCATCTGCTGCGGGCCGCCTCTCGACAATTCCGCGAAGGAGACGTGCAGCACTGGTGGCATCCGCCGGCAGGCCGCGGCGTTCGCACCCATTTCTCGGACGACTATCTGTGGCTGCCGTCGGCGATGTGCCGGTACGTCAGCATCACCGGCGACACGGGCGTGCTCGACCAGCGCGTTGCGTTTCTGACCTCTCGTCCGTTGCGCGATGACGAAGAGTCGAACTACGATCTTCCGCAGGTTTCCGACGATGTTGCCACGCTCTACGAACACGGCATCCGCGCCATTGACCACGGGCTGCGGTTCGGCGCGCATGGCCTGCCGCTCATGGGCTGCGGCGATTGGAACGACGGCATGAACCTGGTCGGCGAGCATGGACAAGGGGAAAGCGTTTGGCTGGCGTTTTTTCTGTTCCAGGTGCTCGAGCAGTTTGCGGAGCTTGCCCGGCAACGTGGCGATGAGACCGTGGCCGACCGCTACACGGTCGAAGCCGGCCGATTGCGCGGAAACATCGACGAGCACGGCTGGGATGGCCAGTGGTATCGCCGGGCTTACTTCGACGATGGCACGCCGTTAGGATCAGCCTCGAACGAAGAGTGCCAGATCGACTCGATCTCGCAAAGCTGGTCGATCCTCTCGGGAGCCGGCACGCGCGAGCGCACCGAGCTAGCCATGGAGAGCGTGGAGCGACGCCTCGTAAGCCGCGACGCGCGACTGATCCGCCTACTCGATCCGCCGTTCGACAAATCCAGCCTGAACCCAGGCTACATCAAAGGCTATGTGCCCGGCGTGCGAGAGAATGGCGGACAGTACACGCACGGCGCGATCTGGACCGTCATGGCAACGGCGGCGATGGAGTCCGACGAACTCGCCTGGGAGCTATTCTCGCTGATCAACCCAATTTCGCACGGGGCTATGCCGAAAGACATCGCCGTCTATCGCGTTGAGCCGTATGTGGTGGCCGCCGATGTCTACAGCGTCGCTCCGCACTCGGGTCGAGGGGGATGGACCTGGTACACCGGCTCGGCCGGCTGGATGTACCGCCTGATCACTGAATCGCTGCTGGGAATCACGCTTCAGGTCGATAAGCTTCGTTTCACGCCCCGTCTGCCGGCGGCCTGGTCAACTTTTCGGGTGCACTATCGCTTCCGTGAGACGTTCTATCACATTACCGTGACCAATGCCGGCAACGGTGCGACGGTGCGCCGCCTGGCCCTCGACGGCATGGAGTTGTCGGACGACTTCATCTTACTGGTTGATGATCACCGAAGCCATGAAATCGAGGTCGATCTTATTTCAGTTGCAGAAGCGGCGACCAGAGATTGAGAATTGCTGCGATTTTTGCATCGTACCAACTCGACGATCACCCAGTCCCGACTAATCGGCGTTCTGCCTGGGCGGATGAAGGGGCGATTTCGTTTGTGGTATGTCCCTGTCCAACCAGTGACGCAGGCGACCGTAAAATAGGCTTGCTGTTTCCCCATCGAATCGTTTGCACTCGCCAAAGAGCTTGATTCGGCGTTGAACTTCAGCGGCACCGGGAGGCGTTCGGCTAAGCCCGCGAATAAATGCCAGCAAATGCATTAGCCTGTCCTCATTGAGTTCTTCGGTGAGCAAGGCATCCTGTGGGCTTTTGTGCTGTAGAGTTATCTCGTTGTCCTCACGATTTGCTTTTCGACTGGTATCCATACTTCTTATTATTGGGGCCTCGGTCAAATCAGTCGGAACCTTGGAAGAGAATCTTTATTCTCCGTATCGCTCTCGCAAGGCAGACACCATGCCACTCGCCAAGATCGTGTCGCCGCTTTCAATGATTCGATAACACTCCTTCTTCTGGTCGAGGCCCCGAAGCAGAAGTGCCCGCTCAACTTGCTCGATAAGCGATTGGTCCTTATCGTCCCATTTTCGCTTATCTTGTTCGTTCAACTCTGCATAGATCGTGCCTGCGTCCGTCGCGATCATGACGCCACCACCCGGATAGTAATCTGGCATTTTGCCTCCTCCTTTTTGCTCATTTATAGCAGAAAAGAGCCCGGCTTCAGCGAACGGCCAGCAATTGCTGAGGATTCATCTGAATTGCTGCTAGCGTAGTGTCGCCGAAATAGCGTTACTTTTGAGCGGGTGCGGGGTTTCATCCTTTCGAGGAGGATGAAATCCATGAAGCGCGCGTCGCAGATTGCGTTGAGTGAGGAGGAGCGGAGCGTCTTGCGTCGCTGGTCGCGGGGGCGCAGCACGCCGGCCCGGCTGGTGTTGCGAGCCCGGATCGTGCTGGCGGCGGCCGAGGGCCGGATGAACCGAGACATCGCCGAGGAACTCGGCACGTCGAAGAAAACGGTCTCGTTGTGGCGGAGGCGTTTCGCCGCCTCGCGCGTGGCCGGGATCGAGAAGGATGCGCCGCGGCCAGGGCGCACGCCGAGCATTCC
>DATAXP010000040.1:0-16293 GCA_036272935.1 Pirellulales bacterium | reverse complement strand
ATCCGTACTACTAACGTTCAGTTTCTTTGCGGGGCGCGAGGATTTTACGCCGCAAGCTGTGCGAGTTTTTCGGTGTTCGCTTGGCGGGCAGCGAGAATGGCGTTAATGACGGTACGGCCGAAGTCCGTGAGGACATAACGGTGCGTTTTGGGGACTTTCGTGATCAGTTGATGCGCGCGTAACAGGCGCAGCTGACGCGTGACTTTGGCTGCCTGGCGTTTGGCCTCACGGGGATCCGCCGAGCGCGGACCGACGACCAGCGGCAACAGATCGCGATTGCGAAAGCCGTTCAGGGCGAACTCGCCGCGGTTGACAGCGGCCAACAGGCGGGCATCGTGTGGGGCCAGCGGGTTGAGCGCACGGGCAGGGCCCCCGTCGCCAGAGATCGGACGGCAGACTCGGGCGGTGGCCTGCTCAAGGGTCATCGTGTCGTCCGACCGTCGCCAAGGCGGCCAGATAGCGCCCGTTGGCCGCCTGGCTACTGGGCGCGGCGGTGCAGATCGGCGGCCCCCTTACGAAGCCGTCGCCAGGCCTTCGGCCCCGACGGCTCTCCCTTCGAGGCTGCGATACACCTTCATGTCGCGCGGATCGTTGATCGTCGTCTCCACGCGCAGCACGTTGCCTTGCTTGTCGTACATCTTGAGCGAATTGCGATTGAGCGTGTGCTTGAGGCGGACCCCTTCGTAACGCGTCTTCAGGCACGCCGGTCAGTTCCATCGCCCACGCCTTGAAGTCTTTCAACAACACCGAGTGTTCCCACAAAACGACCCCATGCCTCGCAGGTTCGCGATCCGCCGCAGCGTCCCGCGAAAACGTACTCGGTCCCAGCCGCTGAGAACGCCGCTGATCTGCTCGCCGAATCGCTGTATAAAAGACTCCATGACGTTGCTCCTTGGTGCGTGACGGTTGTGTTACCCATCACTCTACCGGGAGCAACGTCTTCATTCCCTTTGCTTCCGGCTACGCCGCGCTGGGTTCATCCGTGGTTGGTTTCTGCGTACTCCGCGTTCTCTGCGCTCTCTGCGGTTCAATGCTGCCGCCGCCATGCCGCGTTGTCGCGGCGGGGACGAAATCCTATAATCCGCCATCGTTTCCACGGATTTGCATTTCTCGTACACGGAGGGTTCAGCCACGCTCGCCGCACGTGTGGGCATCGGTCACGACACGCATCGGCTTGGCCTGGGGGGACCGCTGCGCCTGGGGGGCGTCGACGTACCGTTCGACCGCGGACTGATCGGGCACAGCGACGCCGACGTGCTGCTGCACGCCGTGACCGACGCCCTGCTGGGGGCCGCGTCGCTGGGCGATATCGGCGAGATGTTCCCCGATAATGACCCGGCCAACCGCGGCCGCGACTCGGCCGACATGCTCCGCGAAGCGCTCCAGAGGGTCGAGGCCGCCGGTTGGCGCGTGGTCAACTGCGATTGCATCGTATTTGCCCAACAGCCGAAACTGTCGCCCTACAAACAGGTGATCCGCGAAAGCGTTGCCCGGCTGCTGGGGGTCGAACCCGAGCGCGTCGGCATCAAGGCGAAGACTGGCGAGTCGGTCGGCCCCGTCGGCCGCCACGAAGCGATCGAAGCCCAGTGCGTGATGCTGCTGGAAATGCTAAATGCAAAATGCTAAATGCCAAACGGGGCGAACAGTGATCCATTCAGCATTTCGCATTTCGCATTTCGCATTCTGTCCATGAACCCATTTTCCATGTCCAAACCAAGCCCGCCCACGGCCGCCGCGCCGATTCGCGTCTACAACACCTTGTCGCGCACCAAGGAGCCGTTCGTGCCCGTCGGCGGCGACTCGCGCGTCGGCATGTACGTCTGCGGCCCCACTGTCTACAAGCCAAGCCATATCGGCCACATGGTCGGACCGGTGATCTTCGATACCGTGAAGCGCTGGCTGACCTACTGCGGCTACCAGGTCACCTGGATCGTCAACATTACCGATGTCGACGACAAGCTGATCGTGCGGGCCAAGGAACAAGGCACCTCGGTCAAGGAGCTGGCCGAACGCATGACGGCCGATTACCTCGCGTGCCTGCGGGCGCTCAACGTCACCGGCATCGACGTGATGCCGAAGGCGACCGAAACGATCGGCGAGATGCTCGGGTGCATCGGCGACCTGGTGCAGAAGAAATACGCCTATCCGGCCGGCGGCGATGTGTACTTCGACGTCAGCCGCGACGCCGACTATGGCAAGCTCTGCAACCGCGACCCCGAACAGATGGAAGCCGGCGCCCGGATCGAAATCAGCGACAAGAAGCGTAACCCCGGCGACTTCGCGTTGTGGAAGGGCACCAAGCCCGGCGAGCCGGCATGGGACAGTCCTTGGGGACCCGGTCGGCCGGGATGGCATATCGAGTGCACCGCGATGAGCCTGAAGGTGCTCAAGGACCTCGGCCTAGGTGAAACGCTCGACATCCACGGCGGCGGGCTCGACCTGCAATTTCCTCATCACGAAAACGAGCTGGCCCAAAGCGAATCGCACACGGGCAAAACCTTTGCCAAATATTGGATGCACAACGGCCTATTGAAGATGGGCAAAGGGAAGATGGCCGGCTCGGTCGGCAACGTGATCAACGTGGCCGACGCGCTCAAGAAAGTTTCGGGCGAGGTGCTGCGGTTCTTCGTCATCAGCACGCACTACCGTTCGCCGATCGATCTGGGGGACTTCGATCCCGCGACGCAGGAGATGGCGCCGGGATTGGCCGCCGCCCAGAAATCGTACGACGCCTTTACCCGTCTTGCCGAGCGTTACCAGCGCATTACGGGGCAGAGTTTCTACGCCCTGCCGGTGCCGACCCGTGCCGAGCCGGGTCGGAAGTTCAGCGCCCCCGAGCTAGCCGCGTTCTACGAGCGTTTCATCGAGCACATGAACGACGACTTCAACACCGGCGGCGCAATCGGGGTGCTGCACGAGCTGGTCACCTGGCTGAACCGTACCGCGGAGACCGGCAAGCTCGAAGCGGCCAGCGGGGCCGACGCCGACGCCCGCAAAACCTTTGAGGCCGGCACAGTCGTGCTCAAGGAGCTGGGGCAGGTGCTCGGGCTGTTTTACGAGCAGCCGAAGGCGGCCGGCGGCGGCGAACTCGCCGATCGGCTAATGAAGCTGCTCATCGAGCTGCGTGCCGAAGCGCGAAAGACGAAGAATTTTGCGATGGCCGATCGCATCCGCAACGGGTTGACGGAGATCGGCGTGACGCTCGAGGACCGCGCCACCGGCACCAGCTGGTCGGTCAAATGAAGCGTGCCGCCGCCAGCCCCCAGCCCCCGGTCTCCAGCCCCCTTCCGCCCCCCCGCGTGCTCGGCATCGATCCGGGCCTCAACGTCACAGGCTACGGCGTGCTGGAAGTCGCCGTCGGCGGACCGAAGGTTTGCGAGGCAGGAGTGATCCGCGGCCGATCGCGTGGCTCGTTGGCCGCCCGCTTGGCCGACATTCACGGCGATCTGGCCGAATTGATCGCGATGCTGCGCCCGAGTGTAATGGCGGTCGAACAGCTTTATTCGCACTACAAGCGGCCCCGCACCGCGATCCTGATGGGGCACGCCCGCGGCGTGATCTGTCTGGCCGCCGCCCAGGCGGGACTGCCGGTGGTCAGCTACGCCTCGACACGCGTCAAGAAAACGCTCACCAACCACGGCCGGGCCACGAAGGTGCAAATGCAAAAGGCGGTGCAGCGCGAGCTGCGCCTGCCCAAACTCCCCGAGCCGCACGACGTCGGCGACGCCCTGGCGGTCGCGCTCTGCCACTACTACGCGCAGAGCGATTGGGCGGCGCTGGCCCGGGCACCGAAGGTGAAACCGCAAGCGTTATTCCTGCCGCCTCAACCGCCAGCCCCTAGCCCCGAGTCCCCCACTTGATCACCAAAGTCACCGGCCAACTTCTTGCCCTCGGCGAAGAAGTACTGACCCTGAAGATCGACGCCTTCGAGTACGAAGTGCGCATCCCCGAGTTCACGCGCCGCCACTTGCAAGGGCGCATTGGCGAAAGCGTCTCGCTGCACACGATCGAGTACCTGGAAGGCAATCCGATGCAGGGGCGACTCACGCCACGGCTCATCGGCTTTTTGAACGAGGCCGAGCGAGAGTTCTTCGACCTGATCTGTTCCGTCGATGGCGTCGGCGTGAAGAAGGCCCTGCGAGCGATGGTCCGCCCCGTGCGCGAAGTGGCCACGGCGATCGAAGAACAAGACACCAAGTCGCTGGCTTCGCTCCCCGGCGTCGGCCCCGCGACTGCCGAGCGAATCATCGCGAAACTCCGCCGCAAGGTGCCAAAATTCGCGCTGCTGGTCGATCGCGATGTGCCGATCGCCGCCGAAGTGGAGCACGACGTGGTGAAGGAGACGTTCGAGGTACTCCGCTCGCTGGGCCACAGCGAAAGCGAAGCCCGCAAACTGCTCGACACGGCACTGAAAGCGAAGAAGAAATACCCAGACGTCGAGACGCTGCTACAAGCGATCTACCAAAGCCGGCGGGAGTAGTTGTTTTCACGGTTGGCCGACAGAGACTTTATAAATTTGCACGGAGACCACGACCATGAACCGCTCGATCGTCCTGGTGTTTATGGCGGGTTGCACCGGTGCGGTCATGAGCCGTGTCGTCGACCAGGGCAGGACGCTAAGCGCCGCCCCTGCAACTGAGGAACCTGCGGCAAAAACCGATCATCAGGGCGGCACTCGCGTCGGCTTGGTCGATATTGCGGCAATCTTCAAACAATCGGCAAGAGTCAAGTCTCAGAGCGATGTGCTACTAGCCGATATCAAGGTTGCAGAGGAGGCGGCCGCCCGTCAGCGCGAAGACTTGCGAAAACTCGCAGCTCCTGCGGATAAATTGGAAAAAAACTCGGCTGAATACAAACGGATCGAGGCGGAAGTGAAAAAGGGCCTCGAAGAGCTGAATCAACAGGTAGCCATACAAAAGAAAGCATTCGTAGATCGGCAAGCGCAGTGCTACATCGAAGCGTATGACGAAATCGCTGCCGCGACGGGCGACTACGCGAAGAAGATGGGGTTTCAGCTTGTCCTGCGGATCAATCGCCAGCCGATCGACCGACCAAACAACGATCAGATTTTCCAAGAGCTCAACAAGACGATCGTCTATCAGGACGGCATCGACATCACGGACGATGTGTTGAAGTTTCTCAACGGACAACCGCTCGAGAAGGAGCCGGAGTAGCTAATGTCCTTCTCTCATCGCGAGAAAGTGGCCGAAGGCCGGATGAGGGAGAAGCAGCATGGACGACAGCTACCGAACGCTCCCTCACCCGGCTCGCTGCGCTCGCCACCCTCACCCGAAAAGCGAGGGTTTGTGATTACCGGTTCAAAACCGCTTCCGGCGTCGTGCGCCGGGCGTAGGCGCCGAAGTCGTTGAAGAAGTGGCGCTTGATCAGGCGGTAGGCGAGACTCTTTTCGGGGATCGCCTGGTTCGGAGCGTCCTGCGAGGGGTGCGGGGTCATCGCCTCCAGCTCGGCCAGCGCGGCGTGGCGGGCCGTCGTGTCGCGCGCGCCGTGTTTATCGACGAGTTGCTTGAGCAGGTCGGGACGCTCGAGCACGATGCAGCCGCGCGTTGCGGAAGCCGCCAATTCGCGGAAGTCGCGCAGGAAGGCCGACTGGCTGATCGTTTCGCACAAGGGGCGCTCGTCGTGGATGCTCTCGGTGGCGAATTGTACGATCGGGCATGGCTCGATATCGCCCCAAGGGCTGATGTGGTGCGTAAAGCCGGTTGCCGCCGGGCAGAGCGCTTGGCCATCGCCATCGTAATAGGCGTCGATGATCGCAATTGGCTTCTTGGCACGCATCTCGACGACGAACCGCCGCGCGGCAAGCTGCTGCTCGCGCGTGAGCGCCAATTCTGATTTCATGTCGGGCCCAACGGGGCGATAGACATGGAACCAGCAGTAGAACACCCCCATCGCGATCAGCCGGTCGACCCAGGCTTCTTGCAGCAGGTCGTCGAAGTTGGTCTGACACAGGCTGGTGCAGACGCCGGTGAGCACTTTGTGGCGCAGGCAGGCGTCGAGGCCGGCCATTGTTTTGCTGAGCACGCCCAAGCGGCCGCGCCGCTCGTCGCTGACAATCTCGCTTCCCTCGACGCTCACCAGCGGCGTGACGTTCCCCAGCCGGCGCAGCTCGCGGGCCACGTCGTCGGTGATGAAGTGACCGTTGGTGAAGATTTGGAAGTAGCAATCGGGATGAGCCGCGAGAATCTCGAGCAACTCGGGATGCATGAACGGCTCGCCGCCGAGGATGCCGAAGAAGCTGTTCCCCATCGCCTTGGCTTCGGTAATCAGCCGGTGCATTGCCGGGGCGTCGATCTTCTGTTGCTGGGCGGCAACGTCGACCCAGCACCCTTGGCAGCGCAGGTTGCAACTGTTGATGATCGAGATGTACAGGAACGGCGGAAAAAACTCGCCGCGCTTCAGGCGACGCTTGTGGGCCTGCACGCTGCGCATCCCGCGGAAGCCCATGTTCCACACGAGCTTCCAGACGAGCCGCTTGTCGGTTTCGAGCAATACGCGCTTGGCCATGCGAAGGTACATGTGAGCGATTATACCATCCAATCGGCCAGCCATCAGCGGTCGGCAATCGCGTCGCGGCATTCGCCGCGTTACACTACCCCCGACCATGCTCGATCATCAGCGGTTGTTGAACGCTTATCAGACGGCTCGGCACGATCTGCTAGCCGAGCGTAACGTGCAGGGACATTGGCAGGGAGAGTTGTCGTCGTCGGCACTGTCGACCGCGACGGCACTCAGCGCTCTGGTGCTGATGAACGGGGCGTTGTCGCCGGGGCTCGTTGAGTCGGGCGTGCGCTGGCTCATCGACGCTCAAAATGCCGACGGCGGCTGGGGCGATACCGACAAGAGCCGCTCGAACATCGCCACGAGCATGCTCGTGCAGGCGGCGCTGCGGATCACCGGCTCGGCCGAGGCGCATCCGCAACTGATGCAACGCGCGGCGGATTATGTCGAGCAGCGAGGGGGCATCGGCGCGCTGCGTCGCCGCTACGGCAACGACAAAACGTTCGCGGTACCGATTCTTACGAACGCAGCCTTGGCCGGCATGGTCCCCTGGAGCGAAGTGGCAGCGTTGCCGTTCGAGCTGGCCTGTCTGCCGCAGTCGTGGTATCGGCTGGTGCGGCTGCCAGTGGTGAGCTACGCGATCCCGGCGCTGGTGGCGATCGGCCAGGCAAGGTTTGTCCACGAACCGCCAAAAAATGCCGTGATCCGCGCCGTGCGCCGTGCGGCCGTCGAGCGCAGCCTGCGTGTCCTTCATGCGATGCAGCCGGCCAGCGGTGGATATCTTGAAGCGACGCCGCTGACGAGCTTCGTGGTGATGAGCCTGGCCAGCATCGGCCGCGCGGATCATCCCGTGGCCCGCCAGGGAACCGAGTTTCTGTTGGCTAGCGTGCGCCCAGATGGCTCGTGGCCGATCGACACGAACCTGGCCACCTGGGTCACCACGCTGGCGACCAAGGCGCTCGCGCCGACCGGTGTGGCTTCGCTCGACGAGTCATGGGCCGCGCCGGAAATGATCGAATGGCTGCTGGCGTGCCAGCACGTCGAACGGCATCCGTTCACCGGTGCCGAACCCGGCGGCTGGGCATGGAGCGACCTGAGCGGTGCGGTTCCCGATGCCGACGACACCGCCGGAGCGCTGTTGGCGCTGGCAGAGTTGCTTCGGCGTCACGACGATGCTGAAGAGCCAACCGCCGAACGTGTGGCACGCTTCAGTGCGATCGAAGCCGGCCAGCGATGGCTGCTCGGCCTACAGAATCGCGACGGTGGCTGGCCTACGTTCTGTCGCGGCTGGGGGAAGCTGCCGTTCGACCGCAGCGGGGACGACCTCACAGCCCATGCTCTATGCGCCCTGCACGCTTGGCGCCTAGCGACGTTGGCCCCCGGCGACTCGCCGGGGGCGAAAGTTCATGGAGATGCCGCGAACGTCGACCGCGCCATCGATCGTGGGCTGCGGTTCCTCGCCCGCCGCCAGCGCCGCGATGGTAGCTGGGTGCCGCTCTGGTTCGGCAATCAGTACGATCCCGCGGAAGAAAACCCAGTGTACGGCACCGCGCAGGTGTTAAAGGCGTATGGCGATCTCGGTTTAATGAGCAGGCGCCCCGCGCGGCGAGGCGTCGCATGGCTGGTGGCGAACCAGAACGCCGACGGCGGCTGGGGCGGCGCTCCTGTCCCGCGGTTTGGCAACGGCTATAATCGGGCCTCGAGCGTCGAAGAGACCGCCTGGGCGGTCGAGGCGCTTGCGGGCGATACGACGGGGTTGCCGACCGAACCAGCTCGGGAACGTGGCGTGCAATGGTTGATCGAATGTGTCGAACAGTCGCAGCACTGGGAAAGCTCGCCGGTCGGTTTCTACTTCGCTAAGTTATGGTATTATGAGCGTTTGTATCCGTTGATCTTTACCGTTTCGGCACTGGGGCGGGCTGTGCGACGATCGGCTACTAGTCCGGAGGCGCGCCCTGCCGCCGCCGGCCAGCATCCTTCGTAGTTTGACACCTCTGGGACCATCGAATTTGGCCACCGCACCTATCGATATGCCGCTCGACCGCGGCGGCAACGGCGCCGGCAGCAACGGCGCCGGCGGCAATGGCGAGCCGGGCAGCAACGGTGACGCCGGAGGTGGCCGCAAGCCTCGCCGTCGCAACACCAGCCATCTGAAAGTGGTCCCTGAAACCAAGGAACTGCGCGAGAGCCTGCGGACCCGATGCCTCGACTTGGCGTCCAAGCTCGATAAGTCGCGTCCCATTGGCAAGGACGAACTGGAAACCCTGGCCCGGGCAACACTCGAACAGGCCGGCCTGGACGAGGGATACGTCGGCTGGATCATGGTCGCCATCGCCTCGGCATTCTGGGAAAGCCAGGTGGCGGCCGTGCCGTTCAATCGCCGGCTGTTCCTGCTGCCGCACTGCCTGAAGCACGCCGAAGGATGCCCGGCCGAGTACGACGAGTTCGGCCTGGATTGCCGCAAGTGCGGTGCATGCACGATTGCTGACTTCCGCACTCGGGCCGAGGACCTGGGCTACAAAGTGCTGGTGGCCGAGGGGTCGCCGATCGTGCTGAAGATCATTGTCGGCGGATATATCGACGCGATCTGCGGTGTGGCCTGCCTGAACGTGCTCGAAAAGGCGATCGATAAGATTCTGCTGGCCGGCATCCCGTGCATGGCGGTGCCGCTGCTCAGTAGCGACTGCCGCAACACCAGCGTCGACGAAGACTGGGTGATGCAGATGATCGAGCATCAGGCTCAGCCGCCGGCTCAGCAGACCAAAACCTACGTACACCTCATGCGATCGGCCTCGAGCATGTTCGAGCCGGCCGAAATGGAACGGCTCGCTCCACGGCTGCGCGGCGGACCGCGCTTGGCCGAAGTCAACGGCCAAGGGGTCTCTGCACTCGATCCGGTCGCGGGGACCGAGGCGATTGCGTACGACTTCCTGGCCAAAGGGGGGAAACACTCGCGGCCGTTCATCACGCTGGCCGCCTACGACGCCATGACCGGCGGCCGAGGTACCCAGGCCGACGGCGCCGAGTTCCTCGCCTCGCTCGAGCCGGCGGTCAAGCGTGCCGCCATGTCGATCGAGACCTTCCACAAGGCGTCGCTGGTACACGACGACATCGAGGACGACGACCCGTTCCGCTACGGCGATCCGACACTCCATCGCACCTACGGCGCGGCGACGGCTATCAACGTCGGCGACTTCCTGATCGGTCTCGGCTACCGTCTGATCAGCCGCGACTCGCAGGCACTGGGGCACGAGATTGTGGCCGACATTCTCGACCGCCTGGCCGACGCCCACATGAAGTTGTCCGAAGGGCAAGGGGCCGAGCTGTTGTGGCGCGATGCGCGCAATAAGCAGCTCACGCCGTTGGATGCCCTGAAAATCTACGCACTCAAGACCGCCCCTGCCTTTGAGGCGGCCTTGTATTCCGGACTGCGATTGGCCGGTCCGATCGATCCGCAAACGTCGTTCGTAGGCACGTTCGCCCGGCACCTGGGCGTAGCGTTCCAGATTCTTAACGACCTGAACGACTGGCGCGACGACAACCACAACAAGCTGGCCGCCGGCGGCGATGTGCTCGGCGGCAGGCCGACAGTGCTGTGGGCCTTGGCGCTCGAGGGGCTCGAGCCGGCGGGGCGGGCCGAGCTGCAGGCCATCGTCGCCGCGCAACCGGCCGCCCACGAATCGATCCACCGGGTGCGCGAGTTGTATCGGCAGGCGGGTGTGTTCGACAAGGCGTCGCGCCTGGTCGACAAGTACCAAGAGCGGGCCGAGGCGGTCGCCGACGAAGTGCAGCCTGAAGACCTGCGCCGCCTGCTGTACTATCTGATCGATACGGTGCTCGAGCGACCAGCAGCGGAAGCGGAAAGAGTGCACACCGTGTCGCTGACATCGAGCCAGTGAGAATTCAGAATGCTGAATGCGAAATGCGAGATGCTTAATTTCCGAAGCTGCGTTCGCAATTAAGCATTACGCATTTAGCATTTCGCGTTTTCCCCGCCATGCTTCCCACCGCCGACCTGCAAACGCTCGTCAGCCTGTTTTATCCCGAACCGGCGGAACTCGGCCGGTTTGAAGATGTGCCGGTGCAGGCGATGCCGGTCGACTATCGGGAATTGCTCGCCCACACGTCGCACATGACGGTGAGCGTCGAGGAATATCATCGCGGTCCGGTCGACGTGCGCGTGCTCGATCGATGGATCACGTCGACGCATTACGCTCGCAAGATTCTGCTGGCCCGCCAGCGCGACGGCCGTGTGGTGCAATATGGCATCATGCGCGTGAACTTCGATTACCTCTCGCCGCGCGTGCGCGCCGAGATTCAGGCCGAGCGCACACCGCTTGGTCGATTGCTGATTCAGCACGACGTGATGCGCCGCGTGCGGCTCGCCGGGCTGTGGCGCGTTGCCCCGGGACCGGAACTGTGCCGGCTGCTGGAGCTGGCTGAGCCGCGCACCACCTTCGGCCGCACGGCGATGATCGAGTGCAACGGCGAGCCGGCGATCG
Organism: Pirellulales bacterium; assembly: GCA_036272935.1. GTDB lineage: Bacteria > Planctomycetota > Planctomycetia > Pirellulales > PNKZ01 > DATAXP01. The sequence continues at coordinate 5,272 of DATAXP010000040.1, read as the reverse complement.
AGCTGCTGGAAATCGTGGCACCCTTAGAATAGGCTAAATCGCAAGCGCTCGATCCCGCGCCGAATCACGCTTGCGGCTTAGCACCGCCTCCGCCCGCCTCTCCATGAAGATCGTCTATCTTGCCGCCGGCGCCGCGGGGATGTACTGCGGCAGTTGCCTGCACGACAACACGCTGGCCGCTGCGCTGCACGAGCAAGGCGAGGAGATTCTGCTCGCCCCTACCTACACGCCGCTGCGCACCGACGAGCCGAACATGAGCGATCCCCCGCCGATCTTCTACGGCGGGATCAACGTCTACCTGGAAGAAAAAATCCCGGTGTTCCGCTGGCTTCCCGAGTGGAGCGTCCGCTGGCTCGATTCGCCTCGGCTGCTCAAACGGCTGTCGAAGATGAACTTCGCCGTGCGGGCCGAGAAGTTGGGGCCGCTTACGTTGTCGATCTTGCGCGGCGAAGAAGGCCATCAGCGGCGTGAACTCGAACGGCTCGTCGCCTGGCTGCGCGACGAGGTGCGGCCCGACGTGGTGCACTTGTCGAACTCGATGCTCGCCGGACTGGCCAACCGCATCAGCGTCGAGGTTGAAGTCCCGGTCGTTTGCACGCTCTCGGGCGAAGACCTGTTCATCGAACGCCTGCCGCCGCGCTGGTACGGCCGGGTGCGCGAGGAGCTGCGCCGCCGCGCTAAGGATATTGCGCGGTTTGTCGCCCTGAACGACTACTATGCCGAGTTCATGGCCGACTATCTGAATGTCGACCGCGCCAAGATCACGGTGATTCCGCACGGCCTGAAGCTGGCCGGCCACGGCACTCGAGCGGCGCGCGCCGCCGAACAACCGCCGCGCATTGGTTACTTCGCCCGCATCGCGCCAGAAAAAGGACTGCATCATCTGGTCGATGCGTTCAAGCTCCTGGCCGAGGACGCCTCGCTGCCGCTGGTGCGCCTGGCGATCGCCGGCTATCTGAACTCCGGCGACCGACGGTACTTCGACGAGCAGCAGGCGCGCCTGGCCGAGTGGGGCCTGGCCGAGCGCGTCGATTATCACGGCGAAGTGTCGCGCGACGAAAAAATTGCTTTCCTGCAATCGTTGGACGTGATGGCCTTGCCGACCGTCTATCGCGAGAGCAAGGGGCTGCCGATGCTCGAAGCCTTGGCCAACGCTGTGCCGGTGGTTGTTCCCAGTCATGGCACGTTTCCCGAATTGGTGGCCGACACCGGAGGCGGCGAGTTGTTCGAGCCGGGCAATGTTACCGAGCTGGCCGGCGTCCTCCGGCAGTTGATTTCCGATCCGCAGCGGAATGACGAGCTTGGTCGTCGCGGGCAGCAGGCGGTGCACGATCGCTACCACGACCGGCTGATGGCCGAGCGGCATCGCGCGCTGTACGCCCAAGTCGTCGAGGAGTACGATCGGCTGTCGACGATCGTTCCCGATACGGTTCGAGCGCCAAGCCCCGAGCCCGCGTGACGCATGCCAATCGCTCCGTTCCACACCCGACGGACCGTTGAGTTTCGCGATACCGACGCGGCCGGCATCGTCCATTTTTCGGTCTTCTTCCAGTACATGGAGCAGGCTGAGCACGAGTTCCTGCGTGCCCGCGGACTCTCCGTCATGGGGCGTGACGAGCATGGTGTGCTCGGCTGGCCGCGCGTCGCCGCCAGTTGCGATTACCGCGGCTCGGCCCGCTTCGAAGACACCGTCGAGATCGAACTGCGCGTCGAGCGTGTCGGTGAGAAGAGCATCAGCTACGGCTTCACGTTTTCGGTCGCCAGCCGCGAGATCGGCACCGGCAAGCTGACCGCCGTTTGCTGCCGCGAAGACGGCCGCGGCGGGTACACCTCGACGCCGATCCCCGCATGGTTCCGCGAGAAGCTCGCTGCCGATTGACCGGCCCGCGGGCGACTGGTCTGCTGGACATCGTGGGGCGATCACCCGAACCACAGGCAGCCGAGCGGGGGAAATTCATGAGGAAGTTTCGAGTTCGTCGGATCGCGGCCCTCGTCGTTGCCGTGATCGCGGGTGGGACGGTGTCACTGCACGCACCGTTGTTGCGCGCCGCGCCGCCCAACATCGTCGTCGTGCTGGTTGACGATATGGGTTTCAGCGACATCGGTTGCTATGGCAGCGAGGTGCCGACGCCGCGGCTCGATCGACTCGCCGCCGACGGCATCCGCTTCACGCAGTTCTATAACACACCGCGTTGCAGCCCCACGCGCGCCGCGTTGCTCACGGGGTTGTACTCGCAGCAGGCCGGCATGGGTTGGCTCGACAGCAAGGTCGAGCCAAACTCGCGCGGCTTCCACGGCCGCCTGCTGCCGCGCTGCGTGACGATTGCCGAGGTGCTGCGCGACGCCGGCTACTTCACCGCCATGACCGGCAAGTGGCACCTGGGCCAGCAAAATGGCACGCCACCGTGGAAGCGCGGCTTCGTGCGATCGCTGAACTCGCGCTACGGCGAAGTCTATTTTCCGCACGAAAAAGATCGCCCGGGCACCGAGAACTTGTATCTCAATGGCCGCGAGTTGCCCAAAGACTCGCCCGAACTCGGCGAGAACTGGTACTCGACCGACCTGTTCGTCGATTGGGGGCTGAAGTTCATCGACGAGGCGCTCGCGGCCCAGCAGCCGTTCTTCCTTTACATTGCCCAGGGGGCCGTGCATTTTCCGCTGCGTGCCCCCGAAGAGATCATTGCCCAGTACCGCGGCAAGTATCTTGCCGGCTGGGACGAGCTGCGCCAGCGTCGTCATCAACGGCAAATCGAGATGGGCATTGTCGACAGTCGCTGGCCATTGGCGCCGCGCCCTGATGAATCGCCTGCGTGGGAATCTTGCACTGCCGAGGAGCGCAATCGCTTCGATCAGATGATGGCCGTCTACGCCGCGATGATCGAGTGCATCGACCGCAGCATGGGCACGCTCGTCGATGGCCTTGCCCAGCGTGGCGTGCTCGACAACACGCTAATACTGTATCTCAGCGACAACGGCGGCAACGCTGAAGGAGGGCCCAACGGAACGACCGACGGCGGACCGCCGATCGGCGGTCCGCAATCGTACGTGCTGCTGGGGATGAACTGGGCGACGATGGCCAACACGCCGTTTCGTCGCTATAAGCATTTCACGCACGAGGGGGGCATCAGCTCGCCGCTGGTCGTGCATTGGCCTGCAGGAATTGCTCCCGAGCGCCGCGGAACACTCGAGTCGCAGCCGGCACACTTGATCGACGTGATGGCCACGGCCGTCGATCTCGCCGGCGCCAAGTATCCAACCGAATTCAACAGCAACGCGATCCTGCCGATGGAAGGCGTCTCGCTGCGCCCGGCGTTCGCGGGTGAGCCGCTGGGGCGCAAGACGCCGATCTTTTGGGAGCACGAGGGGAACAAGGCGGTGCGCGACGGCCGCTGGAAGCTTGTGCAGAAATGGCGCGGTCCGTGGGAGCTGTACGATATGGAGGCCGATCGCACCGAGCAACACAATCTGATCGACGCCCACAGCGACGTCGCCACCCGGCTCGAAGCCGCTTGGAACGCTTGGGCCGAGCGCGCGTTCGTCGACGATTGGCCTGGCCCCGATCACACCGACTGGGGAAAGGACATCAAGAAGTAACGCTAGGGCGAGTTGAGCTGTTGAGAAAAAGGGAGGCAGGCTCATGGACCGCGAGCAGGTGGCGTTGTGGCAGGCCATCGACGCGCACCAAATCGATGATCCCGCAGCCGCGTTGCCGTTCACGAAGCGCTTGGCGCGCGAGAACGGCTGGTCGGCCGAGTACGCACGGCGCGCGGTGCAAGAATACAAGCGATTCTGCTTCCTGGCCGTGACGATGCCCGAGAACGCGTGTCCTTCGCAAGAAGTCGACCAGGCGTGGCACCTGCATCTGACCTACACACGCGATTACTGGGGCCGCTTTTGCCCGGAAGTGCTCGGCCGGCCGCTCCACCATGAGCCGACACGCGGCGGCCCAGGCGAGCACGCCAAGCACGTGGCGATGTACGAGCGCACGCTCGCCGCCTATCGCGAGGCATTCGGCCACGAACCGCCAGCCGATATCTGGCCCGATACCGACACGCGCCTCGGCCGCACCTCGCGTTCGCGCCACGTCCCGCTGGCCCGCCACTGGATCATCCCTAAGCCGCGAATGCGACGATGGCTGGGTGAGCATGCGTTCGCACCGGCCTTGGCGCTCGGCGGAGCAGGGTTGCTGTGGGGAGCGCTGGTGTCGCCATTCGATCTGACTGGGCCGCAGTTCCTGATCCTTTACGCGATGTTGTATGCCGCCGCGATTGCCTGGACGGTTCTCTACCGGCGGCGATTGCGGAACGCGACGAGCAACGACTCGTCGGGAGTTGAATTGTCCCCGTACGAAGCGGCCTGCCTGGCTTACGGTGAACAGATGGCCTGGCAGGCGGCCGTCGCGCAGCTCACCAGCGACGGAGTGTTGAAGCTGCGACCTGTCCGCCGTGGGGTCGGAGCAATGGCCAGCGCGAACGAATCGCAGTTCTATCGCGGCGAGCCGCCGCGGACGGCGCTCGAGCCGATCGAGCAGGCGGTGCTCGAGCTGATCCCGGCGACCGAGGAAATCCCCGCGAAGACGCTTTGCCGCGCGCCGAAAGGTGCCGCAGCCAAGATCGTCGACTCGTTGCGATCGCGCGGCCTGCTGCTCGATGAAGGTGCCTTCCGTCGCGCGCGGTTTTGGCCGGCGGCAGCGCTGGCGGCATTGTTGCTGTTTGGCTTCGTCAAGCTAATCGTCGGTATCGTCCGCGACCGCCCGATTGGTTTCTTGGTGATCGCATTGTTTGTCACATTCGGAACCCTAGTTGTCCTGCTTGCCATCGCTCAGCAGCGGACGGCGCGCGGAACCGCGCTGCTCGAGGCGTATCGCGATCGGATGAAATCGGCCCGCGATCTGTTCAAGACTGCCGGCGAGCAACCAGGCCGAACCGACATGACCTGGGTCATCGCCCTGTTCGGCATGACCGCGCTGGCGGCGCCGATGTATGCAGACTTGCGTTATGCCGTCACTTCCGGAACGCCAAACACGTCGGGTGCGGGCGGCTGCGGCAGCGGCGGCTGCGGCAGCGGCGGTTGTGGAGGTGGCGGTTGTGGAGGTGGCGGTTGTGGAGGTGGCGGTTGTGGAGGTGGCGGTTGTGGAGGTGGCGGTTGCGGCGGGTGCAGCTAGGCGGCGCGGGCCATCGATCGCTGGGATTCCTTTCGCCTGCGGTCGAATAAGAGCGCCGCCAGCGAAACCTCGATCCAACGGTACGAAAGCTGCGCCACCATCAGGCTC
>DATAXP010000039.1:0-3047 GCA_036272935.1 Pirellulales bacterium | reverse complement strand
CCCGGTCCGGCCGCTGTACCGCGCGGTTCTTTCGAGACTTGCTTACCGGCCGGAATCTTGAGGATGCCCGCCAACTCCTCGGCGACCGCCGAGAGCGACGCGAACCGCTGCGCCCGATCCTTGGTCATCATCTTGAGGCAGACCGCCTCGATCCGCAGGTCGAGGTCGGGACGCAACTGGCTCGGCCGCGTCGTTTCCTTCGTGAGGATCTGAGCCATCACCGCCGAGAGCGAGCCGCGGAAGGGCAACTGCCCCGTGAGCAGCTCATACAAGATCACGCCCAGGCTGTACTGGTCCGAGAGCGGACCGACCTTGTCCGGCTCGCCGTCGATCTGCTCGGGCGACATGTAGGCCGGCGTGCCGATCAGCATGCCGCTCTGTGTCAGGCGGACATTCTGCTCGCGCTGCAGTTGCCGCGCGAGGCCGAAGTCCATAATCACCGGCTCGTTCCGCTTATCGACCATGATATTGGCCGGCTTCAAGTCGCGGTGCACGATCCCGTGCTCGTGCGCTTCCTGGAGCGCCTGCGCCAGCTTGCGGACGACGAGCAGGATCTGCCGCTCCGGCTGCGGCTTCGTGCGGACAAACGCGGAGAGCGGATGCCCCTCGATATAGGCCATCGAGATATAGTGCGTCCCCTCGATCTGCCCCACGTCGTAGACAGGGCAGATGTTCGGATGCCGCAGCGTGGCCGCCGCCCGTGCCTCGCGGTAGAACCGCTCGAGCAACTCCTCGGTCGGCTGCGTCTCGAAATGGGGCGTCTTGAGCGCGACCTGCCGCTCGAGCTGCGTATCTTCGGCCAGGTAGACCGCCCCCATCGCCCCTTTGCCGAGTTGCCGCACGATCCGGTAACGGCCGAATTCCTGTTTGAGGCCCGACCATTCACTCGCGCCCGCCCCCGCCCCCGCTCCTGCCCTCTGCCCGGCTGCTCGGGGTGCGATCGTCTCCTGACCGTGGGCGGAAAACGACTGGGTCGAGTCGCTGCTGTCGATTTCGGCTCGCCTGTTGCGGGCCAGCTTCCGCAGCCCGTCTTCCGCGTCGATAAAGGACCGCAGTTCGCGGGCAATCTCGGGATGCTGCGCGAAGAATGTCTCGCGGTCGAGCGGCTCGCCCCGATCGATCCGCTCCAGATAGTCTCTGAGCGCGGCCTGGACACGCGCGTCTGTCGGCTCGGCAGGCGCAGATTGATTGTCCATGGGACCGGCTCCGGGAGTGGGACGGGACACGGTTCGATCAGCTCGGCGAATTCACGGTTTCGTGCGAGCGCGTTTCCACTGGGCCACGACGGCTTCGATATCGACCGGACGAACACCGTTGGCCGGACCGTCGGCGGCCGAAAAATGGGCCTTACAGATCCGCTCGTTGAGCGCGATCAAGGTGCGGCGGACCTGCATCTCACTGGCCATCTTGCCGACGGCCTCCAACGTTTTTTCCGCGTCGAGCCGCGCCTCGAGGACCGGCGGCAAAAGGACCAGTCGCTCCTCCCGCAGCTTTTTCTTGATCCACCAATTCGGATCGTCAGGACCGTCGAGATCGGCAATCGGCTTGCCGAAGCCCGGCAGCGAGTCGAAAGCGCCCTCTTCCTGCGCTTCGCGGATCTTGCGGTCGGTAAACGATTCCCAGCTTTCAGAGGGGGGTTTGCGTTCCATGGCCGTTTGAGTGGCGGATTGTGTGCCACTTCTATGAGAGTCTGTTGCCCGTCAAGGTGGAAAACGGCGATTTGGGCGATTTCCCGCGGAGTTCCCATTCTTCTATTCGAGCATCGGCTGTTGGCCTAGCCCCTGTGGGTTTTCCGAGAGTGCGAGGGCTGCCCTATCTGCTGCCGAGAGTGGCGTGCGCCAAGCGCAGCGCCATCCCATGTGGCACTCGAGCTCACCCTCGCGAGGCGGGTCCGCGTAGTCTCCTGCGTCCTCGATTTCCCTCTTGCATTTGAGCAGGTCCTTTCAAAAAAGTGGGGTTTGCTGGAACCCCGTTCGCCTCGCCCTCGCGTCGGCCTTCACAATCCCAGGACGACGTGAGGGCGAGGCGCAACGGGGTCACCCCCGTTGGCTGAGCCTGAGCCGAGGTCTGAGTTCTGTTCGGGCTGACCGAGCTGCGGGGGAACGATTTGGTAGTACACCCCTCTCAGCCAGCGATTCGCCAGGGCCGCCGTCGCCACGTTGGCCGGCTTGGTGGAGCGCAGTCGCGAGTGCAGTTCTTTCCAGCGCGCGTCGTGCCTCGGCAAGCGTTTGGCCAACTGGATCATGGCCGCGCGAAGCAGTTCATTCCCTTCATTGACGAGCCCCGCGTCGGCCTGCCGCTTGCCGCTAGACGCATTGCAGGGGGTCAGACCACAGAACCGCGACAATTGCTTTCCATTGCGGAAGCGATCGAAGCGTCCAATCATCGCGCGGAGAATCACCGCGGTCACGAGGGCCACTCCCGGAAGAGCCAGCAGCTTTTCCACCAGCGGATCACCCTGGGTGGCCTCGGCGAACCGCTGGTCCACGTGACGGACGGATTCCTCCACTTGAGCTAAGCGTTGCAGTTCTTGGTTCAGGACCCATTGAGATTCAGGGCCCAAGGGGAGCGTGACAATCCAGGCCATCCACGGCTTGGTCCACGCACTGGCGGCCGAGCATCGGGGCATTCGTTCTTCGCGCAACAGCGACCGAATCCGCAGCTTGATGTTCTTGCGTTCGGCCACCAACCCTTGACGATGTCGCACCAGACGACGCAGTTGGCGTGTGTGACTGTCCGCCAACCACACTTCCGGGAGATAGTTCACGCGCAACAGGTCGGCCAGCAGCCAGGCATCTCCATGGTCGGTCTTGTCACGGTTCTTTTTCAGGCGCTGAACCGCCGCGGGATGAGCCAGTTTGACGGACCACCCCGTTTGCGCGATCAGCTCGGCGGCGAAGTCCGCCGATCCACAGCAGGCTTCAATCGCCACACCGCAGACCGACGCTCCTCGCAACTGAACGAGGCGACGCACTTCGCCCGGGTCGTTCCCCACGTTACGGTTCACAATCAATTCCCCGTCTTCGGCCAACACGCAAACGCGGATC
>DATAXP010000038.1:0-25163 GCA_036272935.1 Pirellulales bacterium | reverse complement strand
TATCTAATCCCGTTCGCTACCCTAGCTTTCGTGCCTCAGCGTCAGAAGAGACCCAGTGAGCCGCTTTCGCCACGGGTGTTCCTTAGGATATCAACGCATTTCACCGCTCCACCCTAAGTTCCGCTCACCTCTGTCTCCCTCAAGCACAGTAGTTTTGGGCGCAGTTCCTCGGTTGAGCCGAGGTATTTCACACCCAACTTTCTGCGCAGCCTACGCACCCTTTAAGCCCAGTAATTCCGAATAACGTTCGTGTGGTTCGTCTTACCGCGGCTGCTGGCACGAACTTAGCCCACACTTCCTCTGCGGATAGATCAATTACCAGAGAGTACCCTGGCAAATTTTCTCCCCACTGACAGCGGTTTACAACCCGAAGGCCTTCATCCCGCACGCGGCGTCGCTCGGTCAGACTTGCGTCCATTGCCGAAGATCCTCGACTGCAGCCACCCGTAGGTGTCTGGGCAGTGTCTCAGTCCCAGTGACGCGGGTCGTGCTCTCACACCCGCTACCCATCATTGCCTTGGTGGGCCGTTACCCCGCCAACTAGCTAATAGGACGCAGACCCATCCCCCGGCCGATTCACACGTTTGGTCCGGAGACTTTATTCGGTATTAATTGCAGTTTCCCGCAGCTATCCCGATCCAGAAGGTAGGTAATCTACGTATTCCTGTCCCTTACGCCGCTTTCACCGTATTGCTACGGATATCGCGCGACTTGCATGCCTAATCCACGCCGCCAACGTTCATTCTGAGCCAGGATCAAACCCTTCAATTGGTTTTTTCAATTCCTAGACCAACCGAGCCTTGCGACCCAGCTTGCCCAGGTTTGATTGCTTGCCAAAACGAAGCTGTTTGAAACTTCTTTACTTCGCAATCTTGTGCTGGCTGAAACGAACGCCGATTCCGTCAAACGCGGCGAGCAAGCTCGCCGGCTAAACGGCCGGAGTTCGATCCAATAATTAACTTGGGATCACTACCAAATTGTCAAAGAACGCTTCCCGCTCCTTGAAGCGGGATTCGGTATTCTATCGGTGCTTGAAAGCCTGTCAAGCAAGCCGAAAAGAATTTTAAAGAATCGCCGTCAGAGACCCAAAACCACGCGGAAACCGACGGCTGGCGGCAACGCTGGCATCGCCGGCGGACGGCGCTCCCAGATGCGGCATTGATCGGCCGACGAATTGAACTGGCCGCCACGATTCTCGTGTTCGCGGCCCGTCATTGGCCCCGTCGGGTCTTCGGGAGGCGAGCTTTCGTAATAGGTCTTCCCTTCCCAGTCGCTGCACCACTCGGCAGCGTTGCCAAGCACGTCGAACAGTCCCGCCGCATTGGGCCGCAGCAGGCCGACCGGTTGCGGCGATTGCAGGCTGAACCAAGCAAAACTCGGCAGAAGCGCCGGATCGTCGCCGAAGAAGTATCGCCCCTGCGAGCCGGCGCGGGCCGCATATTCCCAGTCGGCCTCGGTGGGTAATCGCGGCTGGTAGGGCTCGAACGCGGCATAGGCCGCAAGCCGCTTGCAGAACACGTCGGCGTCGGCCCAATCGGCATTCGTGTTCTGATGGTAATACGGGTACTGGGCGCCATCGTGCGGTCGCGCCGGGTTGTCGCCCATCACGGCGTAGTACTGCGCCTGCGTCACTTCGGTCGTCGAGATGTAGAACGGCTTGGTGATTCGCACTTGGTGCGAGATCACCGATCGATCTTTCGACTCGAGCGTACCCATCGTGAATTCGCCAGCAGGAATGAGCCGGAATCGCATCGTGACGCCGCGCGCGATCGGCAGCTCCAGCGCTCCGGCAGGTGATTTCTCGTTTGAGCGGCGAGCCGTAATCTCGTCGAGCCGTTTGATGGCGTTGTCGCGCAGCGCGCCGACCTGCGACGGAATCGCGTGCCGATACCAGAACCGCGCGGCAAGCAGCCAATCACTGCGGTCCTTCGACTCCGATCGGTCCTTAGGTTTGGCCTCGGTTGCGGCAGCGTCGAACCAGGCATCGGCCAGTTGCAGCATCGGCTCGGCTTGGTAGCCGGTGGCGAGGCTTCTCTTCGCCAACTCGGCAAGTGCCGCATCGCTCGAGCGTGCCAGGTACGGCATGCCGCCGGCAAGATCGCCGCGATCGAACGCGCGGTAGCGTCCGACGACCAGGTTCGCGTCGCCATCGCTGGGATCGGACTTGAGCTTTTCTTCGGCTTTTTCAACCGCTTCGAACGCCAGCTTGAGCGCGGTGAGCCGCTTTGCGCGATCGCTGGTATGTTTCACCAGCGCCGCCTCTTGCGACTTACGTGCCGCGGTGACAGCCACGTCGGACATCCGCTTCGCGTCCTCGTGGCGATCGATCGAGGCGAGATGTTCGGCCAAGGCCATGGCCAGGTCGGCCAGGTCATGATTCGCGAGAGGCAGGCGCTGCTTGTTGGAAATCTTAGGCAGAACCTCGAGCTGCGTATCATCGTTGTCGACACGATAAGCTTGTGCCAGCGCGTCAATAATGGACGACACCACATACGGTTCGCCGGCCTCGGCAGCCAGGTCGCGTGCCTCGGCCAACAGCGCCACGCGCGTGGCCAACTCCTTTTGCGGCTTGAATGAATTGGCGTATAGCTGTCGAGCAAGCTGAATTTTTTCGGCCGGCTGCCGCGCCTTGCCGAACTCGCTGCGCTGTTCTTCGTGCAAATTCTTGCGCGCCGCTTGCTCGGCGTCGTCCGACGGCAGCGCAAGCCGCGTGTCGGGGATCGCAACCTGACTGCGCGCCGACAGCGGACCGACAAACGTATCCTCGTTCAAGGGAATCAGGTCGTAGCGCGTAAAACGGCAGCGTCCGTAGGTAGCCAGGAACAAAGTATGCCGGTTGGGAACGCGAAGCTCGGGAGCCATGCCCAGGCGCCTCACCGCACTGAAGCTTGTGGTGCTACTCGAAGTGTCGGCCAGCGGAATGCCGTCGGCCGTTAGCTGCACCCTGCCTGGGTTTCCTGAGCGAACGGTACAAACCATCGTGTGCCGCATGCGATCTTTGAATAGCGTCGACTTCCTGGTGGACGCCACGTCGGCGTTCTTTCGATCGAGCTGTTGGAAACCAGCCCGGCCGCGGAAATCAGGCGTAACGCCCGACTGGATCCCATCGATGATAAAGCCGATGACGAACTCGTTGCTGTCGAGGCGCTCGGCCTCGACGACCAGCGCGTATTCGGCCGGCGGCGTGAGCGGAATGATGATCTGAGATGGGGCTTGCTCGGAAGAGACCAGCCCTGCACCGTCGAATTGCCATTGGCCGGCGACCGTGTCGCGATTCAAGTCGAGCATTCGCAGCAGGTCGATCGGCACTCCGGGTGAAAACGACACCGGCTGGGCCGCAAGAACCGGCAACGGCGAAAACGTGATCGGACTCTTGGAGACGGAGAGTTCGAGCTTCTCGATGCGCGACTCGGCTCCGGGCGGCACGAACAATCCCACGCCGCGCGGATCGAAGCCGATCGCATTCCGCTTTGGGTCGATGGCCAGGCGCTTCGCGTCGCCGTGCCAATCGATCAGCACGACATCATCGCGCATCACGCGCACGTGGCTCTTGTCGACTTGCACGACGAACGTCGTCGGTCCGCTGTCGTGAAAGGCGGGGACGTTCCAGCCACTTTCGTTGCGGTCGTAATCGATCCGGTCGACCGTATCGAGACCGTTCGTCTTATTGCCGTCGGCACCGAGATACGCCAGCACGTTGGCCTGGCCGACCTTGAGTTGAACGGCCAGCGGCTCGGTTCCTTTGACGCGCTCGGCAACGATTGTCAGCGTGTAGTGATCGGCCAGCGAAACGGGCAGCTTGACGCGAGCCCCTTTTTCTTGTCCGTCGATGGTCAGGTGGCCTGCATCTACGCTCACCACACCGGCCAACACGTCGCGCGCCGGCTTGAGTTGCTTGATCAAGTCGATGGTGTCGCCGGGCTTTACGGGCGGGTACATCGCGGCAGGCTTGGCAGACGCAGTGGCGACCGTTGTCGAGGCGGCCGGTGCGGCGGCTAATTCGGTCGCCTTCGCGGCTAACGCTGCGACTGCCGCGGCGTTGAAGCCGTGCGTGACTTTGCATTGCGGCAGCGCGGCCACGGCTGAAGCAACGCCTTTGTCGGTCATGCCGGTACCGGTGAGCACGAGCGATTTCAAACCTTTGAGCTGCGAGAGCTCCGACGCACCGGCGTCGGTGACCTTCTTGAGCCCTTCGAGATTCAAGGATTCAAGATGCTGCAAGAGCGCGAGATGCCCGAGGCCCGCATCGGTCACTGCCGTGCCAGCCAGTGAGAGCGATTTAAGGCTGGTCACGCCGGCGATATCGGCGAGCCCCTTGTCGGCGACCGACGTGTTGTGCAGGTCGAGGCTTTCCAGATTGTCGAGCCCGATCAGTTTTTCGAGGCGGCCATCGGCGATTTTTCCCGCGTCGGTGATGGTGACGCCTAGCACGGTCACGGGCCGATCGGGCAAGTGTCCGCTGGGGGTTATTTTCAGCGTCGAATCGATCCCCTGCGGGCGCACCAGCACCGAACCTTTTTGGGCGAGCACCCAGGCGACCGCACTCCTCTCAGGCGATTCGTTTTCTTTGGCAGTGCCCGCTGGTGTTGCAGCTTCTGGCTTTGCGGCGGCGGGTGCAGGCGACGCAGCAACTGGTTCCGATGCCTCGGGCTTCGATCGCGTCAGCGCAAAGATGCCAGCCGCGACAACCAGCACCGCGGCCACGCCGACAGCGATCCACGGCATAACCTGTTGCGCGCGCGACGGTTCGTCGGCCACGTCGGTGGTCGAGTCGCTGACATCGGTCTTCAGGCCGCGCTGCGTCGCTTGTGCTGCCGCATTGAGGCGCGTTGTCTCGGACGTGGGCGCGGAAATCGTCCTATAGATGGACGTGGCCTGTTCGCGCGAGAGATGGCCGCGCTTAACAAGTTCCTGGGCAACTTGCTGTAAGTCGCCGCGCTTGCCGGGCGGAAGCGAATCGATCAGTTGCGATAGTTCATCGGCGGACATCAGCCGAGCGTCGGCGACCGCTTCGACGAATTGTTCAAGGGAGACAGGCATGCGTGCGGGCCCCAAGTAACCCCGTACCGCAAGCTTACCGGCCCGCTATAAGAGTTTCCAGTATCACAGTCCCAGTACCAGGCGGAGACCGATGCCACTGCTCGGGCCCGCGCGGCGAATGAAAACCGGACAATCGCCGACGGCAGAGTTGAACTCGCCGCCACGAAACATGCGGTTCGTGCCGGCGACTGGACCGGTCGGGTCGGCCGCGGGCGATTTCTCGTAGTAGGTGCGGTCCTCCCAGTCGCTGACGAACTCGCCGGTGTTGCCCAAGATATCGAATAGGCCTGCCGGATTGGGCCGCAGCAGGCCGACCGGCTGCGGATCGGAGCGGTTGAATACCGCGTAAGCGGGGAGCTGCGCCGGGTCGTCGCCGAAGAAGTACTTGGTCGTCGTGCCGGCACGGGCGGCGTATTCCCATTCGGCCTCGGTCGGCATGCGCACGTCGAAATTGCAAAAACCGGGATAGCTGCTGAGTCGCTTGCAGACACGGTCCAAACGATCCCAATCGGTCGACGCGACGTTGCAGGCGTAAGGAAACTGCGGGCCATCACTGCGGCCGGCTTGGGAACCGTAGACCGCGATGAACTGCGCCTGCGTCAGCTCGGTCGTGGCCATATAGAAGGGCCGGGTAATGCGCACTTGGTGCGCCTTAAACGCGCGGTCGGCAGACGTGGGATCGCCCATTACAAATTCGCCCGCGGGAATCAACCGGAATTGTATTGTCTGTCCCTCGACAATCGGCAGGTCGATCGCCAGCGGAAGCTGCTTATCGGCCGCGCGCTGCTTGGCGATTTCCACTAAGCGTTGATCGACGCGCTCGCGGGTCAGGCCTGTGAGCGACGGCCGTACGTACCGATACCAATAGGCGGCCCCCAACAGCAAATCGACGCGATTGGCGCTGGCTGCCTCGGCGCGATCCCACCAGGTGTCGCCCATCGCAATCTGTTTTTCCGCTTCGAAGCCGGTGGCAAGGCTGCGCTGCGCCAACTCGGCTAGGACCGGATCGCTTCCGTGAGCGAGATACGGCATGCCGGCGACCCAATCTTGACATTCAAAGCAGCGGTGGCGGCCGATGGCCAGATTCGCCGCCCCATTGGACTGGTCGCCTTCGAGAATCTTGAACGCTTTCTGCGCGGCATCGTAGCTTGCCTTCGACGCGGTGAGGCGCTTCACCTGCTCAGAGGTTTGCCTGGCGAAAGCTGTGTCTTGGGCTTTCTTCGACGACATCAACGCCAGGTCGGCCATACGCTTGGCGTCGTCCTGAAGGTCGACGGCAATGGCCTGCGTGGCGGCGGTGATTGCCGTGTCGGCCAGATCGTGATTGGCCGTCGGAGTGCGCGCCTTCGCGACGAGCTTAGGCCACAGCTCCAGCTTCATTTCGAGCACGTCGATCTGGTATGCCTGCGCCATTGCATCGACGATACGATCAGCTAGATAAGCGTCGGCGGCGTCGATCGCCAAATCGCGTCCCTCGACCAGTGCCGCGAACCGCGCCGGCGGTTCCATCCCTCCTTTGAAAGAAAGTAGGTAGAGTTGCCGCGCCAGCGCCGCCTTTTCGGCCGACTGCTTCGCTTTGACGAACTCACCTTTGAACTGGTCGCGCAGCGCGCGCCGCGCGCCCTGCTGCGCGTCGTCGCCAGGCACCGGCATGCGCGTGTCGGCCTGGACGCGGCCCGTTGGCGAAAGCGGGCCGGGCACCGTGCTGTCGTCCAGCGGAATCAGATCGTAGCGCGTGAAGCGAGTTCTGCTCGCGGCGAGAAACAACTGGCGGCGATTGGGGACACGGTAATAGACTTCCATCCCCAAGCGACCGGGTTCTCCGGACCAGCGGAATAACGGCAACCCATCGCACAGTGCCTGCACCTCGTTTCCGCGGACGATGCACACCAGCGTGTGCCGCAGGCTGTCGGTCAACGGCGCGCCGCGGCTGGTCGTCTCGTTCGCTCCGCAACTCTTGTTGTCGAGCTGATGCAATCCGGATTTGTTGTTGTTGTGCAGCGCTACACCGGTTTGTACGCCGCCGATCGTCAGGCCTGCAATCACGTCGGGAGTATAATCGCTCTCGGCGTCAATCACTAATGCGTAGTTTGCCGGCGGCACGACAGGAATCTGCACGCGCGCGTGCGTTTCGTTCGGCGCAACCAGTCCCTGCTGATCAAAGCGCCAGCCGCCCATGACATAACTGCTTTTCAGATCAATGAGGCTGAGCAGGTCGACGGCCTTACCTGGAACATAAGCGGGCGAAGCATCAGGTAGTGGCTCGGGCGGTCCCATGGGAGTCTTTGGGACCGACAGCTCGATTTTTGAGATACTGAGATGCCCGCCATAGGCCGAATAAAGTCCTAACCCGTTGGGATCGTAGCCGGTGGCATTGCGGTTACCGGCAATCGAAAGCTTTTTGGCGTCGCCGCGCCAGTCGATCAGCACATTTTTGTCGCGCGTCACGCGGACGCTCGTTGGGGTGACATGATAAACGAACGTCATCGGGGCGTCGGATGTGAACGCCTGATAGTTGAAGCCAGTTGGTGAGCGGTAATAGTCGATGCCATCGACGTTATCGAGGCCATTGACGTTCGTGTCGGCACCGACATATGCGAGCACTTGCGAGGGACCGACCTTCAGCACCACCGCAAAATATGGTCCCGTTGCACCAGTGCTGCGCTTCACGACAATCGTTAGCGTGTACTCTTCAGGCGGATGAACCGGCAACTTAATGCGGGCACCTTTTTCCCCGTTCATGACCAGCGAACTTCCCTCGACGGCCGCGGTGCCGTAAATCTTGTCTCTGCTGAGATCGACCGCCTTGAGCAGATCGGCCGTCTCGCCGGGCCTGGGTGTTGGAATAACTTTGGCAGCAGACGTGGTGGTCGATGACGATGTGGTTGACGCCGAACTTCCGGGCGGCGTTGAGCTTGCCGACAACTTCTTTGCCGCGACCAAGGCGTTGACGTTCGCATTCGGAAGGCCGTGCATCACGGCGCAATCGGGCAGAGCGGCGACCAGCGCCGCGGCGCCGGTGATGGTGATGGCCGTATCAGCAATCGTTAATTGCTTTAACGACGTAAGCGCCGTGAGCCGCGGGATCGCCGCGTCGGTGACGCCTTTGAGATCGGCCAGGTTCAATCGCTCAAGTTTCCCCATGCCACGGATCGCCGCGAGGCCCGCGTCGGTCAGACCGCTGCCGTGGAGGTCGAGGGATTCGATCTGCTGCAAGGCAACCAATGGTTCGAGCCGGCCGTCAACAAGCTTTGCGTGGTCGGTGATCGCAACGGAGATGACTGTCGCAGGCTTGTCGGGCAAGTGGCCTCCGGGCACGATTCGCAAGCTCGAGGTTGAACCCTCGGGCCGCACAAGGACGTTGCCTCCTTGATCGAGCACCCATTCGACAGCACGCGCCTCGGGAGATTTGCTCACAGCAGAGTCAGCCACTTCGACGACTGGTTTCGCTTCGGTGGCATGCTCGGCCGGCGGCGATTCAGGCGAGCCACGCATCAGCACCACGGCAACGATCAATAGCAGAATCGCAACCGCCGCTCCCGCGCTACCAAGCACGATGAGCTTGCGCTTCGAGGTTGCGGCCGGCGACAGCATGATCACCGACGCGCCGACGCCACTGCTGCTGCTCGTCGTCTCGGCGGCAATCGGGCCAGTCGGCCGCGACACATCCGAAGGTGGGGACGATGCTCCCGATAGAAGCATTGAACCCGAGCCACGCGAATCTGCATCGCCGCCGATCCGGCTGATCGAGCTTGCCGGTCCGCCGCTCACGACGTTTCCCGCCAATACGTCGGTTGCCGACGAAACGGCTTCCAGCGCAGCGATAACTTCGGCCATGCTTTGAAAGCGGGCTTCTGGACGTTTGGCGACCATGCGCCGGAACACTTCTTCGAGCGCGGGAGCCACTTCGGCCTTCTTCGCGGCTAGGGCAGGAATTGGTTGATCGCGGTGCGCCAAAAGTTTGGCGATTAGCGTGTCAGCCTCAAAAATATTCTCGCCAACCAGCAGTCGGTACAAAGTGCAACCGAGGCTGTAGATGTCCGAGCGGGCATCGGCCGAGTGCGTGTTCTGCGCTTGCTCGGGGGCCATGTAATCGACGGTCCCCATCACGTTGCCCGAGACGGTCAGGCCTTCGACCGCCGTCGACGATTCGAACCGGGCCAGCCCCATATCAAGAATCTTGACCGTCCCCTCGCGGTCCACCAGCAGGTTGGCCGGCTTGATGTCGCGATGAATCACTCCTCTGCCGTGCGCGTAGGCCAAGCCTCGCGCGGCCTGCAATACAAAGGTGACCGCCTGATCGACGGCCATCGGACCACGCTTCTTGACCACGCTCGCCAGATCGCGGCCGTCGACAAATTCCATCACCAGATAATGGACGTTGTTCGCCTCGCCGGCATCGAACGCCGTGACAATGTTCGGATGCGACAAGCGGGCGGCGGCTTCGACTTCGCGTTGAAAGCGTGCCAACCCGTCGCCCGATTTCATCGCTGCGGGGGCAAGCACCTTGAGCGCCACGACGCGCTTCATGCGGCGGTGATGGGCCTTGAACACCTGCCCCATTCCACCGGCGCCAATCTTGTCGAGGATCACATAATCGCCGAGCACCAGGTTCTTGTGCGCCCCGCCGTAGATGGTGTTTACCTGAAAACGCGTCAGGTGCCCGCGCTGCACGAGTTCCTGGGCCACCTGCGACAAGTCGTCTCGCTTCCCATCGGGCAACGACGAGCAGGCATTCGCCAGCTCATCGGCGGTGAGCAGGCGCAGCTCCACCACGACTTCGAGAAACTTCTCTAACGACACGCCCATGGGCGGCCCTCAAACTTGGGGGTACCGCCAGCATACCGGCGCGCCGGGGGGGACGCCAGCGCGGGAAAGGCGCCGGTTTGCTAATCGAGGTTTTCGCCCAGCCGCACGTGGACGTCCAATTCCTTGCCATCGCGAACGATGGTGAGCGTCACGTCTTGCTGCGGCTGCTTGCTCTCGATGGCCGAGAGAAATTCGTCCGCGGTGGCGATCCGCTTGCCGTCGACCGCGAGGATCAGGTCAGCAGCCGAGCGATCGACCGATTGATATTCGTACAAGAATGGCCCCTGTCGCCGGCGCTCGCGCACGAGCCGCGGTCCGCGCAGTCCCGCCGCCTCGGCGGGTCCGCCGGGGACCAGCGTCGCGATCAGCAGGCCTTTTTCGCTCTCGTAAACGCGCGCGATGCCAATATCCGGACGTATCACGCGCCCCTTTTCGATCAATTGCGGCACGACGCGCGCGATGCTGCTCACCGGAATTGCGAAGCCGACCCCGGTGCTTTGCCCCGTGCGGCTGGCGATCGCCGTATTCATGCCGATCAGCCGAGCGCGCGTATCGAGCAGCGGTCCACCCGAGTTGCCCGGGTTAATGGCTGCGTCGATCTGAATGATCGACTTCATGCTGCGATTGTTGCGGCTCGGCAGCGAGCGGTTCAGGCTCGATACAACGCCGGTCGTGAGTGTGCGTTCGAGACCAAATGGATTGCCGATGGCAAACACGCGCTGCCCGACGCGCAAGCGATTCGAGTCGCCGAGCACGACTGGATACAACGAATCGGGCGGCGCCTTGATCTTGATCACCGCGATGTCGGTCGACGGATCTTCGCCCACCAATTCGGCGCTGTACGCCTTGCCATCGAACAGCGTCACCTGCACTTCGCGCGCGCCTTCGATGACGTGGTAGTTGGTGAGAATGTGCCCGTCCTTGTCGAGCACCGAACCGGAGCCGGCCCCTTCGCTCGGCAGCTCGATGAAGAACAATTCACCGCGCACACCCTTGGTGTTGATGTTCACGACACTGCGGTTGACGTTCTCGTAGACGGCGATGTTCACACGCTCATCCGGCGTGAGGCCGTCGTCGTGTACAGGTTCGACGCCGGCGGGCGCGGGAGTTGTCGACTGCCCGCCGAACCCCGGTCCCGCAATCGGACCACTGAATGTCAAAGCGGTCGCTTGCGTGAATCGCATGGGCGCATCGAGCACAGCCGAAGGGGCCGCCGATTGGGGGCGGCTCATCGTCTCGGGCCCATCGACCCAATCCAGGGGTGGACGACTCGTGTTTGGCAGTTCCTGCGCCTCCGACCGCTGGCGAGGCAACGACACGAGCGCGGTCGCCACGGCGGCGGCGATCGCAGGCCGTAAAAGTTGGATTACAGCCTTTTTCATCTTTCGAGCTTCCATCAGGTAGATGAACACTGGATGCGTCGCATCGGCCATTGTGAACCGTTTCGATGAGCGCCTGCAAGACCGTTACAACCGGGTGCTCTTCGCTGGACGGACCTCTCGAAACGATCCCTGCCGCTTGCGTAGCGCAGCGCCTCCCTAATGTACCCAGCCGCTGTGTTCCGATACGTTTGCCAGCAGCGCACGCCGCGCGCTCTGCGATCCTCTTGCCTGACCGGCAACCGGCATCGCCGCGGCTGAAGCGCTTTCGCATCGCAAGATTTGCCACCGTGGGTAAGGAGACTCGTGGGATGAAACGCTCGCGCACAGCCTTGGCGCTGTTCCTCGGAGTCTTCGGCGGATTGCTGTCGACGATCGAACGGGCGGGTCCGGTCGGGCTGGCCGCCTCCGACATCGATCGTGCCACCGTCACGGCAGGGATTCGCCATTCGCTGGGCCGCTGCGAATATCTCGGCTCGCTCGAGTATTGCGAATACGCTTACGATGCCGATCCGGCGGCCATCGCCAAGCCGGCGATCCTGTCGCGCGGCTGCTCGTCGCCCTGCGATCCTGGCATCGAGTATGAACCCGACTGCGTCGATTACTGCGCTTCGCCGAGCGACCAGGCCGCCATCCGCAACCAAGCGGCCGACGCCGAGAGCATTTCGTACCAGCATCCCGGATTCGACTGCTGGGAAGCTTCGAACGAGTGCTGCTTCGCGGCGTCTTGTCCGCTGGCCTACGATGAATGTCACGGCACGGTTGGTTGCGAAGCCGAGTGCGAAGCGTATTGCCGGGCCAGCGCCTCGGCTGCTTCCGTTGCTGCCTCGCACACCCCGGGCATTGCGTTCGTCTCGCCGTTCTGGCGCGCAGTTCCGCCAGCCATGGGTTGGATCAATGGTCCGCAACGATCGCTGGCGCCTGCCGGGTTTGCAGGAATTCGTGCAACGCCGACCATCGATGTGACGACGATTGCTTTGCCGGGCGACGAACCGGTGGTGAGCGACGACCGTCACTGGACCGGACTCCTGGGCATGCAGCACGCGACGGCGGTGGCAGCCAACGTGGCGACCGGATACGGTGCGGCTTTCCAAGGGAGCATCACTCGTGTCGCTTCAATCGACCTGAGCGAAGCCCACGAGCTTGCCGGGCAGAGTGCTGGAAGCGAGCCGTCGATGCACTGGACGAGCCAACTCGGCTTGATCCAAACGGCTGACCTGGCCGCGCACCTGGCCGCCGCCTATCGGCAGTCCGTCCAAAAGACATCGCAGCGGCTTTCGGTGGTCGGCCGCAACACCTATCGGGCCATGCAGTTGCAGTTGGCCAACAAGCGCTCGATCCGCACGTCGCAGCGCGTTCGTTCGTCGAAGCGCCACAGCGAGCGGTAAGGCGACCGGCTACAGCCGCGCCTTTTCGGCTCCCCGTCTCGACAATCGCCGCTCGGCGTCAACGCTGCCGGCACAGCCGGTGCATCCCGCCCTAAGCTCAAAGTAGCACACTTTTTGAGCCGGTTTTTATTGGCAAGCTCCGGGGTCCGTGAATAGACTGTAGGGCGGTAGCTTGCATCTCACGGCGAATCTGCCGGTTGGTGGTCATCAGCGCGGTAGGCCGTGTCGGGCGTTCGCCGAGCCGAATCGTTCTTTTCGCACGGGAGTTGGCACACAATGTTGCTTGCCAAAGTGTTGCTTGCCAAAGTATTGTTCGCCAAGCGCGGTGCTTTCGTCGCCAGTTCGCTGGCCTCGTTGCTCTTGCTGTCCACCGGCGCGGACAAGGTGCATGCCGGCGATGGCCAGGCAGTCAATGCCCAAACAGTGGCCGCCGACGCCTTCACCACAACCGACAGCCAGGCGTGCTATGCCTTGGCCCTCACGCCGCAAGCTGCCAAGCCCGCGATGGCCGGGCACGACGTGCTCGTGCTGTTCGATACTTCAGCCAGTCAAGTCGGTGCGTTCCGCGATAAGGCGCTCGAAACATTGAACGTGGTGCTGTCGAGCCTGCCGCCTTCGGATCGCGTCAATCTGGCCGCGGTCGATCTGCAAGTGATTCCGTTGACTAGCGGGTTCGTCGATCCGCGCGGTTCGGGCGTTCAAGCAGCGATTGGTCAATTGCGCGGGCGTGTGCCGCTAGGCTCGACCGACATGGATCTGGCCATGCAGTCGGCGGCCGATGCGTTCACCGAAGGTGGCGCCGATCGCGGCCGCAGCGTGGTGTACATCGGCGACGGCATGAGCACGGCCCAACTCGTTGGGACGGCGCGGATGCACGAATTGGTCGATCGGCTGATCGAACGCCGCGTGGCGGTGAGCGCCTACGCTGTCGGTCCGCGGCTCGATGCAATGTTGCTCGGCGCTCTGGCTAGCGACACCGGCGGATTGCTGGCCGTCGATAACAACGATCTCACGGCCCGCCAGGTGGGCTTGTTCCTAATTGGCGCGGCGACCGGTCCCGTGGCCTGGCCGCTGGAAACCAAGGCCGACGAGTCGTTGGGGACCACGTATCCGCATCGGGTCGCTCCGCTGCGTTTCGATCGCGAGACGATTGTGCTGGGCCGCTCGCCCCAGCCGCCGAGCGGGCAACTGCACGTAACAGCCGAAGTCGGCGGGCAACCGGTCGACATGACGTGGACGGTGACCAGCAAGCCGAGTGACGTCGACAATGCGTACCTAGGCGAGTTGGTGCAGTTAGCTTCGCGCGATGACGCGGTGAGCCTGCCGCTGGTCGGTACGCCCGGGCTTCGCGAATTGCGCACGATGGTCGGCATGCGGGCACAGGCACTGGCCCGGCTGGGCCAGCAAGCCGTGGCGACCGGCCACACGCAACAGGCACAGCAGTTGGCGGCCGAAGCGCTGCGTTGGGATGCTGCGAACAGCGATGCCATCGCGGTTGATCAGGCGGCACGCCGCGCCAACCCTCAACCTGCCGGCGGAAGCCGCGATCTGCGGCTGATCAACTTTCAGGAAGCTGCCGCAGGTGGCGCCGCGGCGCCTGCGGGCGAAGAATTGCCGGCCGCCGCTGCCGGCCCGGCCGAAGGGAGCTTTTTGAACGAAGTGAACCAGCAGCGGGCCGTGCTCACTGGCCGCGTGCAGGCCGAGGTGCAAGCGACGATCAACCAGGCTCGTGCCATGATGGGTGCCGATCCGCAGGCTGCCACCAATGTGCTCAAGCTGCAACTCGAAGGGGTGCGGGCGGCTCCGGAGTTGTCACCCGATATCCGGCTGCAGTTGGTCGATCAATTGCATTCGGCGCTGCGTGAAGCTAGCCGCCAAGCGCAGGTAAAGGCCGAACGAGATTTGGAGCAAGCTGCTGTTGCCGCCGAGGCCGAGCAGCTTCAACAGATCAATCGTGAACTGTTCGATTACCAGAACAAAAAGAGTCAGCTCGTCGAGCGGTTCGATGCCTTGATGGACGAACACCGCTATGCCGACGCCGAGGAGGTCGCCAACACCATTCGGCAGGAAGAGCCGGCCGTCCCGGTAGTTCTCTCGGGCACACAATTGACGGCTCGTCAGACCAAGTTCACGACCGACGCCCAGTACATGAACCTCGCGGATCATCGTGGATTCCTGGCACAGATGCACAGCATCCAATTGTCGAGCATTCCAACGCCCGACGATCCGCCGGTGATTTACCCCGACGCCGACGTGTGGCGGCTGCTTTCAGAACGCCGCAAGAAGTACCGCTCCGTCGATCTCGCACGAAACAACCCCGCCGAGGTGAAGATCATCAAGGCATTGGCCGAGCCGACCGAGCTGGAGTTCATCGAAACGCCGCTGCAAGACGTGGTCGAGTATCTCAAAACGCGGCACAACATCGAAATCCAGCTTGACAAGAAGGCGCTCGAAGAGGCGGCGCTGCCTCCCGACACGCCAGTGACGCGCAATCTGAAGGGGATCACGCTGCGGTCCGCGCTGCGCTTGATGTTGCGCGAATTGCCGGCCGAGTTGACGTACATCATCCGCGACGAGGTGTTGCTCATCACGTCCAAGACGCAAGCCGACCTGCTCACCACGACCAAGGTGTATCCGGTCGCCGATCTCGTGATTCCGATCAAGGTCACCAACCCGCTGGCCAATGGACTGGGCGGCGGCGCAGGTGGTGGCATCGGCGGGGCGGGCGGCGGCGGCGGCGGCGGGATGGGCGGCGGCGGCGGCGGGATGGGCGGCGGCGGATTCGGTGGCGGCGGCATGTTCGCCGTCAACGAAGAGCTGCGGCTTTCCAACAAGCCGGTGGCTGCCGAGAAGCCCGCCGCGCGGGCAGTGCCAGCCGAATCGTCGATCGCCGTCCCGGCCAAGCCCTCTGGAAACGTGGCGCCAATCAAGCCGATTGCCACACCGACCGGCGCCGATGCCGATTTGCAGGCTGCGTGGGATGCCGACTTTGCAGCCCACCAGCACACTACGGCCGAAGTCCGCGAGACGGTTCGCCGTTCCATGGCCGCGGGCCGACCGGACCAGGTGATCGCCGTCATTAACGCGGCGTTGAAAAATGATCAGGGACAGCCGTGGATGTACGAGGCCCTGGGACTAGCCATGCAGGCTAGCGGCGCGGTACCGGCCGATGTTGAACGCGCGCTGATGTCGGCGCTCGATATGAGCACTCGTCCGAGCGACATGATTTACGTCGCCGAGTACATGGCCCGCGCGATGCCGGGCAACCGGCCGATTGAATTGCGTGCGCTGAAGCTGTATCGGCAAGCCTCGCTGCTCGAGCCGACGCGTGTCGAGCCGCTCGTTCAGGGGCTTGCCCTGGCCCAGCGGCTGAACGATCTAGAAGGCATTCAGTGGACGACCGTCGGTATCTTGTCGCAAGCTTGGACACGGCAACAACAGGAAATCGCACAGCTTGCCGCTCGGGTCGCCACGGCCGCTTACGAACAGCTCAAGGCCGAGGGTAAGCAAGACGAGGCGGCTAAGTTCAAGCAAGCGCTCGACGACGCCCAGGTACGCGATTGCGTGGTCACCGTTTCGTGGACCGGCGAGGCCGATATCGACCTGCTGGTCGAAGAGCCGTCCGGTGCGGTCTGCTCGTTTCGCAACCCCCGCAGCACCGGCGGCGGCGTGATGCTCGGCGACAGCACCGCCACCGCGGACGATCGCGCCGCGGGAATCACGAGCGAATCCTACATCTGCCCGCAAGGCTTCAATGGCACTTATAAGATGCTGCTGCGGCGCGTCTGGGGAAAGCCCACGGTCAACCGTGTGGCCGTTGAGTACCGCGTGCATCGCGGTTCGCCACAGGAAAAAGTCATTCGCAAGCAAATTAGCCTGGTCGACGGCGAAGCGGCCGTTGCCTTCGAACTGCAAAACGGCCGCCGCGCGCAGCCGCTTGAACAGGAGCAGGTCGCGAACGCCGTGGCCGGCCAACTGGCGGTCGGTAAGGCGATTCTCGCGCAACAAGCCGGCCAGCAGGTGGCCGCCCAACAGGTGAATCAACAACTCAACGCGATCAGCGATCCCGGCGTGCTCGGCGGCTATTACGGCGGCGGAGTCGGCAACTTCACGCGTGGTGCCGTCGGCTATCAACCGGTCATCATCACGCTGCCCACGGGAACCAACTTCTCGGCAACGACCGTCGTGGCCGCCGATCGGCGGTATGTGCGCACCACCGCTACGCCATTCTTCTCGTCAATCCCGCAGGTCAATACGTTCAATTACTCGGCCGGTTCCAGCGGCACCAGCAACGGCGCGACCGGGAGCTGATTCTCGGTTAACCGCGACGCGCCGCGGAGCGATTTGCGGCGGCGCGAATCAATCCTGGTACGACGTCCAAGTCCAGCGGCTCGACGAGTCCCGCCCGGCAGCGCTCCCAGGCGATGGCCCCCATCACCGCGTTATCGGTACACAGTGCGCGCGGGGCAACGTGAAGTCGGAATCGGTGTTCCACGGCCGCCGCTTCGAGCGCAATTCTCAAGGACGAGTTCGCCGCAACGCCGCCTCCGACGCATAGGGTCGGGCATCCGGTCGCGGCCAGCGCCTGTACGCTCTTGGCGACCAGCACGTCAACCACTGCCTGCTGAAAGCTGGCCGCCAGGTTCGCAATCGCCGCGGGATCCAGCGGTTCACAGCGGGCGGCACCCTCTGGCGCGATTGCATAGCGCACCGCTGTCTTGAGCCCGCTGAAACTGAATTCCAGGCGATCCGCCTCGTGCAAAAACGAGCGTGGAAAACGGTAGGCGCGTGGATCACCATCACGTGCCGCCTGCTCAATGGCTGGCCCACCGGGATAAGCAAGCCCCAGCAGGCTGGCCACCTTGTCGAACGCCTCGCCGGCGGCATCGTCGATCGTTCCGCCGAGTAGTCCAAAGTGCAGCGCGTCGAGGCAGCGGTATAGGCTGGTATGGCCACCGCTGGCGATCAACCCTACGCAAGGAAACACGTCGTGTCCCGCCGCCAGCCGGCAGGCGTACACGTGAGCAAACAAGTGGTTGATTGCCACCAGCGGCACGTCGAGGGCCACCGCCAGGCTCTTGGCGGCCGAAAGACCCACGAGCAGCGATCCGGCCAGGCCGGGCGTGTTGGCCACCGCCACACAATCGATCTGCGCCAGCAACACGCCTGCCTGGGCCAGCGCCTCGTCGATCACTGGCAGGATGCGCGTGACGTGGGCCCGCGAGGCTAACTCCGGCACGACCCCCTTGAACCGGCGATGCACCGCATCCTGCGTCGCCACGGCCGAGCCCAGCACCGCCAGGTCGTCGCGAATCACCGCGGCGGCCGTCTCGTCGCACGTGGTTTCGATCGCCAGCAGCAGTTGCGCCCGACTGGCACGGCTGCCAGGCGCCAGCAAGTTCGCCACCGAATCGCTCACGGCGACTTCTTCGCCATTTCGGTCGTCACGTACTCGACTGCCTTTTGCAGTTGCCGGTCGACGAACGCGACCCTTTCCTTTTTCGCTTCGCCTTGATCGTCGGCGTCTGGCGTCTTGGCTTGCGGCTTCGTGACTGGCGCCTTGGGTTCCGCGGGCGACTTGCTTTCGACCGCGGGCATGTCGTTGGCCCCCTGGGTGGCCTTCGGCTTCGACACAGTGCCGCCCTCGACACTGGTTTCCGAGACGGCCAGCTCATCGGTCTTGACCGGCTTCTTGAAGTGGTTGACTTGCAGCACATCGCGATCGCGCCGGTAGCGCACCAGATCGCTTGTCTCGTTGTCGGTCAGCTTCATCTCGTAGCCCTTATCGGGCGAAACGCCCCATTCGTCGGCCTCCTTGGCGTCGGGGAAGCGGTGAATATTCTTGCCGCTGGGGCGCCAGTAGCTGGCCGTCGTCAGCTTCAGCGCACTCTTGCCGTCTTCCAGGTCGATCACGTTCTGAACGCTCCCCTTGCCCCAAGTCCGCTCGCCGATCACCACCGCCCGGTGGTGGTCCTGAAGGCATGCCGAGACGATTTCGCTGGCGCTGGCGCTGTACCGATTGACGAGGATCGCGATCGGATAGCCCTCATAGGTGCCGGCCTTGTGGGCATGCACCTCGCGCGGGCTGGTGTTGCGGCCTACGGTCTTGACGATCAACCCCTCGGCCACGAACAGATCGGCAATGTCGGTCGCGCTCTTCAGTAATCCGCCCGGATTGAACCGCAGGTCGATGATCAGCGCGCGGACGTGCTCTTTGTCCAACTGCTTGAGCGCCGCCTCGACATCGTGCGGCGTCTCGCGGCTGAACGCCGTGATGCGGATGTAACCGATTTTCCGCTCATGATCGAGCATGAAGTCCCACCGATCGTCGTCCTTGCGCAGGTCGCCGAGAACGGTATCCAGATGGATAACTTCGCGCTCAAGATGCACCGTTTCCTTGCCTCCCGAGCGATGCCTCACGGAGAGCGAAACGTCGCTCCCGGCCTCTCCTTTGAGCAGTTTCACCGCATCGTCAATCCCCAGGCCCGCGGTGCTTTTGCCGTTGATCTCGTCGATGGTGTCGCCGGCCTGTAATCCGGCACGATACGCGGGGCTGCCGACCAGCGGGCTGAGGATTTTTAGCCGCCCGCCGTCCATTGTGATCTGGATGCCGATGCCGCCGAACTGACTTTCGACGCTGGTCTTAAACCTGCTGATCTCGTCCGGGCTGATGTAGTTCGAGTACGGATCGAGCTTATCGAGCACGCCGCGAATCGCCGCCTCCATCAACTCCCGACGATCGACGTCTTTCACGTAGTTTTGCTCGACCTGGTACATCGTGTCGGCAAACACCTTGTACAGCTCGAAATACTCATCGTCGGCTGCTCGACGGGCGCGGTCTGCTTTTTCCTTCTCGGCGGCGGCCTTGGCCGTTTCGTCCGGGGCCTGATCGCCTTTCTTGGCGGGACTCTTTGCTCCCGTTGCCGGCTTCGCCTTTTCGACCGGCTTCGCCTTGTCCGTGGTAGGCGGTTCATCGGCTTGAGGCGTGGCAGCCGTGGCCCAAAACAACCCCGTGCTTACCACAAGCCCCACCAGAAAGGTTCGTGCCGACATTACCGTGGTGCCTCCGCTCGCCGTGGCCGGTTCGATCGTAAATCAATTACTCGATTATAGAAACGCCGCGTAATGTGGACAACAAATCACACGCCGTTCTGGCCAAAACCACCGACGTGATGCACCCAGGCAGGCGGCAAATTCGTCCAAACCCACTGCCTTCGAGCCTCGCCGGCGGCGAACAGCTCGGCCAAGGCCCGGCCAATCCCCCGCAGGCGCTTACGGTCTTCACGCCGGCCGATCAGGCTCCTTGCCGGGCGGATCGCCATGTATTCGAAGAACGACAACGTGCCGTCGGGGGCCAGGAGCTGGCGGAAGGTGTCGAGGATCTGCCGGACCTGATCGACCGAAAAATTGTTGAGGGGCAGGCCGGAAACGATCACATCGTAGCGGTGCGACGCATCGAGCCGTTCCAGCCGGTTGTGGACAATGTCGGTGCGAGGGGCGGCTTCGCGCAGTACCGGTTCGGCGTCGAACCTTTTGCGCAGGTGCTCGACGAACCGGTCGTTTAGCTCAACCAGCGTCAGCATGTCGTGAGGGGCAAGTTGCGGCACCAGGTATTGCGTCACGGCGCCGGTGCCTGGGCCGACTTCCAGAATCCGCCGCGATCGTCCCGGCTCCGGGTGCTGTGCGACGTAGTGCGTCAGCGCACGGGCCAGCCACCGGCTACTGGGGGCAATAGCGCCGGTCGTGTGAAAGTTGTTCAGGAACTCGCGAAAGAATAGGCGATGCTCGTTGGGCACGGGGCTAATCTACCACAACCCGTCGGAGCAACGAACGCTTGTGGTTTAGCACCGCCGGCGTTGCGGTTACAATGCTCGGCATGACAACCCCTCCGCCGCTCGCCGAAGCCCTGGGCAAAGTTCCCAGTGGCTTGTTCATTCTCACCGTCCGCCACAAGGACGAGGAAACCGGCATGCTCGCCAGTTGGGTAATGCAGGCCGGCTTCGAGCCGCCGATGCTCACGGTGGCAGTGCGCAAGGATCGCTATGTCGCGGCATGGCTCGAGGCGGGAAGTCCGTTTGTGCTCAACCAGGTGCCCGAACCCGACGCCGCGCACCTGCTGCGCCACTTTGCCCGAGGGTTCGAGCCTGGCGCACCGGCGTTCGAGGGAATGGCGATCTCTCGCACCGAGCAACGCGTACCGGTGCTCGAAGGTTCAGCCGGCCACTTGCAGTGCTTGCCGCGGGGACACGTCGACTCGGGCGATCATCGGATCTTTGTTGCCGAAATCATCGACGGGCAGGCGGTTGCCGATCGGCCGCCGATGGTCCACGTGCGCCGCACTGGCCTACGCTATTAACGTGTCTATACTCGCCGCCACCATTCCCCGGCTTGTCGAGGCATTGCGCCGGGTCGTCGGCGCCGATCGGGTACTTGCCGCGCGCGGCGAGTTGCTGGTGTACGAATGCGATGGCTTCACGATCGAAAAGAACTCGCCCGACGTGGTCGTGTTTCCCCGCACCACCGAGCACGTGCGGCAGATCGTCGAGCTGTGCAACCAGCATGACATGCCGATGTTGCCCCGCGGGGCCGGCACCAGCCTCGCCGGGGGCTGCTTGCCCGTAGGCGGCGGTGTGATGATCGTCACGGCGCGGATGGGCGACATCGTCGAGATCAACCTTCGCGACCGCTATGCCGTGGTGCAGCCGGGTGTGGTGAACGTCAAGCTTACGCAGGCGCTCAAGGGGACCGGCTTCCATTTCGCCCCCGATCCATCGAGCCAAGGCGCGTGCACGATCGGCGGCAACGTGGCCACCAACTCCGGCGGGCCGCATACGCTCAAGTACGGCGTGACGGTCAACCACGTGCTCGGCATCGAGGCAGTGATGCCCGACGGACGCATCGTGCAGTTCGGCGGCCCGGCTGAAGATCATCCTGGGCTAGACCTCGTCGGCGTGCTGGTCGGCAGCGAAGGGACATTAGCCATCGTGACGAAGGTCTGGGTGCGGCTCACGCGCGACCCGCAGGGGGTGCGCACACTGCTGGCGATTTTCGATTCCTGCGACGACGCGACCAACGCCATCAGCGACATCATCGGCGCAGGGATGATCCCCGCAGCCTTGGAGATGATGGACCGCGGCATCGTCGGAGCCGTCGAGGCGGCGTATCACTTCGGTTTCCCGTTGGATGCCGAGGCGGTGTTGCTCATCGAGGTTGACGGGCTCGAAGCGGGGCTCGATCCGCAGCGCGATCGGATCATCGAAATCTGCCAAAGCCACCGTGCGCGCGAAGTGCGCCAGGCCGCCGACGCGCGCGAGCGGCTGCTGCTGTGGAAGTGCCGGAAGCAGGCGTTCGGCGCGGTGGGCCGATTGAGCCCGAGTTACTGCACGCAGGACGGCGTGGTGCCGCGCACCAAGCTGCCGCACATGCTGCGGCGCATCAGCGAGATTAGCGCCAAGCACAACGTACGCGCGGTGAATGTGTTCCACGCCGGCGACGGCAACCTGCACCCGATCTTGTTGTTCGACGAACGCGATGCCGACCAGGTCACTCGCGTGCTTGCCGCCAGTGATGAAATCCTTGCTGAGTGCATCGCCTGCGGCGGCAGTATCACCGGCGAGCACGGCATCGGCGTCGAGAAGATCAACTTCATGTCAAAGCTGTTCACGGCCGACGACCTGGACGTGATGGCCCGGCTGCGCATCGCCTTCAATCCCACGGGCCGCTTGAGTCCCGGCAAGATGCTCCCGACGGCTGGTGCGTGCGGCGTCGAGCGAGCGCATCCCGGCCGCCGCGCCGCGGTTTGAGGGCAAAGTCATGCCGGCAACCCAGGAGACAAAAACCATCGCCGATGTAATCGGAGTCGTGCGCGACGCGCATGATGCGGACACGCCGATCTACCCCATCGGCGGCGGCACGGTGACCGGCTTTGGGCTACCGGTGCGTCGCCCGGGCATCGAGCTGTCGCTGGCCGAGTTGAATCGCGTGGTCGATTATCCGTCGCGCGACATGACGATTACCGTCGAGGCGGGCATCACCATGCAGGCGCTCGCGGCGACGCTCGCCGCCGAAGGACAGCGGCTGCCAGTCGATGCGCCGCAGAGTGACTTCGCGACGATCGGTGGCGTGGTGGCAACGAACACCAGCGGGCCGCGCCGCTACGGTTGCGGCACAATCCGCGACTACGTGATCGGCATCAGTGCGGTCGACGGCCGCGGCACGGCATTCAAAGCTGGCGGGCGCGTCGTGAAGAACGTCGCCGGGTACGACTTCTGCAAGCTGTTGTGCGGCAGTTTGGGCACCCTAGCCGTCATCACGCAGGTGACGTTCAAACTGAAGCCGATGCCCGAAGCCGACGCATGGGTGATCTGCGATTTGCCGAGCTGCGCTGCCGCCGATCCGATCCTGACCGAGTTGGTGAGTTCGCCGACGACGCCCACGGCGATCGAGCTGCGGGCCGGAGGAGAGTTTGGGGCAATACCATCGATCGCCGTGGCCTTTGAGGGAAGTCAGCCCGAGGTCGAATGGATGGTCGAGCAGTTGCAGCGCCAATGGCAGGCACAGCACGTGGAGCCCAGAGTTCTACGCGAGCGCGAAGAAACGGAACTCGCCTGGGAACAATCGACCCGGCATGGTGTGGCATCGGCCGTGGAGGATGGCGCGATGCTGATCTGCAAGTTTGGCGTGCTACCCAGCCGTGTCGCCGGGCTGATGCAGCGGCTCGTCGAGCTGGATGCCACAGGCTCGTTCCTGTCCCAGGCAGGCAACGGCATCGTGACGGCACGGTTTGCAAACGTCGGCGCCGATGGTTCGGCAAAGTTCGTCATCACGCGGCTAAGGCCGTTGGCCCACGCTGCTGGTGGGCATGTGGTTATCACCTGGGCTGCCGCACCCGAACAACTGACGCGGCAAGCGATCTGGGGCACCGGCGGCGCGGACCTTGCCGTGATGCAGGCGGTGAAGCAACAATTCGATCCCAAGAACCTGCTGAACCTGGGGCGGTACTTCTTCGCATGACCGACCACGCCTCGCACGCTTCGCAGCCCCTGCAAGCCCCATCGCCTGCTGTCGCGCTAGCCAGCGAAAACCCGGGAATGGCGATCGACTACCGGCTGTTTCTCGATTGCGTGCATTGCGGGCTTTGCACCTCGGCCTGCCCCACGTACCTGGAACTGGGGGACGAGAACGACAGTCCGCGCGGACGGATTTACTTGATGCGTGCCGTGACCGACGGCCGCACGCCGCTGACAGAGCGTGTGCGGCGGCATCTGGAGCTGTGCCTCGATTGCCGGGCGTGCGAAACCGCCTGCCCGTCGGGCGTGCAATACGGCAAGCTGATCGAGCCCTTCCGCGTCGCGATGGAGCACACCGGCGATGGTCCGAAGCGATCGAGCGATTGGTTTCATCGCTGGGTACTGTTCGGACTGTTCACGAATCCGCAGCGCATGCGCCGGCTGCTTGCTCCTGCGCGCCTCGCGCAGCGCAGCGGTTTGATGGGTTTGGCCAGCGCACTACGGTTGACGAAGCTGCTTCCTGGCCCGCTGCAGCGGCTCGCGACAATGCTGCCGCCGCTCGAGCGATCATTGCCTGCGCTGCCTGAAATCATGCCAGCCATCGGTCGCCGCCGGGCGCGCGTCGCGCTGTTCACCGGCTGCGTGGCCGATGCGATGTTTCGCGGCACGCACTGGGCCACGGCGCGCGTGCTGCAACACAACGGCTGCGACGTGCTCGTGCCCCGCGCGCAGCGCTGCTGCGGAGCGATCCACTTTCACGCCGGCTCGAGCGAGCCAGCCCGCGAACTTGCCGACGCCAATGTTGCGGCATTCGGCTCGAGCGATGTCGACGCGGTGATCGTGAACGTTGCCGGCTGCGGGGCGATGCTCAAGGATTACGGCCATCATTGGCACGACGCCGGCACGGCCGAGCGGACCGCGCTAGCCGCTTCGGTGCGCGACGTACACGAGTTCCTCGACGACCTGGGATTCATGGCTCCCGAAGGTCCAGTGCCGATGGTGGCCACCTATCACGATGCCTGCCACCTCGGACACGCCCAGAAGATCCGCGAAGCGCCGCGGCGTCTGCTGGCCAAGGTGCCGGGACTTGAGCTGCGCGAGCTGCCGGAAAGCGAAATCTGTTGCGGAGCAGCCGGGACTTACAATCTCACGGAACCCGAAATGGCGGCAAGGCTCGGCCGGCGCAAGCTCGAAAACATCCTCAAGACCGGCGCCGACGTGGTGCTGACCGCCAATGCCGGCTGCCTGCTGCAAATCGCCCGCGAGGCCCGACAGCGAGGCCGGCTGCTACGGGTCGCCCATCCGATAGACGTGATCGACGAGAGCTACCGGCGTGCAAGATAGACGAACCGGCCACGAGGCTAGATGAATTAAAGGATGAATTAAAGGGGACGGGAGTGAATGCCACGAAGTTAAGCCGCATTGTTTTGTCGCAGCAGGGCTTGCTTCAGTGCGGCGCGGGGGCGTTTCATCAGGTCGTATTCTTTGGGACGCCGTTTTTTGACGCGCGGCTCGAATCGTCCTGGCCGGCGCGGATG
>DATAXP010000037.1:0-63674 GCA_036272935.1 Pirellulales bacterium | reverse complement strand
TTGTTGCGACGCTTCGCGATCAGCCTGCTCAAACAGGACTCTTCACCCGGCAGCATCCGCCGCAAACGAAAACGGGCCGCTTGGAACCATCACACCCTCGCAACCATCCTCAACATCACAACTTAAAGTGCGGTTGCCCTGCCATGAGGGCGGACTGCCTGATACGCCCGTCGCGCCGCCACCAATGAACGAGACGTTGGCCCAGCGAGGGATCAACGACGCGGAATGGCGCAATCCGGACAACTGGTCGGGCATCTGGATGTACCGGGTTTACTTCAGCAAGCGCGACTCACGAATCTGGGTGCCGGCAACGCGTCTTGGGCCATTCGGTCCATCGACCATCAATGTCGGGCATCGCTACGACTTTCTTGTGATGGCGCTGCTCTTTTATGCCATGATCGCGATGTCTATTTGCATCGGGTGGGTCGTCGCTCAGGGCGGTTAGTTTCACGCGGCGAGTCAGGCCGGAAGCGGCCGACGGCTGCTATGGATGGCGGGGTTGACCGACCATATTTGGACGTTCGATGCGTTGTTTGACGCCGTGCTGGGCGGGTAGGGTGCGGACATGAATCGCCCGACGATGCCGTGGATCATGTCCCGGCTGCCTTTCGCGATCGGCTTTGCCGCGGCCGCCGGTGTCGCGAAGGGACCACACAAGTCCGATCTATGGGTTCCCGCAATTCTTGTGGGAACGCTTGCGGCTTGGCCGCTGGTCGGCGCCATGATCGGAGCTGGCGTCGGAAACTTCTTCGGCGCTGATCGGCCAGTTAAGCGCGGCTGGCTGATCGGGTCATGGGTTGCCGCGCTGTCTATCATCGCGCTGTTGGTTTTCGCCTACAGCAGCGCCCGGACACAAGGTTAAGACACCACCGACCGGCGGGTTCTGCAAACCGCTTTCGGCGAATGGTAGACTTGAACCATGATCGACACGCTGCGAGAGCTGTTGGGCCGACGGCCGTTCACGCCGTTTCGCGTCATTCTTTCCAGCGGCACCACCTACGACGTGCGCCATCCCGTGCTCGCCTGGCTCGTCAAAGGCGGGCTTTACGTCGGGCTGCCAGGCGATGCTCCCAGCAATGGGCATCCCGAATTACCCGATCGCGCCGTTTTCTGCTCGGCGCTTCACCTGGCCGGCGCCGAGGAACTGGTCGGCAACTAAGCTTGCGATCAACTATGCTGGCGCGTTACCGCCCCAGCGCTTTGCTGCTGGCGGTGCTCATTTTCTTCGAGGCGCTGGGCGGGGCGGGTTGGCGGGCGTAGTACGAGATGCCCCCCATTTCCTGTTCGTGTAGGTTGTCGTGCAGCGAGCGTAGTTCCTCGTACGACCAGCTCTCGATCACCCAGCCGACGCGAATCTGCGGGCCGTGCACCGGGCCACGCAGGTGGCCGACGAGTGTTTCGCGCGAGGGGGACCAATCGCCGTCGATCGACCAGTGACCACCACGCAGCGGATAGTTGCCAGTCCACTCGACACGCACCGCCTCGGGAATCTCAGCCGTCGGGCGCTCGTTCACTCCCTTGGCCAGCCAGCCGAACGTCCAGGAATCGAGCGGCGTGGTGCAGCCCGAGCGGAACGAGCGTACGATCTCGTCGCCGCTGACGGATACCACCGCCGGATACTCCTGCACGTCGAGCTGCCGTACCAGGTCGGCAACGTCGGCCTGATTGACGATCTGCAAATGCGAGTCGGGACCGGACCCGATTTTCCATCCAATGGACCGCATCGTCTCGAAATCGCCACCAGGACGGTTGAGCCGGCCCAGTTCCTCGTCGCAGCGCGCGCACTGCGGCGCGACGATGAACAGCACGCGCGGATTCTGCGGCTTCGCGGACGGGGTGTCGAGGTTGGGCGCCGCGAGCGCCGCGGCGGCGGCGAAAAAACCTTGCAGAAGAATTTGGCCGTACATGGTCGCCGTGCCTCACGGGTGTGGATCGGGTTGAACGACGTGCGTGGCGTGCGAGGCGGCGCGACAGCGACGATTATAATCTCGCGTTTCGGCCCGTTAGAACGGTGTAGAATGCCGTTTTTCAACGGAATGTAATGCTTCCGTCCTCTGCCGAGAGTTGACCGATGATTTCTGGCAAAGAGATCGCTTCCGTGCTCGTTGAGCTGGGCGTCACGCACGTAGTGTGGCTCCCCGATTCGACGCTGGGCACCTGGGAACGGGCGCTCGAAGCCTGTCCACATTTGCGGCTCGTGCGCGTCTGCCGCGAAGGGGAAGCGTGGGTGATCGCGGCCGGTTTGTATCTCGGCGGCAGCCGGCCGCTGGTGGTGATGCAGACCACGGGGCTGTTTGAATCGGGCGACGCGATGCGGAACGTGCTGTTCGACCTGCAACTGCCGCTGTACGCGATCGTCGGCCACCGCAGCTACCTGCTCGCCCAGTCGACCGACACCGCTCGCCGCTTCGCCGAGCCGGTGCTCGGGGCGTGGGGAATCGATTACGTGCTCGTCGCCGAGCCGGACGAGGCGGGCAAGTTCGCGGCGCACTACCGGGCGTGCGAAGCGGCCGGGCGGCCGGGGATCACGTTGCTGGCCGAAGGGAAGGGATAAAGTCGCTCTGCGCGAGCATTTCCCCGATTGATTCGGTCGTCACCGGCGCAATCACGCCGCGCTCGCAGATGATTGCGCGGATCAAGCGGGCCGGTGTCACGTCGAAGGCAGGGTTGTAAACGTCGATGCCTGCGGGCGCCGTCGCGCGGCCGAAGCCATGCGAAACTTCTTCGGCGGCGCGCTGCTCGATGGGGATCGCGTCGCCCGTCGCGAGCGACAGATCGAACGTGCTCACCGGCGCGGCGACATAGAACGGGACGCCGTGCGCCGCGGCGAGCACCGCGACTCCGTAGGTGCCAATCTTATTGGCCGTGTCGCCGTTGGTGGCAATCCGATCGGCGCCGACGATCACCGCGTGAATGCGCCCCTCACGCATCACCTGGGCGGCCGTCGAATCGCAGATCACGGTCACGTCGAAGCCGCGCTCGTGCAGCTCCCACGCCGTGAGCCGCGAGCCTTGCAACAGCGGCCGTGTTTCGTCGACATACACCCGCAGGCGTTTCCCCTGTTCCTGGGCCGCGTAGAGCACGCCGAGCGCCGTACCGTAGTCGCTGGTGGCCAGCGCGCCGGCATTGCAGTGAGTGAGCACGCCTTGCCCGTCGGCCAGCAGTGGCGCACCGTGAGCGCCGATCGCCCGACAGGTGCGGCGGTCCAACTCGT
The DNA here is from genome assembly GCA_036272935.1 of Pirellulales bacterium. Taxonomy (GTDB): domain Bacteria; phylum Planctomycetota; class Planctomycetia; order Pirellulales; family PNKZ01; genus DATAXP01. The sequence goes on along the minus strand of DATAXP010000037.1, from coordinate 60,460 downwards.
GGATCTCGCGCGCCTCGGCGAGCAACCGCTTGCGAACGTCCGCGTCGAAGCGACGCCCCACCGCGCGCATGCGATCCAAGGCCCAAAACAAGTTCACAGCGGTGGGCCGGCTGCTGGCGAGATAGTCGCATACTTCATCGAGCCGGGCGCGAAATGCAGGCTCGCCGGCCGCGGGGCACGCTTGCATCCCGAGGCAAACACCGTAGGCGGCCGCCACGCCGATTGCCGGTGCTCCGCGCACGCGCAAGCTACGAATCGCCTCGAACAGCGTTTCAACGTCGCGGCAATCGAGACAGACCAGCTTGCCGGGTAATCGCGTTTGATCGATCAGCCGCAGATGGCCGTCGATATTGCCGATCCACTCGAGCGTTGGGACTGCGGTCATCGAATGGAACGTGTCGCTTGCGACCGATCGAGCCGCGCCGGCGTGGTTGAAAAGCTTGATCACGTGCGGCGCTGAATTAGCACATACTGCGGCGACATCGCCACGCTTTGCACCGACAGGCCGGCATTCTATACTAAGCGGTTTGCGAGACAAGCAACGGCGTGGGCAGTGCGCGCAGCGGGCCACGTAATGCCGATCGCTTTGCCATCGGAGGAATCGCGACCATGAATCGATACAGCTCGGTGTGCGACGATTTTTACGTCAATATGAATCTCAGCACCGAGATGGAGCTGCCGCAAAATCGCGAGACCGTCCTTCACTATTTCGAGCGCATCCAGAAGAAGTATCCGACGATGCGCAACTTCTACTGCCGCGAGAAGGGGGATTTCGTCCTCGAGGAGGACAAAGACCGCGGGCAGTACCGCTGGGCCACGATCGAGCATCGTCGGGTCTGTTCCGGCCAGGTGAACCCGGAAGACGTGGCCGACGCGCTGGAGCAGCACAAGCTGGTGCTCGAACTGGCCCCGTACATGCTCTCGGTCAGCCCGCTCGATTGCGAGGCGCTCGACCTGCTGTTCGGCTTCGACTTCACCTGCCGTGGCAACCATAACCAGGTCGTCGCCGACGCGCTCGGGCTCAGCCCGGCGTTCGAGCGGCTGGCCGAAGGTTCGGGGGCGACGGTACTGAATCACGAGCCATCACTCACACTGGCGCTCGATGAGGATTGCCGGACGCAATGCCGGCTTTCGGTCGAGACGCGCACCAACGCCTACCAGGTGCGCACCGGCGACTATCCCGAAGAGCAGCTCAGCGTGTACCTGACGGCCCGGCAGTACGGCAGCCTCGGCCCCGACAAGACATTCGTCACGGCGCTCGAACACTTGGCACGCATCTGCCACGAGATGGTCGACAGCTACGTGATCGAGCACGTGCTGCGTCCGCTGGCCCGCACGATCGCGATGAAGTAGGCCTGCCCATGTTCCGGCAAGGGGAATGTGGGGATGCGACGCGATGTGGGGATGTCGGCAATCAAATGAATCCGTATCTCCACATCTCCCTTATCCCCGCATCCGCCTTTTTGGTCTTCGCGCATGACCATCACGCTTAGTCGCTTCGCCCAGTCGGTCGGTTTCGAGACGGCGTTCAGCGTGCTGGCGGTGGCGCGGCAACTCAAGGCTGCCGGGAAGCGGGTCATCGAGCTTGAGATCGGCGACAGCCCGTTTCCTTCGACCGCCTCGGCCAAGCGTGCGGGGATCGCGGCCATCGAGGCCGATCAATCGCACTATTGTCCGAGCCTGGGCCTGCCCGAGCTGCGCGCCGCAGCGTCGCGGTACGTGAACCGCGAGCATCGACTGCAAACCACGGCGGCCTGCGTGATCGTCGCCCCCGGTGCCAAGCCGTTCGAGCAGTTCTTTTGCGAAGCGGTGCTCGATGCCGGCGATGGCGTGCTGGTGTTCAGCCCGTATTTCCCCACGTACCTGCCGAACATTTTGCGCCGCGGCGCCCGGCCGGTGCTGGTGCCGCTGCGCCAGGAACACGAGTTCCGGCCCGACATTGCCGCCATCGAGCAATTCTTGCGCGATGACCCGCAGCCGAAGGCCATCTTTCTTAACAGCCCGCATAATCCGACCGGCGGCGTGGCGACCGAGGACGATCTGCGCAACATTGCCGATGCGATCCGCGGCCGCAACATCGCCGTCTTCAGCGATGAGCCGTACGACCAGATGGTGTGGCGGGGCCGGCATCATTCGCTGCTGGCCCAGCCGGGGATGATCGACCAGTGCGTCGCGGCATACACGTTCAGCAAGTCGTACAGCATGAGCGGTTGGCGATTGGGTTTTGCCGTCAGCAGCCCGGCGCTGATCGAGATCATGGCCAAGCTGCTGAACACCACACTGTCGTGCGTGCCGCCACTGGTGCAGTTGGCCGGGGCCGCGGCGCTCGATTACGATACCGCCGAGCGCGACTCGACGATGCAGCAGTTCCGCCGCAAGGTGGAACTGCTGACCGCCGCGCTGAACCGAGTGCCGGGAGTCAAGTGCCTCGATCCAACCGCCACCTTCTACGCGTTTCCGTCGGTGGCGGCGATCTGCAATCGGCTCGGCATCACGTCGCACGGCCTGGCGATGTACTTGCTCGAAGGGGCCGACGATCGGTTGGGCGTCGCCTGCCTGGGAGGCGAATGCTTTGGCGAAGCCGGTGGAGGATTCATCCGCTTTAGCTGCGCCGAACCCGACCAGGCACTGATCGAAGCGGTCGACTTCTTCGCCGATGCCGTGGGCCGCGGCGACCGCCTGGCACGGTACCTCGACGCCCACGCGGCGTACCGGCTGGCGCAGCCGTACCGAATGTGAGAAGCGGGCGGAGTGCAGTAGGCAGAGGGCAGTACGGGAGGGCCCGATCCCGCACGACCGACTTCTTTCCAATGACGTAAGCTTCCGCAGGACCATTACCGAGCTTCACTGCCGACTGCCCTCTTCCGACTGCCCTCTTCTTTCCATGATCTACCAGGTGCCGCGCGAACAGTTATTCGTCTGCCCCAAGCTGCAAGGGCTGGTGCTCTGGCGGCTGCTGTTCTATTGGCTGGCATGTTTGACGCTCAGTGCGTTGGCGGTCGTCGGCTGGAGCATCTTCTGCGATCCGGAAGCAACGGCAGGCGAGCACGTGCGCCGGCTGGCGGCGTATTTCGTGCCGGCCCTGGCGGTCGGCCTGGTGTTGCTGCCGGTAGTGATTGTCGATTGCATCACGCTCAGCAACCGGTTCCTGGGCCCGTTGGTGCGGCTGCGAGGGTCGATCCGCCGGCTGGCGACCGACGATCACGTGATGCCGCTGCACTTCCGCGAGAGCGACTTCTGGCACGAGTTCGCCGTCGAGTACGGCGAACTGGTCGAACGAGTCGAGCGAATGAAGGAACGCGCGGCAGTGCACGAGTCCGACGCGATGATCGCGCCGTATCTCACGCAGTAAATCATCACGCCTTGAGCTGCTCGTCGTGCCGCATGCCGCTCGGCGGCTGGTCGGCGCGGTGCACGTTCGCCAGTGCCGCGCGGGCTCCGGCATGCTGCTCGACGTCGTTATCTTCCCACTCGATGCTCACCGCGCCGGAGTAGCCGGCCCGGTTCAGCTCGACGAACAATTCCTCGACGGGCGTCGCATCGCGCGCGGTGCCCGCGGTGACAAAGTTCCAGCCGTTGTGCTTATCGCCCATCGGGCGATGGCCTCCCAACCGGCCGTTGCGCGTGTAGCCTCGCACAACCTGCACTCCCTTGATGTGGGCGCAGTGGATGCGGTCGCCGTAGGCGCGGATGAAATCGACCCCTGAGACGCCTTGCCACTCCATGTGCGAGCAATCGAAGTTGAATCCGGCCGCCTTGGCGAAGCCCGCGCGGTCAACGGCTGCCAGGTAATCGCCGGCACTGGTGATGTCGCCCATCGCCCGCTCGCTGGGGTGGCATTCCAGGTCGTACGTCGTGCCGTACTTCAAGCATGCCTGGAACACCGGAGCGAAACGCTCCACGAGCAGATCGAGGCTCACCTGGAGCACATCGGGGATGGCGTGGCCGGCGAGCGATTTGGGCAGCGGCGGAAACAGGAACCAATGGCTCCAGCAACCTGCCGGCGAGCCGACGAACCCTGACACCGGCACTGTGCGGTTCTGCAACTTGCCGACGTAGTGCGCCAGCCGCACCGCGCCGACCAGCGCGTCGGTTGCTTGCCGGCGGGCGATCTCGGCCACGTCGGCAGGGACGAAGAACGGATCGGTGCGCGGCGGCGAGTTGCCGCCGGCGCGCCAGCGGCCATAGGCCTCGACCGCCGGGCCGCCTAAGAATTGCAGCGTCTTGGCGCTCGGCTCGTCCCCCAAGGCCTGGCCCTGCAAGTGGGCGGCGATCGAGAGGATTTCCAGACCGCGCTGCTTCGCCTTCGCCACTCGTGCGGCGGCGTATTGTTCGGCCCCCGAGTCGGTGGCACACGCTGCCAGGTCGAGCTCCCAGCTCGCTTCTTCCCAGCCGTCGAAACCGGTCTTGGCGACGAAATCCAGCCATTGGTCTTCAGGCACGTTGCCGAACTGGCCGCGCACCAAGCCGATCTGATGATGCGACTGCTTACCGGGGCGATGCTGAGCGGTTTGATGATGACCCAAGGTGCTTGCTCCCAGGTGATGTTGGCGTTGTTCGCGTGGGGCAGACATTCTTGTCTGCCCATCAAATGGTCTCCGCAAGGCAGGCAGGAATGCCTGCCCCACGCGATGCTCAATCCGCCAGGTTGAACACCAGCGTCGCGTAATCTTTCTTTGTCTTGAACGATTTGCCGTCTTGCTCGCCCGGACCGTCGATCGTGATGCCGACGTAGCACGAGTAGCTTCCCGGCCCGACGCGCGGCCACGTCGCGACGCCGCGCTCGTCGGTCGAGAGCTCGACGCGCTTGCCATCGGGGCCGTCGCACTTCAGTTTCGCCTTGGCCACCGTGTTGCCCAGGTGATACACGCGCAGGCCGACCGCATCGCGCTGGAGAGACGCCAGGATTTCGACGCGCGATTGCGGCGAGGGCGCGTCTTCCGACCAGTCGGCCGGATCGCCCAGCAGGCACTTCGCGCCGTATTGCAAGTAGAACGGATCGCCCTCGCCGAGCGAAACCACGCCGTAGTCGCACGCCCCCAGCACGGCTCGGGCCGAGCGAACTTCGAGCACGGCGCGGTACTCACCGGCCTCGTCGTTCCATTTCAGCGGCAGCGGCACCTCGTCGGCCGATGCCTTGCGGTACCAGTAGTGAGTCTGCTTGATCTTCGGCGCCAGTTCGGCGTCCCAATGCCCCGCGTCGCCGAAGCCCGAGCGGACCAGCCAACCGTGGTCGGACGGATCCGCTTTGATCCAGACGAAATGCGCCTGGGCCGTGCCGGCCAGCAGGCCGACGACAATCCATCCCATCAATGCTGACCGCAGCATGGCAGCGATTCCTAGCTAAAGCTTTCCCCTCGGCGACCAGCATAGTGCCCGGCGGGCGCGGGCCGCAAGTATCACGATCCCGGGCGAAACAGCCGCCGCGCGTTGGCGGTCGTTTGCTCGGCGAACTCCGCCAGCGGCATGCCGACGACCCCGGCCAGGCACGCTGCAGTGTGCATGAGATGCGCCGGCTCGTTGCGGCGGCCGCGCAACGGATGTGGCGAAAGATACGGGCTGTCGGTTTCGATCACGAGCCGATCGCGCGGCACCGTGGCAGCCACCGCTCGCAGGGCGTCGGACTTCTTGAACGTCACCATCCCGGCGAAGCTGATGTACATCCCCAGCTCCACGCACTCAGCCGCCGTTTCGGCCGTGCCGGTGAACGAGTGCATCACGCCCGAGATAGGGCCACGGCTGCGCGCCTCGCGCAGCATGGCGAGCACCTCGGCCTCGCTTTCACGGGTGTGCACAATGAACGGCAGGCCGGTTTGCTGCGACAGCCGCAGGTGCCGGTCGAAATAATCCTGCTGCAACTCCAGCGGCGCATGGTCGCGATAGCGATCGAGCCCCGTTTCGCCCAGGGCGACGACACGCGGCTTGCCGACCAGCGCAAGCACGCGGTCCCAATCTTCCGTCGCCGCGTCGGCGGTCGAGTTGGGCTGGATGCCGACGGCGGCGTAGAGGCCGTCGTACCGAGAAGCCAGCTCGGCGGCAGCGAGGCTGGTATCGGCCGAATAGCCGACGGCGACGATCGACGTGACCCCGGCAGCGCGGGCGCGGGCGATCAGCTCGTCGCGATCGGCGTCGAAATCGTCCTGCTGCACATGGCAGTGGGTGTCGAACAAGTTATGAGTTATGAATGATGAATGATGAATGTCGGCCATCGTAATTCATCACCCATCATTCATAACCCATGACTACCCCTCATCCCGCCGGCTGGCCGCAGATCTCTTGAATCGCTTCCAGGTGCGCTCGCTCGCTGCCGAGCACTTCCAGGGCCAGGTCGTGCGCCGGGCGGTCGATGTGCGGGACCGATTCGAGCAGTTCGGCCAGGCGCTCAAGGCGCGGGATCATGAGCTTCTGCAGCCGCAGCAGTTCGCGCATCAGGTAATCGAGCGACAGGTCGTGCGTATCGGTGAAATCCATCGGGTATTCGCCCAGGTCAAGCACGCCGCCGCGTCCGAGCACCAGCTCGGCGATCCGCTCGACCATCACGCGCTGGTCGGTGACGATGTTTTCCAGCAGCACCGCTTCCTTCTCGTCGCCGGCCCTCCGCCAGGGACAGGCATCAACCAGGTACATCGCCAACGACCGATGCTCGATCGCGGCCAGGCGATTGAGCACGGCGATCGAATCGACTTTGGCCATCGGTGCGATCCTCGGAATCGAGCCTGCGGGTGCGATGTGTCGGTGCGCGCTATCGTGCGTCAAGAGAGGAGCGTGTGTGCCGCAGCCTGGGCCCAGCGGTTCAGCGCGTCCCAGCCGACGCCCAAGGCGATCGTCGGCAACGTGATGACCACCGTGTAGACCCCCTCGGCCGTCACCAGCGAGAACTGCACGGGCAGCCGATCGGCCGGCTCCGGGTCGAGCGTCATCGTCTTCACCACGCGCAGGTAATAGAACAGGCTGATCACCGTGTTCAACCCGCCGATCACCAGCAGCACGTACAGCTTGGCCGTCACCAATGCGTAGAACGCCAGCGCCTTCGGCCAGAAGCCAGCCAGCGGCGGCAGCCCCAGCAGGCTGATCAGGATCACCGAAAAGCAGAGCACCACACCCGGCGCGCGACGAATCAGCCCGGCGTAGTCGGCAATCTCTTCGCTGCGCATCGCATTGCGCAGGAAAGCCACGATCGCGAACGCCCCCAGGTTCATGAACAGGTATACGCCCACATAGAAGCACAGGGCGGCGATCGCCTGCTCGGCCAAGGCCGGGTTGCTGTCTTGCAATTCGACGGCCGCGGCGATCGGCATCATCATGTAGCCGGCGTGAGCGATGGTTGAATAGGCCAGCAGCCGCTTGATGTTCGTTTGGCCGTAGGCGGCCAGGTTGCCGAACGTGCACGTGAGCGCCGAAAGCAGGCTGATCAGGCCGACCATGAAGTGGCGGACTCTTGACATGTTGTCCGGCGCCGCTTGAATGGCGTCGTCGTTGGCCCCCGGCGACTCGCCGGGGGCTAAAGTTTGCGCGCTCACCTGGACGACGGCAGCCGATCGGCGCTGCGCCGTTTCGATCTCATTCTTCGGCTCCGGCACGTGCCCGAAACCGATTGCCACGCGCACCAAGAGCGCCAAGGCTGCCGCCTTCGACGCCACCGACAGGAACGCGTTCACTTCGGCACTGGCCCCTTCGAACACGTCGGGGCACCAAAAGTGGAACGGCACCGCTGAGAGCTTGAAGGCCAGGCCGACCATCAGCATCGTCCCGCCGAGCATGAGCACTCCTTGCCGCTCGGCGAACACCTCGGTAGGCATCGTGGCCAGTTGAGCGGCGAGCGTCGGCAGGTGCAGCGTACCCAGCGCCCCGGCGAGCAGGCTGATGCCGTAGAGCATTACGCCCGCGGTGCCGGCGCCGTAGACGGAGTATTTCAGCGCCGCCTCGCTGCTGATCCGCCGCCCCTTGAGCATGCCGGCCAAGGCATACGACGGCACACTCGCCATCTCGACTCCTAGGAACACCATGAACAGGTGATTGGCACTGGCCATCAGGCACATGCCGATCGTCGCCCCCAGCACCAGCGAGTAGAAATCGGGACTGTCCTCGCGATCGGGAATGCCCGAGAGCCAAGTGAACAGCAGGAACAGCACCGCGAAGATCAGCAGCACGCTGCGGAAATAGACGGTGAACGTGTCGTAGACCAGCAGGCCATCGAAGATCGGCTGGCCAAGCAACGCGTCGCGGGCCGCCGAACCTGCAGGAGCCAGGTTGTTCCACGGCGCTGCAAAGTGCAGAGCAATCAGCGATCCCGGCAACGCGATCCAAAACGCATTGATCCGCCAGCCGAAGCTCGGCATCCGCACCAGCAACATCGCCACGATCGTCGCGCACAGCACCAGCTCGGGCATGAAGCCCGGGAACGACACGTCGAGCGTGTCGTGCAGCAGCCGGTCGATCAAGTCGAAAAAGGTCACGCGGAAGCTAGGGGTTGGGGACTGGGGACTGGGGAACGGCGGCAACGACCGCGTTGAGTTGCTTGTCGATCTTGGGGTCTTTCACTTCGCGCGTCCATTGAGCCAACTCTTCCACCTGGTGCTGCACCGTGGGAGTCACGTAGCGCAGCAGCAAGTTGGGGGCGACGCCGAACAGGATTGCGAAGGCCAGCAGCGGCACGCCGATCGCCAGCTCGCGCGGGGTGATCGGATACAGATGGTCACCGTGCGGACCTTTGTACTCGGGGCCGAGATACACGCGCTGCAAGGTCCACAGGATGTAGCCGGCCGTGAGGATCACGGTGGCCGCCGAGAGGATCGCCAGCGCCTGGCTGTAGCTCCACACGCTGAGCGTGACGAACACCTCGCCGATGAACCCGCACAGCCCCGGCAGCCCCAGGCCGGCGAAGAAGATGCCGAAGGCGATGCCGCTGTAGACCGGCATGCGGCCGAACAGGCCGCCGAACTCGTCGAGGTTGCGATGGTGCACGCGGTCGTAGATGACGCCAACCATAAAGAACATGCCAGCCGAGCTAATGCCGTGGGCCAGCATCTGGAACATCGCGCCGTTGACGCCCATCGACCAGTAGTTGGGATTGAACTGCGTGCCGGCCACGGCGCTCCACACACCCAAGCCCAGCACCACGTAACCCATGTGGCTCACCGAGCTATAGGCGACCAGGCGCTTGAAATCTTTCTGAGCCAGCGCGGCGAACGCACCATAGAGCATACTCAACACGCCGATGCCGCACACGAACCACGCCAGGTCGTAGCCGGCATCGGGGCAGATCGGATAACAGATGCGCAGGATGCCGTAGCCACCCATCTTCAGCAGCACGCCGGCCAGAATCATCGAAATCGGCGTCGGGGCTTCGACGTGGGCATCGGGCAGCCAGGTGTGCAGCGGTACCGCGGGCACCTTGATTGCGAAGCCGATGAACAGCAGCAGGAACGCCCACCATTGGAGCGAGCGGTGCGGGACGATCGTGAGGCCCAGCAACTTGTGGCCGCCGATCATCGTATCGAACGGCGACTGCTTGAGCTGGCCGATCTGTTGTAGGGCCATGATGTTGAACGTATGCACCGGGTCGGTGCTAGAGCGAATGGCCTGAATCACTTCGGCCTGCGTCGCGCCGTCAGTTGCCACCACAGCGTGGGTAGCGGCGAGCTGTTCATCGCTCAATAGCCGCAGATCGCTATTGAAGTACACCATCAGGATGGCGATCAGCATGAACACGCTCCCCAGCAGCGTGTACAGGAAGAACTTGATCGCCGCGTACTCGCGCCGCGGGCCGCCCCAGATGCCGATCAGGAAGTACATCGGCAGCAGCATCACTTCCCAGAACACGTAGAACAGGAAGAAATCGAGCGCCAGGAACACGCCGAGCATGCCGGTTTCCAACAGCAGGAACAGGATGCAGTAGGCCTTCACGTGCTTCTCGATTGGCCAGCTTGCCCCCATCGCCAGCAGGCTGGTGAACGAGGTGAGCACCAACAGCGGAAAACTGATGCCATCGAGCCCCATAAGATAGTAAATGTCGAACGAGGGGATCCAGGGCAGCGAGAACGTGTCCTGCATCTCGGACACGCCAAGCTGGAACTGCGCGTCGGAACCGTCGCCGGGGATCGCCAGCCAGGCGGTCATCAGGAACACGATCGCCGTGACGGCCAGGCTGAACAACTTGATCGCATCTCCCTTGTCGCGCGGGAAGAACGCGATCACCAGCGCCGCCACCGTGGGGAGAAAGACGATCCAGCTCAGAATGAATGCGTAATGCGATTCCATGATTCGTGTTCTTTATCTCCCCGCCGAGGCGGTCCATTGCAGCAGGATCGTCAGCGCCACCGTGGCCAGCACAATGAACATCACATACTGCCGCAGCCTGCCGGTTTGCACGCTGCGCAGCGATCGGCCGACCGACCACGTCCAGTGGGCCGTTAGGTTCACCAACCCATCGACCAGGTAGCGGTCGATGGCGTCGTCGAGCGTTGCCACGCGGCGTGTTGCGCGGGCGATGCCGTCGATGAGCCGATCGATGCCTTGCTTGTCGAACCGGGAGATGAGCCCGGAAACGACGAGCGTCGGCCGCACGAAGACGGCGTTGTACAGCTCATCGAAGTACCACTTGTGCAGCAGAAACTTGTAAACCGGTGCGAACTGCTGCCGCGCCTCCGCCGCGCTGAGCAGCCGCCAGGCATAGAACACCGTAGCCAGCAGGAAGCCGCCGAGCGCCGTCGCGCTGGCCACTAGCATGGCGATCATGTGGTAATCGTGGCTAAGGTGCTCGTTGGGATGACGCAGGCCGGCCAGCAGGATGCCATCGGCGTATTCGCCGGCAGGTCGCGCTTGCTCCAACAGATCGGTGAAGCGAAACACCGGCCAGGCGACCACCACCGCGAACACGCTGAGCAAAATGAGCGGGCGATACATGATCGGCGGCGATTCGTGGGCGTGTTCGTAAATGTGCTTGTCGCGAGGCTCGCCGATGAACGTCAGGTACCACAGGCGGAACATGTAGAACGCCGTGAGCGCCGCCCCGCCGGCGACCGAGTAGAACAGAATCCAATGGTGCGGATTGCTGTAGGCGAAGTTCAGGGCCTGGGCAATGATCGCGTCCTTTGAATAAAAGCCGCTGAAGAACGGCGCCCCGGCAATTGCCAGGCAGCCGACGAGCATCGTGTAGCCGGTGTACGGCATCTTCTTGAGCAGGCCGCCCATCAGCGGCATCTCGTTGGTATGGCAGGCGTGGATCACGCTGCCGGAGCACATGAACAGCAGGCTCTTGAAGAACGCATGGGTGAACAGGTGGAACATGCCGGCCAGCCAGCCGCCGACGCCGAGCGCCAAGATCATGAAACCCAATTGGCTGACCGTGGAATAAGCCAGCACGCGCTTGATGTCGGTGGCGGTGATGGCAATCGTCGCGGCGAGCGTGAGCGTGATCGCCCCAATGTACGCGATCGCCAACAGCACTTCGGGAGCGAACACCGGATAGAACCGCCCGACCAAGTACACGCCGGCGGCAACCATCGTTGCCGAGTGGACCAGGGCCGACACGGGAGTCGGGCCTTCCATCGCATCGGGCAGCCAGACGTGCAGCGGAAACTGCGCGCTCTTGCCGACGCAGCCGCAGAAGATGCCCAGCCCGGCAATCACCAACAGCCAGTAGCCGTAATGCGTCGCATCGGGGAGTTGATCGCCGGCGGGAGTTTCGATCGGGATGCCATTCTTGTCGCGGCGCTCGGTGTGGCCGTCGCGCCAGCCGGGCAGCTCGCTTTCGATTTCGGAGTTGGCTAGTTCCAGGTCGTAATCGTGGTCGCGGGTGATCTCGGCAACGCGATTGCGCGCGGCGAAGCGGACCATCCCGTCAGGCGTGACCAGGTTGAACTCGTTCTCCGGCGAACGCACCTGGCTGAAGATGCCCGGCTGCGTCACGTGGCCGTCGGCATCCTTGAGATCGCCGAAGGCAAACGTGCCCAGGCTCGCCCACAGGGCCATCAGGCCGATGATCATTCCGAAGTCGCCGACGCGGTTGACGATGAACGCTTTGTTCGCCGCGTTGCTGGCGCTCTTGCGCTCGATGTAGAAGCCGATCAGGAAATATGAGCAGATGCCAACCAACTCCCAGAACACGAACACCATCGCGATGTTGCCGGCAATGACCAGCCCCAACATGCTGAAGCAGAACAGCGACAGGTACTGGAAAAAGCGATGGAACCGCCCGGGACGCGTGAGAAACTCTTTGCCCGGCGGCAAGGCGGGATGGTCGACGTCGGCATGGGCGTGGCCGTGGAACGCTTCGTCGGGGACGATCTCAGTTGGCGCCGCCGGCGGATGCGCGTGGACATCGCTTTCATGCGGCGCCTCGTGGCCGGCCGAATGGCCGTGCTCGTGCGGTCGGCGCTTGCTCACGACTACTTCATGGTCGGTCACGTCGTGTAGCTCGTCGTGCATGTAGCCGACGGCATAGAAATGGATGCATGAAGCGATCAGGGTCACCATGGCGAACATGGCCACGGTGAGCGCGTCGATGTAGTAGCTGATCGTGACGCGCAGATTGCCGAACTCGCCGAGCGTGTACCAATCCTTGGTGTACGAGCGCGGGGCGACCGGCGGATGGTGGTGATCGTGCGATATGTCGTGCGTGTCGGCAACGGGCTCGTGATCGGCGTGCGACTCGGCGTGGGCTTCCGCCGCGACGGCCGGCGGCGTGGTCGCGCACCAGATCACCAGGCTCGCGACCGACAGCACGCAGCCGAGCACGATCGCCCCGGTGGCCACGTAGCCGGCCAGCTCGCCGTGCTTGCCCAGCCGGGGGCCGAAGAAGACGATCAGCGTGAAGGACGCCAGCGGCAACAGCCAGGCGGCCCCAAGCAGCGTCGGCAGTAGAGAGGCTACGTCCATTAGGCGGAAATGCGAAATGCGAAATGCGAAATGCGAAATGAAGCGTGCCGCACTTTGAGCTTATCCCCGTAACTCATCCGCCCGGTCAACGTCGACCGTGGCGTGGTTGTTGTAGAAGTTCAGCGTGATCGCTAGGGCCACGGCCGCCTCGGCCGCGGCGAGCACGATCACAAACAGCGCCACAAACTGGCCATCGAGTCCCATGCTGTAGGCCGCGTCGTTGCGCAGGAAATTGCTGCTCAGTGCCACAAAATTCACGTTCGCGCCGTTGAGCACCAGCTCGACCCCCATCAGCACCCCCAGCGCATTGCGCTTGGTGGCCATGCACACGACGCCGGCGACGAACATGATCGCGCCGACCGTCATCATGTGCGAGACGCCAACGGGTTCGGTCAATAGGCTCATGATCTCGTCTAAAAGTTCAAGTTTCGAATCTCGCCGTGTCACGGCGCTTCTTGCTGCGGGCCAAATACGCCGCCCCGATCAGCACCACGAGTAGGTGCACCGACACGATTTCGAACGGCAACAGGTAACCCGACATCCCGGCGCGCAGCTCGGCCGGACCTTCGTCGAGCTTGTCGACCCGCACACCCAGCAGACCTAAGCCAAGTGGAGCGCTCGTGCGCGGCTGCGACTGCACGGCCACCGCCGCCTCGGGCATCGCTTCGCCACTGTTTCGCCAGCCACCGATGCTGAAGCTCGCCGGGATCAGCAGCACCAGCAGGCTGCCAGCGACAAGGACGGTGAGCACCCAGTCGCCGCCGCGTGTTTTCATCGACACAAACGGTCCCTGGGCGGTGAGCATCACGCCGAACACCAACAGCACCAGCGTGCCGCCGACGTAGATCATCAGTTGCATCGCGCCGACGAAATCGGCCCCGGCCAGGAAGAACAGGCCGGCGGTCGCCCCCAGCGACAAGATCAGGTAGAGCGCCATCCGTACGATGTTGCTCGACACCACCACGGCCACGGCGAAGCCGCACGCCACCAGCGCGAACAACAGGAAGAACACCGAATGCCAGTTGATGCCGTCCATCAGCGGGCGCTCCCGTGAGGCAGCGTGGGGCAGACATTCTTGTCTGCCACGGAAATCGGCGATTCAAGGCAGACCGGAATGTCTGCCCCACCAGCCAGGCGTTCCAGGTCGCCGGTCTCGGGAACCACAACCGGCTGGGCGAACAGCGCATACGGCCGGGAACGCAATCCCACCCCGCCTGGCAGGCAGTACGTCCACGCGACCGCGCCCAGGAACATGACCGCCGCAATTGGCGTGCAGTATTTCAAGCAGACGCGCATCACCTGATCGATGCGCAGCCGCGGCAGCGTCCAGCGGATCCACATCATCACAGTCACGCCAACGCAGCACTTGAACAGGAAGTTCAGCATCCCCAGAAAGTTGCCGAGGTAGCCGGCCACCGGGCCGGTGTCGTGCGTCAGCCCCAGCCAACTTGCGATCGGCAGCGGCCCGTTCCAGCCGCCAAAGAACAGCGTCGCCGCCAAGCCGCTGACGGCGAACATCGAGCCGTACTCGGCCATGAAGAAAAAGCTCCAACGCAGGCCGGAATACTCGGTGTGGAAGCCTGCGACCAATTCGCTTTCGGCCTCGGCCAGATCGAACGGCGCGCGGTTGACGCTGGCTGTGGCACAGGTGAAGTAGACCCAGAAAGTGACGAACGTGAACGGGTCGTGCCAGATAAACCAGTTGGTGAACAGCCCTTCCTGCATGCGGCCGATATCGACCAGGTCCATCGTGCCGGCGATCAACACCGGCACCACGACGCACATACCCATGGGCACTTCGTAGCTGACGACCTGGGCCGCCTCGCGCATCGCGCCAAACAGCGACCACTTCGAGGCCGACGCGTAGCCGGCCAGGATCACGCCGAACACTTCAAGTCCCAGCACGGCCAGGATGAAAAACACGCCGGCGTTCAGGTCGAGCGCCACCCAACCGTCGCTGAACGGCAGCGCCAGGTAGGCGCAGAACGACGCACAGAAGCTGACGTAGGGGGCCATGCGGAACAGCATGCCGTCGGCCCCCCGCGGCATCAGGTCTTCTTTGGTCAGCAGCTTGACGCCATCGGCCAGCGTTTGCAGCCAGCCGAACTTTCCTCCGATGCGTGTCGGACCCAAGCGATCCTGGATACGAGCGGAAACTTTGCGCTCAAGCCAGATGAAGAACAGCGCACCGACCGCCACCACGTTGATCAGCAGCGCGGCGTGCACCAGCGCCACGACCAAGTACGCGATGGCCGTGTTGACCCAATCGGCCAACCAGTAGAACGGAAACCAATCGGGCAGATGCGTTGCGAGGTATTCGGCCACGGAAGAACGTGTCCCTAGCGGCCCAGGTGCGCGAAGCGGCGCGATCTGCCGCCCTTCGAGTTTGTGAAATATGGCACAAGCACCCCCTGCCCACAAGACCCTAGCCCTGGGCGAAAATTCCCGAGCCAGTTCGCGTCAAGTAGCGATCTGGAACGTCACGCGTGCCGCACGTGGTCGGTCGCCAAATGTGCCGGCGCGAACCACGGGTAGATCGCTGGAACAACCAGTGCCGTGAGCAGCGTCGAGGTGACCAGGCCGCCGATCACGACGCTGGCCAGGGGGCGCTGGATTTCGGCACCGGCCGTGCTCGACAACGCCATCGGGACGAAGCCAAAGCTCGCCACCAGTGCGGTCATCAGCACCGGACGCAGACGCACCAAGGCCGTCTCGGCGGCTGCTTCGCGCGCCATCATGCCGTGCGAACGGAGGTTTTCGGCACCGCTGACCCAAACCAGGCCGTTGAGCACCGCGACGCCGAACAGGGCGATGAACCCGACACCGGCCGAGATGCTGAACGGCATGCCGCGCGCGGCGAGCATGAAGATTCCCCCCGAGGCGGCCATCGGCACTGCGAGGAAAATCAGCAGGGCCAGCTTCATCGAGTGGAACGAGCTGTAGAGCAGCAGGAAGATCAGCAGCAGCACGATCGGGGTGATGAGCGTGAGGCGCAGACTAGCCGTTTGCAGGTTCTCGAAGTCGCCGCCCCATTCGATGCTGTAGCCCGGCGGCAGGACGACGTTCTCGGCAATGACTCTTTTCGCCTCGCTCACAAAGCTGGCGATGTCGCGCTGGCGCACGTTCACGGCGACGTATGTGCGACGTCGGGTCGCTTCGTGCTCGATACCCGGCGGCGATTCTTCCAGAATCACGTCGGCCACTTCGCCCAGCGGCACCTGGCGGCCCCCTTTTTCTCCGACGGGGATTTGCTCAAGCAGATACGCGTTCTCGCGCCACAGCTTCGGGTAGCGGACCATGATTGGAAATCGCGCACGCCCTTCGAGCACTTGCCCCACCTGGTAGCCGCCGACGGTCGCCACGGCGCGCATCACTTCCGAGGCGTCGATGCCATAGAGCGCCAGGCGATCCGGCTTTACCTCGATGCGCAGGGTCGGGATGTTGGCTTGGTAGTCGGCCTTCACGTCGGCGGCGCCACGGACGCCGCGCAGCAGTTGCTCGATCTCCTTGCCTTTACGGCCAAGCACGTCGAGGTCGTCACCGTACAGCAACACCGCGACGTCGGCCTTCACGCCGGCGACCAGCTCATCGACACGCATCTCGATCGGCTGGGTGAACGCGAACTTCACGGCGGGCACCCGATCGTTCAGCAAGGCCGACATTTCTTCGACCAGTGCCTCGCGACTCTTGGAACGCGGCCACTGCGCGACCGGTTTCAGGATCACCCAGACATCGGTCTGGTGGACCCCCATCACGTCGTTGGCGATTTCCGGGCGCCCGGTCTTGCAAAACACCGTCTGCACTTCGGGCAGCTCGCGCAGCAAGCGTTCGATCTCGGTCGACATGCCGATCGAATCCTCGAGCGTGGCGCTCGGCAGGCGGACCGCCTCGATCAGCACGTCTCCTTCATCGAGCTTCGGCATGAACTCGGCCCCCAGGTTGAGCGCCACCGGCAGACTCGCGGCAAATACCGCGAGCGCGATCGCCGCCGTCGCGATCGGTCGCCGCACCGCCAGACGCACCATCGGCTCATAGAAGCGCTTGGCGACGCGCAGCAGCCACACCTCGCGCTCGTCCATCTCCTTAGGCAGGAACATGGCCGCGAGCACCGGCATTAGCGTTAGCGATAGGACCAACGATCCGGCCAGGGCGAACAGCACTGTCCAGGCCATCGGCTTGAACAGTTTTCCTTCGGTCCCTTGCAGGGCGAGAATCGGCAGGTAGACCACCGCGATAATCAGCTCACCGAACAGCGTGGGCTTGCGCACCTCGATGGCCGCGTCGCGAATCACGGCCTCATGCGACCGCCCTTCGTGATTCACCGAGAGCCGGCGGATGCAGTTCTCGATCATGATCACCGAGCTATCGACGATCAGTCCGAAGTCGATCGCGCCGAGACTCATCAGGCTGACGGTAATGCCTGTGAGATTCATCAAGTTCGTGGCCACCAGCATCGATAGCGGGATGGCCATGGCCACGATCATGCCCGCACGCAGGCTGCCCAACATCGCCGGCAAGATGATGATTACCAGCAGCCCGCCTTCGACTAGGTTGTGCAGCACGGTGTCGAGCGTGCGGCTGATCAGGTCGGCGCGGTCGTAGATCACCTCCAGCTGCACGCCCGGCGGAAGCGTCTCCTGAATTCTGCGCAGGTGCTCCTTGGCGTCGTGTACCACGCGGCGCGAGTTCTCGCCCAGCAGCATCATCACCATGCCGGTGACCACTTCGCCATGGCCGTCGCGTGTGACCGCGCCTTGACGCACCATCGGTGCGATCCGCACCTGCGCCACGTCGCGCACCAAAAGCGGCACGCCGGTCGGCCCCTGGCGCACCACCACGCGCTCGATGTCCTCGACGTTCTTCAGCAGCGCTTGGCCGCGGATGTAACGCTGCTCGTCGTAATGCACGATGTAGCCGCCGCCGGCGCTCGAGTTGTTCTGCGACAAGGCGGTGAACAGCTCGCCCAGCGCCACGCCGTGCTGCGAAAGCCGATTCGGATCGACCGCCACTTCGAACGTCTTGTAATAGCCGCCGTGGACGTTGATCTCGGTGACGCCGGGGACTTGCCGCATCTGCGGTGCGATTTCCCATTCCAACAGCGTCCGCAACTCCATCGGCGTGTAGCCGGCCCCTTTTACCTCGAATTGCAGCACTTCGCCCAACGCGGTGGTCAGCACCCCCAGCCCCGGACTGCCGTAGCCCTGGATGATCCGCTCCCTTGCATCGGTCAGCCGCTCGGCCACCAGTTGCCGCGAGCGATACACATCGGTCCCCTCGCGGAACACGATCGTCACCAGCGACAGGCCGAATTTCGAGACGCTGCGGATCTGCTCGACGTTCGGCAGACCGTTCATCGTCGATTCGACCGGATAGGTGACGTACCGCTCGACTTCCAGCGGCGACAACGCGCCGACCTTCGTCACCACCTGCACCTGCACATTCGTCAGATCGGGCACGGCGTCGATCGGAATGCACAGCGCACTGTACACCCCGCCGGCGGCGATGAACGCCGTGAGCGTGAGAATCAGGAACCGGTTGCGCAGTGAGGCTTCGATCAGCGCTTGGAGCATGGCGAACCTGCGTGTTGTCTCATGGTTCATCCTCCCCTTCCAATACCAGCTCGCTTTTGAGCGTGAATGCGCCGTGGTCGACCACTTCCTGGCCGGCACGCAGGCCGCGCGTCACCTCGCAGAAGTCGGGGGTGGTGATGCCCAAGGTCACGTCGAGGCGTTGGAACGTCTGGCCGTCGAGCTCGACGAACACAAACGACCTCTCATCCTGCTGCATCACCGCCTCGGCCGGCACCACCAGCGCCTCGTGCCGCGTCCCTACCGGCATCGTTACCCAGGCGAACATGCCGGGCTTGAACTGCCCCTCGGGGTTCGCCAACTCGGCGACCAGCGGCACGGCGTGCGTCTCGGGCGAGATACTCACGCCGGTGAACTGCACGCGGGCCGTGAACCGCTTGCCCGGCAACGCGGGGGTCTCGACCATCAGCTCCTTCACGTCGTTGAGCATCAGGGCCGACCATTCGCGCTCGTAGATTTGTGCGGATACCCAGAGCGTGTCGGTGTTGGCCACCGCGAACAACGACTGCGAGGCGACGAACTGCACGCCATCGCTGACGAACCGGTCCTCGACCACCCCGGTCAGAGGCGAACGCAGCACGAGCTGGCAAAGCTGGTCGTCCTCGGTGCTCTCGGCGATCTCGGCGAACGGCCCCAACAGCAAGGTCAACTGTTGATGGTTCACGGCCAGCACGCGCTCGGCGTGCTCCAAGTCGGCGCGGGTGCGCACTTCCAGGTGATGGGCATCGAACCTTGCCTGCTCGCAGACGCTTTTGAAGTACGCAGCGGCCACTTCGCGGCCACTTTCGCGCTCCTGCACCAGCCGTTCGCTGATCGCCCCGCGCGAGGCCATCGCCTCGGTCCCTTTCCACGCTCGCTGGGCCAAAAGCAGCTTCGAGTAGGCCGACACCACCTTGTCGCGATGGTCGCCGAGCAGTTTGTCCTTGAAGCGGCTTTCGACGTCGGGAACATCGGGGTCGCTGTCGAGCATCGTCAGTAGCTCGCCAAGGTTCTTGGCGATCTGGGAGGCCCACTGGAATTCGTGCGTGGCCAGGTGTACGTCGGCCTCGGACTTGATCACCGCGTCGCGCGCCAATCCCACTTGCACGCTTGTGAGGATCGCCAGCGGTTGCCCCTGTTCGATGAGCTGTCCCGGCAAGGCTTTGACTTGCTTTACCACGCCGCTGGCCGGCAGCTTGATCTCGAGCCGTCGCGATGTGTTGTACCCAATCTTCGCCGGCACGCGGTGCATCTCTTGCACCTCGCGGCGTTCGACCGGGGCGACGTGAATCTTCGCCGCCTCGAGCTTCGCCGGCGTCAGTCGAACGATCAGCTCTTCGCGCGGCTCGGCCACGGCGCGCGGCATCGCCGTCTCCACGTCGCTGCGCTGGCTGTGATCGCCGAATCGCCATACCGCCCAGGCGGCGGCAATGGCCACGACCGTCAGCGCGCTAGCGACGACGTTGCGCACGCTGCGGCGATGGGCTCGGCGCAGCGGACGAGCTCTGCGGCGAGATGGTGTTAACGGTTTGAGCACGAGCCACACCCTTGACGAAGCTTACGATGCAACCATCGCGGCAAACATGGCGTGCGATGGCCGAAAAACGTCAAAGCTCTCGGGCTCAAATCACCAGCGAGGCAAGATAGGCGCGCAGTATCCTGCCTGAAATCGGCACGACGTCGTGACACCGCTCGTCGGCCGGGCTGCTAAGCATCATTCCCGGCGACGGCTGAAGCAGCGTGTGCGTCGCGGGGACCGCTTGCCAAACCGCGGCATCCACCACGTCGAACGGAACCGCGGCGATCAGCACCGCGCCTTTGCAGATGCATCCCGATTCGTTGTTGCACGGCGCAACCGGCCCTTGGTCGAGTCGCTCGCCTTCGGCAACCGTGAGTCGAATCGCCGCAAGCATCTGGGCCGCCGCAACTGCCGCGTAGCAGACGCAGTGGAAGTGATTGAACGAGATTGCTGCGATAAAGACGATCGGTAGCAGGCGACGAATCATGGGGCAGCAGCGGCTCCTCAAGTCCACCCTAATACTATAGCCCACCCAAAGAGCACGGCAACGTGCTCATCAACCGCCCGCCTCCAGCACTGAGAGCCTGTCTCAATAGGACAGTGAATCAGAGCGATTGTTATGATGTTGCCATGACGAACATCGACCTGGCCGTCACGTTCGACGAAATTGCCGATCTGCTCGAATTCACCGAGGCCAATCCGTTCCGCGTGCGCGCTTACCGCAATGCCGCCCGCACGCTTCGCGATCTGCCCGAGCCGGTGACCACAATCCTGCAAGATGCCAACCGCAAGCTCACCGAGATCGAAGGCATCGGCAAAGACCTAGCCGAGAAGATCAAGGTGCTCGTCGCCACCGGCGACTTGCCGATGCGGCAAGAATTGCTTGCCCAAGTGCCCGCCTCGGCGCCGACGCTGCTGCGCGTCCCCGGGCTTGGGCCCAAGAAAGCGGCCGTGCTCGTCAAAGAGCTGAACATCAAAACGCTCGACGAGTTGCGCGCGGCGTGCGAGGCGCAGCGCGTGCGCGGCCTCAAGGGCTTCGGTGCCAAGACCGAGCAGACAATTCTCGTCGGCCTGGCATCCGCCTCGACTGCGGCGGATCGGATGTACTGGGCCGAAGCCGATGAATATGTCACCCGGCTGCTCGAATGGCTGCGGGCCGAGGGGGGCGGCGTGAGCCAATTGGCCCCGGCCGGCAGCTACCGCCGCGGCCGCGAAACGGTCGGCGACGTCGACCTGCTGGCCGTGGCCGACGACGGCGAGAAGCTGATGGATCGGCTGCGAGCGTTTCCCGGCGTAGCCGAGGTCCTCGGCCGCGGCGACACGAAGATGTCGGTTCGCCTCGGGGTGGGATTGCAAGTCGATTTGCGCGTCGTACCAGAGGAGAGTTTCGGTGCCGCTTTGCAATACTTCACCGGCTCGAAGGACCATAACGTCGTGCTGCGCGGCCGAGCGAAAGCCCGCGGCCTGAAGATCAACGAGTACGGCGTGTTCCGCGGCGACGAGCAGATCGCCGGCCGCATCGAAGAAGAGGTTTATGCCACGCTCGACCTGCCTTGCTTTCCTCCCGAGCTGCGCGAAGCGCGGCGCGAGTTCGATTGGGCCGCCCGCCCCGCGGGTCTGCCGAAACTCATCGAATTGGCCGACCTGGTGGGTGATCTGCACATGCATACCGACGCCACCGACGGTAGCGCCACACTCGATGAGATGGTCGAGGCGGCCAAGGCGCGCGGGCTCAAGTACATCGCGATCACCGATCACTCGAAGCGCGTGTCGATGGCCGGCGGGCTCGACGCCGATCGGCTGCTGGCCCAGTGGGAGGCAATCGATCGGCTCAACGCGCGCAAGCCGGGGATCACGGTCCTACGCGGCATCGAGTGCGACATTCTCGAGCGCGGCGGGCTCGATCTGCCCGACGACGTGCTCCGCGAGGCCGACTGGGTGCTGGCCAGCCTCCACTATGGCCAGAAGCAGCCGCGCGACCAGATCACGCGCCGGCTGGTCGAAGCGATCCGCAACCCGTATGTGTCGGCCATCGCTCATCCCACCGGGCGGATCATCAACCGTCGAAAAAGTTACGACGTCGACCTGGAAGCAGTGTTCCGCGAAGCACGCGACCACGGCAAACTGCTGGAGCTGAACGCCAACCCAGCCCGGCTCGACCTGGACGACGTGAACTGCGCCGCGGCCAAGAACTACGGCATCCCGATCATCATCTCGACCGACGCCCACAGCACCGCCGAGCTCGACAAGATGCGCTACGGCGTGTTGCAGGCCCGCCGTGGAGGGCTGACGGTCGACGATGTCGCCAACACCCGCTCGTGGCCGAAACTGAAGAAGCTGGTTGGAAAGTGAACGCCGCCGGACCGATCAGTTGCCGGTCGAGTACCACGGCGTGTCGTCGACGCGCAGATAACGGGCGACCACGATCGGGTCGTTGAGCGGCGGGAACTTGGGGTTGCCGCCGTTGTGCATCACGTCAACCAACACGCGCGTGCCGTCGGACAGTTGCACCTCGTTCCAGGCATGGGCGCCGCCGGGAGGTCCGTTCTTGGCGAAGTTGCCACGAACCAAGGCCGCTTTCAGCCCCGCCTCGTCGGCGAGGATCTTGAACAGCAGTGCACGATGCCGGCAGACACCGGCCTGGCATTGATTCACCCAGTCGCCGATCATCACCGGCTTGCTGGTGAACTCGTCCTCGAGCTGGGTGACTGTTTCGCCGACCCACTGTCGGCCACCGGGAGGCGTGGTCTCGGCATCGATGCAGGCCGCGATGCGTTGGATGCGCTCCAGCTCAGGCAGCATGCGCAGCTCGGAAGACCGGGCGAACGCCAGGTCATCAGCCAGACTTGCGTCGTGACCGCGATCGACCATCAGAATCTCGCGTCCCGACGAGGCGCTCCCCGCCGAGTTCACTTTCATCCCCCGGCCGCCATCGATGTATCCGTCGGGAACCTTCACGCCGGGGCCGATGTAATGCTTCGCGTTGAACAGCTTCACCACCTCGGCCGTCGCCGGCGTAAGCTGCGGCTCGGGCGTGTCGAGCGGCAGCGTCTTGAGCGCGAGATCGAAGAACAGGTCGCTGCTCTTGGCGGCGGCCTGGTGCACTTCGACGGCCAGCACGTTTTTCATGCCCGGCTTCAGCGACTGCGTCGGAACGCGCAGGCGCGTGTAAAAGCCTTCCTTATCGTTGGGCAGCGTGCGGCTCGCCAACGTGTCGGCTTTCACGGCTCCGGCGGGCATGTTCGTGCGGCCGATCTCATTGCCGTTGAGATACACCACCGCCCCGTCGTCGACGCACAGCGCGAGCACCAATTGTTCGCTCGGCTTCAACTGCGGGGCGCTGAACTCGTGCCGGAACCAGGTCGTGATTGCCTGCGGTCCACCGTCGGACCCCATGTGGACCTGCGTGGCGACGCGATCCTCGCCATAACCCAACGGCGCCGCGCCGGCGCCCCACTTCGAATCGTCGAACCCCGGCTTCCGCCAGGCGGCGGGAGGTTCCTTGCCGTGATCGAAATACTTCCAGAGTGTCGCTCCGCCCGGCTCGATGAGATCGCGCGCGGCCAGCATCGTTGGACGCAGCGAGGCAACGACCGACATCAGGCCCAGCGTGACGTGGATCGTACGGCGGCGAAGAGTTTTCATCGCAAGTTGCCTGCCTGTGGTTAGGATCGCGGACGTGGCATGACAACGCGCTGCGTGCCCGGTTCAAGGTACGGAATCGCTCCGGTGTATTCAACCTTGGCTTTCGGTCGCAGTTCCGCCGCCAGCCGATGGAACAGGTCGTTGGTCGCGGGAGTGGTCAGGTCGCCGCGCACCTCGCGCCAGGTTTTCGTTCCCGGTTTGATGCCGGTGCACAGGATCAGGTGGACACCAAACGAGGTGATCACCGGCTCGCTGATCTGCTGCGGATCGAGGGCGAACGTCGCCGCCGAGAACGCCTCGACCATGCGGTTGTGCCGCGGCAAGTAACCGAGATCGCCTCCCTGTTCGCGGCTCGGTCCGTCGGAATCGCGTCGAGCGGCTTCGGCGAACGTGAGTTTGCCGGTGACAATTTCTTCACGAATCCGCCGGGCGCGTTCGACCAGCGCGTTGATTGCGGCCGGGTTGTTTCCCGAGCCCGTGGGCCGCAGCAGGATGTGGCTCACGTGGACCTGCGTTCCGTCGTACTCGCGACGATGGGCAGCGAAAAACTCTTCCAGGTGTTGGTCGGTAAGCTGCTCGCGCGCGAACCGGCTCCAGCAGGCGTCCCAGGCCGCTCCTTCGCGCAGTGTGTTGAGCGTCTGTCCGCGCTCGGCCAGGAAGGCACTCAACGTCTTGCCTTGAGCCTTTGCCTGCGTCAAGGCCGCCTGCGAGGCGGCGTCGAGTTCCTCGGCGGTTGGACGAACGCCGTTCTCGGCCAGATACATGGCGACGAGCCGTTGCTGCACCAGCTCGTCGAGCGCCTGCGCCTGGAGGACGACTTGCGTTGCGGCGTTCATCGACGTGCCGCCGAACGCACCACGCATCAGGCGCGCCACATCGGAAGCGAGAATCGGTCGGCCATCGACGCGGGCCACCACCGTCTCGGGAGCGACGCCGGACTTGCTGCCGCCCTCATTCGCACCGGCAGGCGCAGCAGCCGCAGGTGGCTGTGCCGGCAGACGGCCGACGAGGCCGGCGACAGCAATTGCCACGGCCAGAAGCGCCATTCGCCCAGCAACACGATCGACCATCACGGCAGCTCCAGGTTGTGCAGCTCGAAAGCGACCGGGGCATCGAGAATCGCCGATGGCGTGCGGTAGACGAACGTCAAACCCTCGATCGAATCGTCCGGCAGATGGAACGAGAACAGCAGGCCCACAGCTTGCTCGGTTTGCAGCGTCGGCGCGACGGCGGAGTACGCGATCTTGCGCCCTTGCTTGTCTTCGAGCCATGCTGGGTTGCCGTAAATCCATATGCGGTGCGATTCGAGTGCCCGCCCCGGCTCGGCAAACGAAACGAGCAACGGTACTTCGCACACTCCCTGATTCACCCGCGCCCGTTCAAAGGCCACAGTCACGTCGGCCCGCCGCTCGACTTGTTTCTCGGCCCCTTCGAGATGCGGGAAGCGAAACTCAGCTGGCTCACCCGGAAGCAGCGCCTCGAACGTCCCGGTCAACGACGCGATCCGCCGCACGCTGCGATCGGGCAGCGCCAACTGTACGGTAACTTCGGCCTGCGAAGCACGCGCACCGACGTTGACCTCTTGCGTGGCTTGCGGGTTGGCCAAGGCCAACCGAGCGCCGGTCTCGCCGGTCGCGTTGAGACGGTCGTTCGGCAGGGCCAGCAGAATCGGCCTCAGCCGCGGTTCCCAGGCTACGTCGAGCTTCAGTTGCAGCGCATCGCGCGACGGATCGTCGATGTTCCGCACGGCAACAATCGCCTGCGGTGCGATGCGAAACGCCCCCGTGTAGCACGCGCGGCCGTAACGCGGCAGCGTGTTCGGAGCCTTGGCGACGACGGCCAGGCCGGCCTGGCCAGTGAACGGATAGAGCGTCAATCCCGCCTGGTCGAGTGCCCGATCGAGCGCGGGCCAAAACGCAACGTGATCGAAATCGGTGTCGATCCGCACGTCGCGCGGCTCCTGACCGAAAGCGTGGCGGTAGTCGAACACACGGTTGCCGGTCTGCGCTTGCAGCGCGGCCGACAACTCGGCCAACGACATGCCGCGGCGCGACAGCGTGACCGTGCGAGGCAGGCGTGTGCCTTCGGCCAGCAGAGCTTCCGCATGGCGGCGCACGCGGCCGAGCCGTAGCCGCAACTCGGCGCTCGAGCGGTCGTCGACAACGGGCAAATCCGACAGCGCCGCCGCCCCAAGGTCCAGCAGCCGCCGTTCGGCATCGTCGCGGCGGGCGCGTTGCGGCGCTTCGAGCTGCTCGACCAGGTTTCGCAGCTCGCCGGCCAGCGCGGGGTCGCCAGCCTCGGCGGCGGTTGCCGACGCCTGGCCCACGAGCAACAGCGTCAGCCAGCACAGGCCGTTCAAGGAAATCGCTCCAGGCGGAAGGATCGAAACGATCGCGACGATGGCGCGAGTCGCCAACAACATTTTAGGCCCGGCCTACGGAAGCCGCCACCCGAGCGTGTCCTAGATTTGAGTGGATGGACACGCTATTTTCTTACATTTCTGCGAAGATTCTCCGCACGTTGGCCGCGGTTGGGGTACTCCTCGCCGCCGCGGCATCGGCCCGGGGCGAAGCGCGCTGGACGATGTCGCTGGACTTGAAGGGGAACCACGTCGAAGGGTATCCCCTGTTCGCATCGCAGCAACAGATTCAACTATTGAGCCGCGACGGCCAGTTATTGGCGTTTCCGACCGACGAGGCAAAGAACGCTCGCAAGGCCTCGTCGTCGTTTCGCAGTTACTCGTCGGGCGAGATGCGGGCTGCGTTGAGCCGCGAGCTGGGGCCGAGTTTCGAGGTGAGCGGCACCGGGCATTACCTGGTCGCCCATCCGCGCGGGCAACGCGACCTGTGGGCCTCGCGGTTCGAGGACCTGTACCGCTCGTTCGTGCATTATTTTTCGCGGCGGGGCATCGCCGTCAGCGATCCGGAGTTCCCGCTGGTGGCAATTGTGTGGCCGAAGCAGTCGGACTTCATGCGCTACGCCGAGCAGACCGAAGCGAAGATCGCGGCTAACGTGCTGGGATACTATTCGTCGCGCACCAACCGCATCACGCTGTACGATGCCAGCGGCAGCGGCGCCGGCGACGCTTGGAAGCAGAATGCCGACGTGATCATTCACGAGGCGACGCACCAGACCGCCCACAACACCGGGCTGCATCGCCGCTTTGCCGACAACCCGCGCTGGCTGGTCGAGGGGCTGGCGACGATGTTCGAGGCCCGCGGCGTGTGGAACTCTCGCGACTACCAGAACCAGCCCGATCGCATCAATCGCGGTCGGCTGGCCAGGTTTCGGCTGCTGGAGCAGAAAGGGAAAGCGGGATCGTTGGCCGAGCTGATCGGCAGCGATCGCCTGTTCGAGCAGGACGTCGATCGCGCGTATGCCCAAGCCTGGGCGTTGACGTTTTTCCTGTGCGAAACGCAATCGCAACGCTACGACGAGTATCTGAAGCTCGTCGCCAAACGGGCAGCGTTCGAGAAGTATTCGTCGACCCAGCGGTTGAAGGACTTCACGAAGGTGTTCGGCGAGCTGCCGCTCGTCGAGTCGCACTTCCTGCGGTTCATGAAGGAACTGAAGACGCCGTAGAGCGCTTGCGAAAAGCCGCGTCAAGCAAAAGCGCCGTTGTCGCATGGTCTCCCGACCGTGCTGCCGCCGGATGGAGTGGTCGGGAGACCATTCCATAACACGCGCTGGCCTACTTTTGCGCTCGACGATCGTTGTCGTTCTCGCTTTAATGGCCCACCAGTCGATGGCGGCCGGGAGTGGTTGAAGGACAGCCATTGTGGTCCGTCGAGGCGAGAAGCGCGGCGTCGGGTGATCTGGTTCTTGATCGCGAGGCGCGGTGACCAATTTCGGCATGGGGCCGTGAGCTTCGACAACCGCTCCGTCGGCCGTTGCGGAGGAGACAAGGGGCTGGAGGCTAGGGGCTCGGGCCCAGCCGCCAACCTCCAGTCTCCCGCCTCCTCCGCAGTGGTCGAAGAGGATTTACGCTCTGGCAGGCGTTGCCGTAGCATCGAGCGTTCTGGAGGACCGTGCGTGATCAATCGGCGATCGGCGGATGACGAAACGGTTGATGCGGACCTCCTTCGAAGAGGACATCATCCCAGGCAGCCGGCGCGGTTTCCCCGAGGGGAAATCAACGGCAGTGAGGCACGCGCGTTGTAGCCGGTCTCCCGACCGTGCTACCCGGGTGGAATGGTCAGGAGACCATTCCACAACGGGGATGTCTCACGGCTTTCCGCCAGCGGTCGAGGCATTTTTTAACATCCCACAAGAACGTCTCGACCGCTAGTTGCGGGCCCGGCGTCCAAACGGTTGTTTGCGTTTTGAGGCGAGCCGCAGCGCGGTGCAATGCCGCGCTGCGCGCTCGCTGCTTTTGTTGAACCACCGAGGCACAGAGGACACCGAGAGGCACGGAAGGAGCCGTAGCCCTCGCAGCCTTCAGGAAGATCCTTGAATCAAGTTCCAGTCGATTGCGTTCTTGTCGAGGCGCGGCACGTCGCAGGCGATTGCTTCGGGGTATTTCTGCGCCGCGCCGGTGTTGAACAGCACGACACGCTCGTGCGGCTTGATCCATCCCTGGCCGGCGAGCATTTCCAGGGCGCCGATACAGGCGGCCGCCTCGGGACAAAACGCGATTCCTTCCAGCCGCACACCTTGCTCCATCCAGGCGCGGATGCGAGTTTCGGCGACCGCTACCGCGCAGCCGCCGCTGGCGCGCACAGCGTCGAGAATCATGAAATCTCCCACGGCCGCCGGCACTCGGATGCCGCTGGCGATCGTCGCGGGATGCTCAACCGGCGCAGCGAACCGCTCCCCTCGGTCGAACGCGCGCACGATCGGCGCGCACCCGTCGGACTGCACGGCCACCATCCGCGGCCGCCGACTCTCGGCCAGCCAGCCAAGTGCTTCGAGCTCGTCGAATGCCTTCCACATGCCGATGAGCCCGGTGCCGCCGCCGGTGGGGTACAGGATTACGTCGGGCAATTGCCAATCGAGCTGTTCGGCCAGCTCGAGCCCCATCGTCTTTTTGCCTTCGACGCGGTACGGCTCCTTGAGCGTCGAAATATCGAACCAGCCCATCCGTTCCTTGCCTTCGCGCACGATCCGTCCGCAGTCGGTGATCACGCCGTTGACCAGGAACGTCTTGGCACCGGCCAGTTGGCACTCGCATTGATTGATGGCCGGCGTGTCGTCGGGCATGAACACGAACGCTTCCACGCCGGCGCGGGCGGCGTAGGCGGCCATCGCCCCGCCGGCGTTGCCTGCCGTGGGAATCGCGACCCGGCGGATGCCGAATTGCCGGCACATGCTGATCGCCAGCGCCTGGCCGCGACTCTTGAAGCTGCCGGTCGGCAACTGCGATTCATCCTTCACCCAAAGCTGCGCGAGGCCGAACGCGCCACCCAGCCGCGGACAATGCAGCAGCGGCGTCATCCCTTCGCCCAACGACACGATCGCGCGGTCGTCGGCCACCGGCAGCAGTTCGCGATACCGCCAGAGTGTCGGCGGGCGACGGAGCAGTGCTTCCTTCGTGAGCGCCCGGCCGACCGCAGCGAGATCATACCGCACCCACAGCGGCCGATCCTTATGCACGGTCTGCACGCGGTCAGCCGGCAGCCGCGTCCCATCGATCGCGCTTTCGAGATGAGTGACGAACATAGCGGTCGTGTCCTCCGGCGGTGAGCATCATAGAATACAGCCGGCGACGAACCACCGGCCATAGGATTGATCGATGGATTCTCCGGAGTTAATGATAGCCCTCGAAGCGGCCCGGTTAGGAGGCGAGATTGTTCGCCGGTATTTCGAATCGGGCGTGACGATGCGCACCAAGGAAAGCTTCAACCTGGTTTCCGACGCCGACGTCGAAAGTGAACAGGCGATCGTCGAGCGCATCCGCCGCAGCTATCCCGGGCACGCGGTGCTGGCCGAGGAAGCGCATCGCGGCGATGCCCGGGCTGAGCACCTGTGGCTAATCGATCCGTTGGATGGCACGAATAACTTCGCCCACCAGTTGCCGCACTTCGCCGTGTCGATCGCTTATTGGCAGGCCGGCGTGCCGCAATGTGGCGTGGTGTACAACCCGATGCGCGAAGATTGGTACGTCGCCGCTCGCGGCCAGGGGGCCGAACACAATGGCCGGCGAGTGCGTGTTTCGGCGGCGTCGCGACTGGACGAAATCCTGGTCGGCCTCGGCTTCTATTACGACCGCGGCACGATCATGGAAGCCACGCTGGCCGCGATCGGCGACTTATTCCGCCAACAGATTCACGGCATCCGGCGGTTCGGCGCCGCGGCGCTCGATCTGTGCGCGGTGGCCGAAGGGCAATTCGGCGCATTCTTCGAGTACGAACTTTGGCCGTGGGACTGGGGCGCGGGGCTGTTGTTCGTCGAAGAGGCCGGCGGCCGCGTGACAAATTGCCTGGGAGGAGCGGTGCCGCTAGCGCCAACGAGCATCCTGGCCAGCAATGGGGTGCTGCACGACGCGCTACTCGACGTGGTGAGCCGGCACTATCCGGTGCAGAACGCGTGAACGGACAGGCGACGGGCTACAAGCTTCGGGCTACGGCGGCGAATGTGCCCGCGTCCCCGCGGGTTCCCCGCAGCCTGGAGCCCGTAGCCTGGAGCCCTAGTTCTTGTTCCCGTTGCCATCGGGCTTGTTCAGCCGCGAACGCAGGAAGCGGGCGCGCTCGATGTTGCGGTCTGAAGTATCGAGCTCGACGCCCGAGAGCTTTTGCAGGTGGGCTGGCTGCGTGTAGATGAACAACTGGTTGACCATCGGGATTTCGAGGTCGCGGATCAGCCCGAGATTGACCCCCATCCGCACGCTCGAAAGCAGGTGCATCGTCTCTTCCGAGCTGATGGTTTGCGCGGTGCGCAGGATGCCGTAGGCACGGCTCACGCGGTCGTGCAGGTTCTCGTGGCTCTCGCGCACGAGGAACTCGCGTCCCTTGCGCTCGTACTCGATGATCGTGGGGACCAGGTCGCCGACCTGCTTGATCAGGTCCTGCTCGCTGCGGCCCAGCGTGATCTGGTTGCTAATCTGGTAAAAGTCGCCCATTGCCTGCGAGCCTTCGCCGTACAGGCCGCGCACCGCGAGGCTGATCTTCTGCAACGAGCGGAACAGCTTGTCGATCTGCCGGGTGATGACCAGTGCCGGCAGGTGCAGCATCACGCTCACTCGCATACCGGTGCCGACGTTCGTGGGGCAGGCGGTCAGGTAGCCGAGCCGATCGTTGAACGCGTAGGTCACCTGCTCCTCGAGCAGATCGTCGATGCGGTTGATCTTTTCCCAGGCGGTTTGCAGGTCGAGCCCGCTTTGCATCACCTGGATGCGGAGATGATCTTCCTCGTTGATCATCAGGCTGGCGCGTTCCTGCGGATCGATCGCCACGCCGCGAGCCCCTTGCCCCTCGGACAGCTCGCGGCTGATCAACTGCCGCTCGAATAGGAACTGCCGATCGATCTGCTCGAGCTTGTTGACGTCGACGTAGGCCAGCTCGGCACCGTCGCGCACCCGCGTGACCTTGTCGCGCAGGATGCGCTCGATCTCGGTCCGGTCGGCAGCGTTGGCGCGGCTAATGAACGGAAAATCGGCCAGGTTCCTCGCCAGCCGGATGCGGCTGCTGATGACGATATCGCTCTCGGGCCCCGATCCGCGGAGCCATTCGCCACAACTGCGAGCGAGTTCTTCAAGTTCCACGGCAGTCCGGGGGTCGGGATTCAGGATTCGGAACTCTGGATACAGGGGCGGAGAAGGCGGATCAAGGGTTGGCGGTCGGCTTCGGCTTTGTCTCCCCCGACTCCCGACTCCCGGCTCCTGACGCCTCAATCTGTTTGATCTCGTCGCGCAGTGCCGAGGCCCGTTCGTAATTTTCGCCGACCACCGCTTCTTTCAGTTCCCGGCGCAGGCGGATCAACTCGGTCTGGCGGTCGGTGCTTCCTTGACTGCGCTTGGGATGCTTGCCGGTATGCTCCAATTCGCCGTGAATGTTGAGGATCAGCGGATCGAGCTCCTTCTGGAAGTAGACGTAATCGTGCGGGCATCCGAGCCGCCCTTGATTGCGGAACTCGAAGAACGTGATGCCGCAGATCGGGCAGGCCTGTTGATCGAGCTTGGCCAGTTCCTCGGCCGTCTGGCCGACCGACAACTGGGCCTGCAGCGCACCGGTGAGATTGCCGGCACTGCCGGCGTCGGATTCCGTTTCGCTGAGATACTCGCGTGCATGCTCTTCGCAGACGTGCAGCTCGACCGGCTTACCACCGGCCAGCTCGGTGATGTGGAACGTCGCGGGCTTGTCGCACTTTTGGCATTTCATCGGGTCATCCACACCCAGGGGCCGACCGCGCTAGGAGCCGACGAGCGTCGACTCAACCGCAGCAATCGGACCCACGACGGCTCGAAGAGCAAAATTCCACGGGAATTTTATCAACGCCCCCTTGAGTGTCAATGCGAGCCGCCCGGCCACCAACGCGCTTAACTGATTGATAGCTCGTCGGATACGCACCGCGCGGGCTTGGAGCCGGCGGCGAGGATTTACGAGCAGGCGGCTTGCGCGCTCGGCGAGGTTCTGCTTATGATGGGCTCGCTTACCGGCCACGATGCACGTCGGATCCACGGAAGCTTGTTCATGGTACGGCGTCATTTCCTTGCGTTGGTGATCGTCTCCGCCGCGATCGCCACATCCGGACAAGCCGCGCCGCAGATCGTGTCGGTCGAGAAGATCTGGGACCGTGGGAACCACAATGCGTTCACCGATCTGATTCGTTTCCACGATGAATGGTTCTGTACCTTCCGTGAGGCGGATAGCCACGTTGGCGGGGACGGCAAGCTGCGCGTGCTTCGCTCGATCGATGGCAGCTCGTGGGAAAGTGCGGCACTGCTGGCCGAGGAAGGCATCGATCTGCGCGATCCGAAGCTTTCGATCACGGCTGATGGCCGCTTGATGATCGTTGCCGGAGGATCGGTCTACGGCGGCACCACGGTGCTGAAGGAGCGGCAGCCGCGGGTGGCTTTTTCGCCGGACGCGCGAACTTGGACCCCGACCCAGCGCGTCCTGGAAAAGGGCGATTGGCTGTGGCGGGTCACCTGGCACAACGAACGCGCTTATGGCGTGGCCTATCGAGCCGAACCGAGCCCCGGCGTAAAGCCGAAGCCTGAAGATCGGCTGGCACGGCTGGTCGCGAGCAACGACGGCGTGAATTACGAGCTGGTTGCCCCGCTGGATGTCGATGGGCGGGCGAACGAAGCGACCGTGCGCGTGCTATCGAGCGGTGAGATGGTGATCCTGCAACGACGCGAGATGAAGGACCAGCATGGCTGGATCGGCACCGCAACGGCCCCGTTCCGTGAGTTTCGGTGGAGCGATACGGGGCATCGGCTTGGCGGACCGAACTTCATCGAGTTGCCCGATGGTGCGCTGTGGGCAGGCAGCCGCGAACACACCAACGCCGGCCCTAGAACGGTGTTGGCCCGCATGACACCAACCAGTTACGAGCCGGTGCTGGCGCTCCCCAGCGGCGGCGACACCAGCTATCCCGGCCTCGTGTGGCACGACGGGCTGCTGTGGATGAGCTACTATTCTTCGCACGAAGGTAAGACGAGCATTTACTTGGCCAAGATTCGTTTGCAACCGTAGCCTGCCCCCGTTGTAGCACGGTCTCCCGACCGTGCTACGGTTCATGGCATGGTCGGGAGACCCTGCCATAACGAGCCATGAGCGGTGTCTCTAAATGTCGATCGCCGTGCAGCACTTTCCCGATTTCGATCGCTTCTCCAAGGTTGCCGAGGGCATGCACCTCGCGCCGGTGTATCGTCGGCTCACCGGCGATACGTTGACGCCGGTGACCGCGTTCGCTCGGCTCGACGCGGGGATGTGTGCGTGCTTGTTCGAAAGCGTCGTCGGTGGCGAGAAAGTTGGGCGGTACAGCTTCCTTGCGGCGGAGCCGTTCCTGCTGGTCGAAGCGCATGCCACGCAGGTCGCCGTCACGCGGGTGGGCCGCGATGGCCGGCCGCAACCGACCGAACGGCTCACCGCTGCCGATCCGCTGGCCGAGTTGAAGCGCCGCGTCGATGCGCTGCGTGCTGCCACGTTGCCCGAGCTGCCGCCGTTCTGTTCCGGGGCGGTTGGCTACGCCGGTTACGACACGGTGCGGTACATCGAACGGCTGCCGAACGCCCCGCCCGACGATCGTGGCCTGCCTGATCTGTCGTTCGCGTTCTACGACACGATGGTCGTGTTCGACAACGTGGCCAAGACGATCACCGTGGTGGCGATGGCCCGGCTCGACGAGCATCCCGGCGATCTGCGTGCCGCCTACGACGAGGCCTGCCGCAAGATCGATCGCCTGGTCGAACGTCTCGACGCACCGGCGCAACCGGTACACATGGCCGATATTGATCCTGCGGCGAAGCTCGCACCGCGCTATGATTGCGACTTTCCCAAGGAGCGGTTTTGCGCCGCCGTCGAACGCTGCCTGGAGTACATCCGCGCCGGCGACATTTTCCAGGTGGTGCTCAGCCAGCGGCTGCGGACGACAATCTCGGCCCCGCCATTCGAGATTTACCGTTCGCTGCGGGTGGTGAACCCCAGTCCATTCATGTTCTACCTGCGCACGCCGAGCGCCACACTGGTCGGCAGTTCGCCGGAAATTCTGGTGCGCGTGGTCGGCGGGCGGATCACGGTGCGTCCGCTGGCGGGCACGCGCCGCCGCGGGGCTACCGACGAGCAGGATCGGCAACTGGCCGAAGAACTGTTGGCAGACCCCAAGGAGCGTGCCGAGCACGTGATGCTGGTCGACTTGGGGCGCAACGACGTGGGCCGCGTGGCCCGTTACGGCTCCGTCGAGCTGACCGACGTGATGACCATCGAGCGCTACAGCCACGTGATGCACATCACGTCGAACGTCAACGGGCAGCTCGCCCCGGGGCGCGACGCCTTCGATGCCCTGCGTGCCTGCCTGCCTGCCGGTACCGTCTCAGGAGCGCCGAAGGTGCGCGCGATGGAGATCATTGACGAGCTGGAGCCGCATCGTCGCGGGCCCTATGCCGGCGCGGTGGGGTACGCGGACTTCAACGGCAACATGGACACGTGCATCGCGCTGCGAACGATCGTGGTGCAAGACGACACAGCCTATGTGCAAGCGGGGGCGGGGATCGTGGCCGACAGCGTGCCCGAAAGCGAATACCAGGAAACCCTTAACAAGGCTCGCGGCCTGCTGACGGCGATCGAGCTGACCGAGCAACGTGGCGGTGGAGTCGATGCTTAACGTTTGACCGGCCCCAAGCTTGCAGGAAACTAATCCGAAAATCTTCGCCGCAGCGCCCAACCCTCCTGCACGGCCGGCGGCGTATACAATATGATAACCGCCAGTTTGGCCGGCCCGCTCGGCCTGATTGGGCTTTGCCCGCCAACACGACAACGCGAGAGGTTCACCGATCATGCGTACGAAGATTTGCCTTGCCCTGCTGGCAGCCACCGCGTGCGGGGCGACCCTCGCGATTGGCCAACTTGCCAGTTCACAAGCTCTTGCCCAGCAGCCAGCCGGAGCGGCGCCGGTTGAGTTCCGAGACACCAAGCAGCGCTACAGCTACGCCATGGGCTTCGACATGGCACGGAACGCCAAGGACCACGTCGATACCGAGATGCTGATCCGCGGCATCCGCGATGGTGTCAGTGGCAAGGGCGCGATGACCGAACAGGAACTCCAGGACGCGGCGGCGGCGTTCCAGCAGGTGCTCATGGCGGAACAACAGAAGGCGACACAGACAATGGGGGAAAAGATGAAGCAAGAAGGAGACGCGTTCCTGGCGGCCAACAAGGCCAAGCCGGGCGTCACCACGCTGCCCGACGGCCTGCAATACAAGGTGCTCAAGCAAGGCAACGGCCCCAGCCCGAAGCCGACCGACACCATTACGGTCGACTACACCGGCACGCTCACCAACGGCGCGAAGTTCGACAGCTCGATCGATCGCGGTCAGCCGCTGACCATGCCCGTCAACAAGGCGATCAAGGGGTGGATCGAGGCGCTGCCGATGATGAAGGTCGGCGACAAGTGGCAACTCGTCATCCCGCCCGACCTGGGTTACGGCGCTGCCGGCGCTCCGCCGTTCATCCCGCCGAACGCCGTGCTGGTGTTTGAAGTCGAGTTGCTCGGCATCCAGTAGCGGGCTGAGCCCTCGAGGAGTTGAGCGATGGGGCAAGTCGGCAACACCGTTCGGTTGCACCGCGTGCTGCGTGCGCCGCCGGAGCGCGTGTACCGCGCGTTCCTCGAGCCTGAGGCCATGGCCAAGTGGCTTCCGCCGCATGGGTTCACCGGCAACGTGCACCAGATGGACGCGCGGGTCGGCGGCAGCTACCGCATGTCGTTTACCAACTTCGGCACGGGCAAGAGCCATTCGTTCGGCGGCACGTACCAGGAACTGAAGCCGCACGAGCTAATCCGCTACACCGATCGGTTCGAAGACCCGAATCTGCCGGGCGAGATGCAGGTGACGATCTCGCTACGCAGTGTTCTGTGCGGCACGGAGTTGACGATCGTCCAGGAAGGGCTGCCGTCGGCGATTCCACTCGCAATGTGCTATCTCGGCTGGCAAGAATCGCTGTCGCTGTTGGCTCACCTGGTCGAGCCGCAGATACCGGAGGGTCCGTAGCCAATGTGCCAAACGATCGTGCGGATCGTCTGCATCTTCGCGCTGATGTGGAGTTGCGCACCCCTGGTGGCGGCCGAAGAGCAAACCGCGCGGCTCGAGGTGCGCGGCAAGGATCTGCTGTACGACGGCAAGCCGATCCGGCTGCGCGGCGTCGCCGTTGGCGATCCGATCCAAAGTCGTCAGGGCCGGCCAGCCTCGGACTACGAAACGATCGCCAAGGATTGGCGGGCGAATGTCGTCCGCATCGCCGTGCACCCGCTGTACTGGAAGACACAACCGCACGAGCAGGTGCTCGATCGCCTCGCCGAGGATGTTGACGCCGCGTTGAAAAACGGCCTGTTCGTCATCATCGAATACAAGGTGATCGGCTGGCCCGACGGGCATTATGAGATTCCCACCTGGGGCGGCCCCAAGGAGATGTACGATTCCAGCTTCCAGCTCGCGGCTAGCTTTTGGGAGGCCGTTGCCAACCGCTGGGGCGACGACGGTCGCGTACTGTTCGAGCTATGGAACGAAGCGATTTTCAGCAGCGAGGACTGGCGACCCGAAGTGGGGCAAAAGTGGGTGCAGCTCAAACCATATCACGCCCGGCTGTTGGCCATTGTGCGCCGACACGGCGACAACGTCGTCATCGTCTCGAGCAATCACTGGAGCTACCTGCTGACCGGCGTGCGAAACGATTTGCTCGACGGCAAGAACGTCGCCTACGCCTGGCACGTGTACGCCGGCCACGCGAAGAACGATCCGAAGCAATGGGCCGAAGCGCTCGACGACTTGCAGACCGTCGCGCCGGTGATCGTCACCGAGTGGGGATTCCAGCGCGATATCGATCGCCATTATCGCGGCAGCCCCGATGACTTTGGCAAGCTGTTCGTGCGCGACTTCCTCGAAGCCAAAGGGCTGCACTCGACGGCGTGGTGCTGGCACCCAGTGAGCGGTCCACCAATGCTGAAAGACGACTGGCGGACGCCGAACGAGTTCGGCGCCTTCGTGCGGGATTACTTGTGCGAATACAACCGCTGAGACAGGCTTTACGCGGTCCCCTCTCCGTGCGAGCCAAGGCTGACCAGCAACTCGCTCATCTCGGCGGCAGCGTGGGAATCGCCTTGCCGGCGTGCCTCGTCGATCCCGGCGCGCAGCATACTGCGGGCTTCGTCGATCCGCGCCAGCCGCACCAACTGCTGCGCGGCCATAAAGAACGCCGGCACATACGGCGGCTGGTCGCGAGTCAGTTCGCCGAGTTGATCGAGACTGCGCTGATGCTCCCCATCCTTGTCCCACTCCAGTGCCAGGCTGTAGCGCAGGAACGTATCGCCCGGCTCGTCGGCAAGCATCGCCTCGATACGCTGTCGGCGGAGGTTCATGTGAAAAAATGCGCGGGACGAGGCCGCGCCTAAACTAGGAGATTCCGTGCGCGGCTTCGTATTCGGCAATCTTTGATTCGTGCGCCAGCGTCAGCCCGATGTCGTCCAGGCCGTTGAGCAAGCAGTGGCGGCGGAACGGTTCGACCTCGAACTTCAGATTTAGTCCGTGCTCATCGCTCAGCGTGCACTGCTCGAGATCAACCGTAAGCTTGTAGCCCGGCCAGCGCTTGACGCGGTCGAACAAGTCTTGCACCTGGGTTTCGCTGAGCCGCACCGGTAGCAGGCCGTTCTTGAAGCAGTTGTTGTAGAAGATATCGGCGAAGCTGGGGGCGATGATCGCGCGGAAGCCGTAATCCTCGAGCGCCCAAGGAGCGTGCTCACGACTGCTGCCGCAACCGAAGTTCCGCCGCGCCAGCAGAATCGTCGCGCCTTGGTTTTCAGGGCGATTCAGCTCGAACTCCGGATTCGGCGAGCGGTCATCGCGAAAACGCCAATCCCAGAACAGGAACTGGCCGAAGCCGGTCCGCTCGATCCGCTTGAGGAATTGCTTCGGGATGATCTGGTCGGTATCGACATTCGGCCGATCCATCGGAGCGACGAGGCCGGTGTGCGTGGTGAAAGCTTTCATCGATAAGAACTGTACGCGGCATTTAGGAGTTCGGAAGCGGCGCGAGAATTAGTGGCCCGGAAAGCTCGGGTTCATGCTGCCATGGGCATCCCGATGGAAATCGTTGGAATAATCTTCGTTAGCGCAAACACACGTACAGCATGACGGCGATCTTGCGCAGATCGAGCCTGGCTGGAGCCGTTCGTCGATTCGAAGTTAAGCAAGGCTTTCATGTGACTCGCAATTTCATCATTCGGATATTCAGCCAATACGCGATCCAGAGCGAAATGCGCTTTTCCAAAATCGCCTAGATTGGAATGACAACATGCGACGGTTACTAGGGCATTGCGAATCATTAACCGAAGGTGCTCTGGTCGCTCACTTGTGCTGAGATTCTCCAACGCGGCTTCGATAGT
Source organism: Pirellulales bacterium (assembly GCA_036272935.1). Taxonomy (GTDB): domain Bacteria; phylum Planctomycetota; class Planctomycetia; order Pirellulales; family PNKZ01; genus DATAXP01. Next base: position 21,814 of record DATAXP010000037.1, on the reverse strand, counting down.
CGATATGAGGCGCCTGGTTATCGCGTCGTCCATCTCGTCAGATTCAATCATCGTTCTTGCGAATTGCCATTGCACGGCCATCAAGCGAAGCGGAGGCGGATTGTCTGAGCCGAACAATGATTCTGCCAAGTCTTTCACTGCGGCAAACGCTCGGACCGAAATTGCTGCTTGCAAGAACAGAATGAGTCCGGATTCGGATAGACGATCGCCCGTCAAGTATGCGTAGTGGTAAAACTCAAATGCCGCCTGATCCTCCGACAATTGCGCCCAAATACCCCCGCGGTGCGACGCCAATTCGCTCCGGCGAATCAGAGTCTTGTTTTCCCGTAGATAGTGTAGCGCTTCGGCCCAGCGTCGCGCGTACAGAAGCTGGCTGAATTCCGACACCGAGATAGAAGTTCGCTCGGGGCCGAGCGTGTCTGGCGATAGATCATAAAGATCCGCGGACAAGCCGTTCACAAGGTTCTGTTCGGCTTCCGTCATTGCATACCAAGGCTTTTCGGACAACGCTCGAAGCCGATTGGCCTCGGGTGTGTCGCCTCGGCCTTCGGCCATTAGCCGATGTACGCGGACCACCAACTCGACCGATTCGTGGAAAGCGGAGGAGTATCGCATGGCGGATTCTACGCCTCGCTAATCGACCATTGAGGTTGCGTTGACGCCATCTGGTATTGCGCGATGGGCATTGTCGTACACGGTTCAATCGTGCCGTGAGCCTTTCGCCCCCATCGCAAGTAGATATCCGTCGCGAGGATACCACTGTCGATTTCGCGATCCAAATAGCGAAAGATCGCCATGGAATCAGAGCCACGTGCCGGCGGATGTTCTGGCTGTAATCGAATCGGGATCAGCAGCGCCGGCAACTTTCTCCAGTTCTTGACGACGGACATCCCGCCCGTGTTCGGATGAACCAGACGATCTGCGTCCGGAACGATATCCTGAGGCTCGTATGGTGGTATACGCGCGCCGAGCATATTGTCTTTTTCGCCGACCAATGGACGGCTCGCTTCGTTCAGCATCGATCGGTAAACGGGTGGCATCAGAAGTTGAAACGTCAAGATGTTCGAAACTTCCACTCGCGGATATCGACGAAGTGGCCGGTGATGGCGGCGGCGGCGGCCATGGCGGGCGAGACCAAATGCGTGCGGCCTCCCTTGCCTTGGCGGCCTTCGAAGTTGCGGTTGCTCGTGCTCGCGCAGCGCTCACCCGGCGAAAGCGTGTCGGGGTTCATTCCGAGGCACATACTGCAACCAGCCTCGCGCCACTCGAAGCCGGCCTCGGTGAACACGCGGTCGAGTCCCTCGGCCTCGGCCTGGCGCTTCACCTGGCCAGAGCCGGGGACGACCATCGCGTGCACGTGGCCGTCGACGTGGTAGCCGCGCACCACGCGGGCGGCGGCCCGCAGGTCTTCGATCCGACTGTTGGTACACGAGCCGATGAACACCCGGTCGAGCTTTAACTCGGTCAGCGGCGTGCCGGGACGCAGGCCCATGTACTCCAGGGCGCTGGCGGCTGACTTGCGATCATTCTCGTCGGCCAGTTCGGCGGGGTTCGGAACCTTGTCGCCCACCGGCGCCACCTGGGCCGGATTGGTTCCCCAGGTGACTTGTGGCGCAACGTCGGCGGCGCGGAACACCTCTACGCGGTCGTACCGGGCGCCGGGATCGCTGGGGAGCGCACGCCACCGGGCCACGGCGGCGTCGAAATCCTTGGGAGCGAACGGCCGCCCGCGGAGATAATTGTACGTGGTGTCGTCGGGGGCGATCATCCCGGCCCGGGCGCCCGCTTCGATCGACATGTTGCAGACCGTCATTCGCTCCTCCATGCTGAGTCCGCGTATCGCATCGCCGGTGTACTCGATGCAGTAACCGGTGCCACCATCGGTCGTGAGCCGACCGATGACGTACAGAATGATGTCCTTGGCGGTGACGCCCGGCGCCAGGCGACCGTCGACGCGGATTTCCATCGTCTTGGGCTTCGACTGCAAGAGCGTTTGCGTGGCCAGCACGTGCTCGACCTCGCTGGTGCCGATGCCGAAGGCCAGTGCCCCGAATGCTCCGTGCGTGGCGGTGTGGCTGTCGCCGCAGACGATCGTCATCCCCGGCTGCGTGCGTCCCAGCTCGGGGCCGATCACGTGTACGATCCCCTGCTGCGGATCGTTCAGATCGTACAGCCGAATGCCGAATTCCTGGCAGTTCTTCCTGAGCGTGTCGATCTGCTGGCGGCTGATGGCATCGGCAATCGGCAGCCGGCGATCGGTGGTGGGGACATTGTGGTCGGGCGTGGCCACGGTCCGCTCGGGTCGGCGCACCTTGCGCTCGGCGAGCCGCAACCCCTCAAACGCTTGCGGACTGGTTACTTCGTGGACGAGGTGCAGGTCGATGTACAGGATGGCCTGCTTGCCCGGCTCTTGCTCCACGACGTGAGCGTCCCAGATTTTCTCGAGCATCGTGCGGGGGGAGGCGGAAGCACTGGACATAGCTAAACAATCGATCTCAAAACGCGATGCGGGAAAGGGCGACGACACGCTCGACGGCGAGCACCCCCATTCTACCGCGAGAGGCTAACGGACAGTAGACGCCGCGCGGCGGTGCCGGCTGGGCCGGCGAGGTCGGAAGGGGAGATGTGGGCATACGACGCGAGGTGGGGATAAGCAAGTCCACCCGCCAATCGTCAGGCGCCAGCCGGAAACAGGGCACCGCGATGGGCCACTTGCGCGAGCTTGATGGCAAACAGCGTGCAGGCCCCGCTGTTGTCCTTGCCGAGGTCCAAACCGATAATCTTCTTCGTGGCCGTTTGCTCCGCGGAATCCGTGTTGATTCGTCCACTCAATGATCACCCTGCCGCGGCGGATCCACGGCTTGTGTGGTTCTTTAGGCGGAGAGAACCTGAGGATCGGCATCATGCTCTATCGTCGGCTCGCCGATGTCGTCGTGATCATCCACTGCATTGTCTGCGTCTTTTTCCTGTTTGGTGCTTTCTTGGCCTGGAAGTACTCCTGGATCGCGCTGATCCATATTCCTCTCGCTGCGTGGGTCAGTGCAGCATTCATCTTGGGGTGGACCTGTCCGCTAACGCCGCTTGAGAATCGGTTGCGGAAAGCCGCGGGCAGTCGCGGCTACGAGGGCAGTTTCGTGGACCACTACCTCGGCTGGTTTCTAGGGATGACCCCGCCCGCGGACGGTGAACTTCCTTGCGAGATTGGCCGGCGGAATGAGATCATCCTGGGCACTTTCTTTTGCATCCTGACCATCGTGCCGTACGGCGCTAAGCTCGGCCAGTACCACGACGCGATCTGGCCGCCGCTGAAGCCGACTGGACCAGGTGCCGCGTCTGGAACGGTGCGGGCTTTCCATCTCGCCGTCCAAGGCGCAACAACACTTAAGTGCGACCGCCAATCGGAGGAATAACAGCACGAAGTAGATATTAAAAACGGGGTACGACGCGCAGCAGTTCTTCGACTCGTTCGAGCTTATCGACTCCAAATGAACAAAGGCATTTGGCGTTGCTGCTGAGGGTGGGGACACCACCTACTCGATGCGCGCTTCGTGCCAGCGGCGTTCAATCTGGTCGAGGCGTGCCAGGGCCTGCGCGTCGGAACCCGACAAGCTCTTGCGCGCGGCGCTGCAACGACGGGCCAACTCAACGCTGCATGGAAAGTAATTCGAAGCTTTTTCCAGCAGCTCGATGTCCGCGTCGTGGGTGCGCTGTTGCTTGCCGGCCTCGACATCCCACCACGCCAGGTAAACACGTCCCAGCGCCGCGGAGTAGGCCGGTTCGTGAATCTGCCGATACGGCTCGTCGAGCACCTTGGCCGCCGTCGGATAATCGCGCAGCAGCACCAGCGCCTCGGCCGTCAGCAGCCGCAGCGATCGATCGAACGGGCGCTTGTCGAGAGCTGCGAAGCAATCGTCCTTGAATTTGAGCGCCAGTTGCCGAGCATTCTCCGGCCCGCCACGAAGCGCTTGGAACCGGGCAAGCTCGAGCAGCTTCGAGCGGTCGCTGGCGACCACCTTCGAAAGACAATCGAAGGCCAGGTTCGCGTTACCGCGAGCCAAGTGGAGTTGGTACAACGCGTACCAACCGTCGCCCGTCAGCGTCTGCTCGCCGCCGAGCAAGCGAATCCCGGCAACCAGCAGGGCGTTGCGTTGGGGCTCGTCTTGCCGTGCATTCATGGCCAACTGCAAATACAGCCGGGCCAGCTCGACGGCGAACGGCCCCTTGGGATGCAGCACCAGGCCCGTGCGCAGAATCTGCTCTGCCTGCGCGACATCGCCGACCAGCGCCGTCGCTTCGGCCCACTGGACGCGCGTATCGATCTGCTCGGCCGCCGCAATCAGCCGGGCAAACTGCTTGATCGCGATGCCTGCCTGGCGATGGGCCGCCTTTTTCAAATCGAGTGAGGCGAATGTGCGGGCTGCTTCGAGCCGCGCGGCGGGCGGCAGCTTCGGATGCTCATCCAGGATCCGCTGAGCATCTGCGAATCGGCCGGTACGCAGATACAGGCGCAGTCGCAGCTCATCGAGTTCGTCGGCATCGAGCCCTTCGTCGGCCAACAGGTCGAGCTCATGTTCGATGCGCTCGAGTCGCCCCGGCAGCACGTTGTCGGCAGCCAGGTCGAAGCGGACGCGCACCACGTGGGCCGGTGGATACTCGATGTGGTCGTCCGGCGCCAAGCGGGCCCAAAGGCCGGCGGCCTCTTCGCGCTGGCCCAAGCGATCGTAACCCTCGGCCAGCAGCAACTGGTGGGACTGGTTCGTCGGCTCAAGCCACGCCAGCCATCGCCCATAGTTGACCGCTTCGGCATATTGGCCGGAATCGCGTGCCGTGAGGGCCTGTCGCGTGTAGCGATCAATCAGCGAGTGCCGCAGTTGCAGCACCCCGATCGCACTGGCAACCATCATCAGCAGGAATAATCCGAACGCCACCGCGCCGAGCAGCAGATACTTTCTGCGGTGGCCAAACAGCAACGTCCCAAGGTGGTAGCTGATCTCGCCGACCAGCCACTGCGGCGTGATGCGACGCAATGCCGATCGTAGCGACACCCGCAGCAAATGCAGCCGTTGGCTAAATCGCCACCAACGGTAGCTGAGCTTGCCGAGCCGCCGATCGATCGTGCGCCGCGCACGAAAGATCGCTTCATCGAGCATTCGAAACATGCTGGCTGCCTCACCCGCTTACGAGTCGTCGCGCGCGGCCGACTTCCGTCGCCGTATGCGCCACCCCAAGCCTCCAGCCGCCAACGTGCCAAGCGCCAACGTGCCGGGTTCCGGAACCGCTGTGTAGTCGAGATACAGGCTTCCGAAATCGCCGCTGCTCACGAGACTAAACGAGCCGTCCAGCGTATTGTAACCGTGGAACTGGGCCCATGACAGATTGCTGTTCAACGCCGCCACGGTCGCGGGCGTGAACGCGTCGTTGCTGCTGGTGGCGATCAACCACTGGTAAGAGGCGTTCGGATTCCAGTTGCCCAACGATCCGGCCACGTTTCCGCTGGTGGTCAACGAATCGACGTCGATCTGGAAGCCGCTGTTGACCGTCAGGTTTCCGGTGTTCCACAGGTCCCAGCCGGGGTCGTTGCCGGCCGTGCCATTGGCGGCGCCCCCCGACTGAGCCGACGACAAAGCGTTGATTTCCCAAACATACGTTCCGCTCGACCAAGTGGTGGTCGCGCTGGTGATGGTGCCCGGGCTATTGCCGGGATTGACCTGGCCACCGTCGACCAGGATCGCATCGACCGTGCCGTTGCCCTTCAGCGTGCCGGTGCTGTCGACTTGCACCGTGGCGTGGACCGCGCCGTTGGCGACCAGCGTACTGCCGGCCACGTCGAGCGTCGAAGCGACTGTCGCCGTGCCGGTCAGGTTCAATGTGTTGCCGCTGCCGATGCTCAGCGACGCAGCCGTGGCCGAGCCGCTCCAACTCGAATCAGCCGTTACGCTCACCGCGCCGACCGTGCCGCCGCTCATGCCCAAATTGCCGCCGGCAAGCGTCACGCTCGAGCTGACGGTGCCGCTGCCGCCGAGCGTGCCGCCGGTGTTGACAATCACGCCGCTGGTGCTGGACAGCGTGCCGCTGACGGCCAAGATGCCGGCATTGATCGTCGTAGCGCCGCTGTAGAGGCTAGTGCCCGATAGCGTGAGGGTGCTCGCGCCGTCCTTCACGAGCGCCAGGTTGTTATTGAGCGACGTGGTGCCGATCCCTCCGGCGTAGGTGCTGTCGATGGCACTGTTGACCGTAAAGATGCTCGCGACGGTCGACGTGTTGACGACGCCGCCGACGTTAGTTCCCGTGACCGGATCGGTCGCCAGCGAGGCGACGGTCTGGTTGAACCCGTTCAGATTGAACGAGCCACCTGGGCCGCCGGCGTAGCCAAAGATCAGGTTCGTGCCGGTTGGTAGGGCGTCGCTGATTCCCAGCACCACCGAACCGCTCTTCGCGTTGCTGATGATCGTGTTGCCGGTATAGGTGCTCTGAGCATTCAGGTCGATCGTGCCTGAACCGCCGGAAGTCGTCTCGGCAAAGTAGACGCTGCCGTCGCCGCTGATGGCCGAGTTGACAACGACGTTGGTCGTAGAACCGATCGAGGCGAAGAAGGCGCTGGAAGTGGCCACCTCGTTGGGATTCAGCACAATCCCGGTGTTGATGGTCAACGTTCCCGAGCTGTGTTCCGAAATACTCGCCCCCGAGACTAGGAATTCCAGATCACCCGATCCGTTAATCGCGGTATTCCCCTTGCTGTTGATGTTCAACGCCGTACCGATGTCGAGATGGGCGCCGGCGTTAACGGTGATGGTTTCGGCGCTGAACGTGAGGTTCGTCCCGTCGGGAGCAGCGAGTACCAAGTGTCCGGCATCGACCGCGAGTCCGCTGGAAACCGAGTTGCCGATGTAGGGGCTGGCACCGGTGAGGAACAAGTTGCCGGAGCCGGTCTTTTCGAGAATGCTGCCGCTATTGCCGCTGATCGTCCCCGACAAGCTCAAGTCGCCGCCGGTGGTATCGATCAGCCCGGACGCGGCACTGATGTAGATGGTGCGGTTGGACGAGAAGCTCGCCGCAGTGCCCAAAGTGCCTCCGCTGAGCGTCACAGTGCCGCCGTTACCGAGGCTTGCGTCGCTGGCCGCGGCTAGGGTGCCGCCGGCGATCGCGGTGCCGCCCGAGTACGTGTTCGAGCCGCTCAACACCAACGTGCCGGGTCCGTTGAACGTCAACGACTTGCCGGCAGTCACTTCGCCGATGCTGCCGCTGACGGTGAGAGTCTGGCCCGATGCGGCGGTCCACGACTGATTGTTCGTGACCATCAGGTTGGCCGCAACCGCAGCCGAGTTGCTCGCGGTCAGACCCGTGCCGCTCGTGAGAAACAGCGAGTATGACCCGGTGCCGCCGGTGATCGTGTACGGCGAAGCGACCGGGGCGAAGACAATCGCGCTGGCCGTGATGTTGCTCCCCAGGGCGATCACGCCGCCGCTACCCGTCGAGCTCGCGCCGACGGTGACGACACCCGGCTGCGTGTTATCCCACTGCACGTTCGTGCCACCCACGTAGAAGTTCGCGCTGCCGCTGGCGGTCTTGTCGGCCCAGGTGCCGGAACCATCTGCCAAGCCGGTGGTGGTCGCCGACCAAGTGACCGGTAAAGCGGTCAGCGTGATATCGAGGTTGTTGCCGACGATACTTTCGGCGTACGTGTAGGCGCCCGAGACGCCGTAAATCGACGAGAACGATCCCGATTCGTCGCCGGCGAACGAGATCAACTGGTACGTGCCGGCGCCGATGTTGCTGAGGTTCAAGGCGACACCACTGGAGAGAGTCAAGTTGTTGACGCTGATCTCGCTGCTGGTGCTGGTGCCTCCCAACGCGTAGCTGAACGTTGTTCCGGAGTAAGCCGCCAGATCGCCACCGATCGTCAATTGGCCCGCGCTGCCGTAGCCTGGGGCGATGGTCGCACCGCTGGCGACGGTGACGTTGCCGTTCATGTACGCGCCGGGAAGCGTGGCCAAGGTCGCACTACTGACGGTCACATCACCGTAGCCGAGCGGCGAGCTGCCGCCGGCCACCAGCACGCCCCCAGCAATCACGGTGCCGCCGGAGTAGCCGTTGGCGCCGGTGAGCGCCTGCGTGCTGGCGCCCGACTTGTACAGAGCAATCTGCCCGTTGCCGTCGGTGATCACGCCGCTGTAGGTGGTCGAACCCGAGCTGCCGCTGATGGTAAGCGTCGAAATGGTGCTTCCCATGTTGTTGGTGATCGTCGTGCCGCCGCCACCGGCGCCGGTGGCCAGCGACGCCACCTGCTGGTTGTAGCCGTTGAGGTCGAGCACCGAGGCGTTGCCGCCCGAGAAGTTGTTGAACGACACTGCACTGCCGGTCGGCAAGGCGTTGTTGATTCCCAGTTGAACGGTTCCACCGGTGTCGATGAGCGTGTTGCCGGTCCAACTGCTCTGCGCCGAGAGCAGCATGAACGCGTTGCCGCCCCCGCCCGAGCCGTTGGCAAAATCGACATTCGCGTTGCCGGAAATCGCGCCGGAGATGGTCAGGTTCAACTGCCCCGACGGCTTCGTCGGACCGATGTAGGCAGTGAAGCTTGCAGTATTATTCGGGTTCAAAACGATCTGCGTGGCGATCGTGCCACCTTGAGTTCCAGACGCATTGCTGATGACGGTGTTGTTGTTGAGCACCTCGATCGTGCCGGGGCCGCCGATGACGCTTCCCGAGCCATTGAGATTGAATCGGGTACCGGCAAGGATCAGCGTGCCGGTGATCGTGTCGTTCACCGAAGCGGTGCCGTCGCCGAAATTCACCGTACCTCCGTTGAGCACCATCGTGGCGCCCGAGGCGACGTTGAGCGCGGCATTCACGTTGCCGCTGGCGACATTGGCCGTCAGCGTTCCCCCGCTTACGTTCACCGTGCCGGCGAAATTGGAGAGATTCGTTGTTCCCGTGACGTCGAGGGTCCCGGTATCGACTTTGGTCAGCGTGCTGCTGCCGACCGTTAGGCCCGAGGTGAGCGTCAGCGTGCCGCCGCTGGCGATGTCGAACGTCGCGCCGCCGGAGCCGATCGTCACGTTTCGGCCGCTCGAAAAGCCGCTGCCGGTCACGTCGAGCGTCGCACCATTGATTGTAAGCCCGGCTGTGCTGGCGCCCAGATTGCCATCGGCGCTGATCAGCAACGCGCCGCCGCCGCTGACCACCGTGCCGCCGGAATAGCTGTTCGCCGCGTTGGCGAGCGCGAGCGTGCCAGGGCCGGTGACGTTAAGCGTGCCGGGAGTCGCGCCGTCGCGGATCGTTCCGGCGATTGTGTACGTACTGCCGCTATCGACGTAGATCGTGCTCGCGGCATTGCTCAAGGCGAAGTTGCGGCTGGAGGTGACCGACGAGACGAGTTCGAGCGTACCGGCGCTGATCGTGGCGGTGCCACTGCTGTTGCCGAGGCTGGTGGCGGAATTGATCTGTACCGTGCCGCCGCCGAGGTACGACCCGCCGGAGTAGTTGTTGTTGCCCGACAGAAGCACCGTCCCGGGACCGCTGAAGGTCAGGGCTTGTGCCCCGCCCGCTTCACCAATGTTCCCCGAGACGGTGAGCAACTTGCCGGAAGCAGCGGACCACGACTCGGACGTTGAGATGGTGACCGGCGCGGCGATCGTGGCCGATTCGTTCGCCACGACGCCCGCGGAGATGGTCAGGTTGAAGCCGTTGCCGTTGATCGTGTAGGGAGTCGAGCCGACCGGAGCAAAAGTCACCAGGCCCACGGTGATGTTGCTTCCCAGGCTCACCACGCCACCGGTCCCGCCGGCGCCAAAGACAACGTTGGTGCCGGCCGTGTTGTCCCAGACCTGGTTCGAACTGCCGGTATAGAAGTTGGTGCCGCTGCCATTGGTCCACATGCCGGGACCATCGGCTAAGCTGCTAGTGGTTGCTGACCAAGTAACCGTGTTCAGCGTGACGAGCAATTCGAGCGTGTTGCCCGAGAAGGTCTCGCTGTACGCGTAGCCGGCCGGGACACCCGTGATTGACGAGAACGAGGTGTTGCCGGTGTCGGAGTCGAAGTTGATCAGGTTGTAGGTCCCGCCGGAGCCGAAGCTGCCGCCGACGTTGAGCGTGGCACCATTGGCGATCGACAGCGACCCAGCGTCTTTGATGAGCCCCGTGGAGTTGCCGGACCCGAGGGTGTAGCTGAACGTCGAACCGCCGCTGATCGTTAAGCCGCCGTTGATGGTGAACGTCCCGCCCGCCACGCTGTTACCAACCAGCACGCTGCCGCCGCTGTTGACCGAGAGCGCCTGCGAGATGCTGGCGTTCGTACCGCTGGCCAGCGTGCTACCGCTAATGACCGTCACCGCCGATGCGTTACTGCCGAAGGCCGAACCGGCACTGTTGGTCAGGACAATCGTGCCACCGTTGATGGTGGTCGCACCCGAGTAAGCGTTGCCGGAGGCAAGCGTGAGTGTGCTGCCGGAGCTACCGAGCGTCGCTCCTGCGGAGCCGGACAAGGTGATTCCCGAGTAACCACCGCTCAGGCTGTAATTGCCCGAGCCGAGCGTGATGCCGCCGGTCGAGCCGGTGAGCGTGCCGCTGGTCTGTGTGAAGCTGCCGACGGTTTGGCTGACGGCGGCGACACTCAGCGTACCACCACTGATGGTGACCGCACCCGCGCTTGCCAAGGCGCCGCTCGCGCCAAGTGCCAGTGTTCCACCGCCGATCGTTGTGCCGCCGGTGTAGGCGTTCGCGCCGCCAAGCGTAAGTGTGTTCGTGCTTGAAGCCAGCAACGCAAGGCCACCGGTACCGGTGATCGAGACGCTCCCATTACCGAAGGTCGAATCGGTCGTTTGGCTTACCTGTAGAATCGTCCCATTCAGGGTAATGTTGCCAGAGCCACCGGCAACGAACAACAGCGAGCCAATCGATTGCGTTGCATTGTTGAAGGCAATCGCGGCGTTATGTCCGCTGGTATCGACCGTCAGGCTGCCGGTGCCCAGAGCGCCGGTCGACTCGACGGAAATCACGCCATTCGTCACATCCGTGCCCCAATTGGAGTTGTTGGGACCGGTGATGTGCAATGTGCCGCCAGCGGTCTTCTGCAATTGTGGGCCCGTCCCCGAACCGGTAATGAGGCCAGCCAGCGTGGCGTTGTTCGAGCCACCGGTAACCGAAATCTTTGCCGCCCCGTTGAGGGTGATGTTACCCGACCAAGTAGCCGCCTGCTCAAAGTCGAAGGCGGAGTTTTGCGTGATGGCACCCGCCCCACCGCCGAACAACGACAGATTCTGGCTGCCGCCGCCAAAAGTGCCGGAGGTCGAGATCACTAGTGCGCTGTTGGTGTTCACCGTGATCGTGCCGGTCGTCGGCAGAGCATTTGCACCCGTAATATCGAGTTCGGCGCCGCTGTAAGTCGTCCCGGCATTCGCGTCGCCAAGCGTGATTCCACCACTAAAGTTGTTGGTGCCCGAAAGAAATAGCTGGTTATCAGTAGCGGCGGTAGAAGTGCCGTTGCCGATGATCGTCAGCCCGTGACCCGCTGCCGTCTCCGTAATGTTCGCCGAGATTGCCAGCGAATCTGTCGACGTGCCGCTTTTGTTGCCGTTCGATGCCGCAAGCTGGATCGCATTGTTTGTGTTCACCAGGGCGATGGTGAACGTCTCGGATGATAGCGAGCCGCTGATCGTGGTACGCTTCGTGCCGAAATCCGAAATGATGGTGTTGGCATAACCATTGACGGTGTTGCCGTTGAGGTAGAGGGTGCCATTGGCCGTGCTGCTCGAATTGCCAATCGTCAGTGCGCTCGTCTGGTTGTTGCTGAGGCTGAGCGTTCCCAACGAGAAGGAGTTGTTTGTCGTCGTGAACGCGATGCCGAAACTGCTTCCGGTCAGGCCGTTGAGAATGGCAAAATCATTGTTGCCACTATTCGATCCCGAGATCGTTCCGGGATAACTCCAGGTATTGCCGGGACCGCTAGCCTGCTTCCAGGAGCCGGTCAACCATGAAGTAGTGCTGCCGCTGATCGTGTATGTCGATTGCGCCTGTGCCACCGACACCGATGCTACGAGTGACGCAGCGATTGCCAGGAAGCAACCGCGGAACATCAGAGAGTTCGCTTCAATCAATCGCAGTTGACGTGCGATGGCTTCTCGCATCATGTTGTCAGCCTTCTTGCTGGACGAACGATGTTTCCAAACTGGAGGCGGAAGATAGCAGCCGATCGTTACTGCTGAATGTTGCTGGCGCTAGAAAGCAATTTTGTTTTTGCTTTCACTTCCTCACCCACGATCCCTCGAACGTTTGCCGAACACGCGGGCTATGCAGGTTCGCAAGAGCGTCGCGACCCGATACACTTCGCCGCGAGGCAAACGATAGCAGCCGATGATTACGGGAAAGTGATGCGGATGTTAGAAATCAGTTCGTTTTCGATTTGGTTCTGGTTCGGCATCGGACCAACGACCGCCACGCTCGGCGGCTTGGCGGCATTGGCACCGGCCCAGTAGACTGCTGGAAACCCTGACATCCGGCTTCCCACGCAGGCACGCTCATGAAGATCCAGGTCGTTTTCTACAGCATGTACGGACACATTTACCGCATGGCCGAGGCGGTAACCGAAGGAGCGCGTGAAATTGCCGACTCGCAGGTCGAATTGCTGCAAGTCGCCGAGCTGGTTCCAGATGCGGCGCTTGAGCGCAGCGGCGCCAAGGCAGCCCGTGCGGCATTCGCCAACATCCCGCTAGCGAAGCCCGAGCACCTGGCCGACGCCGACGCAATCATCTTCGGCACGCCGACCCGCTTCGGAAACATGTGCGCCCAGATGCGCAACTTTCTCGATCAGACCGGCGGGCTGTGGATGAAAGGAGCGCTGATCGGCAAGGTCGGCAGCGTTTTCACGAGTACCGGCACTCAGCACGGCGGCCAGGAAACTACCATCACCAGCTTCCATTCCACATTGTTCCACCTGGGAATGATTGTCGTCGGCGTACCGTACTCAGCGACCGGCATGACCAACATGAACGAGATCACCGGCGGCACTCCCTACGGTGCTTCGACGTTGGCCGGCGCCGACGGAACGCGGCAGCCCAGCGAGAACGAATTGGGCATTGCGCGCTTCCAAGGACGCCATGTTGCCGAGATCACACGTCGACTGCTGCGCGGCGCGTGATGAACCGCAACGATGGACATGCGCATGAATGTTCGCTCCGCGCCGCTTGATGAGCGCTTCGACATCGCCGCAGCGGAGATCACCATTGCCGGCCGGCGTTATGAACTGCTCAAGCCGCGCGATGCTGACGAACTGCTCGACGAAGAAGAGTTCGAGCACGACGATCGCATCCCGTACTGGGCCGAGCTGTGGCCCAGCGCACGCGTGCTCGCCGAACGGTTGGCCGAGCGCCCGGGAAACGGTCGCCGGCTGATCGAGTTGGGTTGCGGCGTCGGCTTGGTTTCGCTGGTCGCGCAAGCGGCCGGCTATCGTGTCCTCGCGACGGATTACTACGACGATGCTTTAGAGTTCGTCCGCGCCAATGCCGCGCGAAACGGTGTCGAAGGTCTAGCGACACGCATGGTCGATTGGCGCCACATGCCCGATGACCTGGGGCGGTTCGATCTCGTTGTCGCTACCGACGTGCTGTACGAAAAACTTTATGCCGCCTTGGTGCCGCGGGTGATCGCCGGGCTGCTGGCTCCCGACGGCATGGCCGTCGTCACCGATCCGCGCCGCGGCGCAGCCGCACAGTTTCCGGTCCAATGCGAGACACAAGATCTGCGGATTGTGTCGAAAGAAGTGATCGAAAAGACCGTCGACGACAAAACGACGCTCGTCGATCTATTCACCCTGCAACCGTCCCTCGCTTAGCGGCCGCCTCCACGCGGCCGGCTCATGCACCGGGAAATTTTTGCCATCCCCCAGGCGATGTATTAGCATACAGGCACTGCGGTAACCGAGGTTCCTGGGACGCGCTCGGCCTCAAAGGGGAGGGCGATGAGCGATCTGCGCAGCATTTTTCTCGCTCATCAGAAGCTCATCTTCGCTCGCTATATCGAGCGGCTGCGCGGCGACGCCCCGCAGCTTGCCGAACGTCCCAAGGAAGAGCGGCGCGAAGCGCTCGTCGAAATCCTCGGTTGCCTCATCGCCTATTCGCGCCGCAGCGGGGCGAAACGCTGCCGCGAATGGGTCGAGCGTCAAGCCGCCCGAGCAGTAGCGAACGACGAAGCGGCAGGCGAAACGCTCGCGGTGCTCGACGCGGTAGCCGCGGCAGTACGCGAGCCGCTGGTGCGGCATCATGGCGGCGCCACCGCCGAGCTATTGCGCGACTGGAACTGCCTCGAGAGCGGGATCACGGCCCTGCGCGGCGAGTTCCTGCGTAGCTGTGCCGCGCGCGATCGTCGGCGCGCCGAGGAGAGCGAAGCGCGCAAGACCGCCATTCTCGAATCGTCGCTCGACCCGATCGTGTCGGTGAACCACTCGGGCGTGATCTGCGAGTTCAACGCCGCCGCCGAGCGCACGTTCGGCCGTTCGCGCAACGAGGTGCTTGGGCGCCGTCCGGAAGACATCTTGTTTCCCAGCTCCGTCGACCACGATCAGCACGATCGCATCGACCGCCACCTGTCGGCCGGCCAAGGATCGATGCTCGGCACGCGCATCGAGGTTCCGGCCGTGCGCGCCAACGGCGAAATCTTTCCCGCTGAGATGGCGATGACGGTCAGCCAGGCGAACGACCAGCCGATGTTCACGTTCTTCCTGCGCGACGTGACCAAGCGCAGGCGTGCCGAAGAGCAAATCCGCAGCCTGGCCCGCTTTCCCGACGAGAACCCCAATCCGATGCTCCGCATCGGCGGCCAAGGCAAGCTGCTCTACGCCAACCAGGCCAGCACGCCGGTGCTCAATCACTGGGATTGCGAAGTCGGCGACATGGTGCCGCAGAACTGGCGCGAAACCGTGACCACGGTGCTCGTTGACGGCCGCAGCACTGAGATCGACGTCGATTTTGACGACGAGTCGTTCACGTTCATGCTCACACCCGTCGTCGATGCCGGATACGTGAACCTCTACGGCCGCGAACAGACCAAGAAGCGCAAGGCCCAGGAGAAGCTGCACGAAACCGAATCACTGTATCAATCGCTGGTCGAGACCTTGCCGGTGAACATTTTCCGCAAGGATCTGGAAGGCCGGTTCATCTATGCCAATCGGCTGTTCTGCGAAACGCTTGGCCGAGCGAGCGAAGAGATCATCGGCCGCACCGATTTCGAATTGTATCCCGAAGCGTTGGCCGAGCAGTATCGCGAAGACGATCGCCGCGTGATCGGCACGGGTGAAGTGCTCGAGCGCGTCGAGATGAACCAGACGCCCGAAGGCCAGCCGACCTACGTCCAGGTTTGGAAAACGCCGGTCTACGACTACGCCCGACGCATCACCGGCACCCAGGCAATCTTCTGGGACATCACGGCGCTAAAACGCATCCAGGCCGAACTGCAACAGGCCAAGGAGGCGGCCGAGCAAGCCAGCCAGGCCAAGAGCGCATTCCTGGCGAACATGAGCCACGAAATCCGCACGCCGTTGAACGGCATCCTTGGCATGACCGAGCTGTTGCTCGATTCGTCGCTGAGCTGCGAGCAACGCGACGCCATGCGCCTGGTCCGCGAAAGCGCCGATTCGCTGCTGATCGTGCTCAACGACATTCTCGATTTTTCCAAGGTCGAGGCGGGCAAGGTCGAGTTGGAGCACGTCCCCTTCCGACTTGTCGATCAGCTTGTCGACGCGCTGCGCCCGTTGGCCGTGCGCGCCGAGATGAAGGGACTGGAACTGGTGTGCCGCGTGAGGCCCGATGTTCCCGCACTGCTGGTGGGCGACTTTGCGCGGCTGCGCCAGGTGATCATGAACTTGGTGGTCAACGCGATCAAGTTCACCGACCATGGCGAAGTGGTCGTCGAGGTCGCCGAGCGCGAGCGGCACGGCGACGAGGCAACCATTCCTCACGCGGCATTCAGCGTCCTGCAATTCACGGTGCGCGACACGGGCATCGGCATCCCGCGCGATAAGCAAGAGCTGATCTTCGGCCCCTTCATGCAGGCCGACACCTCGACCACGCGAAAGTACGGCGGAACCGGCCTGGGCCTGACCATCGCGTCGCGGCTGGTCGAACTGATGGGAGGCCACATTTGGCTCGACAGCGAAGTGCAGCGCGGCAGCCAGTTCCATTTCACCGCTTGCTTCGATTTGCCCGCTGCTGCTGCGGCTACTGCTGCTGACGCCGTTGCGTCGGCGCCTGGTGCCGCCGCCGCGCTCCCTGGCTTGCCGGTGCTCATTGTCGACGACAACGCCGCCACGCGCGACGTGATCGTCCAGTGGCTTGAGCATTGGGGCCTGCGCCCCACCGCCGCGGCCGATGCCACGGCGGCAACGGACATCTTGCGCGAGGCCGCTGCGAGCGACTCGTCGTATCCGCTGTTGATTGTCGACGCGCGAATGCCCGGAATCGATGGTTGCACGTTCATCGAGCGCCTTCAGGCCGAAAACTTGCTCGACGCCAACGTGATCATGCTCACCTCGCACGTTTCCCACGTCCAGGCAGGCGATGCCGATCGCTGCCGCGAGGCTGGCGTCGCCGCGACAGTTTCGAAGCCGATCAAGCCCGTCGAACTGCTCGACGCGATTCAGGCAGTGGTCCGGGGTTGCCGGCCTCTGGAAGGTGTGCACGAAAACGACGACCGGCTTCCGCCGCGTCGCACGCCGGCGCTGCGCATTCTGCTGGCCGAAGACAGCCCGGTGAATCAGACGGTCGCGGTGCGGTTGCTCTCGCGTCGAGGGCATCATGTCACGGTGGTCAACGACGGGGCCGCGGCCGTCGACCTCGTCGCACGCGAAGCGTTCGATGTCGTTTTGATGGATGTGCAAATGCCTGTCATGGATGGCTACGAGGCGACCGCCGCCATTCGCGCCTGGGAGCAAGGCCGAGGCACGCGTGTACCGATCATCGCCATGACGGCGCACGCCATGGCGGGCGATTGCGATCGTTGCCTGGCTGCCGGCATGAACGGTTATGTTGCCAAGCCGGTCCGTCCGCAGGCGCTATTCGCTGCGATCGAGGCCCCGCGCGAAGCGACCGTGCTGCTCGATTCTTCGTCGGCAACGGCGACCAATGGCTCCGCAGCAAATGGCGCGGCAATGAAGGGTTCGGCAGCTTCGCTCGACGAGCCGGCGCCGATCGATTGGGTTGCGGCCCTCGATCATCTGGGGGGCGACGAGGCGCTGCTATGCGAAGTGAGCCGCGTCTTCTTGCAGGAAGTTCCTGCAATGCTCGCCGAGATGCGCAGCGCGGCCCGTGAGTGTCAGCCAAAGGACCTGAAGCGCGCCGCCCATACGCTCAAAGGAGCCCTGATGCACGTCGGGGCGGCGCCTGCGTCGAAAGCTGCGCAACGGCTTGAGGACTTGGCAGCCGCCGCGAATTGGCCACAGATCGGCGAGGCGATGGCCGAAGCCGAGCGCCACGCGCAGGCAGTCCTCCCGTTGCTGCACGAGCGGCTGCAATCGTCGGCCGCCGCGCCGGTGGCGTAGAGGCGGCGTCAGCATGATGAGCGCTCTGGGCCCGACGCTGCCGCGACCGTTGCCTCCCGGTTCCGTGCGGCGTCGCCACGCGATGGCCCTGTTGCTTGTCCTCTTCGCGGTCTTCGGCGTGCCGCGCGCCGTGCATGCCGAGCTTCGCCCCGATTGGACGCCAAAGCGCACGTGGGTCTTCGTCGTGGGGTTGCTCCAGTGGCAGCATGCGGACATCTATCCGTCCTTTCCCGAGGCCAGGAAAGACCGTCGGGACGAACAGCTTGTGCGGTTCTTCCGCACGGCCGGCGTCCCGTCGGCGCAGATCACCTACCTGCAAGACGCCGCAGCAACCAAGCATCGCATCGAAACCGAGTTCATTAAGCTGCTCGACCAAACCAACGAAGGGGATCTCCTGATACTTTATTTCTGCGGACACGGCAGCCGCGACCTGCGCACGGGGCAAACATGGTTCGCCAGCTACGACGCCGGGAAGGCCTGGAACAGTGCTTGGGGCGTGCGCGGCATCTTCAGCGCGATCGAAGAGCACTTCAGCGGCAATCGCGCGCTGTTGCTTGCCGATTGCTGCCATTCCGGCGCGCTGTACGACGAGGCCCGCCGCCGGGCGAACTCGCAGATCGCGTTTGCCGCCATCACCTCGGCCTACTCGCACAATACCTCGACCGGCGCCTGGACCTTCAGCGACTCGGTGCTCGCCGGCCTGCGCGGCGACGGCGCGGTCGACTTCGATGGCGACTCGGTGATCGAGCTGAACGAGCTGGCTCGCTACGCCGAACTCGAAATGGCGTTTGTCGAACAGCAACGCTCGATGTTCTTCGCCGCCGATCGCTTCCCGCGGCAGGCGAAACTCGCCGCACGGGCTGCCGGCAATCCCTACGCCAACCTGCACCTCGAGGCGCTGTACGGGGGCCGGTGGTACAAGGTCCGCGTTCTGGAGGCGCGCGGCAACGAGCGGCGCGTCCATTACCTTGGCTACGACGACACCTGGGACGAATGGCTGGGCCCGGAGCGACTGCGTCCCTACCGACCGAAGGAGCACGCTGCCGGGTCGCACGTGCTGGTGCGCTGGGCCAACGACGGGCAATGGTATCCGGCAACCATCCTGCAAGCCTGGTACGGCCTGCATCTGGTGCACTACGAGGGCTACGGCGCGACCTGGGATGAATGGGTCGCCGCCGACGCAATCAAGCCGCGCCCGTGAGTCCCAGCCAGCGCTTGCGAGCCCCGGCAGCGTAACGTAGGTTGGACCTGCAGCCTTCGGAGGGTAAGCGAATGGCTAGCGGCGACACTGGAAATGTCGTGCCCGGGAAACCGGGTTGCGGGTTCGAGCCCCGTGCCCTCCGCTGCAAGTCCTTATCTGACAGTTCGAATTTGGTTCTGACGAAATGATTTGCGCCGAACCAATGATTTGACAAAGCTTTGCGAATAATGGCCTTTGTCAGATAAGCTGTCAGATAAGACCTTGGCACCTGTCAGATAAGCGCTAGGATGGGACTCCGCTTCAATCGAGAAGGAGTCCGGTCATGGCGAAAGTCGCAACTCGCAGACGCACTCTCAGGCCCGACGACAACGGCGACTACCGACCGTACATCGGTTGGCGTGAACCGGCCAAGCAGCAGCGGTTCAATCTCGGCAAAGATTTGACCGAAGCCGAGTGGCGATACGCCGCCATTCATCGTCTCTACGCCGACGACTGCCGAGAGTCCGAGCAGAACCTTTGGTCGCTCCGTGGCCTCACCTTCGCCAAAGAGATCGCCGCTGGGAAGAAAGTCATCGAGCTATCTGCCCCTCCTCCGCAAGATCGAGGAGCGGTGATCGAATTTCAGCAAGGGATTGAACATGCTCGGCAATCGTTTCCTTCGCTCACCATCACCCCGGCCGACGAAACAGTCTTCGGAGAATCGGTCGAACAAAATCAAGACCTCGTGGCGGGGCGACTCAAAGAACTTGAAACTGAACTGAAGCGAATGGGAGCCTTGCTGAGCACGGACGCTCTGCCGAATCGACTGATTCCCGGCACGTTCCATGAAGCTCTCGACGCTTATTCGAAGATGATCGAGCGAGACGGTGAGCGTCTGCCGAATGGGTTGCTCAAGCATTCTCAGCGGAAGCGACTCAAGATGGTCGAACGCTTCAAAGACAAGCACCGCAACCTTCCGCTTTGTCGGCTGAACTTCGACGAGGGCAGCCATCTGATCGCCTTCTGGCGTAAGCGCCCGAAGACACTCAAGAAGTCGAATTGCAGCCGTTCCCATTCAAAGCATCACGTTGGAGAACTGATCCGTTTTTACAAATGGCTCGATCAGACGGACCAGTTCCAGTGGGCAATGCCGAAGGGCTTGCTGTCGGTAAGCCGAAAGATTCCCAAACTCGACAGCGAGAAGAAAACGTCGGCGATCAGCAAATTGGTTTACACACCGGACCAATTGGCCGTTCTGAACAAGCACGCTACGCCGCTGGAGCGGCTCTGCATCTATGTCGGATTAAACTGCGGGATGGGAGCGGCCGAACTCGGCCGAGTCCTCATCTCCGACATCCTGCTTTCGCACGAGCATGAACACGGCAAGAGGCTTCGGATTGAGACGAACACGAATGACAACTGGATTCGAATGAATCGCCCGAAAACGGATGTGTTCGGTGAGTGGCGGCTCTGGCCCGAAACCGTCGTCATGTTGCAATGGGCTATCAAGCGTGCGCATCGACTCGGCACCGATCTCGTCTTCGTTAAGCGCAATGGCGAACCCATATTCGATGAAATATCCGACAAGCCGGAATACGGATTTACGAACCTCTGGACCGGCTTACTCAGGCGTGTCCGCAGGCACGACGAGGGCTTTGGCAAACTTCCCTTCGGCACCTTACGTGACACCCTGCCAGACTATCTGCGAGCCGAGTTTGGGGAAGAGATGGCGTCGATGTGTTTGGCCCACGGCAGACCGGTGAATGCCGACACGCTGCTCGACTGTTACGCCAACCGGCCTTTCGGTCGCTTCCATCAAGTTCTGCCGCAAGCCCGTACTTTCTTTGAACCGATGTTCC
The DNA here is from genome assembly GCA_036272935.1 of Pirellulales bacterium. Lineage (GTDB taxonomy): Bacteria > Planctomycetota > Planctomycetia > Pirellulales > PNKZ01 > DATAXP01. The sequence continues at coordinate 1,251 of DATAXP010000037.1, read as the reverse complement.
AAGCGGTCACCGACCCGCTGGCCGGTTCCGACGAAGAGCCACTTCGAATCAACAAAAAGGCGCTGAAGGCAACGATCAAAAAGAAAATCGACAAAAAGATTCGTGGCCGAGAGCAAAGTGCGTAGCGCCGATGTCGTCGCAACCATGCCTTGCAAACACAGGTGTAACGATGGAAGACCCCGATCCAAAACCTTTCCCGATTTCAGAAGCAACAACGGTTAGCACCGCCAAGCTGACCAAGCCCATTCAAGCATCACTGAAGTCGCTCTTGCGAGAATTTACGAGATGTTCTCACCGGTATCCGCCGCTCTACTACGAACTGTTCTGCCCGTCGTCCGACCTTTCGCAGTACGAAGCTCATGAAGTATGCGATTCCTTCCGGCAGGCGTTCGCCGACAGATTTAGCGATGCCTGGGAAAGCTGGCACGGACCGGATGACGTTTCTTTTTTCGGACGGTTCTTTGGAAGCAGCGAAGGCTTGGAAGAGTTCACGAGGTTGGCCGAGAGCGCCTATCTGATCGTGTGCGAGATCGGTCCAAGCGATCCCAACTTCAAAAACTTCAACCACTCGCCCGATCACGGCTACCACGGGTGGCTGAAGTTGCTGCACGACATGGCGCATGGTTACCCCACACCACTGTTGCGCTGCGAGTTCGGCGTATGGGATGAAGGCGAGAAGCCTCGTACCGAGGAAGAGCTTGCACGAATCGAAAGGCTTGAAGAAAACGACGCTCCGTACCCTCTTCATCCGTTTCATTTTCGACTGACTCAATCGGTCTTCACTTCTTCGATGGCGGCAATCGAATTGATCCTCGACGATGAGCAGGGACTTCTTGTCGGAGATTGGACGTGGGGGTTTCCGATCAGTTTTTCGAACGGCGACGATGAGCGTGAAGCGGTCAGTGACGATGGGCCTGACCGACCGCCGCTCGTAGTTCAAGAACCTTCGGCAGAACCAACTGACATGGCCCCATTGAGGCAGCAACAAGACCTTAATGAAATGGAGATTAACACTCTCCAGGCTCTCGGCGACCAAACAATGACTGCCGACCCGCTCGCTGTGAAAGCCGGTTATCCGTGCAACTCCAATTTCCGCACGACCTGCGCAACTCGTAATTGGTTACCGCGTCAGGCGGGGATGAGTTGCGGTTGAGGTTGGCAGAGGGCGTCGAGGAGGAAGGCGAAGGGTTCAACGGCGCGTTGGTGGCATGTGCGGAGGACGGACATCAAGATCGCCTGCGCCCGGGCGCC
>DATAXP010000036.1:0-7934 GCA_036272935.1 Pirellulales bacterium | reverse complement strand
TGCGGCGACTGGCCCTGAGCCTGCTGCGACAAGAGAAAACCAACCAACGCGGCCTCAAGAACAAACGACTCGCCTGTGCCCTTGATCCAGATTATCTGCTAACCGTCTTGGAAAACGCCAAGTTTTGATGCGCTGGCCCTGGCAAATTTCGCTCACGAGTTCCACCAAGTGCAACCAAGCGGCGTAGCCTGGTTCCTTCTCGTCAGGCTCGAGCTGCTGCAGAGCTTCCCGCGCGCCGAACAACAGGCCGTGCAGGAATTGCATGAGCGCCTGACGGTCTGGCCATTCCCATAAGAGCGCGTTATCGAGCAGCGTTGAGGTCGCTGGGCCGCCACAATGCTCGGACTCGACGGTTTGCAGGACGTACGCGGCGCCCAGGAACTGCGCGACTTGTCCGAGCGACTCCTCATGGCCGCCCGACTTGGCCCGTTCCAGGAGTACCTCCAGTTCCGGGACCGGTTGCGTCTGCGCCAGTTGCAACAGCGGCGTGATGGCGTAGCGGACCACGACGGGATCGGCCTCCGCTTGCACAACCTCTGCGAGCAGCGCCCGCAGGGCAGGAAAGGCAGCCGCAACCACGTCCGCAGACTGGACAGCACGGTGCCCTTGGTGAAGGGAGGCCAACCATTCCACTGCTGCGTGACGGTGGCGACGAGCCGGGACTGCAGTTCCGCAAACGGTGACACGGGTTCGATGGATACGACGGCGTCCAAAAGATCGGCTGCACATCGAATCGGGTCGCCAAAACTCCAGGACATCGTGCGATCGAGTGTCTTGCCGACATGGTGTTCCGGGACAGGTCCCGACAACGTGTTCAGCGCGAGTTCCGCCATCTCGCGCCACCACGGAGCATGGGTGTTGAGGAGTCCTTCCCAAGTTTGAGGAGTTAGCCGCTCGCTCGGTGGGCGGAGTGATTCAGCGTAGTGTCGCAGCGAATGCACCAGCTCACTACACCAACCGAGCATGGTTCCGAGCCAGCGTTCGGTTTTGGCTTCGGGTCGGGCCAGCACCGTCTTCAAGCCTTGAATTTGACGCGCGAATTCTGGCTCCTCAGGGCTCGGCGCTTCCGCAGTCTTGGACGAGGTCACGAGGTTGTACAGCACGCGGATGTGCTCTTCATCCTCTGCATAGGGCCAGCCCGATTCGCGACGGGGTTGGGTCGGGATTGGCCCCACGTGAAATAGCGGCTCGGCCCGCGGATCGGTCGGTTCCCACAAATCTTCGGTTTCGGCGGCACGGGCCAGCTGCTCCTGTTCCTCGGGAGTCAGCACCTGCCAAGCGCCAAGATCGGACAACTCTCGAATTTGCACCGCGGCAGGTAAGCCGGCTTGTCGAATGGCGTCGGCGAGTTGCGCCTTGGCTTCGCCAGCGAGCGTTGTTGGCAGTTGCCGCCGCAACAGCCGCCGCACATCTTGCAGGGAGGCAAGTTCCATCACCTGTGGGCTGGCCAGCAGCCGCACAATCTCCGCTTCGTGCCAAGCGCGCGCAGCGCCAGGTTTGGTGGCCGCGTCGTACAGCACCAATAGCGGGATGGCGATGACGGCCGCGAACTTCGTTTCGACGGCCCGATCGGCCAGGACCTGAAACGCGCTGCCGTCAGCCTCCGCGGCTAGTTCGCTCAAAGTCTGCTCGATCGCCAGACGAGTGCGGACGAGCGGATGTTCGTCATCGTGGTTGTCCAGCGTCGTCACCCGCGGTTCTTCGTCATGGTTGGGTACAAACTCACCGCCGTCGTCGAGTTGAACCCCGAGCGCCTTGGCAAAGCGACGCGTCGACGGCCAACTGCTGCGTTGCTTCGCTTCGACGAGCCGTGCGAGCAGCTCGATCGCGGTACCACCCCAGGTATCGCCGCGCTGCAGCAGGCTGGGAGTGTGGAGAAGATTGATCAGGTCGCGCTCGTAGGAGAATCGGCGTGCTACTAGGGCGTCCGCGATCAGTTCGCCGCGCTGGGTGTTGGCCAACCCCAGTGTGGTGCGGTAGACGTCATGGGCCATATCGAAGGCGCCCACCGCAATGAGGCCGGTGATGGCGTCGCGGATTTGTCCAAAAAAGCATTGGTCAGAAACCCCGCCCAGCCGAATCAGCCACTCATCGACGTGGGGCTCGCCGTAGGCCGCGGTGGCGATAATGTTTTCGAGCAGCGGCGCCACGGTTTTGAGGTAGGAGGCGCGTTCTGCCTGCCAGCGTTTGAGATCTCGCGCCGTCAAACGACGGACGGTGTCCAAGGATGGCTGGCCGGCGCCCGGCGCGATCTTCAGTTCGTACTCCACGCCGATCGCATGGAGTCGATCACCGACGGGCCCAAAGAATCTCGCTTCATCGAGCGCGGCCACTTGCTCACCCCAGTGCGGAACGCGGAGGCTGACGGCCAGTGTCAAGGCCTCGGCCAGCAATTCGTCTGAGAGCTGAGCCAAGATCCCGGGAATCGGCGATCCTTCCAAGAGCACAATCAACGCCTCCCGCGCGAGCCCCGCCTGATGTTGCGCCAGCGCCGCGAGATAGTCCTGCGGGGATCCGACAGCGGGATGGGCCACGATCCATTTGAGGCCGGCCGCGGCGGCCACCCGCGCCACGTGGTCCGTGGTGCAGGATTGATGGATGATCTTGGCGAGTGAGACTGGCGAGACCGTGTCGAGCCGCGCGATGAGGGTTTCGAGGAGCGCGTACTCACGCAGCCATTCATGAGCCCAAGTCACGGCGGCTGCCCCTTGCGGGCGGAGCACCCCTTCGCGGAGCAGCATTTCGATTCCTTTTTCCACGTTCGCGTCCAAGCCAGTGCGTTCGATGACCAGCGTCCCTGCCAGAGATTGCGTACCCAGGAAAACGGCGGCTTGGCGTTTGGGTTCTTGCGACAGTTCGCTGTCGCCCACCGCCCGCTGCCCCACACTGACGCCGCGGACACGCCTTTGCCAGAACTCGTCGAGCACGCGAAAGGCGGTCACCTCGCCGCTCTCGGCCAGCGGCATCTCGGCGGGCGTGATGATGTCGGCATACAGTGACAGCAAGAAGGGATTGCGGAGCACTTCCACCAGGCGTCCGTTACTGGGGACGGGCAGACCCACTGCCGCAAATGATTGCTGCACTTGCTGGGTCGCGAGGGGCTGCAACGGCAGTCTGGGCAGCGCAGCGACGGCATCGGCCAGCCACTCCTGCGCCGTGAACACTTCGCGGCGCACCGTCACCAGCAGGGTGAGGTTGGGGAGTGCAACCAGGGCGCCGAGGACGCGAATCCATTGCTCGCGCATTCGCTGCGGTGCCTCGTCTAACCCGTCAATTGCCAGCCAGGTGCTCCCCACACCACAGAGCATGCAGACCAGCCGCAACAGCGCATCGAGGTGAGGTTCATCGAGGCTGCGAACTTCCACACGCAGCGTGCGGCTGGGGTGGTTCTGTGCCGCTTGAAGCTCGAAGGATAATTGGCTGGCCACGGTTTTGCCGTTGCCCATGTCGGCCAGCAAACAACCCGAACGGCCGGCTTGGTAGTCGGGAATGCGCTCCGCGAGCGTCCACCCGGTGACCGGAGCGCCCTCCAAATTCCGCCAGACGATGCGGCGGACATGGGGTCGCAGGCCGGAGGCGGCTGAGCAGACCATCAGGTCGCTCAGCAGGCCACTCAGACGCTGTTCGAGGGTTGTCGTGCCGACGGCCTGCAGAAACTCGTCGACAGTGAACGTGGCCTGGCCGTCTTTGACGACACGCTCGGTGAGGACGCCGGTGACGAACGTCTGCACGGAGTCCGGTGTTCCGCTCGTGAAGACACCAGCGCTCAGAAGGTGGATCGATTGGTCGAGTTCACCGAAACGTTGTCGCACGATACGCACATTTTTGAGGACGGCCATGGCTTCTGCGAAGGTGCAGGGACGGGGCCAGCCCTGCTTGGGCTGCTTCGGCTTGGCTTGGGCGTCCTGGTCGCCGTCGCTCGGTGATTCATCTTCTGGTGTGTAGTGACATAGACGATGTATTGCTTCCCGAATAGCGTCGGCCGTGGAATTCATGCGAAGGGGGGATTCCGCCGCCAGCTGGCTCAGGTCCACTGTGCCAATGGTGCGGGCGATTCCCTCCAGGTAATTCAAGGCATTCGGGGTTTGCTTGTCGGGGTCCGTGACCCATACGGGGCGAATCTTTTCAGCGGGTGTGCCGGAGGCAATCTGCCGGCGCAGTCGATCGTAGAAGATGAGCCGATCTTCTTTCGTGATGGCCGTGTCCTTGCATTCATGCAGCTCCAGCGCGCCATCGGAAAACTCGAAGATGATGTCCCAAACCGGGCCTGCATCACCGCTCCAACCTTCGACCGAAAACCTAACCACGTAGACAGCGCCGTTCGTAGTTCCGGCCGCCTTCAGCGCAACTTGGCCAAGTACACGAAAGTGAACGTAGCGTTGCTGATAGACCAATCCTCCGAGACTCTCTGCACCAGGCATCTACCACCTCTTTCAATTGCCGCGCCCCAGCAGTTGCCTTGTGGACGGTCCTGATGTTGGGGGCGAACCATTTTACGTAAGCTGGCAGCCCATTGAAACGCTAGCTTCCATACGGCGTCGTAACGGGGTTACCTCATCCGCCGACCGCATAGAGCTATGGCGTGGAAGCGTCCTCGGTCACATTGACCGACTGCATCTGATAATCGGCGGGTGCTCCGTCGAAAAACGCCCTTCCGAAGAAGGGCGTTGTGGATCGGTGAACCGATCCGGCGGGTTCCCGCACCGCTCAGGCTGCGGTCGCGGTCTCGTCCTCGACCGGTCGCGACGTCACATCGATCGGCGGCGAGAGCAGCTTGCTCAGCCGCATTATCGAGAGCGCCGATTCGGCCGGGTAGTTGGCCTGCCGCGACTGCCCCAGCACGGTCGTAAAACAGTTGAAGAGCGAGTACGCCGTGCGAGTCCGATACTCCTCGAACTTGGGATTGCGCCACTCCTGGATCACGAGCGGCAACAGCCTCAAGCCGACGATCCCCTGCTCGTAAGCACGCAGCAGGTAGGAGTTCGCGGCATCCTCGCTCAAGTCGTAGCCTTGCAACTGATTGATCCAGCAAGCGGCCGACTCGCGGTATTGGTTGAGCGACCCGACGGCGCGGGCCAAACCTTCGAGGTACCGTTCCTGGCCGAAGCGTGTGTGCTTCTTGCTCACCACAATCTCGGACGTGAAGGCCAGATTGTCGCAAACAAACACGCGCTGTCCGCAACAAAACCCGATCGGAAAGCTCTGATCAGTCGAGTTGCGGATGCCGACCGCCAGCGACACACCGTCACGAACCGACGTCGCGAGGTCGAGCGTCCCGAAGAACCGCGCGTCGGCGTGCGACAGAGACAGCCGGCTTTGGCGGATTTGGAAGCCGGCTCCTTCGAGCGTCGACCAAACCGAGTCGAGCACTGAGCGATGTGCGATCGGGTACAGGTCTTGGTCGGCGGCGGCGGCTCGATGCCGACTAACTCTGTCCGCGAAACCTCGCGCGCACCACGATGATTCATAAGCGTTGACGTAGCCATGACAACATTCTCCAAGCGATGGGGAAAAGAACCCAAAAACGCGAAAGCAACGTGCCTTCGCTGGTGGCGGAGGCTACTCCCCTGCTGCGCGGTCGCGGAATGAAACGGGCTAGACGTTGAAGGCGTGCTCGATTGCTTTCGCCACCTTGGCAACCGGTCGACTGTAGCGGCGGCGTGACACGCGCCGAATGACGTCGCTGCGCGACGCGGCGAGTTCCTGAGACGGTGGCAACGTGCAAAGTGAGAAGGCCCGGCTCGGCAGGCCGTCGATCAATAGTCGCGCATAGGCCTCGTACTTGGGCAGCGCTTGCAGGTCTTGCGGCGTGACGGCGTCGCCAAGCTGCGCCGAGAGCGCCTCGGCATCGTCCGCTCCTACCTGGAACGACACGAGCGATCCCGCGTTGCCGAACACGGCCGCGGCGGTGGCCTCGTCCAACTGCGCGAGGTACTGGTTGGCCAGCGTGAGCGAGAGCCGATACTTGCGGGCTTCACTCAACACGATGGCGAACGACTCCGTCGCGAAGTGCTGAAACTCGTCGACGTAGAGGTGGAAGTCGGGACGCTGGTCCTCGCGCACGTCGGCCCGGCTCATGGCCGCCAGTTGCAACGAAGTGATCAGCAGCGACCCGAGGAGCGACGACGCATCCTCCCCCACTCTTCCCTTGCTGAGGTTCACGACCAGCACCTGCCCGCGGTCCATGATCTGTCGCAAGTCGATCGTCGAACGGGGCTGGCCGAGAATGTGGCGTAGCAGTGGGCTCGACACGAATTGGCCGACCTTGTTCTGGATCGGCGCGATGGCTTCGGCCTGGAGTTTTTGGGGCATGCCCGCGAACTCGTTGAGCCAGAACGAGCGCACGACTGGATCGCGGATGCGTTGAACAATCGAACGACGGTACGCGCCGTCGCCGAGAAGCTGTACCAGAGAGACGAGCGACGCGTCGGGCGTTTCCAAGAGTGCCAGCAGGCAGTTGCGGAAGATGTGCTCCATCCGCGGGCCGAAGAAGTCGCCCCAGATTTTCTTGAACGCCGTGAGGATGCCGGAGGTGACAAGCGGCCGCGAGCGGGAATCACAATCGGCCAGCGGATTGAAAGCGAGCGGGTGGTTCTGGTCTCCGGCGTCGAAGTACACCACGTCGTTCGTCCGCTTGCTCGGCACCTTCGCGAGTAGCGCCTCCGCCAAATGGGCCGTGCGGATCGACGAGGCAGCAGCCCCTGCCGGCTGCGATGTCGTCGGCGAGCATGTTCAACAGAAGCGTGCTTTTGCCCATACCGGTTTTGCCGACAATATAAAGATGACGTCTTCGATCATCGCGGCGCATGCCAAAGGGCCGATGGTGATCGCGGAAATTCGTCCGCCCCAGCGTCACAATCCCCTGCTCACGCCGCGGATCGGGCAAGCCGATCGGCGGTTCCAGCTGCCGATACGGCGCCACGTTCAATGTCGGCACCTGGATCGAGAACACCGGCAAGTGCCAGAGCGTCGCCAGTTCCTCGGTCGACAACAGAAAGCCCTTCCTTCGTTGCCGTTTATCCCCTCGTTCAAGTGAGACGAGGTGCCACGCGGCCTGATCCGGCTCGGTGAAGGCCCCAAGTGCGCCGGCAAGTTCCTTGAGCTTGGCTAGCGCCCGATCTTCGTGCTCGGCCGGAGCCCGAACCGATAATCGCAGCCGCACCTCGAAGAGCCGATGGCGAAGCTTATCGTGCGCGGACTGGAGCGCTGTCTCGCGATCATGCGCGCGACCGGCAGGAGCCGGATCCCGCTGCCCTGCCGGCACGCTGCCCGCGGCGCGCGCAATACACCGCGCCACGGCACGCAGGTACCAGCGATCGGAGAGCGCAAAGCGGAGGTAGCGTTCACGCCGACGGTGATCCCCTGCCAGGCGTGGCCGCAGGAGATTGTGCAGCACTCGCTGTGCGCGCCGAACACTGCGATGGGGCGCGGGGCGGAGGACAAGGTCTACACGAGGCGACAGGGGATCGCGTTCGCCGCCGGCCAAAGTCGAGAGAATGCCGGAGAGGGGATCGGCCGTCGACTGCGTCGCCTGATCGGCGAACTGGGGATGACGCTTGAGCGGGAAGATACCCGGGCGAAGCGTCAGCTCCGCGGACCAGCTCGCATGATCTGCCGAACGTTCCGCGATCCGTTCGATTCTTGTGGAAGGGTACTGGGCCAGCAGCTGTGTCGTGACGAACTGCCGCAGTCCCGCGGGTACCTCGGACGCTGCGCAAACCGTTCCCTCTTCGCGAAGCAACGAGAGCGTGATCGAATCGCCGCCGCGCATCCCCTGGTGGATCGCCGCCAGTGCCTGTTCCCTGAAGAGCGGACCACGGTCGTTGAACGCCGACGCCGTGATCCGCAGCAGCACGTTTCGCATCGTACGCCGACAGCCAGACGAATTGGCTGGCGCGGGCTCGGTAGGCTATGGTGATACGCACGATGGACGA
>DATAXP010000035.1:0-11498 GCA_036272935.1 Pirellulales bacterium | reverse complement strand
GTGGCTGCTTCTAAGCCAACATCCTGGATGTCTCAGCAACTCAACTTCCTTAGTGACTAAGTTCTACTTCGGGACCTTAGCAGATGGTCTGGGTTGTTTCCCTCTCGACCGCGAAGCTTATCCCTCGCGGACTGACTCCTGAGATAGTCGCACCGGTATTCGGAGTTTGGTTCAGCAGAGTAGCCTGGAAGGGCCCTCAAACCGATTCAGTATCTCTACCCCCGGTGCGTAGTGGCTCAAGGCTAGCCCTAAAGCTATTTCGGAGAGAACGAGCTATCTCTGCGTTTGATTAGACTTTCACTCCTCCCCACAAGTCATCCCATCGGTTTTCAACCCAAATGGGTTCGGTCCTCCACTCGGTATAACCCGAGATTCAACCTGCTCATGGGTAGTTCACGCAGTTTCGCGTCTACTACCGACGACATTGGCGCCCTATTCAGACTCGGTTTCCCTCTGGCTTCGACCCTGAAGGTCTTAACCGCGCCGTCGACAGTAACTCGCCGGATCATTATGCAAAAGGCACGCCGTCAGGCATTCACGTAAAGTGCATAGCCCTCCGACAGCTTGTAGGCACATGGTTTCAGGTTCAGTGACCTCCCCTCGCCGGGGTTCTTCCCATCTTTCAGTCGCCCTACTGAGTTTACTATCGGTCGTTAGGGAGTATTTAGCCTTACGGGATGGTCCCCGTAGATTCAGTCGGGGTTTCACGTGACCCGACCTACTCAGGTACTCTTCGAGAGGTTATATCGCTGTCGCTTACGGGACTGTCACCCTCTATGGTTCAACGTTCCAGAAAATTCAGCTAGCAAATAACTTTGTAACTCTCATGTGAAGAGCCCTACAACCCCGCAGAGGAAAACCTCCGCGGTTTGGGCTGATTCCCGTTCGCTCGCCGCTACTGAGGAAATCGAGGTTTCTTTCTTTTCCTGCGGTTACTGAGATGTTTCAGTTCGCCGCGTTGGCCGAACGCACCTATGGATTCAGTACGTCCTAGTTCGGGAATCTCGGGATCAACACTCTTTTGACAACTCCCCCGAGCTTTTCGCAGTCTTTCACGCCCTTCAAAGCCTCCTAACGCCAAGACATCCCCCATGTGCCCTTAGTAGCTTGACCACATTGATCCAAAGCTCTCGACGCAAACGCGGCGGGCAAGCCCGCCGGCTAAACGAAGAAATCTTCCGATCGCGAACAAGCCACACGGCCACGCTTCTTTTAGGGATTAGTCGACGCGCGGGACATTTGGGAATGTTCGCGACGACCTGAAGCGCGGCCGAGCAACGATCTCTATTCGATCTTTTCCGAAACCCACGTCCGATTGCCGACCGAAGTCAACGCACGTGCGCGGATTTCTTTGCTAAGTGCCGTGAGAACCAACCTCTGCTTCTCTATGGCTTGCGCCACAAAGAACCTTCGGCCAATTCTTCAAGATGCCACTCTTGCTACAACCAAATTGTCAAAGAACTCAAAAATCAGCCACCCCTTTCGCCAATGCGAAGAGAATGCTGATCCGCTGCCGGTAGGCAGAGGCCGAGTTCAGAAAACAGTGCCGCACCAAACAACCGACGCGGGCTTAACAACCGCACTGCTGAACGCGCCCTCGATCCACCGGCAGACGCCGCCGCGTGACAGGGAACGAAATCTTAACGGAGTCGGCTTGGGGTGTCAAACGGCTCCAACAATTTATTCCGAAAAGGCGGTAATCGTCCGGGGCCATGTGCTTTTCGGGGCAAAAATGGCCGATAGCCTTCGTAGATTCCGCATTTTGACATGCCTCGTTTGAAGGCTGGCGAGGGCTGATACGATTCCTCTGCGGCACCTTCGCCGTGCAACACCGATGGGATTCACCGCTACGCTTCGTTATCCGTCGCTGCCGCTGCGACTCGTGACCGACTCGTTTCGGGCCGGGTATCAACGGCGGCTGGCAGGCTATCTGGCCCCGCTGCTCGACGGTGTCGGCTCGGCCCTGGACGTCGGCTGCGACGACGGAAGCATGGCGAGCGAGTTGATGGCATTGCGGCCGGGGATCGAGTTTCGCGGCGTCGACATTCAAACTCTGCGCCCGGCGAGAATTCCGCGCGCCATGTACGACGGTCACACGCTGCCGTTCCACGACGGCACGTTCGATGCCGTAATAGCCATCGACGTGCTGCACCACACCCGGCACATCCCCGAACTGCTTGCCGAAATGGCCCGGGTATCGCGGCGGCTGGTGATCCTCAAAGAGCACCTGGTCGAAGGGGCGTGGTCGACGTTCCTGGTGGGGCTGGGGGACGTGCTGAGCAATGCGCCGTACGGCATCGGCTGCGCGTTCAACTATCCGACGCTGGCCGGTTGGCAGGCCTCGTTCGATGCCGCGGGGCTGGACTTGGTCGAGCTGCGACAGGACCTCGACCTGGGGCCGGGGTGCATCCGGCGGTACAACCCGCTGTTCAAACTCAGCAAAGGCGGCCGTGGCTCCTTAGAATAAACGCTGGCCGCTAAGCGTCGTGATCTTTCGACGCCCGGCACGTTTCTATTCGAGGGAAGCTCCATGCACTGCGCTCGTTCTTGGGTTCCACTGCTGGTCCTGTTGGCGATCGCTAGGGCTCCCCTTGCGGCGGCCGAGCGGCCGAACATCCTGTTCATCGCCGTCGACGATCTGAACGACTGGGTCGGGTGCCTCGGCGGCAATCCGCAGGCGAAGACGCCGAACATCGACGCCCTGGCGGCGCGCGGCGTGAATTTCGAGCGGGCGTATTGCGCCAGCCCGGTGTGCAATCCATCGCGCACCGCATTGATGTGCGGCGTACGCAGCAGCACCTCGGGCGTGTACAGCAATGGCATCAATCGCCGCGACACGATGGCGAACGATCTTGATCCGCTGAACACGACGCTGCGCAAGGCCGGCTACTACGTCGTCGGCTGCGGGAAGATCTATCACGGCGATGGTGATCAGTTTGGCCAGTGGGACGAATATGGCCCCAAAGCTGAAGGCGATCAGCCGCCGGGCAAAGGCGAGAACGGTGGCGTGGGAGGCATCACGTTCGCGCCGGTCGACGCCACGGACGAAGAGATGGGCGACTACCGCACAGTGAGCTGGTGCATCGAGCAGTTGAACAAGAAGCACGACAAGCCATTGTTCCTGGCCTGCGGACTGCACAAGCCGCACATGGCGTGGAACGTGCCGCGGAAGTATTACGACATGTTCCCGTTGGAGAGCATCGAGTTACCAAAGGTGCTCGAGAGCGACCTGGACGACCTTCCGCCGGCGGGCGTGAAGATGGCCCGGCCTGAAGGCGACCATGCGACCATGCTCAAGAGCGGCCGCTGGAAAGAGGCGGTGCGCGGTTATTTGGCAGCCGGCGCCTTCTGCGATGCGATGATCGGCCGGCTGATGGCCGGGTTCGACAAGAGCCCGTACCGCGACAACACAATCATCGTGTTCTGGGGCGATCACGGCTGGCATCTGGGCGAGAAGCAGCACTGGCGCAAGTTCGCGCTCTGGGAAGAGGCGACCCGGGCACCGCTGCTCTTCACCGTGCCAGGCATGACGAAGCCCGGTTCGGTGTCGCCGCGCACAGTTGACTTCATGTGCATCTATCCCACGCTGTGCGAGCTGTGCGGCATCGACCGGCCGAAGCACGTGGAAGGAGTGAGCATCGTGCCGCTGCTCAAGAATCCGCGAGCCGAATGGGACACGCCGGCGCTGACAACGCACGGCGAGAACAACCACGCGGTGCGCAGTGAGCGTTGGCGATATATTCGCTATGCAGACGGCGGCGAGGAACTGTACGATGAGCAGTCCGATCCGCTGGAATGGAAGAACCTGGCCAGCGATCCGCAGTACGCCGCGGTCAAAAGCGAGCTGGCCCACTGGCTGCCGACGGTGAACGTGCCGACTCCGAAGTCGACGCTTGAAGACAAGGGGAAGGCGGACAAGAAAAAACAGAAGAAGGCAGCCCGCCGCGAGCGGCTGCAAGGCTCGATCGCCTCGTAAAGTATCACGGGTGAATTGATGACGATTCGTATGCTTGATCGCCGGCGGTTCCTTGGCGCCTCATTGGGTACGGCGGCCGCGCTGGCCGCCGGCGTCCCATTGCTGGGCAAGGACAAGCAGGATAGCAGCGGCTCGGCTCCCGATACGCTGTTCCTCACCTGGCAGCGCGATCCCACGACCACGATGACCGTGCAGTGGATCGGCCCGGCGCATCTGCCGGCCCCGGCAATCAATTACACCACGGCCGAAAGCAATAGCGGCGCGAAAAGCGTCGTCACGCGGCATCGACCGTACCCGATGTCCGATCTACACGTGTTCCGCGCCGAACTGACCGGTCTTACTCCCGGCACCGAGTACCAGTTCCAGATCGGCGAGCAATCGAGCCAACATCGCTTCCGCACCATGCCGGCCAAGGCGACCGACACGTTCACGTTCGTCTCGGGCGGCGACTGCGACGTGAACTCGCACGCCGTGGCCAACAACATCATGGCCGCCAAGCAGGACCCGCACTTTGTGCTCATCGGCGGCGACCTGGGCTACGACGACGGCAAGAAGGTCGACAAGAGCCTCGACTTCGTGCGCAACTACAGCCAGAACATGGTCGACAGCCAGGGGCGGTTGATTCCGCTGGTGGTGTGCATCGGCAATCACGAAGTCAACGGCGGCTACGGCAAGACGCGCCGCGAGGCGCCGTTCTTCTTCGCCTTGCACGACGGGCTGTACGCCGAGCGCAGCTTCGCCACGCTCGACTTCGGCGATTACCTGAGCCTGGTGCTGCTGGATACCGATCACGTCGCGCCGATCGGCGGCGAGCAGACGGCGTGGCTCAACCAGGCACTGGCGCACCGAGCGGCGTATCCGCATCTGTTTGCGGTGAACCATGTGCCGGCGTATCCATCGCACCGAGCGTTCGACGGTGACAACGGCAAGGAAGGGACCGGAGAAGGGAACCGTCGGCATTGGACGCCGTTGATCGAGCGGTACGGTGTCAGCGCGGTGTTCGAGCACCACGACCACACGTTCAAGCGCACGCATCCGATGCTCGGCGGCATGCCGAGCAAGAACGGCATCGTGTACCTGGGCGACGGCTCGTGGGGCAAGATTCGCGCTCCGCAATCCCCGCAAGAGCGCCCATACTTGGCCGTCAGCAGCGAGGCGTACCACCTCACGGTACACCACCTCGAAGGCGATCAATGCCGCCATCAGGCGCTCGAAGAGGGTGGCAAACAAATCGACCTGTACACGACGCAAAAGCGTCCGACACGCAGCCCCGGGCGTGGAAGACCGACTTAAGACATCAGCGATTTGTCGGCCAGAAATTCACCACGTAGGCACAGAGACACGGAGAAAATCACGGAGAAGCAACCGGTCGCGGTCGTGCGGTTTTTCGATTCGACCGCTGCTCCGTGCGTCCTCGGTGTCTCCGTGCCTCTGTGGTTTCTTCCGCTGATTGATAATCCGGCTCAGCGCTTGTTCGGTTTCGTGTACTCGAGCACTTGCCCGTCTTTCAGCAAGCGCTCGCGGAGCGCTGGGTACGGCACGTCTTGCACGGCGATGTTCGCGTCGAGGGCCATCGCGGCGGCCGTGGCGGCCGATTGGCCAAGAATCATGAACACCGGCTCCATGCGGATCGAGCCGTAGGCGACGTGCGTCGAACTGGCGCACACCGGCACCAGCAGGTTCTCGCATTGCTCGCGCTTCGGAACGAGCGCGCCGTAGGCGATCTGGTACGGCCCCTTGGTCGATGTGCCCAGGTCACCTTCGTTCTGGACATATCCTTCGGGCGTCACGTAGCGCTGGCAGTTGTGCGAATCGATCGCGTACGATCCCATGCCGACCGGCTCGGGCGTTTCGCGCTTCTTCAGCAACTCGTGCTCGGTCATCACCAACGTGCCGATCATCCGCCGCGCCTCGCGCACGTAAATCTGCCGCGACCAATTGTCGTTCTCGACGAACTCGTCCTTCGGCAATCCCCAGGTGCTCATCTCCTTGCGCACGTCCTGGGGTACCTGCGGATCATTGGCGATGAAGTACATCAGCCCTTTCTGGTACGTCTCGTGTTCGCGGAGAATCTCGCGGCGGCGCTCGTACGAGGCGTCGGGATACTCGTAGTTGTAGCCGATGTTGTCGGTGCTGAACGGACCGTGATTGTTCGTGTCGGTCTTGCTGTTCGGTAGCGGATCGAACTTCTCGAACGTCTCGCGCCAGCCGGCAGCGTAGATGCGCACGAGCAACTGATACTGCGCGGGATCGTAGCCGTCGGGCTTCGGAAACGGGATACGATTGCCCGGCACGTTCGTCAGGCACATGCGGTAGCAATACGCCTGCACGCGCCGGTCGGCGCTGCCGAACTCGCCCGGCGGATAGGGGCTGATACGCGGCAGCAGGCCGCTCGATGGGTCGTCGGGCTTCACGTACGCCGAGATCGGCGTCTTCACCGCGCCGAAGTGATGCTTATGGTGCAGCTTACCGACCTGCACGCCGGCCAACTCTTCGCCGTACTGCGTCTGCGACTCGCGCCCGACGGTATACGACACGCCGGCCGCCGCCATCAGGTCGCCTTCGTACGTGGCGTCGATGAACATGCTGCCGCGATGCACCAGGCCGGCCAGCGTCTTGATCGACACGATGCGCGGGCCGGCCTTCAGCACGCCGCGCTCGCGATCGAGCCAGCCGTTGCGATCGACGGTGATGTTGTTGTCGGCGACGAAATCCTCGAACACCGCCTCGGCGACGTGCGGCTCGAAGTTCCAGAACGTCGGCCGATCGCCATCGACGTCGGGCGTGCCGCCCCCTTTCTTGTACTCCTCAGGCTTTTGCCACCGCCAGGCTTGCGGGTCCTGGTACTTCTTCCAGATGCGATGATAAAAGTCGCGCGAGATTCCGCCAACGACCGCCTTGTTGCCGCTGTCGGTCCAGCCGAGCCCGCCACTCGACAAGCCGCCGAGATGCTTATCGGGGCTGACGATGAGCACGGTCTTGCCCATCGCCCGGGCCTGCACGGCGGCAGCGATCGCCGCGCTCGTGCCGCCGTAAACGACCACGTCGTACACCGGCTCGTCGGCTATCACGCCGCGCCCGGAGCCGACCACCATCGCCGCCGCCAACGCCCACCGCATGATGTGCTTGCTCATGCGCGGCATTGTGCTTGGCGCATGAGCAAGGGTCAACCGTTTGGCGAGCGGTTAGTGCTTGCATTCCATGCCGAGGAAGAAGCCGTTGAAGAACACGTTGTTCATGGCCACGGTGCCGCCGCCGCCGGGAAGCACAGTCGGGGCCGCGGTGCGGATCTGTTCTGGCGCCAGAGCGACGCCATCCAACCAGAGCATCTGGTAGGTCGTGCGCAGGGCCCAGTTCTGCGTCACCCGGTAACTGGCGCTCAGCCCTGCTTCGGCGACGAATGTCCCTTGGCCCAGCCCGGCGGTCGACTTGAGTTGTGTGCCGCTGGCCAGGGTGCTCACGACGCTGTTGCCGGCGTTGTTGTCAAAGATGCCAACTTTGGTGATCGCGTCGATCGCTAACCGGCCACGCTGCCACACAAAGGCATCGGCACCAACTTGCGCGCCCCACAGGCTGTTGAACGATCGCACGTTGTCCGTGGAGATTCCCGTGCGAACGAAGCTGAAGGTGTCGGTCATCTTCTCGGTGAGGTCGATATACCGGAATCCAACCAACAACTCCAGCCAGTCACGGCGCCGGCGGCGCGAGTTGATCTCGAAGCTTTGCAACTGCGATCCATACGAGTTGGTGAAGGTCGCTCCTGTACCGGCAACAAAGAGAGGGTTGTTGACAAACGGCGTGCCGTTGGCGGCCGTCACCGCCGTCGGTCCCGAATTCGCGTTGAAACCGTAAACGCCGAAGTAGCGAATTTCCAGCGATCGCGGACCGCCGAGGAAGTTCGACCGGATGGCGCTCAGGTCATAGCCCCATCCCGCGCTCGGGTGCAACTGGCTGGCGTCTACGACGGCGGGTGCTCCCACCGCGCCGTTGGTCGTGACAATCGGTGAGCTGGTCGGCCGGCTGTGTTCGAGGAACACGGCACCGGCGCGGAAGGTCCAGACTGGCCCGCAGCAGCACTGCGGAATCACACAGCAGTCGCAGGGCTGGCAGGCGTTGCAGGCATCGCAAGGATTAATGGTTTCGAATGCTTGGGAAGGGGCCGCGGTGTCGAGGGGCGGCCCAGTGTCAGGCGTGGGCACCGGTTCACTTTCATTGCTCGGCGCATCGACCGTCGGAAAAACCTCCAGCTCGGCGGCCAGCACTTGGCCCCAGTCGCCTGAGGCCAAACCGCCCGCGGCCACGATCAGTACCAAGATGACCTTGCGAATCCCAACGCCGACGCATCGAATTGTCCGCCTCATACTGGCCTCCCGGCGACCGTTGTTACTGGAATAGGTGTTACAAACGATGAACCCCGTACATTCGGAATCGTCCGCAACACTCCTAAAGGCTGAGCCACGTCGGATCCACCGGCTCAATCCGGATAACCGGCAAGCTTTAACATGTCGTTGAAGCTGCCGACGCGCTTGCAAGGCTGCGCAAGTGTGCAATTTGCCCTCGGTTGCGCGTCGCACGGGTAGTGGTTGCTCGCCACTGACAACCGACCCTCCAAAAGTGCATAATGACCGATCCCACTTCATCGATCTTCAGCGACCGAGGCCCTGGCATGGACGGAAAGCTCAAGTACACCGGCATCACGTTCGACGACGTGCTGCTCGAGCCGCGCTATAGCGAAGTCGTTCCCGGCCAGGTCGACGTTGGCACGCGGCTCACTAAGCGCATCCGGCTCAACATTCCGATCCTCAGCTCGCCGATGGACACGGTGACCGAGGCCGAAATGGCGATCGCCCTGGCACAAGAGGGCGGCCTGGGAGTGATTCACAAGAACATGTCGATCGACCGCCAGACGGAAGAAGTCGACAAGGTAAAGCGCAGCGCCAACGGCATCATCGTCGATCCGGTGACGCTGCCGGCCGATGCCACCGTCCGCCGCGCCCGCGAGGTGATGGCCCAGCACAATGTGTCGGGCGTGCCGATCACCGGGGCCAAGGGCAAGCTGATCGGCATCCTCACTCGCCGCGATCTGCGCTTCTTGGAAAGCAACGACATCCCCGTTTCCGAGGTGATGACGCGCGAGCACCTCGTGACGGCTACGGGGACCGTAACGCTTGAGGAAGCTGAGAAGATTTTGATGGTAAATAAGGTCGAGAAACTTTTACTGGTTGACGAAAACTATGTGCTGACCGGACTGATCACGATCAAAGACATCGACAAGATGCGCAAGTTCCCCAATGCCTGCAAAGACAGGCAGGGGCGGTTGCGGGTCGGGGCGGCTGTCGGGGTGCACGAGTACGATCGCGCCGAAAGCTTGCTAGCAAAAGGTGTCGACGTGCTGGTGGTCGACAGTGCCCACGGGCACAGCGCCAACGTGATCGAGACGGTGCGAACGATCAAAGCTCGGTGGGACATTGATATCGTCGCCGGCAACGTGGCGACCAAGGAGGGTTGCGAAGATCTGATCCGCGCCGGTGCCGACGCCGTGAAGGTGGGCATCGGGCCAGGGTCGATCTGCACGACACGCGTCATTTCCGGCGTGGGTGTGCCGCAGATCACCGCCATTTTCCAAGCTGCCGAGGCCGCACGGGCCAGTGGCGTGCCGATCATTGCCGACGGCGGCATTCGGTACTCGGGAGATGTCACCAAGGCGATCGCGGCCGGTGCTCACGCGGTGATGGTCGGCGGCCTGTTCGCGGGATTGGCCGAAAGCCCCGGCGAGCAGATCCTCTGGCAAGGACGCACCTTCAAGGTCTACCGCGGCATGGGTTCGATGGGAGCGATGGTCAAGGGTTCGAGCGAGCGTTACCGGCAGGGCAAGGAGCGAGGTTCCGAAAAGCTGGTGCCCGAAGGGGTCGAGGGACGCGTGGCGTTCCGCGGGCCCTTGAGCAGCTTTGTGTATCAGTTGGTAGGCGGGTTGCGAGCCGGCATGGGTTATTGCGGCACGCGCGACATTGAGCAATTGCGGACGGATACGCGGTTCATTCAAGTATCAGCGGCCAGTGTGCGAGAAAGCCATCCTCATGATATCGCCATTACGCAGGAATCGCCGAACTACACGACCGACCATCATCAAGAGGGCTCGTAAACTGCCCGGCTGGCTGGCGCTGTGCGCCGCCGCGGGGCTGTCGATCCCGGCAGGGCCAATTCCGCTGCGGGAGGCGCGAGCTGGCGAGATCGTGACAGCGCCGGCCACGGTTTCGACCACGCGTCCCGGCACCGCGCTGCGGTGGCGGGCCAAGCCAATTGAAACGCGCGCCGAAGTTTCCAAGGCGGGTGTGCTGCGCGCCGATGCGATCCGCGCGACGGCCGACGTCGATGGCCGCGCGAACAAAGTCGTCCCCGTGGCCAACGAAGCGGCGCCGTCGCAAGACACGGCACCTCAGCTTGCTCCGGCGCTGTCGTTGCCGGCGGCTGAGCCCGAAGGCTCGCTGATCGGCGAGCCGGCCGCTCGGATGGCGCAGTTTCCGCGTCGCACGCCCGACTACGCCGTTCCGCCGCCGTTTTCTCCCGCGCCGGAGACGATCGAGACGGACGACCGCGGCACACAGACGCTGCAAATCGACTGCGACCAGGAACGGGCTAAGCTCAAGCCGATCCGCGTCGTGTCGAACAGCCTGAAACCCGAAGCGGGCGACTTGCCGCCGGAATGCGGTCCGCGCGATGAGCAGTTCATAGCGCGCAACTGGTCGTGCATGACGTACACCTGGAAAGCCGCGAACATGTGTCACAAGCCGCTGTACTTTGAACAGCCGCGCGTCGAGCGCTACGGCCACGCCTTCCCGCGGCCGATCCAGCCGTTTGTTTCGGCGGCGACGTTCTTCGTCAGCGTTCCGCTGCTGCCTTACAAGATGGGCCTCGAGCCGCCCAACGAATGCGTGTACGTGCTGGGCTATTACCGGCCCGGCAGTTGTGCTCCCTACCAGTTGCCTGGGTTCCCGCTCAGCCTGAAAGGGGCGCTGTTCGAAGGAGCAGCGGTCGGCGTGGGCTGTGCCATGGTGCCGGGCATCTTCATCCCCGGTCCGTGATTTCGCTTTTGAGCGCTTGTTGAGAAGGTCCAGCGTTGCCAAATATCTTGCCCCGAGTGCAACAGCATTATGCAACTGCTGGCAGCCCAGGGCCGGAAAAGACGAAACTCATAACTCCGAGCGCGAGCGAAGGGTTCTGGGCGCCGCCGAAGTAGCAATGTCCAACACTGCTCGCTTGCGCTCGCGGCTCTGAATCGTCGTCGCATTCGTTGCGACAGGCGGTTGCATCATGCTGGCCAGCGAGGGGTTCTGCAAGCGGACCCATGAGTTCGGCACGAAATTGCGTTGTCTCCAAAACACCCTCGCTCGCGCTTCGGGCTAGCAGGACGCTGCAAAACTCGCTGGACGGGGATGCTACAACGTTTGCGCGGTGAGCGTTCTGTTCCTCGTGATGAAGGATGATCGCGATGCGCGGCAAGCGAGACAACCAGGGCAAGATG
>DATAXP010000034.1:0-1606 GCA_036272935.1 Pirellulales bacterium | reverse complement strand
GGCCTATCTGGGGACCGGCCAAGGGACCGCTCGTGAGGACGGCCATGCCTGAAACACGCGCGCTGCTTACGGTGAACGAGTTGCAGGCCTGGTACGGTGAATCCCACATCCTGCACGGTGTCACGTTCGAAGTGCGCCCTGGCGAGGTCGTGACGCTGCTCGGACGTAACGGCGTCGGCAAGACCACGACCTTGAAATCGATCATGGGGATGGTCGAGCGGCGCACCGGCTCGGTTGTCTTTGACGACCGCGAACTGATCCGGCTGCCGTCTAACGCTATCGCCCGCGCGGGCATCGCAATCTGCCCGGAAGAGCGCGGCATCTTCGCGAGCCTCGACGTGCGCGAAAATCTTTTGCTGCCGCCGCAACTGCGTCCCGGCGGTCTCGATCTTGACCGCATCTTCGCGCTGTTTCCGAACTTGCGCGAGCGGCTCTCAAGCCAGGGCACCAAGCTCTCCGGCGGCGAGCAACAGATGCTGGCGATCGCGCGCATCCTACGCACCGGTGCCCGACTACTGCTGCTCGACGAACCGACCGAGGGGCTGGCTCCGGTGATTATTCAGCAGATCGGCCGTACGATCGGCACGTTGAAAGAGCAGGGGTTTACCATTGTCCTGGTCGAGCAGAATTTCCACTTCGCCGCGACTGTTGCCGACCGCTACTATGTCATAGAGCACGGTCGCGTCGTCGATCAGCTCTCTAACGCGGAACTAAAGACCAATATGGGCAAGCTCCACGACTATCTTGGAGTTTGATATACAACGCTGAGGGGCGGAGACCCCACAGAGGGAGGACATCCATGAAAACAGCGGCAAGCTTGGCCTTCGCGTTTGCGGCGCTGATGACGACTGCGGCGCACGCGCAAAATCCAGTATCGGTCAAGATCGGCGTACTGACCGACATGTCGAGCCTCTACGCCGACGATACCGGCCCTGGTTCGGTCGCTGCGGCGAATTTGGCGATCCACGATTTCAATCCGGCCGCGCACAACATGAAGGTCGATCTGGTCAGCGCCGACCACCAGAACAAGCCGGATGTCGGCGCCGGCATTGCGCGCCAGTGGTACGACGTCGATCACGTCGACATGATCGTCGATGTGCCGAATTCCGCCGTGGCGCTCGCCGTGAGCGATGTGACGCGCCAGAAGAACAAGGTGTTTCTCGTTTCCGGCGCCGCTTCCTCCGATCTCACCGGGCCGAAATGCTCGCCCAACACCGTTCATTGGGCCTATGACACCTGGATGCTTGCCAACGGCACCGGCAAGTCGATCGTCAAGACGGGGGGCAAGACCTGGTTCTTCCTCACCGCCGACTATGCGTTCGGCCACGCGCTTGAGCGCGACACCACGGCGGTGGTCGAAGCCAACGGCGGCAAGGTCGTCGGCCACGTCAATGTGCCGCTCAATAACCAGGACTTCTCGTCGTTCCTGCTGCAGGCGCAGGCGTCGAAGGCCCAGATCATCGGCCTCGCCAACGCGGGCGGCGATACCATCAATGCGATCAAGCAGGGCGCCGAATTCGGCATCACCAAGGGCGGCCAGCATTTTGCCGGCTTGTTGATCTTCATCGCCGACATTCAGGCGCTCGGCCTGCAGGCGTCGCAGGGC
>DATAXP010000033.1:0-15743 GCA_036272935.1 Pirellulales bacterium | reverse complement strand
CATCTTGCCCTGGTTGTCTCGCTTGCCGCGCATCGCGATCATCCTTCATCACGAGGAACAGAACGCTCACCGCGCAAACGTTGTAGCATCCCCGTCCAGCGAGTTTTGCAGCGTCCTGCTAGCCCGAAGCGCGAGCGAGGGATTATGGATCGCGCGAGATTCTCCCTCGCTGGCGCGTCGGGCTGGTTGAAACGCGCGAGAACCGCCGCGCCAAAGGCGATCGCATGGGGCAGACATTCGCGTCTGCCGTGAAGGTCGTGACTGAAGGCAGGCAGGAATGCCTGCCCCACGCGGAGCCATCAGCGCCGATTCCGCAACTGCTCCATCGCCTGGATAATCTGCTCCGAGTCCGGTGGCTTGCCCAGCAGCCGCTCGTAGCCGGCGCTGCGCGCTGCCTCGCGGTCGCGATCGCCGGACAGGGCCGTTAAAGCGATTGCCGGCAACGGCGGCTGTTGCGCTTCCGCTTCCCGGCGACGGATTTCTCGCAGCAGCGCGTAGCCGTCCATGCCTGGCAGCCCAATATCGGCGATCATCACGTCGGGCCGCGATTTTTCCCATTCGGCCAAGGCTAGCTCGGCGGTTTCGACCGCCACCACCAGAGCACCGGCCCCGCGCAACAAGGTTGCCGCTGCCTTGCGATTCGCGTCGTCGTCCTCCACGACCAGAATCTTGAGGCCAGGAAGCCTGTCCCCAAACGACGATTCCGCAGCAGCCTGTGGGCCGCGACGCACGGCCGGCATGGGGTCCGCGCGGTCGACAAGCGGCAAGGTTACGGTTGCCGTGGTGCCTTGTCCGAGTCCAGGACTGGCAACGTCGATCGAGCCGCCGTGCATCTCGACGATCTGCTTGGCGATGGCCAGCCCCAGGCCCAGGCCGGCGGCGGAGCGCCGGGTGTTCGACAGCTCAGACTGCCTGAACGGCGCGAACACGTGCGGCAACAGTTCGGGGGCAATTCCCTGGCCGGTGTCGGCGACCTGGATCTCGAAATGGTGGTCGAGCTGCGAGAGCCGCACCGTCACGTCCCCCTTGGGGGGCGTGAATTTCACGGCGTTGGCCAACAGGTTGCTCACGACCTGGTCCAGGCGATCGGCATCCGCCAGGACCACGCCGACGCCCGTCGCCAGTTGTTCGTGAATCGCGATCCCTTTCGCCTGGGCCGTGGGACGGACGTCGTGGATCGCCTGCGCGACGATCGGCGACAGCTCGAGGGGTTGCAGATCGAGCCGGAACTTGCCGGTGGCGATGCGCGCCGTGTCGATCAGGTCCTCGATCAACCGCTTCTGCGCCTGGATGCCGTGCTCGATGCCGTGCACCGCCTCTTCGAATTGCTCGGGCGAAGTGCCCTTGGATGAGAGCACTTTGGTCCACAGCGCGATCGCCGAAAGCGGCGTGCGCAGCTCGTGCGACACCATGGCCAGAAAGCGATCCTTGGCGTGATTGGCGGCTTCCGCGGC
Organism: Pirellulales bacterium; assembly: GCA_036272935.1. Classification (GTDB taxonomy): domain Bacteria; phylum Planctomycetota; class Planctomycetia; order Pirellulales; family PNKZ01; genus DATAXP01. The sequence continues at coordinate 14,289 of DATAXP010000033.1, read as the reverse complement.
TTCCTTCGCCTCGTGCAACACTTCCGCGGCGCGGCGCTGCTCGGTCATGTCGGTGCAGGCCAGCACGCCGGCCATCACATTGCCCGCCGCGTCGCGGATCGGCGCCGCGTTGACCGACACGTACACCTGGCTGCTGTCGGGGCGTCGGAAGCACATCAGCTCGCCGACGACCGTTTCGCCGTGCTGGATCGCCCGCGCCAAGGGAGTCTCGTCCGGGGCGTAAGGGCGGCAGTCGAGGCGCAGGAACGGCCAGCCACGGTAGCCGTCGGCTCCCGGCGCCAGCGGTTCGGCATACCCCAGCACTCGCTCGACGGCTTTGTTGATGAACGTGATCCGGCCGCTCGGCTCGGCCAGGATCACGGCGGCCGGCATCTGGTCGAGCACCGCTTGCAAGCGCGCATGCGACTGCTGGAGATCGCGTTCGGCCTGCCGGCGGCGGCTGATGTCGACGAACGTCACAACCACGCCGCCAATGCGATGATCGCCGGTGCGGTACGGCAGCACCCGGCGCATGTACCACTTGCCGCTTTCGCTCTGGATTTCCTTCTCGACGGGCACCAGCCGATCGAGCACCGCGCGGGCGTCGTCCAGCAGCTCGGGATCCTCGAACTTCCGGGCCAAGTCGTTCAGCGGCCGACCCACGTCGGCGGGGATCAGGTCGAACAGGTCTTTCACGGCCGGCGTGAAGCGGCGGATACAGAACTGGGTGTCGAGGAACACGACGCCGATTTCGGTGCTGCTGAGCAAGCTGGCCAGGTCGCTGGTCGTGGCCTCGAGCTCTTCCATCTTGGTGTGGAGCTGGGCGTTGACGGTGGTCAGTTCTTCGTTCAGCGACTGCAACTCTTCCTTGCTGGTTTCGAGCTCCTCGTTGGTGCTTTGCAGCTCCTCGTTGATGCTGGTGGTCTCTTCGTTACTGGCCTTCATCTCCTCGTTGCTGGTTTGCAGCTCTTCGACCGCGCTTTGCAGCTCGTCGCGGACGCGGCGCAACTCGTCTTCGAGCCGTTGGGCGTCGGCCGCCTCGCGCGGCGCCCCTTCCAGCGGCGGCACGGGAATGTCGGGGCGCTGGGTGAAGCTCACCAGGAAGTAGCCCGCTGCCGCGCGGTGATCGAGCGGAGCGACGGTCACCTCGATCCGCATGTTGCCCGCTTCACTTTCTACCAGCCCGTCGCGCACCGTGACCCGTTCGTTTTGCGTCATCGCCTGGTGCAGCGCGGCACGCACGGCACCGCGCACCCCGTCGCGCGCCAGCGACAGCAGCTCGCGCGTTGGCTCGCCGGCGGGCTGCGACAGGAATCGCTCCGTGCTGCCATGGAAGTAGACGATGCGCAGTTGCCGGTCGACCACCACGCTTGGCGGCGTGTACCGTTGCAACAGCGCCTTGTTCGCGACTTGGGCGATCGACACCCATGGCAGCGTCCGCAGCTCGGCGTACTCCCGCTCGAGCCCCGGAGGCACGGCGGCCGGCGGCAGCACAAAATCGACCGAGCCGTGGCGCGTCGGCCCCACGCGGCGAAAGATCCGCCAGCGCTTGTCCAGCGGCTCGAACAGCTCGTCGGTGCCGGCAACCGTCTCGGAGTTGCCCAGGAACAGTGCGCCCCCTTCGCGGATGCCGAAGTGCAGCAGCGCCAGCACGCGCCGCTGCATCTCGGGCTCGAGATAGATCAGCAGGTTACGGCAGGTGCATATATCCAACCGCGAGAACGGCGGGTCTTGCAGCACGTTCTGCGGCGCGAACACCACCAGCTCGCGCAGCTCCTGCTTCACGCGGTACGATGAATCGTCCTTGTCGAAGAACCGCTGGAGCCGCTCGGGAGTGATCTCGCCTTCGATGCCGCCCGGATACACGCCACCGCGCGCCTGCGACAGGGTGCGGTCGGCGGTGTCGGTGGCGAAGACCTTGATGTCGAACTGCTTGCCGGCCGCCTCCATCGCTTCGACCAGCAGCATCGCCAGCGTGTAGGCCTCTTCGCCGCTGGAGCACGCTGTGACCCACGCGCGGATCGAGGCGTCGCTGTCGCGGTCGGCCGCTAACGGCACGACTACCCGTTGGTACAGCGCCTGCCACGCATCCGCATCGCGGAAAAAGCCCGTCACGTGGATCATCAGGTCGTCGGCCAGCGCGCTGACCTCGATGGTGCTTTGCCGCAGCAGCCGCACGTACTCGGCCAGTTCGTGCACCTGGTGCAATCCCATGCGGCGCTGGATGCGGCGCAGCACGGTCGGCTTTTTGTAGCCATCGAAGCTGTGCCGTGTGCGCGTGCGAAGAATGGCGAACACCTCTTGCAGGTGCTGCCGCTCGCTGCGCGGCAGCGTTGCGGGCACGCGTCCGCGGACATAAGGGTGCGTCGAATAGCGCAGCAAAAAATCGGAAACGTCCGGGGGACGCAGCACGAAGTCGGCCAGCCCGGAATCGATCAGCGCGCGCGGCATCGAGGGAAACTTCGCGCTCTCCGGCTCCTGGGCAATGCATACGCCGCCGACCGCCTTGATCGCCTGCGCTCCGGCCGTGCCATTGCTCCCCATGCCCGACATGATCACGCACACCGCGCGCTCGCGCTGCTCTTCGGCCAGCGAGCGGAAAAAATCGTCGACCGGGCGGCGGTGGCCTGGCTTCTCCAGCGGCTCGCCCAGGTGCAACCGACCGTCCTTGATGGTGAGCGTGTGTCCCGGGCGAATGACGTAGACGTGGTTCGCCTCGACTTCGACGCCGTCGACCACCTCGCGCACCGGCATCTCGGTGCGCTTGGCCAGAATCTCCGCCATCATGCTTTCGCGCTCGGGCGGAAGATGCTGGATCAGAACGAAGGCCATGCCGCTGTCGGGGGCCATTGCCTTGAAGAAATCGCTGTAGGCCTCGAGCCCGCCGGCGCTGGCCCCCATGCCGATCACAGGGAACGCCAACCGCGGCGGCTGCTCGCCATCGACCGGTTCGGCAAGCCGATCGGGTTCTTCCGTCGGCTCGGGGCCGGTGGCGTCGAGCTGCTGATCTTCGACCGGTTCATCAATCACGGGCGCCACCGATCGATCGATAGAATTGCTTTTCTCCCAACCGTCATGATACCGCAGCCGCTTGCTAGCAGCATGCTCCTTTGCACATGGTTCCCGGCCGGTCGACAACGTAGCGTGCGTCAAGCGCAGCGCGACGCACCGGAGGCTGGTGCGTCTCGCGGACTCGACGGCACCCTACAGCTTGCCAATTCCAACGCTGAAGCGGCCCGACATTCTGGCCCATCCCGCGTGGTCGAAACCGCTCCAAGGGGTTAGAATCGAGGCCTCGCCGCAGAGTGCTGTGCCTTGGGGGAGTATCTGCATGTTGGGTGCCACGCTCGATGCCGCCGCCTATGTGAAGCGGCTGCACGATGAGCTCGACCGCGTCGATCAGAAATCGCTGAACACCTGGGCCGACCTGATCTACGAAGCCTGGGACAGCGGCAAGTTCGTGTTCATCTTCGGCAACGGCGGCTCGGGGACCACCGCCACGCACATGAGCGAGGACCTGGGCAAAAGCTCCTTGCGCGAAAGCGACCTGCGCGACGAATCGAAGAAACGCCTCAAGGTGATGAGCCTGACCGACAACCTCGGCTGGATTTTGGCCGTGGGCAACGACGTGGGCTACGACCAGATTTTCGTGCAGCAACTGATGAACTACGGCGGCCCCGGCGACGTGGCGATTGCCATCAGCGGCTCGGGCAACAGTCCCAACGTGCTGGCGGCGGTCGACTGGGCCAACCGGCACGATCTAAAGACGTTCGGCCTCACCGGCTTTGGCGGCGGCAAGCTAAAGCAGATGGCCCAGTCCGGCCTGCACGTGCCGCTGCACGATATGGGGATGGTCGAGAGCATCCATTTGGCGCTGTTCCACTGGGTGCTGAACGACGTGTTCGCGCGGATCAACGGCGAGGGGCGCTACAATGAGCAGGCGTGAGATCATGTAGCGGTCGGAACTCGATGCGGCAACTCGCGTGTTGAATTCGTTCAAGCTGTCGAAATGACGATGCACCATTTACGGTCGAAAGAGGCAAAATCATGGCACTTCGATACGTGGTCGTGTTGTTGCTGACTGCCGGCGCGCAGATGTCGATGGCTTACGAGCCTGGCGCTCGGGCAGGAAGCGAGGCTGCCACGGCGGCCGGCAACCAGATGGCCGGCGCGGCTTCGGTCGTGGTCGATTCGGTGGCGCAAGGACTGATCATGGCGCCGCTGGCTGTGCTCGACGACGTGATGAAGCCGATCGATGATCTCTTGCAGACCACTCGGCAGCAAAAAGCGGAGTTGCAGGCGCTGCGGCAAGAGATCGCGGCCGACCTTGAAGAGCTCTCAAAGCGCCAGCCCAGCGAGCGGCCGGCGGCGCTGAAGCAAAAGCTCAAGGCGCTCGATGCCAAGTACCTGCCGCGGCTGATGGCGCTGCTCACGCCCGAGCAACAGCAACGGTTCCACGGCATCCGCCTGCAAATGCAAGGTGCCGCGCGTGGGTTGCACGATCCCGACGTGGCGGCAACGCTTCACCTCACCACATCGCAGCGCGCGCAGTTGGACGCGCTCTTCAGTCAATTGAGCACCGACGACAATCGCGATAAGCCGACCAGCAAACCCAGCCGCAGGTTCAGCGTCACGCCGACCGGCAAGTCGCGCGCGTCTGGCGTTGCTCGGCTTCCGCTGTTGCTGGCGAAGCGCGCGGTGTTCGACGGCTTGGCTCTCGACGTGCTCACGGCCGAGCAGAAGGAAGCGTACGCCAAGCTGACCGGCGACAAGCTGCCGATCGCCAACTGGCTAGCCGGCAAGCACGAGGTGGTCGCAACGCATGCACCCGAGCCGTCGCAAACGACCGTTGCCGAGCCGCCCGCGAAGTGAGCCTGCCGCGAAATTAGCCAGGCCGGCAAGGAACCCACGCGCGACATGTTGCTTGGCATCGAGATCGGCGGCACCAAGTTGCAGCTTGGCGTGGGCTGTGGCGACGGCAAGCTCGTAGCACTCGAGCGCCGCACGGTCGATCGAGCGCGCGGCGCACTCGCCATCCTCGAACAGATCGAGTGCGTGGGGCGCGAGCTGGCCGCGCGGCATCGCCTGGCGGCGGCAGGCATCGGCTTCGGCGGACCCGTCGACGTCGAGCACGGCCGAACGATCACCAGCCATCAGGTCGAAGGCTGGAACAATTTTCCAATTGTCGAATGGCTCCAATTCAAGCTTGGCCTCTTCGCGGCCTTGGGCAACGATGCCGACGTAGCCGCCTTGGCCGAAGCCCGCGACGGCGCCGGGCGTGGCCGCAATCCGGTGTTCTACATTACCGTGGGGACCGGCATCGGCGGCGGGTTGGTGATCGACGGAGAAATCTATCGCGGCTCGGGCGCCGGAGCGGCGGAGATCGGCCACCTGCGCCCCGGCCTCGAGGCCGGCGATGCTCATCACACCGTCGAGTCGATCGCCGCGGGGCCAGGGATTGCCGCCGCCGCGAATCGATCGCTCAAGCCACGCAGCGACGGCGCACTTTGGACCGCCGAGCTGGTCGGCCAGGCGGCAGCCGCAGGAGACGCGGCAGCCGTGGAGGTGCTAAACCACGCGTGGCAGGCGCTCGGTTGGGCAATCGCGCAAGTGCTCACGCTGGTGTCGCCCGGGGTGGTGGTGATCGGCGGCGGCGTGTCGCTGTTGGGCGAGCGGTTGTTCTTCGAGCCGCTGCGCGCCGCGGTCGATCGCTACGTGTTTCCACCGTTGCGCGGCAAGTACACGATCGTTCCGGCCGCCCTCGGCGAAGAAATGGTCATCCACGGGGCACTCCATTTAGCCGCGTCGCTTGCCCCGCGCGTCGCCCCATGAAATGCGAAACCGGCTACCTCTGCGACGTGTGTGGAGGCGACGTCGAAGGGCTCGCCGATAGCGACCTGTACCTGCGCTACGTGATCGGCATGGTCGATCCCGAAACGCTGCACACGACTCGCGAGCGGCACATCCGCTGCAACCCGGCGCTGGCGCAGTTCATCGTCGACGATGAATTCGAACCGATCGTCGAGTCTGGGCCGTTCGACAAGCGCGGGCTCGACCCGGCGTTCGTGCGCGAACGCGAAGCGCTGGTGACGCGCGGCTGGCGGCGGCTGCGCGAGCTGGTCGGCAGCGACCGGCCGATCATCGAGTATCCGCTGCCAGAGGTGCGGGCCCAGTTCGAACGCCGCGCCCTGTGAGACGCTATACTAGGAGCCTCCCTCTTTCTTGCCGCCAGGATCGCCGCCATGATTCGTGCCTTTACGTTCGCGTTGATCGGTTGGTTTGTCGTCGATGCTGCCAGAGCCGAGGTGACGTTGCCGGTCAAAGGGGCCGGGCGTACCTATCCGCCGGACCTTCCCGGGGCGCTGGTCGAGCCGTACAAGGAGATCGACGGCGCGAAGCTGAACCTGTACATCTTCAAGCCCGACGATTGGCAGGCGAGCGATCGTCGGCCGGCGATCGTGTTCTTCTTTGGCGGCGGCTGGCAGAGCGGTTCGCCGACGCAGTTCTACTACCAGTCGTTGTACCTCACGTCGCGCGGCCTGGTGGCGATCGCGGCCGACTACCGTGTCGCCAGCCGGCACAAGGCCAAGGTCATCGACTGCGTGCGCGATGCCAAGAGCGCGATCCGCTGGGTGCGTGAACACGCCGGGCAGCTAGGGATCGACCCCGAGCGGATCGCCGCCGGCGGCGGCTCGGCAGGCGGGCACATCGCCGCCTGCACCGGCGCGATCGACGGCCTGGACGAAGAAGGTGAGAGCACTGCGATTAGCTCGCGCCCCAATGCGATGGTGTTGTTCAATCCCGTGGTGCTGATGGGACCGGCCGACGATCCAACAATCGAAGGGCTGAAGATGCGCCCCGAGTTCGTCGAGCGCCTGGGGACCGACGCCACGAAGATTTCGCCGTATCACCACGTGCGCGCCGGCATCCCGCCGACGCTGATCATGATCGGCACGGCCGACAATCTGCTGGCGGGCAACAAAGCATTCGCCGAGAAGATGGCCGCGGCCGGCAACCGCTGCGACCTGGAAACCTGGGTAGACATGCCGCACAGCTTTTTCAACATCAACAAGTACGACAGCAAACCGTTTCTGGAAACGCTCACCGCCACCGACAAATTCCTGGCATCGCTCGGCTACCTGACCGGCCCGCCGACCGTCGATAAGTTCTTTATCGTTTCCAAGAGCGAAGCGAAGAATTGACCCATGGGGCGCCGACGCACGCAAGGATCACCCGAACCTTTTGACCGCAGGCGGCATCTAGTAACCGACGGTTCAACGCTCGAAGCTTCGTTTATCTAGCGGTCGCTTGACGATGACCGCAGCAGAATGGCCACGATCACGGCACGCTGTTCGTTTTGTAGCCAGCCGGGCGAGAAAGATCGCGCGTGGGGAAATCCGGGTGCGGTCATCTGTGTTGATTGCGTGCGCAACGGGCTCAACACGCTGCTGACCCAGGCGGACGGCCAAGCCGCCGCTCCTCCGGCGGCAGCAAAAGCCTGCTCGTTTTGCGCCATCGAGGCCCCGCCGGGACGGCGTGTCGATGCCGGCGACGTGAGCTTGTGCGGAGATTGTCTTGCCGCTTGCGCTCGGGCGGCGGTGGGCCTGCCGCACCCGCCAACTCAGGCGGCCCCGCCCAAGGCGCCAACGGCGCTAGAACGTATCGAATCGCATTTTGTCGGCCAGCGGTTGCACGAGTTGGTGACGCACGCGAGGACTTTCCCGAGCCGCATGCGGGCCGATGTGCAAGTGGCGCTTGACAACGTGCTCGGCACGCTCGAAAGCGGCGCCACGTTAATGGGCGTTTTGCGGCGCTATGGCCATGAAACGCTCGAGTTGGCGTCGATCATCACCCACAACGAGCACGATCCAGTCAACGTCGCACCGCTGCAGTACATCGAAGTCGACATCGGCGAGGACGCTGCGCGACGCTGTCTGAAGACTTCGCTTTGGCTTTGTCGTCATGAGTCGATCCCTTATGCCGTATTGCTGTCGCCGGCGGTCCGCTATGGAGAGAATCAAGGGCTTCATATTGAGGTTGCCTTGCCCAATAGTGGCGCGGCGTCGATCGTTGCCGAGCGGTTGTTCTCGCAAATCGAGCACGCGGTGCACGACGCGCAAAGCTATCGCGGCAAAGTGTTGTCGTTGGAAAGGGGAGAGAACTATCGCGGTCGCAGCACCACGATCAAAGTGCATCGGCTGCGCAATGTGTCGCGTGAGGAAGTGATCCTGCCCGAGCGGTCGCTGGCCTTGTTGGAGCGCAACGTGTTCGAGTTCAACGCCTGCCGCGGCGATTTGCGCCGCTGGGGCCTGTCGACCAAGAAAGGCTTGCTGTTTCATGGGCCGCCGGGGACCGGAAAGACCCACACCATCCAATACCTTGCGTCGCGCCTGGCGGGACATACCACGCTGCTCATCACTGCCGAGCAGATCGGCCTGTTTAGCGATTACATTGCGTTGGCTCGCCTGCTTCAACCGTCGGTGGTGGTGATCGAAGACGCCGACCTGATTGCTCGCGAACGTTCAATGGACGAACCGTGCGCCGAGGTCCTGCTGAATAAGCTGCTCAACGAAATGGACGGATTGCGCGAGGACGCCGAAATCCTATTCATCCTCACGACGAACCGGCCCGCAACGCTGGAACCGGCACTGGCCGCGCGGCCGGGGCGAGTCGACCAGGCGATCGAGTTTCCGCTGCCCGATCTCGATGGCCGACGCAAGCTGCTACGACTTTATGCTCGCGGGCTGAAACTCGACGAGACGCAATTCGACGATGTCGCCCGCCGCACAAAGGGGACGAGTCCCGCGTTCATCAAGGAGTTGATGCGCCGCACCGCGCAGAATGTGTTTCAGCGCGATCCGGCTGGTAAGGTCAACCGGCAAGACATTGATGCCGCGCTCGACGAGATGCTGTTCAAAGGTGGTCAGTTGAACGTCGCCATTCTCGGCGGTTGCGTCGAAAACGACGGCGGCGGCGAGGAAGAGTAGTCGGCAGTGCTTGGCAGATGATGGATTGAACCGCGGAGGGCGCAGAGATCGCAGAGGGGCAGGCAGAGAGAAGAACGGGATTTGAAGTTCCAAATCTCTTGCTCTTCTCTGCGCCCTCTGCGGTTCAATTTCCGCCGTTCAGGTACAAGCCACCGCGATGCCGTGTTCCACCGCGGCCATGATCCGGTCGAGCTCGTCGAGCTTCACCGATAGCGGCGGCATGATGGGCACCACCTCCCCCAACGGCCGCAGCAGCACGCCTTTCTTGCGCGCGGCGTCGCACACGCGCTGGGCTCGGCGCTCTGCCGACGGATACGGCTCGGCGGTGGCGCGGTCGCGCACCAGTTCGATGCCCGCCGCAAGGCCACATTGTCGAGCGTCGCCGACGTGCGGATGGGCGGCGATGCGTTTCAGGTGCTCGCCGAGCCGGGTGATCTTGGGTCGCAGTTTTTGGAGCGTCTCTTCCTCCTCGAACACGTCGAGCGAGGCGATCGCGGCGGCGGCGGCCAATGGGTTGCCGCCATACGTGTGGCCATGAAAGAACTGCCGTCCCTGGGCGTGTTCGCCGAGGAAGGCGTTCCAAACCTCGCTCGTAGTCAGCGTGGCGGCCATCGGCATGTAGCCGCCGGTGAGCCCCTTGCCCAGGCAGAGAAAATCAGCCGCGACCCCCTCGCGCTCGCAGGCGAACATGGTGCCGGTGCGGCCGAAGCCGGTCGCGACCTCGTCGACGATCAACAGCACATCGTACCGGCGCACGAGATCGGCCAGCCCGCCCAGGTAGCCCGGCGGATGGACGATCATCCCCGCGGCGCACTGGACAAGCGGCTCGACGACGAGCGCAGCCAGGCGCTTGTGGTGAGCCGCCAGCACGCGCTCGGCCTGGGCCAAGTAATGCGAGCATGCCTTCTCGGCCGTCACGCCCGGCGGACGACGGTATAGCCGCGGCGACGGCAGCCGCACCACGTCGAACAGTAGCGGCTCGAACATGGCATGGAACCGCTCGACGCCGCCAACGCTCACCGCCCCCAGCGTGTCGCCGTGATACGCGTCGCCCAGCGCGGCAAACGCAGTCTTCTCGGGGTGTGGCCGCCCGCACTGCCGCCAGTACTGGAACGCCATCTTCAGCGCGACCTCGACCGCCGTGGCGCCGTCGTCGGAGAAGAACACATGGTTCAGGCCGTCAGCGGCAAGGTCGACCAGCCGCCGGGCCAGGCGCACCGTCGTCGGGTTCGACGCTCCAAGACTTGTGGTGTGGGCCACGCGATCGAGCTGTTCGCGCACCGCGGCGTCGATCCGCGGATGACGGTGACCATGTACGTTGCACCACAGGCTGGCCGTGCCGTCGAGATACTCGCGACCGTCAACGTCAACGAGCGTCGCCCCGTGGGCACGTTCGATGAGCAGCGGCTGGTACTCGGCCATCTGCGTGAAGGCGTGCCAGACTATCTCGCGGTCCCAGCGATCGAGTTCTTCATGATCCTTCATGCTTGTGACCACCCTGTTCCAAGGTCACGACGATTCCCAGGTAATGACCACCGGTGCGCCGCGCGGTATGCCGAGCATCTCTGCCGCGTTGGCTTCGACAATCGCCAGTTCCAGGTAGCCGCTGGAGCCGATGATCGCCACGAGGGTCATCGCCGGCTGGTCTGCGTACGTGCGTTGCAGGCCGGTAGTCTCGTGCTCGTCGCAGAAGACGTGCAGCCGTTCGTCGGTCGGGGCGCCGACCAGGGCGTCGCGCGGAATGTCGGTAATCAGGTTGCCGAACGAATCGATCGAGCGCACCGTACCGGTGATCTTTCCGGGCAAAGCTTCGACCTCCGGCCACGCGGGCGTGACGAGCATCGCTTGCGGCCCCCCGAGTCGCGACGGCTCCAGCCCCAGGCTCAAGTGAGCAGCGACCGGCGCCATGATGTCGCGCCCGTGAAACGTGGCCGACACCTCGGCGAGCCAAAACTCCGGCCGCTCGACGGCGATGATTGTAGTCGGGCGGCAGCGACCGGCCAAGCCGCTCAGCAGCCCGTTGTCGGGACAGACATAGTGCTGCGAGCCAATCCGGGCATACACGATGCCGCGCGCGGTGCCGACCCCGGGATCGACCACGGCCGCGTGGATCGTGTCGTCGGGGAACCACGGTGTTGTCTCGGCCAACGTCCAGGCTGCCGATCGAATATCTTGCGGCGGCACAGCATGCGTCAGGTCGACAATTGTCGCCCGAGGGTTGATCCGCAGCATGACGCCCTTCATCGCCGCCACGTACGGACTACTGGGGCCGAAATCGGTGGTGAGCGTGATGATGCCGGAAGGGGGCACGCGTCATCCCTTGGGATACTGCCGACAGTATTCGTAGAGCGCCATCGCCGTGGCGGTGGCGGCATTGTAGGCGTGTGGCCGACCCCAGACGGGGATCTCGAGCACGTCGTCGAGCAGGCGCAGCACGTCGGGATCGATCCCATGGCGCTCGTTGCCCACCACGAGCACCGTGCGGCGGGGGAACATGTAGCTGTGCAAGTTCTGCGAGCCGGTCGTCTGCTCGAGTCCCACCAGCCGGTAGCCGTCGCGCTTCAACTCGGCCAGCACGGGGGCGAGCGTGCGATGAACGCGCAGCTCCACGCCCAAGGGCCCGTCGTCGCCACTTGCGTCGTCGGCGACGCTGTCACGGGCGATCTTGTCGATCACTCGGACGCTGCCGCAACAGATAACCCTCGTCACACCGCAGCAGCCGGCGGTGCGCACGATCCGCGACAGGTTCACGTTGCTGCGCATCGGCGCGCACGCGACGATCAGCTCCCGCGGTCGATCAAGCGGTGTCAGCAGACGGTGCCGCTGCTGAACGAACGGCTCGTTCACGGCTTCACCTTACCGTCGATCACGGCATCGAGTGTCTCGGTCAGATTATCGAGCGCGTCGCCTCGCCACGCCTGGCGCTTGGCCAGCGCATCGAGCTCGCTCATCGGATAGCTCGCCTCTCCGTGTATTTCGGTGCTGCGCGAGGCTCGGCTGATCGGGTGCAAACCGCCGAAGCCGTACTCGGTGAAGATGATGGTTGTCTTTACCCCGCAGTCGTCGACCGTTTTGGGAGTCTCGTACTGCCCCAGATAATGAAGGCGTTGCCGTCCGTTGGAAGAAAGAAACGTGTACAGCCGCAGATCGCCGGGCGCGGCGTCATTGGGACGTGCGCGGACGAACATGTATTCGTACGCGGGCCGAGTCTGCGGCGGATCGACGCCCGGCTTGCTGGTTACGAGCACGTTTTTGTTGACGAGCACCAGCGTGCGCAGCGCTTCGGCCGTCGGCTGTTCGTCGGGCTTGAGGAACAGGCCCAGGCTGCGAAATTCGCTGATCGAGTTTCTCACCAGATCGACGAACGCCTGCGTCCGTTGCGGATCGGCATACGAAGCCACGGCGCCGAAGGGGCGATAAAACAGATGCGGCACACCATTGGGGGTGCGACGATGCACGCGCAACTGCACGGCGATGTAAAAATCGTTCACGCAGTGCAGGATCGTGCTGCCGCTGACCAGTGGCAGGTTCTCCTGGTCGGCCGGGGTCATGCACGCCCCGGCCGCGAGCGCCGTGCGCCGGCTCACGTCGAACTCCATCGTCTGTGCGGTTCGGCGACCATCGGCCGCGGTGCTCTGAACTTCGTACGTCACATGGTCGTCGAAGCCGGACATTTCGAGCGGCAGCTTCGCATCGACCGGCTGGCAGGCATTCTCGGTGCTCTTCTCGTGCGCCGCCGCCACTTCCTCGGTAGTTCGCGGCACACGGCGGATGATCCCCGCAACCAGCGCGTCGTTCTCGGCTGCCGCGCTCGATGCGCACGCCAGCCCAACCACCGCGATCAACGTCGCCACCCGTGTTCCCATCATGAAATCCTTGGCCGTGTCTCTCTCCATTGATAAGCTGGAAGCGGAACGCGGGCAACGGCGTGATTTGAGCAGGGACCGATCGCAATGCAGGTTGGTGTCACAGTTTTGATGGCGGCAGCGTGGTGCGCGGCGCCGCCAGCCGCGGAGGAAAAATATCCGCTCGGTGAGTAACTGCGCGTGCTGCCCGACGATGTCGAGAGCCCCGCGTATCGCAAGCTGGTTGATGAGATGCTGGCCACCGATCTCGCCGCCGAGTGGCAGCGGGTCGAAACGCTTGATTCGTCGGAGAAGTTTCTCGAGCGGCACGGCGGACGCGAAAAGGTGCTGGCCGACGCCGAATTGCGGGCCGCCTACGAGCGCCGCCGGGAGATCGAAAGCAAGTTCCTCGACCTGATGCGCATCGGCTTCAAACGCTTCAACAAGCCGGCACCGTTCGACACCGGCCTAACGGCCGAAAAGGCCGACACGACCGCCAAGGCACCGCGAGCCGGCGAAGTGCGGTTGCAGATCGTGCTGCCGGCTCCTGGGGCCGAAGAGCAGTGGCCGCGGTTCCGTGGCCCCGAAGGGCAAGGGATCGCGCGCACCACAGGCTTGCCGCTCGAGTAGAACACGAGCAAGAACATTGTCTGGCGGACGCCGGTGCCGGGAAGCGGCAGCTCGTCGCCGATCATGTGGGGCGACCGCATCTTGCTGACCAGTGCCGGGCCAGAGGGGGCGGAGCGCTCGCTGCACTGCCTCGATCGTGCCAGCGGCAAGCCGCTGTGGACGCGCACGCTTGGCAAACACGAAGTCGAGCCCAACGTCCGCGAGAAGAACGGTTTTGCCTCGGCAACCCCCGTGACCGATGGCGAGCGCGTGATTGCGTTCTTCGGCAACGGCGGCCTGGTGTGTTACGACTTCGCCGGCAACGAGCAGTGGCATTATCCGCTCCCGGAGTTCAACACCACCTGGGGCACCGGCGCTAGTCCTTAAACCAGCGTACTCGGCAGTGAGTGGCGGGGAGATTCCATAAAAAAACTCGAAACGCCCGGCGTTTTGCGGGAGTTGGAAGGTGATGCGCCGTTCCACGAACCGCGACACGCAAGGAGTTTCGAGTGAACGTCAAAATACGCCGCCGGTTGGCCGCCCGCAAGCATCGTCTCGAAGGCCGCTTGGATAAGACGAACAACGCAGGCTGCGAGCAGCCGATGCTGCGGCCTGGCAACATCCACTACGAGCTGGCCGATCGGACGCAGGGCTTGGCCTACGGCGGCATCGGCGCGATGCGGCTGATGGTGCAGGAACTCGGCCTGGCCGAAGCGATCGATCGGCGTTTGCACCTGCTGAAGATTCATCTGCCGTACCACGAGAGCGACCATGTATTGAACCTGGCCTACAACGCGCTGTGCGACGGCGATTGCCTGGAAGATCTTGAACTGCGGCGCAGCGACGAAGTGTATCTCGACGCCTTGGGC
>DATAXP010000032.1:0-95635 GCA_036272935.1 Pirellulales bacterium | reverse complement strand
GCGAACCATTGCTTCCAGTTCCGCAACACGCTGCTCCAACTCAGGGCAACGAGGACAATCCGTCACGGTTCGTTCGGCATCCATGATCGCCGAACATCTCCGCATTGCCCAGATCGCGCAAGTTCAGGTCGGTAATCAATTACGAAACGACGTGGGTTTTTTGGTCTTACCCCCTGGGGCCCTCAGGAACCAAAAAATAAACTCGCGGAGTTTTTTGGTCCGAGAGCGGCGGCGATCACTTCGTTCCGGGGACTCCCGTAGCGGCGGCGAATCGGCCGAAGCGCGATGATTCGATCAGCCGCGCGGGGCCGTCGGTGGCGGTGGTGATGAGCGCGGCGGTGTTGGAGTGATGTTCGATGAAGTCGATTCCCTTCTCGGGGCCGAGGACGCAGACGGCTGTGGCGAGGCTGTCAGCGGTGATGCAGTCGGGCGCGATCACCGTGGCCGAGCAGCGGGTGGAGAGACCGAGGCTTGTGTGCGGATCGACGATGTGCGAGTAGCGCTGGCCGTTGAACTCGACGTGCTGGAAGGCGTCGCCGGAGGTGGTGACCGCGGCGTTGGCCAAGAGCAGGTAGCGGAGGGGCTTGTTGTCGCGGCCACCCTCGGGGACCACGCCGAGCGTCCAGCCGCGTTTGCCCGGCGGCGCGTCGCCAACACCGATGTCGCCGCTGGCGTCGACCATGGCGCGCGTGATGCCGTGCTCGCGCAGCACGCGCAGCGCCTCGTCGACCGCGTATCCGGCGGCAATTCCGCCCACGTCGAGCCGCATGCCGGGGCGCGTGAGCGTCGCTTTGTGCGAGAGTTCATCGAGCACGAGCGCTTGGTAGCCGATCGCGGCGCGGGCCTCGGCCAAGCGCTCGGCCGAGGGGAACTCTCTCTCGCGCCGGGCGCGCCGCCAAAGCTTGGTGGCTGGGCCGACCGTTACGTCGAACGCTCCCTCGGTGGCGGCGGCAAGCTGTTGGGCGTGAACGAGCACGGTCCAAAGGTCGTCGCTCAGCGGCACCGCGCGCCGCGAGCCGGCCGAGGCGCTGAGCCGCGATAGTTCGCTGGCCGGGTTGTAGTCGCTGAGCACCGCGTCGAGCTGGTGAAAACGGGCGAAAGCGGCGTCGGCAGCCTTGTTTGCGGCGGCCGAATCGGGAGCATACAATACCACTTCTACCGGCATGCCCATGTGGACTTGCTGGTAGCGGTATCCCTCGAGCTCGGCCGCTGCGCTTTCGGATGCGTCGGCGCCGAGTGCGCACGCGACCGCCAACCACACACCGACAGACGTCGGCAATCGCGCATCGATCCGCATCATCGTTCTCGCTCGCAACGGAAGAAACCCCCGCATGTTCAGCGTAGATTGCCGTTCGCGGCCTTGGCAAGCTAACTTACGACAAGCCAACTCGCGGCAAGCCAACTGTTTTGTGTTGATCGTGCTGACCGTGTTCGCCGGCCTGGCGGCGCGGCATGCCGAGGCAGCCAAGCCGACGGTCGATGTCCCCACTGCGGCGGCGTCGAGCGAAGCGGAGATGAAGCCGTACACCGACATTGTCAGCAACACCAGCGTGAAGTTCGAGATGCTGCCGATCCGCGGCGGCAAGTTCACGATGGGCAGCCCGCCGAACGAGCCGATGCGCAGCGACGACGAAGGGCCGCAGCACGAGGTGGAAATCTCGCCGTTCTGGATGGGCAAGTACGAAGTCACGTGGGACGAGTACGAGATCTTCATGTTCCAGCTCGACATTGCCCAGCGCAAGCTCACCAACACCGAGCCGACGCCGCTCGAGCTGGCCGCCGACGCTTTGATCCGCCCCACGAAGCCGTACACCGACATGACTTTTGGCATGGGCAAGGAGACGTATCCGGCGATCTGCATGACGCAGTATGCCGCATTCCGGTACTGCGAGTGGCTGAGCGCCAAGACTGGCCGCTACTACCGTCTGCCGACCGAGGCGGAGTGGGAATACGCCTGCCGCGCCGGCACGACTACCTCCTATGCATTCGGCGACGACGTGTCGAAGCTTGGCGACTACGCCTGGTTCTACGAGAACAGCGAAGAAGCGTACCACCCCATCGCTAAGAAGAAGCCGAATCCTTGGGGGCTGTACGACATGCATGGCAACGTCAGCGAGTGGTGCGCCGACGCCTATCAGTCCGACTTCTACGCAACGATGAAGGGCAAAGTGACCAAGGACCCGCTGAACGTGCCCAAGGAAGTCGAGCCGTGCGTGGTGCGCGGCGGCTCGTGGGACGACGATCCCGATCGGCTGCGCAGTGCCGCACGTCGAGCGTCGAGCAAGGAATGGAAGCAGCAGGACCCACAGATTCCGCAGAGCGTGTGGTACTACACCGACGCACTGTTCAACGGCTTCCGCATCGTCCGGCCACTCGTCGAGCCGCCGGAAAAAGATAAGAAGAACTACGGATTTGCAGACCTTTCGAGATGAAGGCAGAAGTCAGAAGGATGAATGCAGAAGTGCCGCAATTCTGACTTCCGCATTCTGACTTCTCACTTCTGCATTTCACGGCCGCACACGCCCCCTTACCGGAGACTTTCGATGAACAACGATTCGCCTATCATCCTTCCTTCGCGCCGTGAGTTCGTGAAGCTGTCGACCGCCACGGCCATCGGCAGCAGCCTGCTGGGCACGCTCGGCATTCACCGCAGCGCACACGCTGCCGGCGACGAGACGATCAAGCTTGGCCTGGTGGGATGCGGCGGCCGCGGCACCGGCGCCGCAGCACAGGCGTTGCAGGCCGATTCGAACACCAAGCTGGTAGCGATGGGCGATGTGTTCGAGGACCGGCTGACCGGAAGCCGCCGGAACCTTGAGAAGCAGGCGGATATTGGCGCGCAGATGGCCATCAACGACGACAAGTGCTTCCTTGGGTTCGACGCCTACAAAAAGGTCATCGAAGCCGGTGTCGACATGGTGATTCTGGCCACGCCGCCGGGGTTCCGGCCCATGCAATTCGCCGCAGCCGTCGCGGCCGGCAAGCACGTGTTCATGGAAAAGCCGGTGGCCACCGACGCCCCTGGGGTGCGCACGGTGCTCGAAGCCACGAAGGAAGCGAAGAAGAAGAATCTGCTCGTCGGGGTCGGCTTGCAGCGGCACCATCAGCCGACGTACATCGAGACAATCAAGCGCCTGCAAGACGGCGAGATCGGCGACATTGTCTGCACCCGCGTTTACTGGAACGGCACCACGCCATGGGTCAAGGAACGGACGAAGCTCGAGGAGCAGTACGGCCGCGCGCTGACCGACATGGAATACCAGATGCGCAACTGGTACTACTTCACATGGCTCGGCGGCGATCACATCGTCGAGCAGCACATCCACAACATCGACGTTGGCAATTGGCTGATGAATGGTGCCCCGGTGAAGGCCAATGGCATGGGAGGCTGCGAGGTGCGCAAGGGTCCTGATTACGGCGAGACGTTCGACCACCACTGCGTCGAGTTCGAATACGAGAACGGCACCAAAATGTTCAGCCAGTGTCGGCATATCCCGGGCTGCTGGAACCAGGTGGCCGAGTTCGCCCACGGCACCAAGGGTGTCGCCGACATTAGCAACGGCAAGATTGGCAAGGATTTCAACTCGCTCTCGGAAGTCGGCGGCGAAAACCGGGCGCGCGGCGCTCGCGGCCGCAAAGGCGAGAACGGCCATGCCCTGGAGCATGTCGATTACTTCGCCAGCCTGCGCTCGGGTAACCCGATCAACGAAGGCGAGTGGGGGGCGATGAGCACGATGACTGCGATTCTCGGCCGCATGGCCACGTACTCGGGCAAGGAAGTGATGATGAAGGACGCGCTGGAGCGCGGCCTGCAACTGGTGCTGAAGGACCTGGCAATGGACGCCACTCCGCCGGCACCAAGCCGTGCGGTCCCCGGCCTGACGAAAGTGTTGAGCTAACGGACACAGCACGACAGGCATGGTCGGGAGACCATGCCAGAACAGGGGCGGGCGATGGTGCCTGCCTCATCGCTCAATCCTCCGCTGCGCTGCCGTCGCCGCACATCTTAACAATCTTGGGATCGAACCGCGCGACGACCTCGACCAGGTCGCGCTGCTGGGCCATCACTTCGTCGATGTTCTTGTAAACACCTGGCACCTCGTCGGCGCCGGCGGAGAGCACGTGCACGCCGCGGGCTTCGAGGCTCTTTTGCACCGCGCGCCAGGTGTACTTCTGCTTGGCGGCGGTGCGCGACATCCGCCGTCCCGCGCCGTGGGCCGCCGAGTTCAAGCTCGCCGCGTTGCCTTTGCCGCGCACGACGTAGGCCGGGTCGGCCATCGAGCCGGGGATCACCCCCAGCACACCGGCGCCGGCAGGCGTGGCCCCTTTGCGATGCACGATCACCTCCTTGCCGCTGTGTGTCTCCTTCCAGGCGAAGTTGTGATGGTTCTCGACGCCGGCGATGATCTTTGCCCCGAGCAGCTTCGACACCAGCCGGTGGATCACGTCGTGGTTCGCCGCCGCGTACTCGCCCATCAGGTTCATGGCGGCCCAGTATTCCTGGCCGGCCTCGCTGTCGAGATCAAGCCACGCCAGCCGACCGGCTGATTCGTAGCGCTTCGGCAGTCGAGCCCGCGCAATCGCGCTGTACGTCGAGCACACTGTCGCGCCCACGCCACGGCTGCCGCTGTGGCTGAGCAAGGCCACGTACTCGCCGGCATCAAGTCTTAGTTCCGCATCGGCTGCGGGCAACGTGAGGAGGCCGAACTCGACGAAGTGATTCCCCGAGCCGCTGGTGCCGAGCTGCTTCCAGGCTTTGTCACGATGCTCGCGCGTCACACGCGTGACCGACCACGGACGGTCCATCACCGGATGATCCTGCGGCCGCTCGTGGACTGATCCGACACCGAAGCGCGTGCCAGCGTTGAGCGCCCGCTCGTACAGATCGAACTTGTTGCGGTCCCGCAGCGTCCACACCGGCATGTCGAGCACCGACAACTTCATGCGGCAAGCAATGTCGACGCCGACGGCGTAAGGCACCACCGCGTTGTCGAGCGCCAACACGCCGCCGATCGGCAGGCCGTAACCGACGTGGGCATCGGGCATCAGTGCCGCGCCGGTCGCCATTGGCAGGGCGCAGGCATCGCGCATCTGGGCGTGCGACTGCGGATCGATCCCCGCTTCGCCCCAGGTGCGGTACGTGATCGGCTCACGCGGCTCGGCCGCCGTGCCGGCTTCCAACACGGCGTGTGCAAGGGAGCCGAAATGCTCGTCGTCGACGTGCTCGGCCGGCCGATCGAGGATCTCCTTGACGATCTGCTTCACGTTCAGGCTGCGCAGCACGCCGGCGGCACTGGCGCTGGCGATCGCCAGGATCGCCGGCTTCACGCACTCGGCCGGCACACCGAGCTTTTCGAGTTGTCGCGCGTTCATGACCCTACTTTCACACAGCCCAAAAACCACAGACGCACATCGATGAGTTCAGGTTCGTTAATTCTATCCGCGTTTATCTGTGTTCATCCGTGGTTTCTCTTTATGCTGATGCTCGCAGCCCTCAAATGTGCGAGGAATTTATGGTGATGAATCGCCGCGCGTTCGTGCAGACAACCGGAATGTTGACCGCCGCGGCATGCGTTGGTCGGGCAGCCGAGGCACCGCGCCCCTCGCAGCGCGAGCTGGAGGCGATTCTCAATGCGCCGGTGCTGACGACCGATTTCCTGCCCGAGCCGGTGAAGATCGCGTCGATCGAACTGCTGCGCAGCGGGAAGATATTCTTGCTCCGCACTCGCTCGACCGACGGCGTCGAGGCGATCACCGTGCCGCATCCCGGCTGGACGGCGGTCACCTGGCCGATCTTGCTGAGGCGCGTCATACCCGTGTTCGTCGGTCGCGATGCCCGGGAGCTGGAATCGATGTTGTGGGAGCTGTATCGACACGGCGACAATTACAAGTTGCAAGGTCTAGCGCTGTGGGTGAGCGTGGCGGCGGTCGAAATAGGACTGCTGGAGCTGATGGGGCGCACGGCTCGGCGGCCGATGGCCGATTTGTTCGGCGGCGTGGTGACGGCCGACGGTCGGCCGAAGCGCGACATTGCGGTGTACCACGCCAGCGGTCGGCGCGGCAATCGGCCGGAAGAAGAGATCGCGTACCTGCAATCGCTGGTGGCCGAGTCGGAAGCCCGCGCGATCAAGTTCCGGCTCGGTGGCCGCATGAGCCGAAACGCCGATTCGTTGCCCGGTCGCAGCGAGGCACTGATTCCGCTGGTGCGCAAGGCCTTTGGCGACCAAATGACGCTCTATGCCGATAGCAACAGCTCGTACGATGCCGAGCACGCCATTCGCATCGGCCGCATGATGGAGGACAACGGCTACGGCTTCTTCGAGGAGCCGTGCCCATTTGATGATCTGTGGGCGACGAAAGAAGTGGCCGACGCCTTGAAGATTCCCGTCGCCGCCGGGGAGCAGGAATTCAGCCTGCACCGCTTCGCGTGGACGGTGCGCGAGCGCGGCGTCGATATCGTGCAGCCCGACCTGCACTACGGCGGAGGATTTATCCGCGCGACGAAGGTGGCCCGCATGGCGGCCGCGGCGGGAATGCAAGTCGTGCCACACATGTCGGGCGGCGGGCTCGGCTATCTGGATGTGGTTCACTTCGCGTCGTTCACGCCCAATGCCGGGCCGTTCATGGAGTTCAAGGGCAGCACCGACGTGCCGGTCGAATGCGACACGTCGTCGCTGCGATGCGAGAACGGCATCGTCCGCTGCCCCACGGGCGCGGGCTTCGGCGTGACGATCGATGCAGAGGTCGTCCGTCGGGCCGAACGCCTGAGTTGATTTTCGCTTGGCTTTCGCCATGCCGCCCCTTGTTCTAGGATAGGAGGCGGCAATGGGCGAATCCCATGAACGCACGCCGCGACGAGATTATCGCTGACGGCGTGGATCGTCCTTGCGAAAAGGCTCGCGCATGACAGGCCGCTACGAAAAGGGAGATGAGCCGGTACCGGGCTATTGGCTGGAATCGTTCCTGGGACAGGGCGGTTTCGGGCAGGTCTGGAAGGCGGTCGCTCCCGGCGGCACCGAGGCGGCGCTGAAGATCATCAGCCTCAGCGGCAAGCAAGGGCTCAAGGAATTCCGTGCCCTGCGGCTGGTGAAGCGCATCCGGCATCCCAACCTGGTACCGATCTTCGCCTACTGGCTCAAGGACGACGCAGGGAACATGATCGACGAGTCCGTCGCCAACGTCGGCGATCTGGAGCCGCGCGACACGATGGTGCTCCCCGCGACAGGGACCATCAAGCCGAACCTCCGCGAAACCGCGCCACGCCCTACCGAGTTAATTATGGCCATGGGGCTGGGCGAGAAGGACCTGTCGCGCCGCCTCGAGGAGTGCCGCGACCAAGGCTTGCCGGGCATTCCTGCCGACGAGCTGCTTGGCTACATGGAGGACTCGGCCCGGGCGATCGATTACCTCAATTCGCCGAAGCAGAACCTGGGCGGCGAGTCGATCGCGGTGCAGCACTGCGACATCAAGCCGTTCAACATCATGATCGTCGGCGGGGCCGCCCAAGTGTGCGACTTCGGCCTGGCACGGATGCTCGGCGACGTGCGCAAGACCGCCACCGCTGCGGGAACTGTGGCCTACGTCGCTCCCGAGTGCTTGAGTACCTGCGAGCCGAGCAGCAGCACCGATCAATATTCGTTGGCGGTTACTTACGTCGAGCTGCGTACCGGACGGCTGCCGTACAAAAGCGAGGTGTTTAGCGACGTTGTCAGCGCCGTGCTCAAGGGGGCGCTCGACCTGTCGGACTTGTCGCCGGCCGAGCAGGTGGTGATCCGCCGCGCCACGGCCCTCGATCCCATGGCGCGCTACCGGTCGACCATGGTCATGGTTCACGAGCTGAAGCGCGCCGTCGAGCAGCCTGAACTGGCGGTCACGGCTCCGTATCGCCAGCCACGCCGCTCGCCTTTGCCGGCGCTGATTGCGGTGCTGCTGTTGGTCGGCATTGCGGCGGGAGGATGGTACGCCTGGCCGCAGGTGAACCAGTGGTGGAGCGAGCGCACGCAGCAAAAGTCCGACAACAAGGTCGCCCAGCACGTTGACGACGCGAAAGACAAAGAAGACGACGTCAGACCAGTGGATAACGAGGCGAACGAGCGCAAGGCACGAGAAAAACGAGAAGGTGCGGAGAAGGAAAAGCAGCTCGCCGAGCAGCAAGCGCAGCAGATGCGCGAGCAGGAAGAATCGCGGAAGCGCGATGAAGTGAAAACACTGACCGACGAGGCCACGAAGCTGTTCGATGCACAGAAGTTCGACGAGTCAATCAAGGTGGTGAACCGCGCGATCAAGCTGGCTCCCCAAGAGGCAAGCCTGTTTCTCTTGCGTGGCACGTGTTATCTGCGAAACGAGGATTACTCGCGGGCAATCGACGATCTGTCGCAATCAATCCTGCTCGACCCACGCGATCCGCGTGCGTTCAGCCGTCGTGCGGCGGCACGGATCGAACAAGGCGACAACCAGGCAGCGATTTCCGATTTGACCGCGGCGATTAACATCGATCCCGATGCCCGCGATTACACAAGCCGGGCCGACGCCTACATCGCCATCGGTCACTATTCGCCGGCAATCGAAGACCTGACCGATGCGATCCGACTCGATTCTGACTCGGCTGAAGCACACGTTAAGCGCGGGCGGGCATATTCCACCGAGCACCGTTATCCGAGCGCCATCCAGGATTTCAACGATGCCTTGCAGCGCGATGCCAACGATCCGGATACACTCGGTAACCTCGCCATGCTTCTGGCGATGGTGCCCGATGATACGGTCCGTGACGGCAAGCGAGCCGTCACGCTCGCCAACCGAGGTTGTGAACTAACCGGCCAGAAGGACCCGTGGCTGCTCGATGTGCTCGCCGCGGCGTACGCCGAAATCGGCAAGTTCGACGATGCAATCCGTACCGAAAAGCGGGCCCTCGAGTTGCAATCCGATGCCGACGTTCGATCGAACTACGAGGAGCGGCTCAAGCTGTATTCCTCGGGTAACCCGTACCGTCTGCCGCGATAAACAAAGCAGGAGGCTTGCGCCTCCCGCGGACTGATCGTTGATCGCTGAAAGCCGATCGCTCGTTACCGGAACATCGGCGGCAAGCCGGGGCCGAAGTACGTGTTCCACAGCAGTTGCAACTCGTAATTGAACGCGTGCGGCATGTTGCACGGTGCAACGCCGGCGAGCGAGATCGTCGACCGCTGGTTGAGCACCAACGTCACACCACTGGTGATGTTGATCTGGTCGGCATACGACACGGTTCCGTTCATCGTGTTGAACATGCCGCTGGTCGCCTGGAGCAGGTTCGCCGAGGTTTGGGCGGTGTTGATTACCGCGCGTTGGCTCTTGTTGGTGGCAAAGTCGCCGTGGACTTCGAGCATCGGCACGACGGCCGTGATCCACCGATTCGACGGCCGGCGGATGATGTAGCCGAAGCCGAGGTCGGCATACACATACGTCGAATCGCGGTAATAGAACGGCGTATCCGAGGCGAGGAAGCCTTGTGTAAAGAGCCCCTGCCGCGGACGGCCCAGCGATTTGTAGAACGCCATGTACGGTTGGATGCTGCCGGTGTGCTGAACGCCGTCGACTTGGAACAACGGAGGCACATTGGCGATCGTCGCCGGACCGGTCGGCGCGGTCACCGCGACGCCGAGCGACAGGACGTTCGCCCGGACCGGATCGAAGATCACGGCATACTTGAACGTAGTGATCAGGTCGCCGAGACTGCTCTGGGTACTGCCGGTCGAGCCTGGCCCGCCGTCGCCGCCGAACGTGTTGACCGGCACTCCGCCGACATTGGTGACGCCTGGCGACGCGACGTAGTACGGCAAACGCATTCCAAACGAGAATCGCTGACTGGTCGAGACCTTCTCGAAGCCGAAGATTTGCCGCGTCACGCCGGTCGAGCCGTCGATGCGATCGAAGTAGTTCGTCGAGAGAATGATGCGGGTCCGCGGCCAGGGGCTCTCGTTGTCCGATTGCTTGAACACGTGCGACGTCACCGGCGAGGCAAGCCCCATGCCGTGGTTGTTGTACGGCACACCCGGGCCGGAAAAGGTCCCGCCGGGTTCGCTATAGCTCATCGACAGGTTTGACGAGCCGAACGACGTGCCCAGGAAGAAGTCGCCGAGCATGCTCGGCGCGATCGAGCCGTAGCCGCGCGCCGCACCATAGTTGCTCGCCATCGCGTTATAGTTGTTCGGCACCACCGGGGCTTCGGTCGCCTCGGGCGCCTCAATGGGGCTGGGCATCGCCGGTGCAGGTCCTTCCGGTGCGACTTCGGTTCCCGGCGCGGCAGGGGCCGCTGCCGAAGGACATGGACATGAGGGGCAGGGACACTGACAAGCACAACGTCCCGGGCGTCGGCCGCAGCGAGCGCAGGCATAACCCACCTGCTGAACCGAGCCTGAATCCGAATCGACGTTGGTCGCGATTCGTTCTTCGGCGATCGCCGGTGCGCTGGCCGCACCGACAGCCAAGAAGACGAGTGCCCCCAAAATGCGTCCGTGCATTGTGTCCCCCATCCTTGGGAAAGAGTCTGCCGATGTTCCGCCATTGTGGGCGCGGATTCTACCCCGCCCCGCCAGAAGTGCCTTCGGCCCCAGCTAGCGAAACAATTCAGTCTTTCTCGACAACAACGGCGACCGACAGTGTGCTGTGCGCCACCGTCTTGCCCGACCCGAATAATCGGAACGGCGCGGCCGGCAAAGTCGCCGCTGGCTTCTGCAAACTCGCCAGTCGCATCGAGACAAACGGGAGAAGATCTTCCGGCGCCGCGGTCGGATTTTGCTCGCCGGCGGTGAGCAGAGGCACCGAAGTCCGTACATAGCCGACCACGTCGTTGAGCATCACTAGGCCGTCGACGGTCGTTGCCGCCCGGCCGCGCAGCGCTTCGAGCAGCGCCTTGGTGAATGCACCGTGGGCCCAGTCCTTGTTCTCCTGCGAACGTTCATGCCCGGCACTGGCCGCGACGGTAAAGATCACGTCATCGCGCAGCGCACGAATCGCCGCCTTCACATCGCGCTGTTGCGGCTGCACGGCTCCGCTATGGCAGGTGTCGAGCAGCGCGAGCTTGCGGCAAGGAATGTCGCCCAGCACGGCAAAGTCGCGCCATGAGATGCAGCCGTCGTAGTTGCCGTGCTGATAGTCGTCGATCGAAAGATCGTAGCTGGCGAAGTAGTACTCGCCGGTCTTGTCGTCGACGAATCCGTGGCCAGCCATGAAGATCACCAGCAGGTCGTCGGGACGAACATCGCGACGCAGCTTCTCGCTGAGCTGCGAGAACGTCCGCTTCCAGTTCCCGCGCGTCACCTGCTGGTTCACCATCACCACCGGCTCGCCGCGATCGTAAATCTCGGCGGCATGTGCATGCAACGCCTCGGCCACCTCGCCGGCATCGGCCACGGCGAACTCCAGCGGCTGGATACGCGCGTCGGCGTACTGATTGATCCCGACCGACAACACGTGCAGCTTCGGTTTCTGCGCGGGAGGCTTGATCGCCTCGGGCCGCTCGATCACCAGGTTGCCGAAGCTGGTGATGTCGTTGTTGGTGTCGACGAATACCTGGATCAGGTTTCGCTTCTCGGTTGGCAGCCTCGCGACCCATTCGTACTCGACCGTTCGCCCGCCTTGCTGCTGCTCGACCACGCGCTGTTCGGTGGCCACCACGCCGTTGGCGAACAGCTTGGCCCGCGCCAGCGTGTCTCCCGGCGGCAAGCCGATGCGCACGCGCACCGTGGCCGTGTTTTGCTCGACGGTCGCGCCCGAGCGCGGCGTCAGAATCTCAACCCGCGGCGTCCGTTCGATCTGTTGCCGCACCACCGCGTCCGGCCTCACCGGCGGCTCAATGTTCGCTTCGGCCAACGCACGATCGACGCTGCCGGCGGGCAACAGCTTTCGCAACACATCGGGCCGCTCGAGCTTCTTGCGAAATTGGTCGGCACGGTAGAAATCGGGCAGCACGTCGAGTCCGCGGTTCACTTGCCAACCGAACAGTGTGTTTCCGCCTGCCGAGGCATCGTAATAACCCTCAGGAGTCCAGAAGGCCCATTCTCGATTTGCCGAGACGAACAGCATTGCCAGCGGCTGCCACGCGCCGACCAGTTGGAACGTCTGCAGCGCTTCGCCGCCGCGCATGAACTCGAACACCACCTGCGTTTCCCACGGCGACTCGGTCAGTTGCTTGAGGATGGCCGCCGGGTTCTGCTCGCTGCGTCCCTTGCCGTCGGCGCCCATCCAACCGATCCGCGCGAGGACATCGCCGCGGCGTACGCCTTTGAAGAACAGCGGTCCAGCCGTGTCGATGTTGCCGACGACCAGTTGATTCTGCTGCGGGATGAGTTCCGCCCCCCAGCGTCCCGGCGGCGTGCGGCCTAACGCCAAAGCTGACAGGCTCCAGACGCGCACCGTGCCGTCGGCTGAGCCGGAAACCAGGTACCGCAAATCGCGCGACACGCCAACGCTGGTCACGTAGTCGTTATGGCCGCGCAGGCGGCGTAGGATCGGACACGCGCCGCGTTCGGCAAGCTGGCAGATGAAGATGCTATTCTGCACGTCGGTGCCGACGGCGATCGCCACGGGATCGGCTCCCGCACTGCTCAACCAGCAGTACGATCGTGGGTTTCCTTCGATCGCCGGGTCGAATCGCACGTATCCTTTGGCCACGTTATCTCGATACAGTTGCAGCGCTGCCCCGCCGGCAGCCAATTCGACGCGCCACGCGCCTTGCGTTGGCCGCGCGACGATCCACTCATCGGCCACGAGCGGTGCCGGACCGAGATCAGATTGTGCGGCATCGAACGATTGCTCGAGCGGACCGTAATCGTTGAATGCCGCTTCGCGATGCGTGGTGCCGAAGGCGATGCGGTAGATCGGCTCGTCGCGCGCGAACGCCACCTTCACCACCCGCCGACCGGTCGCCCGCAGCGGCGTGGTCGCCGACAGATCGTCGAGCTTGCCGAGGTAAACGGCGTGATGTTCATCGCCGGTGCAGGCCAGCATCGTGCCATCGGGGCTCACCGCACATGCCGACACCGTGTCGGCCATCAGCCGCTTGGTCCGCAGCGTGCGCGTTGCCGTGTCCCACACTTCGAGCTGCGCCTTGCCGAACTTCGGCGACACCACGGTGCCCGCCACCAGCACCGCAGCACGCGGATCGAACACCAGCGAAACAACGGTGGCTTCCGCCTTCAATGACTCGCCGCGCTCGCCCAGCGGACCGAGGTACAAATTCCCGACACGATCGGCGCAGGCCAGCAGCTTGCCATCGGCGCTCACCGCCACGGCCGACACGTGGCCTACGTAGGGCGTGTCGAGTGTACGGGCCTCGCGGCTTTCGAGCGCAATCTGCTGGAGCTTCCATAGCGGTTGACCATCGGCTGTCTTGCCGACGTTCACCGGCACGAGCACGTGCGTGCTGCCGACCATCGCTAGCGGACGAACGTTGGTCTGCTGCGCGATCTCGGCAGCCCGCGCCGCGCCGTAGGTCTTCACATCCGGGTCGTAAACGACCACCGGCTGCCAGTCGCCGCGCCGCCATAGGACGAGCTGCCCATCAAGGTCGAGCGAAGCCAACCATTTGCCGTCGGCCGAGAACGCCATCGAGTAGATCGTCTGCCGGTGCGAGCTGAGCACCTTTTGGAGCGTTCCCTGCACCGGATCGACGAGCAGGATTTCACCCAGGCTCCCCATCGCGCCGTAGCCGCCGATGGCGAGCAGTCCGTCGTCGGGTGCGACCGCCAGCGAGTAGATGCTGCCGCGCAGGCCGCGAGCAACCTGCCAGCGGATCGATCGCTCGAGCAGCCATGTGCGACGCAGATCGCGCACCACGGCCGACGTGTTCCACACTTTGACGATCTTATCGAGCCCGGCCGAGCAGAGCCGTTTCGAGTCGGGCGTGAACGTCAGCGAGCGGACCGCCGCCGTGTGACCGGTGACGTTGAGGCTCAGCCACGGCTGATCGTCGACACGCGGCGCTGCTGCAGGTGGTTGGGCGAAGAGCTTCGAGTTGCCCATCGCAAGTAGGCCGAAGCTGGCAAGCCCGATCGCAAGGTACCTCACGCTGCGCAACATCGTTCGGGCCCCGCAGGCTTGGTGATGCTTTAGGTGGGAACGATTACTGCGCCTTCGGCGACACCGATTTCAGCGGGATCGTCACGTACATCTCCAACGGTCCGATGTCCTTGCCCGCGGTGAGGGCCAGCGTGCTGGTTTCCGAGCCGTGCGGCCGCTCGACCGCGGTCACGCTGCTGTGCTGCTTGGCTGCCTCGTCGGCCAGATCGCGGAAGGTCGACCCGCTGAGCAGATCGCGGTAGCGAGTCGTCTTCACCGCCTTATCGCGCATCGACTTCAGGGTCTTTTCGCCGATCGCCTCGAGCCGTGCCTTCTCCTGCGCTTCGGCGGCCGACAACTGCTCGCCTGGTTTCTTGAACACGGCGCTTTGCAGCGACGTGAGGTCGGCGCTCGGCTGCTTGGTGGCGACAACGATCAGCTTCTCGTCGCCGGTCGGCGGCGAGAACTCGAAGAATCCGTCGCTTGGGAGCGTAAGCATTGAGGCGGCCTGCGCGATCGGCGCTTGCTCGGTCCCTTCGGGCAAGAGGCACACCTGCTGGCCGCTCGCCCCTTCGTGGAAGATGTAGATGTACACTGTGTTCAGCGGCGTGATCTGCACGCGCACCTGATCGCCGAGATTGAATTGGTGCGTCGCGGCGTCGACCGGCGATTCGTTGCCGTTGCGGTCGCGCAACAGCACGGTGTACTCCAGCGCGATCACGTCCTGACCGGGAGCGACGCCGGGAATCTGCTCGGGGCTGGCCTGGGCATATTTCCGCACCAGGTCGCGATAGGTCGGCTCGGCCGAGGCCGAGCGCACGCCGACACCAATCAGGCCGGCAGCCACGCACAATATCGGCACCGTCGCCCGCCGGACAAAGGACAAGGTATTCATGACTTCAGCTCCCTGGATGGAATTCTCGCCGTACCCCAATTATCGTGGCGGGCGCGGTAATGTTGCCTGGAAATCGGCAAAAAATGGGGGTCGGGAGTCGGGATCCAGGCGTCGGGCAATCCGGCGTCGTCGCCGACCGACTCCTGACTCCCAACTCCGGCCCCTACACCCGCTCATCCCCGCAGTTTCGCCCGCATTTGCTCGCGGGCCTTGTCGAGTGCCGCCGGTAGTTGCTCAGGATGCTTGCCGCCCGCCTGGGCCATGTTTGGCCGGCCGCCGCCACTCCCCCCGACGATGTGTGCCGGGTCGCGAATCCAATCGCCGGCTTTCATCCCTTTCTTTTCCAAATCGCCCGAGATGCCCGCCACCAGCAGCACCTTCCCCTCGGCGTGGCTGGCCAACATCGCGGCGACGCTGCCGGCTTTCTGCCGCAACTGGTCGATGAGCTGCCGCATTTCGTCGGCGCCGGCCTCGGGCACCTCGGCGACGATCAGTTTTGTATCGCCCAGAGTCTCGGCAGCGGTCAACAAGTCCGAGGCCGAGGCGTGGCCGGCGCGGGCCGTCATGGCCAACTGCCGCTTCAGGTCGCGCACCTCGTTGACCAGTGCCGTGACGCGTGCCGGGACAACGTCGATGCTCGATCGCAGCAAGTTCGCCACTTCCGCCAAGGCCGACTCGGTCTTCCGCATCCGCTCGAGCGCCGCCTCGCCCGTGAGCGCGGTGATGCGCCGCGTACCGGCCGACACGCTTTCCTGCGCAATGATCTTGAACAGGCCCACTTGACCGGTGTTGTCGAGATGCGTGCCGCCGCACAGTTCCTTGCTGAACTCGCCCATCGACACCATGCGCACGTTGTCGGGATATTTTTCGCCGAAGAGCATCATCGCGCCCGCCTTGCGTGCCTCGGCAATCGGCAGCGTCTTCCAGCCGATCGGCTCCGCCGCCGCGATCTCGTGGTTCACTTCGTTTTCGATCGTCGCCAGCTCTTCGCGCGAGATGGCCTGGGGCTGTGTGAAATCGAACCGCAGCCAGTCCCGATCGACTTTCGAGCCCTGCTGCTGCGCGTGCTTGCCGAGGTGCTTTTGCAGCGCGTAGTGCAGAATGTGCGTGGCCGAGTGGGCGCGGCGGATTCCTTGCCGTCGCTCGGTATCGACCGTGGCAGTCACAGTCGCTCCCTGCACCAGCTTTCCCTGGCGCAGGTGGCCGAGGTGGAGCATGAAGCCCCCTTCCTTTTGCGTGTCCAGCACGTCGAACTTCATTCCCAGGGCGGTGAGCGTGCCAGTGTCGCCCACTTGCCCGCCCGACTCGCCATAGAACGGCGTTTGATCGAGCACCACAGCGACCGGCTTCTCGTGGCCAATCTCGGTGATCTCATCGCAGAGCTGGTCCTGGGCGATCAGGCCGATGATCTTGCCGCTCGCTTCGGTCGCTTCATAGCCGAGGAACTTGCTGCCGTGCATTGCCTTCTTCAGCGCGTCGAGCGGTCCCGACGAGAAGACGATCTTTTCGCCGGTGCCCGAGATTTCGCCGTGATGCTCCATCTCTTTCTGGAACCCGGCCCAATCGAACGTGAAATTCCGCTCGGTCGCCTCGGCCTGGAACAATTCGGGCGGAAAGCCGTGCGTCTGATATAGATCGAAGATGTCGCGCCCCAGCACCATCACTCGCTCCGCGCGTTGCATGTCGTCGAAGATGCGGCGGATGCGCTCGAGCCCCGCATCAATCGTGGCGAAGAAGCTTTCCTCTTCGCGCTTGATGACCAGTTGCACGCGCTCGATGCTCTCGCGCAGCTCGGGATACGGGCCGCGCATCATCTCGGCCACGGTGCCGACGATCTCATGCAAGAACGGCCGATCCATGCCCATCTGCCGGCCGTCGAGCACCGCGCGTCGCAACAGCCGGCGGATCACGTAGCCTTGTTTCTTCTTGTCGGGGACGACGTTCTCGTGGATCGCGAAGGTGCAGGCCCGTACGTGATCGGCAATTCGCCGCAGCCGCCGGCCGCTCTCATCGTCGGGCGAGTACTTGGTCTTCGCCGCTGCCGCCGCGCGCTCGACGATCGGCCGCAGAATGTCGATATGAAAATTCGTGTCGACCCCTTGCATCACGCTCGCCACGCGCTCCAGCCCCATGCCGGTGTCGATGTTCTTGCTCGGCAGCGGACGCAGGTTGTTCGGCGGCGCGCCGACACGGTTGAACTGTGTGAACACCAGGTTCCAAATCTCAACCGATTTCGCGCCATTGCCCGGATGGAAGAAGATCTCGCTGCACGGACCACAGACTCCGTCGGGGCCTTGGGTCGGTGCGCCGGCGGGCCAGAAATTGTCGTCCTCGCCGAACCGCTCGATGCGATCGTTGGTGAGCTTGATGTCGCGCTGCCAAATCTCGGCCGCCTCGTTGTCGTCGTGATACACGCTCACCGTGAGCCGGTCGGCGGGCAGTGCCATCCACTTCGGGCTGGTCAGGAACTCCCACGCCCAGTGGATCGCGTCGCGCTTGAAATAGTCGCCGAAGCTGAAATTGCCCAGCATCTCGAAGAACGTGTGGTGATACGGCGTGCGGCCGACGTTGTCGATGTCGCCGGTACGCAGGCACTTCTGGCAAGTGGTGGCGCGGGTGAACTCGAGTTTGCACTTGCCGAGGAAGTGGTCCTTGAACTGGTTCATCCCCGCTGGCGTGAACAGCACCGAGGGATCCCAGCGCGGCACGAGCACGTCGCTCGGCCGGCGCGTACACCCCTTGGACTCAAAAAAGGCGAGATACTTTTCGCGCAACTCGTCGGTTTTCATCGAACGCCGTTCGCCTGGATTCACAGGAATGATAAGAGTCCGACATCATACTCGGGCGCGAGGAAAAGCGGAAAGGCACACTCGTTTAGCCGGCAACCTTGGTCGCCGTGTCGTCAACGCGGCGGGCAAGCCCGCTGGCTAAAACGAACGCACGTCACTCGGCCGGCACGGTGATCGACTGCGTGTGCCCCGGCGCGAGGCTGACCCACAACGACACCTCGTCGTCGCGGCTGGCCACCTGCCGATAGAAATCGTCGGGGCCGTGTACCGGAGTGCTGCCGACGTGCGTAATGATCATCCCGCGGTGCAGGTTCGCCCGGTAGGCGGGGCTGCCCTCGGCAACCTCGGTCACGGCCACGGCCGAGTCGTCGAGGTCGTCGGTCAGAGTCAACCGTGGAAAAAATGAGGTCGGAGAGTCGACGCGCAACCCCCGCCACGACGTACCGTGATCGGTGACGATCTTCTCGCCAGGGTTCGGCCCCTTCGAAAGCGACACCGGACGGACGAATCGCTGCCCGGCGCGCTCGATCGCGAGCGACGCCACGGATCCCGGCGGTAACCGGCCAATCGAAAGCCGGAGGCCGGCCGCGTCGTAGATCGGTTCTCCATTCACATGCGTGATGATGTCGAACGGCTGCAAGCCTGCGTGCCGCGCCGGCGTCCCCGGACTCACGTCTTTCACGCGCATACCCACGAGCCCTTGCAGCGACTCTTCCTGCCGCAGGTTGATCGGCTCGATCCCCAGGAAACCGTACGACACTTCACGGCCTTGCTTAAGCATGTCGATGATGCGCAGAAATGCGTCATCGATCGGAATGGCGTAACCGGCTGCCTGCTCGTAGCCGCTGGTCGCGGCCAGCGAGGTTGTGAGGCCGACCATCTCGCCTTTCAAATTGAGCAGTGCGCCGCCGCTGGTGCCGAGGTTCAGCTTGGCATCGGTCTGGATCAACGTGCCGAAGTGGTGCAGCGTCTCACGATCTGGAGCCGGCGGCTTCGGACCGAGCTTGCGTCCCAGGTTCGAGATGATCCCCCAGCAGGCGCTGGGCTGACCGTCGCGGGCAATCGCATACGGATTACCCAGGGCGATGACGATTTGCCCCTTCCTCAGCTTTTTGGCGTTGCCGAACTTAATCGGTGTGAACTTCGAGCCGGCCGTGTCGTCGATCACGCGCAGCACTGCAAGATCGCTGCGAGCGTCGGCCGCTTTGACCTCGGCACGATACACCTTGCGGTCGATCGTAGTGATGTAAAAGTCGCTGCCGGGCGTGATCACGTGGGCGTTGGTGAGCACCAGCCCTTGGGCATCGATGATCACGCCGGTGGCGTACTCGTTGGGGATGAAATCGGGCGACGTGGGGTCTTGCGCCCGATTTTCGAACTGAGCGCCGGCGGGCTGACCGAACTGCGGAAAAATCTCAGCGCGCACGTCGCGCGACGGCTCGTTTTGCGACGAGGTGCGGGCAATGGCCACGATCGATCGTTCGCTCTCGGCAATGGCGCGGACCATCGCCTCTTCGATCGCTGCGGCGGCTCCCAAGCCACTTGGCTCCTGAGCGCTCGCGCGATGTCCAAACAGCGCCGCGACAATAATGAGCGTTGCGGTAGCACAGCACCGACATACTTTAGCCCCCGGCGACTCGCCGGGGGCTAATGTCCGAGCAAGCATATTCGTGCCGCGCTCCTGCTGACGATTCATTCTTCTCCGGCACTTGCCGCGGCTTCACCAGCAGTCGGCAGGCTGGCACCGGAGTTCAGAATCTGGTTCTTCAATTCTTCCAGCAATTGGGGGTGCTCTTCGAGGTACGTCCGGGTACGCTCGCGCCCTTGTCCCAATTGTAGGTCTCCGTAACGGAACCAAGTGCCCGAGCGGACAACCATCTTCTGGTTCATGGCCAGATCGAGGATGTCGCCGGCATAACTGATGCCGTTAGTATGCATCATATCAAATTCGGCCATTCGGAAGGGAGGCGCGACTTTGTTTTTCACCACTTTGGCCCGGACCCGTTGACCGACGACCGTTTCCCCTTCCTTGAGCTGGCCGATCCGGCGGACATCGATTCGGCACGAGGCGTAGAACTTCAGCGCCCGGCCGCCGGGGGTGGTTTCGGGGCTGCCGAACATCACGCCGATCTTCTCGCGAATCTGGTTGATGAAGATCAGCGAGGTTTTGCTCTTGGCAATCACGCCGGTGAGCTTGCGCATGGCGTGACTCATCAGGCGTGCTTGCAGGCCGACGTGCGAATCGCCCATCTCGCCGTCGAGCTCCTTCTGCGGCACCAGGGCGGCGACCGAGTCGACCACGATCACGTCGACCGCATTGGATTTCACGAGCATTTCCGTGATATTCATCGCCTCTTCGCCGCTGCTGGGCTGGCTGACGAGCAGCGTCTCCAGCTCGACGCCGAGCTTTTTGGCCCAACTGGGGTCCAGCGCGTGCTCGGCATCGATGAACGCGGCAATGCCGCCGGCCCGCTGAGCGTTGGCCACTACGTGCAGGGCCAGCGTGGTTTTGCCGCTTGATTCGGGGCCGTAAATCTCGGCGATTCGCCCCTTGGGAATACCTTGGCCCCCCAAGGCAATGTCGAGCGACAGGCAGCCGGTGCCGATGCCTTCGATCCGCACCGCGTGGTCGATGCCTAGAGGCATGATCGCCCCTTCGCCGAACTCTTTTTCGATTTGGGCGAGCGTGTTCTTGAGCGCCGGGTGGGCGGCGAGCATGGCTTCGCTGGCATCTTTATCGGCGCCCTTGGCAGCCGTGTCTTTCTTGCCCGATTCACGGGCTGATTTGACCGGGGGAGCTTCCTTCTTCGGCATGCGATGATTGGACTTCTCTGCCAGGGCGGTCGACATAACGTTGCTTCCCTTCTTGCTTTGGTCAGATTCTTGCAAGACGGTACCGGGGACCGTCTTGCCGCACCCACTCGTGCAATGAACACATGAACACTATATCGGTGCGTGTCGACCGAGGCAACAAGATTCTTCCAAACTTTTTGACCGGCTTAGCAAGTCCCTCCTAAGAAGTGAGAAGTGAGAATTCAAACCGGCAATTGACCGCTGAACCTAGCAGCCGCGCCGTACGATTTCCAGTCGGCAGACAATGGCTCCGCGTTTATATTGGCGAGTTCCCGCCTGCTGGCCTTCCGCTACTGTGCCCCTTGGAGCGTGCACCCATGTCGAATTATCTGTTCGTCCTCGGCTCGACGGCACTGACGGCGCTGTCATGGGGCGTCTACGGTCCCTTGATGCGCGAAGGGCAAGTTGGCATGGGAGGCAGCCACCTGCTGCCGTTCATCTGTGTCGGCATCGCGTACTTTCTGATTGCCGTGATCGTCCCTGGAGCCATGCTGCGGGCTCGTGGCGAGTCGGGAAGCTGGACGACGATGGGCATCGCCTGGAGCTTCGGCGCCGGCGTGGTCACGGCGGTTGGCGCGCTGGGGATCATTCTTGCTCTGACCAACGGCGGCAGCCCGATCTACGTGATGCCACTGGTGTTCGGCTGCGCACCGGTCGTGAACACGGTGGTGGCGATGTACATGTCGAGGACATATCGCCAGGCGGGACCGATTTTTTACGCGGGACTGATCCTGGTGATCGCCGGGGCCGTGACGGTGCTGATGTTCAATCCTGCGAAACCAAAGCCGCGCGCGGTGGCCACAGTCGTTGAAGGCGGCAAGTCTGGCGCTCAGCCGGCCGCGCAAGAGTCGGTCGTTCACGAGGATGCGAACCGCATTGCCGATCTGGCGAAAGTATCGTTGTTCGTAGCGCTAACGGCCCTGTGCTGGGGTTCGTACGGACCGCTGTTGCACAAGGGACAAGTGGCGATGCAGGGCAGCCGCCTGCGGCCGTTCATCTGCGTGGGGATGGCATACTTCCTGATTGCCGTGTTGGCGCCGCTGGTGCTGCGGGCCATCGTCGGCGATCACGGCGAGCTGAGCGCCTCGGGCGTGCTGTGGAGCCTCGGAGCAGGCTCTGCCGGTGCGATCGGATCACTGGGGATCATCCTGGCGTTCACGTTCGGCGGCAAGCCGGTGTACGTGATGCCGCTGGTGTTCGGCGGAGCGCCGGTGATCAACACGCTGGTGTCGATCATGACAGCCAAGGACCTTGGCGAGATTTCTCCGTTCTTCTACGCCGGGCTAATCGTGGTGGTGGCCGGCGCGGTGACGGTGCTGGTGTTCGCCCCAAAGCCGGCGCCGCACGCGCCTGCGGGCAAGAAGGCAGCCGCAGCGGGCAACGTGCCGGCGGCAGCGCACCGATGACGCTCGACGACGCGATGCGCCGGATCGACGCACAACTGAGCCATGTGTGGGTGGTGCGCACGTTCCTCAAGCATTCGGAAGAAGCCGAAGAAGACGAAGAGCTGTACGCGGTGGTGCGAGAGCTGTACGACTATTGCCTGGCGCTGGGGCCGTCGCTGAAGGCCGGCGACGCGGCCGAGTACCTGAAGATCGCGCGGAAAAAGCTGGGCAAGCTCAAGCAGGCGGCGACCCAGTTTGCCGAAATCCTGCCGCGTGTGTCGGCGCACACTAACTTCCAGATGGCCCGTCAGTCGTTGGATACGGCGATCGCGGCAATCGAACAACTACTGGCGGCGTGCTAAACCCCTAGCGGAAGTTCACGTCCCGCGCACCAGGCCGAACCATTCGATCTGGCGGCGCGGGCAGTAGTGCAAGCCGGCGGCGCGGCAGTACGGCTCGAGCCACGCCGCGCGCTCGGCCAGCGCGTCGGTGTCGGTTCCTTGCGGCATCAACCACACCCGCCCGCGATCGGCCTCGGGCAGTTCGGCGAGGTAGCGCTCGACGGTTTCGCAATCGGCCGGCGTGTCGACGACGAATTTGAGCTGGTATTCGTACTCGATCAGCAACCGGCGGACGATGTGCGGCGCATTGCGCGTCTGTTCGTGGCGACGATGCCAACGGGTGTGTCGCGAGCGCGGCGGAGCACTGCTGGCAAACTTCGGGCTGATCGACATCAAGCGGCAGGCCACCGGGAGATAAAGCGTGCCGGCCGTCTCGATCGTGATGTGCTTGCCGCGACGGTGCAGCTCGTCGGAGAGCGGGACCAACTCGGCGTGCAGCATCGGCTCGCCGCCGGTGATCACGACATGTTCGCAGTCGAACCGCTCGACGCGATCGACGATCTCGGCGACCGACAGGTCTTCCCCTTCCGGCGACCACGAGGCGAACGGCGTGTCACAGAACCAGCAGCGCAGGTTGCAGCCGCTGGTGCGCACGAACACGCTCTCGCGCCCGGTGAGCGAGCCTTCGCCTTGAATCGAGAAATACAATTCGGCAATCTTCACGACGGCGCTCGGGTACTCACGATTGGTATTCGGTCGGATCAGCGAGCCCCGCCTCGGCGAACCCGCGGCGTCGCAACTGGCAGGCATCGCACCAGCCGCACGCTCTGCCGTCGGCGTCCGGATCATAGCAGCTATGCGTGAGCGCGAAGTCGACGCCTAGCGCCGCACCGGTGCGAATAATTTCGGCCTTGGTCATGTGGACCAACGGGGCGTGGATCTTGAACCGCAACGTGCCTTCGACGCCGGCCTTGGTCGCCAGGTTCGCCAGCGCCTCGAAGGCCCGCAGATACTCCGGGCGGCAATCGGGATAGCCGCTGTAGTCGATCGCGTTCACGCCGACGAACAGGTCGGCGGCTCCGAGTGTCTCGGCCATCCCCAGGGCAAGCGACAGGAATACTGTGTTACGGGCGGGCACGTAGGTGACCGGGATGTCGGCGGTCATCTGCGCCTCGTCGCGGTGCTTGGGCACAGGCATGTCAGCCGTCAGCGCACTGCCGCCAAACACTGCCACGTCGATGCCAATCACGCGATGGTCGTCGATGCCCAGCGACTGTGCCACACGCCGGGCGGCATCGAGCTCCCCGCGATGCCGCTGGCCATAGTCGATGCTCAAGGCGTGCAGCTCGAACCCGTCGCGGCGCGCGATCACCGCGGTCGTGGCGCTGTCGAGTCCGCCAGAGAGTAACACGACGGCAGGGGGCATGATAAGCAGTTAGCAATTAGCAGTCAGCGAATAGCCGGAGTCTGGCTAGCTGCTCATTGCTAACTGCTAGCCGCTCGCTTTTCATCATGCCACAATGGTCGTTTGCGCGAAAGGACCAACCCAATGCCCGATAACTTTGCCGCGCTCTTGGAAACGTTTGCCAACGAGTTTCCGGATCGCGAATACACGATCGAGATTGTCTGCCCCGAGTTCACGAGTGTTTGTCCCAAGACCGGCCAGCCCGACTTCGGCACGCTCTCGATCACGTACGTGCCGCAGCAGAAGTGCGTCGAGCTGAAGAGCCTCAAGCTGTACCTTCAGCAGTTCCGCAACGAGGGGATCTTCTACGAGCACGCCACGAACCGCATCCTCGACGACCTGGTTCAGGCGGTCGAGCCGTTATGGATGCAACTGCGGGCCTCGTTCACGCCGCGCGGCGGAATCAGCACGACGGTTACGGCGGAATTCGAGGCCGAGATCGAGTAGCGACAAAACAACGTAGCCGGTTGCGGTGCCACGAGTAAGGTGTCGATGCATGCCTAACATCTATGCGGCTAGTGTGCGCGAAACAGGCGTCGAGAAGTGTGCCGACACGTTTCCCTACCGATCTGAAAAAATATGGATTTTTCGTTAATCTTTGTTTTGAAACGATTTAGTTTCTGTCGAGCAATGCTCGAACTTCGCCGCTAGCCGCCTTGGGCATCATCGTTGCTCTGAGGCCGCAGCGTTGCGCGTCGACGATCGCGCGCCAGGCGTTGGGGCAAGCCTGCAGCGCACTCTTGATGATCAAGAGCTCTCGGCTGTCGATGTGCTCACTCAGGTTCGTACAGGCGGGAACCGGGTTGGCAACAGGCGAATCGACAGTTTCTCCCTTCCATCCCGTCCCGGGTCGACATTTTTCACCCAGGGAAACGTATTGCTATGCGCAGACATTCAAATTGACGGCGACACAGCCGAAAGCGCCGCAGCGCTTTCAAGTTGCGAGGCGATTGCACGCTTGCGGCGAAAATCGCGAACGACGTCTCGCCTTTGAAACAGCATGACGAACCTTCTGGCTTCCGCCTGGCCAGAACGGACCCTTAGGCTTGGGTGGACTTCGGTCCGCCCAGGCCGGGGTTTCCGTCGTCAGCACTCGACGGATCGCCGACCGGTTGCGAGGCATGCCGCAGGAACGCGGAAACGCTCGCCGCCGAACGAGAGGCGAATGCGTGAATCAAATCGTTAAACATCTTTACGCGAGGGAGGCTCACCGATGACGAGAGCTTTGCGTTGGTCCGTTGGATTGCTGTGTTTGCTGGCGGTGCTCGGCACCGCACAGATAACGCTGGCCGAAGAAGCCGCACCACCGGCGGCGGCGGCAGGCCCCACGGTCGGCGACCTGAAAATTGCCGCCGACACGATGTGGGTGATGCTCACCGGCTTCTTGGTGTTCTTCATGAACTTGGGCTTCGGCTGCGTCGAGGCCGGTTTCTGCCGCGCCAAGAACTGCGTGAACATTCTATCGAAGAACTTCATCGTGTTTGCCGTCTCCACGCTCGGCTACTGGCTGTTGGGTTGGGGGCTGATGTTCGGCACCGGCAGCAACGACGAGGTGAACCCGTACATTGGGCAGAAGGGTTTGTGGATGGTCGCCGGCGAGGATAACAGCCCCGCCGTGGCCGCCGACTACAAGGGCGACTACCCCGGCATCAGTTGGACCGGCGTGCCGTTGTCCGCCAAGTTCTTCTTTCAGTTGGTGTTCGCCGGCACCGCCGCGACGATCGTCTCCGGCGCCGTGGCCGAACGCATCAAGTACATCTCGTTCATCGTGTTCACCTTCGCGATGGCGATCGTGATTTACCCGGTCGTGGGGCACTGGATCTGGGGCGGCGGCTGGCTGGCAACGAAGTGGAACTTCTTCGACTTCGCTGGCAGTACGCAGGTGCACTCGATCGGCGGTTGGTCGGCCTTGACCGGCATCATCTTCCTCGGGCCGCGTCTCGGGAAATACACTCCCGACGGGAAGATGCACCCGATCCCTGGGCACAGCATGATGGCGGCGTTCATCGGCTGCCTGGTGCTATGGTTCGGCTGGTTCGGCTTCAATCCCGGGAGCACGATGGCTGCCGATCCCGGCGCGATCGCCGACATTGCTTTGACGACGAATCTGGCTGCCGCCATGGCCACGCTCACCGCAACGGCCACGGCCTGGATCAAGATCGGTAAGCCGGATATCGGCATGACGCTCAACGGCTGCCTCGCGGGCCTGGTGGCGATCACCGCCCCGTGCGCGTTTGTCACGCCGCTGGATAGCATCATCATCGGCGGCATTGCCGGCGTGATCGTCGTGTTGGCGGTGATGATGTTCGACAAGTTGAAGATCGATGACCCGGTCGGCGCAACCAGCGTCCACTTGGTCAACGGCGTGTTCGGCACGTTGTGCATCGGCTTGTTCGCCGATCCCGAGATCGTCGCCAAGCGCGTGGCCGGCGCCACATGGGGTGGCCTGTTCCACGGCAAGGGAATCGACCAGCTCATTGGGCAGTTGGTCGGCGTCGGTGCCACGGCCGCCTACGTGATCGTCGTCTCGTCGATCTGCTGGATCGCGATCAAGGCCATGCTCGGCCTGCGCGTGACCGACGAAGAGCAGATCGAAGGGCTCGACCACGGCGAGCACGGCAACGAGGCGTACCATGGCTTCGTGATGATCAAGTCGGAAACCTAGCGGCTGTTTGTTTCGGGGCCGCCAGCCGACTGCCTGCGTTCATCGGGGCATGGATGCCCAAGAAAAGCAGACCCGTGCGGGCGCACGACGCGCCTGCACGGGTTTTTTCGTTCGAGCGGCCCGTGCGTCGGCCCGCGTTGAAACGGTTACTTCCACGTTCCGCCGTCTTCTTCGCCTTCTTCCTCGGGTGGGTCGCCGTTGGCCCAGTCCTCAACGGCGGCGATCAGGTTGTCGCGCTCATCGGTCTTGGCCCACACCGATTCGCCCTGCTCGAGCCGCACCTCGTAATAGCCTTCGCGTTCGCAGTCCTCTTCGCCGCAGAAGTGGGGCGTGGCGGAAATCCACATCACTCGGTAGAGCGGAACGTACTTATCGTCGACCACGAAGAACACGGAAGGTGATGGCATGAGTTTGATTGATCCTGAGAGGATGGTTGGTCGTCGCAGGTCGCGGTAGGATTAAGTGACGTTTTTGCCCAGTTGCTGAGCTCGCAGCGTGGCTGCTTCGACGGCGGCGATCAGCGAAGCACGCAGACCGCCGGTCTCCAGGGCCGCTAGGCCGGCAATCGTCGTGCCACCCGGGCTGGCCACCTGGTCCTTCAAGGCCGCCGGGTGCTCGCCGGTGTCGAGCACCATCTGAGCTGCTCCAAGCACGGTCTGAGCCGCCAGCGCCTGAGCCACCGGACGCGGCAGCCCCATGCGGACGCCGCCATCGGCCAGCGCCTCGATAATAATGAAAGCATACGCCGGTCCCGAGCCCGAGAGGCCAGTGACCGCGTCCATCAACTTTTCATCCAACCGGTAGGCCCGGCCAACCGCCTCGAGGAGCCGGCCCACCAGGGCGTCGTCGTCCGTGGTGGCGCCGGGGCCAAGGCAGTAACCGCTGGCCCCCTGGCCAACCAGGCAGGGCGTGTTGGGCATTACGCGCACCAGCCGCGGCGTTGGCCCCAGCCCCTTGGCCAGCTGCGCCAGCGATACGCCGGCCACGATCGAAACTACCAGGTGCCGCTCGTTGAGCCGCCCGCCGAGATCGTCGAGCACAGCCGCCAGTTGTTGCGGCTTCACCGATAGGAACAAGACGTTGGCGGCCGCGGCCACTGCGGCATTGTCGTGCAGGATGCGGGCACCGGTGGCTTGGGCGAACTGCACAGCAGCCGCCTGCTGGCTGTCGCTGCCCACGATCGCCGAACCGCTGACGAGCCCGGCGTTTACGAATCCACGGGCCAGCGCCGTCGCCATGCGTCCGGTGCCGATAAACCCGCAGGTCAGTTCCGTCATCGCGTTGAATACCTCTGGAGCCGGTACCTCTGGACTTCGGCCCTCTTTGTTCAGGATGACTCGTAAGTGCTGAATCTGCAAGGCGATCTCCCGACCAGCCACCCAGGCCGTGCGACACAAGGTCGGGCTTTACAGCTTTTTCCGGCAGCGATACGATCCGCCGCCGCTTGCTGGCTTCAAGGCAGCGATGCCGATGCTCTAGCGAAATTCGGGCGAACCAACGACTCGCATCGCGACCCATGCCCGTTGAAACTTCGACTTACCGCGACCACGGCACCTCACCGCCGGGTGCCACTGTCTGCTTGCCAGACAACGTCGAATCGGCGCTGCGGCATCCGCCGCGCCGTGCCACGACGGTCCTCGGCTTGCTGGCCGTTCTGCTCGCGGTACAAATCGTCCCGTGGTGGACACCGACCACCGACGGCGCCGCCTACCTGTCGATCGCGCGCAGCATCGCTCGCGGGGGATCACCGAGATGCTTTGGCTCGCCGATGCTGTTC
This sequence comes from Pirellulales bacterium, assembly GCA_036272935.1. Lineage (GTDB taxonomy): Bacteria > Planctomycetota > Planctomycetia > Pirellulales > PNKZ01 > DATAXP01. The sequence goes on along the minus strand of DATAXP010000032.1, from coordinate 67,431 downwards.
TATCCACCGGGCTATCCATTGTTGATCAGCCCGGCATTCCTGTTGGCCAACCGGCCCTTTCTGCCATTGGCGCTCCTGCAATGGCTGCAGACCGTGGCGTTCATGTTGGGCGTGTACGTGTGGGCGCGGCGATGGTTCCCGCGCGGCTGTCTGTGGATCGTGGCGCTGGTGATGGTGAACACGAGCCTCTGGATGCACGCTCGGGCAACGCTCAGCGAACTGGCCTTCATGGCGCTGCTGGTCTGGTCGGCGAACGTGATGGACTATTTGCTCCGCTTGCGCGCCAGCGTGTGGCGCGTCGCCGCGTGGTCGGCGCTGTTGGCGGCGATGGTCGCCGCGCTCAGCATGGTTCGGCCGGTCGGCGTGCTGCTGGCCGCGGGCTATGGTCTCGTGGCGCTGGCGATGGCGTGGAAAGGGCAAGTCTCGTGGCGGCGCGCGATCGCCACGGTGCTCGCTGCGGGTGTGCCAGCCTCGGCGGCGATTCTTGGGCTGATGTCCTATGAAAGCCGCATGGCCGCGACCGTCGGCAAGGACAACCGCTACGTGCGTGAGTTCACGATCGGCAACTCCTACGCCGCCCAGGTGCTCGAAGGCGTGCGGCTGCGCGTGATGGAGATCGGTCGGCTGTCGCTACCGGGAATGCAGAAGTGCTACGCGGGCCGCGGCATCTGGTGGGACGTGAACCTAGCCGTCTACACTCCGTTGTGCGTGGGCATGGCGTGGGCATGGTGGCGATTGGCCCGCGAAGCTCCCAGCGCCATGGTTTGGACATTTCCCCTCTATGCCGGACTGTACTGCGTGTATGCGTGGGACCAGGGAACACGCTACATGCTGCCGACGTTGCCGATCCTGGCGGCGTGCGGCTGGTGCCTGGTTTCACAATTGCCGCGGTTCAGGACCGTAGCGATGACGTTTTTGGTGGTCGCCCATCTCGCCGTGGCGGTCGGCAACTGTGTACGGACCACGCGCGACGCGTATCAGGCCGACGCCCAGTGGCCGGCATTCGACGCCTTCGCCCAGCGGATCGACGGCGAGCGACGGACCGTGGCGATGCAAGCGCCGTCGCCGCTGATCGACATGCTGATGGTCGCTGCCGATCGCAAAGTCGTCGATGCACGGCAGGCATCGGGGCAGGCGAAGGCCGTATCTGCCGGCTGGTTGGTGGCGCCGAATGATGGTGCATTACCCGCCGGCTTCATCGTGCGCTCGGAGCACGGCGATTTCGCGCTGCTGGAACAGGTCGAAATAGCTGCGACGCCAAAGCACGGCGCCTCGGGGCAGGCCAGGTAACGACACAAGGAAGGACATCCCATGGATGCGGAGCGATCGAACAGCAGCGAATCGACGGCCATCATCGGCGCAGGCCCCGCCGGACTGACCGCAGCGTACCTGTTGGCGAAGGCCGGTCGGCCGGTGACGGTGCTCGAAGCTGACCCGATGAATGTCGGCGGCATCTCCCGGACCGTGCGCTACAAAGGCTATCACTTCGATATCGGCGGCCACCGGTTCTTCTCGAAGTCGAAGGAAGTCGAGGACCTGTGGACCGAGCTGCTGCCCGACGACATGCTCGAGCGGCCACGCAGCTCGCGCATCCTGTATGGCGGCAAGCTCTACAGCTATCCACTGAAGGCGGCTGAGGCGCTGGGCAACCTCGGGCTGGTGGAATCGACGCTGTGTGTGTTGTCGTATTTCCGGGCGCGCGTCGCCCCGGTGCGACCGGCCGTCAGTTTTGAGGACTGGGTGAGCAACCAGTTCGGCCGCCGGCTGTTCAACATCTTCTTCAAGACGTACACCGAGAAGGTGTGGGGCATGTCGTGCCGCGAGATCTCGGCCGACTGGGCCGCCCAGCGCATCAAAGGGCTGTCGCTCGGCAAGGCGATCCTCAACGCGCTGGTGCCGCAGAAGCGATCGACCGACCGCTCGCAGACCGTCAAGACGTTGATCGATCACTTCCGCTATCCGCGTCGCGGACCGGGGATGATGTGGGAAGCTTGCGCCCGGCGCATCGGCGAACTGGGCGGCACGGTGCGCATGGGCGCGAAGGTCGAAGGCGCACGGTGGAACGCGAACGCGCATCAATGGGAAGTGCGCTACGTCGACAATCGCGGCGACCATGCGACCCTACGTGCCGAGCACCTGATCTCCTCGGCGGCGATCCGCGACCTGGTGCCTGCGCTGCGCCCGGAGGTGTCGCCCGAGGCGCTGCACGCCGCGCAGTCGCTGCGATACCGCGATTTCTTGACCGTCGCACTGATCGTCCGCGGCGACGACGTATTCTCTGACAATTGGATTTACATCCACGATCCGCAAGTTCGCGTCGGCCGCATCCAAAATTTCAAGTCGTGGTCGCCCGAGATGGTCCCCGATCCGAAGTGCAGTTGCTTGGGGCTGGAGTATTTCTGCTTCGCCGGCGACGAGCTGTGGTCGCGTCCCGACGCCGAGCTGATCGAATTGGCCAAGCGCGAGCTGCACACGCTGGGGCTGGTCGCGCCGGAGACGGTGACCGACGGCTGCGTGGTGCGGCAGCCGAAAGCGTACCCCGTGTACGACGACGATTACGCCAGCCACGTCGCCGTGATCCGCGCTGAGCTTGAGGCTCGCTTTCCCACGTTTCACATGGTCGGCCGCAACGGCATGCACATGTACAACAACCAGGACCACGCGATGATGACCGCCATGCTGACGGCCGAGAACATCATCGCCCGGCGGCGCGTGTACGACGTTTGGAACGTCAACTCGGATGCCGAATACCACGAGTCGGGCGCGGCCGGCAGCCAATCGGGCAGTGCCCTGCGCATGGTCCCGCGCAGCGTGCCGCCGCACGAGCGTCGCGCGGCATGACGGCCCTGTTTTCGGGGCAAACTTGACCTCGACACCGCCGGCCGTTTCTGCGAGATTCCCGCCCCCAAGTCTCTCGACCGCGACATGCGCACCGGTGCGCGTTGCCATCGATGGAGGTCGCCGTGAATCGTTTATCCATTGTGTGCTGCTTGGCGATGCTGACGCTGGCTGTCGCCTCGGCTGTCGCTGCCGCGGCTCAGCCCGAGCCGCCGTCGCTGTGGCAGCGCATGACCAAGCCGTTCCGCAAGACCACCACCACGATTTCGATTCCCAAGGGAAGCATCCCTCGCCAGAACGGCAAGCCGTTGTACACGGCGGTGAGCAACAACCAGAAATCGTTCACACGCAGCGTTGCCGACGCCGTGACGCTGAAGCCGCTGCGCGACAAGCTGTCGCAATCGCAGCAGCCGAAATACAGTGCCGCGCGCCTCGACAAACAACCGAAAAGCACACAGCAGAAGAGCAGTTTCCCTTCGCTGTTCAACAAGAAGCCGCCGGAACCTAAAGGGCCGCAAACCATGAACGAATGGATGGCCCAGGACCGCCCGAAGTTCTAGCACAACGCTCTGGCCGAATCTCTCCGCGTAGGATGCCATCATGATTGATCCGTCTCGCAAGCCGCTTGGTGTCCTGCCGCGATGGGTTGTCCTGCTGGGCTTGGCTTTTACCGCATTGATGCCGAGCGCCTGCAATCGCACCTGGCGCAGGGTCGACGGCGTCGGCATAGAGCCGCAGCAACGGCGCGTCGGTAACGGCGCGTTGCTCTCGCGCCTCCGCGGCCACAATCGCACGTTCCAGGATCAGGACTCGTCGGCGCCGCAATTGGCCTCGAAGCCGGAACGTCCGGCCGATCCGGCCAGTCCGCAGGTCGAACTCCCCTCGACCGACGGGTCAGCGTCCGTGCCGGCGAGCTTCTCGCAGCCCGATTCGAACCCGTAAAGCCTTCGCGGCTTTCCCTCGGGCGGATCTCTCTCGTTTCGGCCGAATCCTTGTCGGCGACACCGCGCTCAGATAGGCTTAAAGGTCTACGCCTACCTGCAGGTCGCCCCGCCGGGCGCGATCCTATCCGCCATCTGTTTTCGTGAGGTTTCGAAAGCCCATGACTGCCGTCGCGTCCGCTTCCCCGGAATTGGCCAAGAGCGTCGCCGCTGCTCGCGAGAAGCTCGACGCTCACACGGTCGAGACCGTGCAGTGGCACTTCAATCCCAAGACCGGCTGCCCGTTCTGGCTCGAGTATGCAAAGCAGCTCAAGTTCGATCCGCTCAAGGAGGTGCGCTCGTTCGACGACCTGAAGAAGTTTCCGGAGTTTCAGGACGAATGGCTCCGCGGCGGGCCGGTGCGTCGCTGGGTTCCCAAGGCGTTTGCCGATAAGCCGATCTACGTGTTCGAGACCGGCGGCACGACCGGAGTGCCCAAGAGCCGCGTCGCCTGCGAGGACTTCCGCACCGACTACTCGCTGTTCAGCGACACGCTGCCCGACAAGTACTTCCCCAAGGGTGCCAACTGGCTGATGCTCGGCCCCAGCGGTCCTCGCCGCCTGCGCCTGGCGGTGGAGCACCTGTGCCAACATCGCGGCGGCATCTGCTTTTGCGTCGACCTCGATCCGCGCTGGGTCATCAAGCTCATCAAGAAAGGCTGGATGGAGCACCTCGAAGCGTACAAGCAGCACTGCATCGACCAGGCGCTCACCGTGCTCGGCGCCGGACACGACATCAAGTGCATGTTCACCACGCCGAAGTTGCTCGAATCGCTGTGCCTGGCACTGGAGAAGCAAGGCAAGCGGCTCAAGGATACCGGCGTCACCGGCATCTTCTCCGGCGGCACCGAGTTCACCCCGCAGTGGACGCGGTTCATCACGGAGGAATATCTCGACGACATCTACATGACCCCGACCTACGGCAACACGCTGATGGGGCTGGCCTGCTCGAAGCCGGTCACCGCGGCCGAGAAGTACAAGATTAGCTATTACGCCCCGCAGCCGCGCGCGGTGACGGAAGTGGTCGAGTTCGACAACTACAATCAGGTTGTCGGCTACGGCAAGACCGGCCGCGTGAAGCTGTACACGCTAACCAAGGAGTTCTTTGTCCCCGGTTTCATGGAGCGCGACGAAGGCGAGCGCGAACCGCCGTTCGAGAAATACCCCTGGGACGGCGTCAGCGGCGTGCGCCCATTCCACGAACTGGCCGAGGCGACGACGGTGGGCGTGTACTAGCATCGATTAACGACGACGTGCCTTGGTGCCGTCGTTGAGTTCCTGCGGACTGATAATGGCGAAGGTGTATCTCGAAACGTCGGTGATTAGTTATCTTGCGTCCGCGCCAAGCAGGGACATCATTGTGGCGGCACATCAACAGATCACTCGTGATTGGCGGGACTATCGCCGGAAACGGTTCGAGCTTGTTACGTCCGGAGAAGTCGTTAATGAGATCAGTGACGGCGATCCAGTTGAGGCGCAAAGGCGACTGGAACTTGTCGGCGGAATTTCGCTGTTAGCGGCCGATGAAAGTGCCTTGGAACTTGCAAAGCTGTTGGTTGCGACCAGAACAATTCCCAAGAAAGCATCGACGGATGCGCTCCACATCGCGATCGCAGCGGTCAATGGAATCGACTTTCTGTTGACCTGGAATTGCAAGCACCTCGCGAACGCGAACATTCGGCGCAAGATCGATGAAACTTGTGTGTCAGCCGGAGCGCCGTCGGTCGTAATCTGCACTCCCGACCAGCTCATGGAGGACGAATGATGTCTCACAACGATTCAATTGTGGAGCAAGTGCGTGCAATTCGCGAAGCGCGCGCGGCGAAGCACAACTTCGATTTAGACGCGATCTACGCTGATCTCAAACGCCGCGAACAAGAAAGTGGCGCAGTTTTCAGCAATGAATCGCTTAAACGTCCCGTTCAACGTGAAGCGAACACTAGGGGCTATTCTGCATAGGTGCTCGATGCTAACACGACAACTGAACCTCAACAGCCTCACGACCGATGAGGACTGGCACGGTAACAACGCTTCCTTTCGGTTCCCGCTCTGCGGACAAGTGTTCCTTGTGAGCGCGTACATCGGTCCGAATCCGCGCGCTTGCACGAACTGCGGTCGATCGACCGCCACAGTAAATGGTTCTGCCGCGCAAGGTGGAACTGCATCAATCACGTGGCCCGATAATTGAGTTTGTCCATGCTCACCATCTCTCCGCTACGTTGGGGCCAGTCTTACGAATCGCTGGAAGTCGACGAGGTCAAGCACTTCCTCACCGGCGAGCCGATCGCCAAGGTCGGCCAGGCGACCGGCGCCATGCTCGCGCGCGACATGCGCTTCGCCCAGCGCGCCCGCGATGTGCTGCGAGCTATCGAGCCGGCCGACTTGATCGAACGGATCAAGAAGGCTGCCGACCTGTACCTGAGCGCCACCTTGCCGATCGGCGACGGCACCCAATCGCCCGATGAATTTGCCCACATGCAATCGGCCTCGACCGGCCTGCCCGAGCACATGTGCAAGTTCAACATGCAGAAGAACCATTTCGTGCTCACGCACATGGACCAGATGCTCGACGCGCTGACGCGCGGGCTGGACTTGCAAATCCTTACGCGCGGCTACGGCAAAGAGAACCGCGGCGTGATCGTCAGTTACCAGGTGCAGTCGCCTGTCGTGGGGCTGGTGCTGCCGAGCAACTCGCCGGGCGTACACACGCTGTGGCTGCCGGTGATTCCGATGCAGGTCGGCCTCGTGCTCAAGCCCGGTCCGCAAGAGCCGTGGACACCATACCGCATGGCGGCGGCGTTCTTCGAAGCGGGCATTCCGCGCGAGGCGATCAGCATCTATCCCGGTGGGCCTGAAGTCGGCGCCGCGGTGCTGTCGAGCGTCGGCAGGGCGATGATCTTTGGCGGCACCGCGACCGTCGAGCGCTACAAGGGCAACCCGCGCGTGCAAGCCCACGGTCCAGGGTTCAGCAAGATTCTGCTCGGCGATGACGTGGTCGACCAGTGGGAGAAGTACCTCGACCTGATGGTCGACAGCGTCTACATGAACAGCGGCCGCGGCTGCATCAACTGCTCGGGCATCTGGGCATCGCGGCACACCAAGGAGATTGCTGCCGCGCTGGCCAAGCGCATCGGCCCGGTCGAAGCGGCCCCGCCGGAAGATCCGAAGGCGGGGCTGGCCGCGTTCACCATTCCTGGCGCAGCGCAGGCCATTTGGAAGATGATCGAGCAGAAGCTGGCCGAGCCGGGCGTGTGGCACGCCACCGGCGACTACGGCCCGAGGCTCGTCGAGAAGGAACGCTGTGCGTACCTGCGCCCCACGGTCGCTCACTGCGACAGCCCCGATAAGCAGATTGCCAAAGACGAATACATGTTCCCGTTCACCACCGTGGTCCAGTGCCCGCAGGAGAAGATGCTCGAGTCGATCGGCCCGACGCTGGTCGGCACCGCGATCACCAACGACGACAAGTGGAAGCAGCAGCTCACCGACGCCACGCACATCGACCGTCTGAACATCGGCCCGATCCCCACCATCAAGCTCGACTGGCTGCAACCGCACGAAGGGAACATCGTCGACTTCCTGTTCCGCGCCCGAGCCTACCAGGTTGCGTAACAGCGAATGACGAATCGCGTCCATTCGTCATTTGAACTTCGTCATTCGTCATTTCTGCCTCATGTTCTCCTTCGACTTCCAACAGCGCACGCGGATCGTTTGCGGGCCGCACAAGGTCGATGCGCTCGGTGAGTTGGCGCGCTCGCTCGGTGGCCGGCGCGTGCTCATGGTCAGCGATCCCGGCATCGTCGCCGCCGGACACACGCCGCGCGGCATGGCCTCGCTCGGGCGCGCTGGGCTCGAAACGCTGCTGTTCGATGGCGTCCACGAGAATCCCACCACCGACAACGTCGAGGCGGGCGTCGCTGCGGCCCGGCAATTCAAGCCCGATCTGCTCGTCGGCCTCGGCGGCGGCAGCAGCATGGACTGCGCGAAGGGAGTCAACTTCGTCTACTCCTGTGGCGGGCGAATGCAGGACTATTGGGGCGTCGGGAAGGCCACGGCCGAAATGCTGCCGATGATCGCCGTCCCCACCACGGCCGGCACCGGCAGCGAGGGGCAGTCGTTCGCCTTGATCTCGGATGCCGCAACGCACGTGAAGATGGCCTGCGGCGACCCACGCGCGGCGTGCCGCATCGCCGTGCTCGATCCGACGCTCACCGTCACCCAGCCGCGCAGTGTCACGGCGCTCACGGGCATCGACGCCATCGCCCATGCCCTGGAAACGTTCGTCACCACGCGCCGCAATGCGGTGTCGCTGCTGTTCAGCCGCGAGGCGTGGCGGCTGCTGGAAGAGAATTTCTTGCGGGTGCTTGACGAGCCGAGCGACCTCGAGGCCCGTTCGGGGATGCAACTCGGTGCGTGCTTCGCTGGCCTGGCGATCGAGAATTCGATGCTCGGCGCGGCCCACGCCTTGGCCAATCCACTGACCACTGAGTACGGCATCGTCCACGGCCAGGCGGTGAGCCTGATGTTGCCGCACGTCGTGCGGTTCAACGGCGTCGATTATCGCGATTGGTACTGCGAGTTGCTGGAGGCGATTGCCGGCTCCAACGGCGCGCCGCCGCCGGCTCGCGGTCCCGAGGGGCTGGCCGAGCTGATCGCGTCGCTGGCCGATCGCGCCGGCCTGCCCGGGCGGCTCTCGGAATGCGAAGTCGAACGCCAACGCCTCCCCGAACTCGCCGCCGCTGCCGCGAAACAATGGACCGCAGGCTTCAACCCCCGCAAAGTCGGCGAAGCGGATTTGCTGGCACTGTATGAAGCTGCATTTTGATGAGCCGGAAATGAACGGAAATAAACGCAAATTTGATGCAGGGGTGCACCGAGAATGATCGGACGCATGTTCTGCCATTTGCCTGCATTCGCGTTTATTTCCGGCTCTCTTATCTCTGCCGCTCGGGCCGATAGTTGGCCGGTGTTTCGCGGCGATGCGCAGGCTGATGGCGTCGCCGCCGGCACGTTGCCCGCGAAGCTCGACGTGTTGTGGAAGCGATCGTTCAAGAACGCAGCGTTCACTGCCACGGCCGCGATCGTTGACGACGTGGTGTACATCGGCGGACTCGATGGTTACTTCCGGGCGCTGAACTTGTCCGATGGCAGCGAGCGTTGGCAGTTCCATAGCGAGCTGGGCTTCGAAGGCCCCGCCGCAGTACGCGACGGCCGCGTGTACATCGGCGACGCCGATGGACGGATCGAATGCCTCGAAGCGACCACGGGCAAGCGACTGTGGACGTATGAAACTGATGGCGAGATCAACGCGGGTGCGAACTTTTACAAGTCGCTCGTGCTGCTTGGTTCGCAAGACGGCACGCTCTACGCCTTGGCGGCCGACACCGGCAAGTTGGCGTGGAAGTACACGATCGACAACATGATCCAGTGCTCGCCCACGGTGGTCGAGAACCGCGTCTTCCTGGCCGGCTGCGATGGTAAGCTGCACATCGTCAATTGCGACGACGGCAAGTCGCTTGCCGAGGTCGACATCGGCGATCCAACCGGCACCACGCCCGCCGTGTCGGACGACTGCGTGTACTTCGGCACGCAAGGAGGCCGATTCCTGGCGATCGATTGGCGCAAAGCGATGGAGGCCTGGAGTCACGAGCCACGCCGCAAGAGTCCCATCCAATCGTCGGCCGGCATCGCCACGGCGCCGACCGGGCAATCGCGGCTGGTGATTTTCGGCGGCCGCGATCGCCGCATCCACGCGCTCGACGCCGCCAACGGCAAAGAAGCCTGGGACGTCGCCACGAAGCAGAACGTCGACAGCTCGCCGGTGATCGTCGGCGACCGGGCATTCATCGGCACGGGCGACGGCCGGCTGCTGGCATTGGCAGTGGCCACCGGCGAGCAAGTATGGGAATATGAAGCCGGTGGCGGTTTTACCGCCAGCCCCGCCGTGGCCCAGGGCCGCCTAGTGATCGGCAACGACGACGGCACGTTGTACTGTTTTGGAACTAAGGGAGACTAGTGACCGGAGGCTAGAGGCTAGAGATCGCAAGTCTCTCGCCTCCAGCCTCCAGCCCATTCCATGACGACCGAAGCCACCAAGACCGAAGTCGGCAGCTACTTCATCTCGAACTATCCACCGTTCTCGCAGTGGACAGCCGAGGGGCTGGTCGACGTGCGCGCGGCCATGAACGCGCCGCCGACGGGCGACGCGCCGCTGGGGCTGTATTTGCACATTCCGTTCTGTCGCAAGCGTTGCAAGTTCTGCTACTTCCGCGTCTACACCGACAAGAACGCCGGCGACGTCGAGCGGTACGTCGCCGCCCTGAGCCGCGAGATCGAGCTGGTGAGCCGCCTGCCGGTGATGGGCGGCCGACCGTTTCGGTTCGTCTACTTCGGCGGCGGCACGCCGTCGTACCTGAGCGCCAAGCAGCTCACGTCGCTGGTCGATCGCCTGCGGGCGAACATCAATTGGAACCAGGCTGAGGAAGTCACATTCGAGTGCGAGCCCGGCACACTTTCGCAGCAGAAGCTTGCCACGCTCAAGCAGCTCGGCGTCACACGGCTGAGCCTGGGTGTCGAGAACTTCGGCGATGCCATCCTCGAAGAGAACGGCCGGGCGCACCACTCGGCCGAGATCTTCAAGTCTTGGGATTGGATCACGGGCCTCGGCTTTCCGAACGTCAACATCGACCTGATCAGCGGAATGGTCGGCGAGAACTGGGACAACTGGCGCGACACGGTCCAAAAAACCATTCGCCTCTCGCCGAATAGCGTGACCATCTACCAGATGGAGCTGCCGTTCAACACCGTCTACTCGAAGGACATCCTGGGCAACCACGTCGAGACGCCGGTAGCCGATTGGCCCACGAAGAGGGCGTGGCTCAACTACGCCTACGACGAGTTCCTCGCCGCCGGCTACCGTATCTCGAGCGCCTACACGCTGGTGAAAGATCAGCCCAAAGTCAGCTTCAGCTACCGCGACAACCTATGGCGCGGCAGCGACCTGCTGGCCACCGGCGTGGCGAGCTTCGGCCACATCTCGGGCGTGCACTACCAGAACTTGCCCGAGTGGTCGCAGTACCTGGAAACGCTCGAGCGCGGCGAGTTGCCGCTGGCGCGGGGCATGCGACCCACGCCGCACCAGTTGCTGGTGCGCGAGATGATCCTGCAACTGAAGACCGGCCGGCTCGATGCCGGCTATTTCCGCCGCAAGTTCGGTGTCGAGATTATCGAGCATTGGCGCGAGGTGTGGGACGACTACGTGGAAGCGGGCTACGCGACGATCGACGGCGACAAGATCGAGCTGTCGCGCGCCGGGCTGCTGCGCGTCGACGGTCTGCTGCCGGCGTTCTTCGAACCGGAGCACCGAGGGGTGCGGTATACATGAGGCGGCGTCCATGAGCGCGGAGCTGGTCTTCATGATGGGCCAGTTCGCCGCGCGGTTTCCGACCGACCGACAGTACGCCAAGAATCACATGTGGGCACAGCAGCAACCCTCGGGCGGTTATCGCTTCGGCTTCAGTGCTTATGCCGTGCGGCTGCTGCAAGATGTTTACTTCCTGGAATGGACGATCGACGAAGGTGCCAAACTGCGCGAGCGACAGCCGATCGGCGCGATCGAAAGCTCGAAGGCCGAAAGCGAGCTTTACGCGCCGCTGGCAGGTCGCCTCACGCGGTTCAATGCCCGATTGCTTTCCGATCCTTCGACGATCAATGTAGACACGTACGGCAACGGCTGGCTGTTCGCGCTCGACGCCCCAGGCGATGGCCTGCTGTCGCCGGAACAATACCTGGTACACCTCGCCGATGCGTGGAAGGTGGCCGAACGAACCATCAAAGGACAAATGAACGAGGAATAGATGCCCGTCTCCGTCGTCATCTCGCAGGGTCAGAGCGCCAATCCGATCAAGCGAAAGCTTGAAGAGGACCTGGTCGGCGCGCTGTTGGGCGAGCGCGGCGTCGAAGTCACCGTGGTGCCGCACCTGTACGACCTGAAGACCGATGGCACCGGCATGCTCTGCCTGCAAGGGATCACGGGCGACATGGTGGTGCTCTCCTGGTTGTATCCGCGCGCGGCATTCTGGACGCTCGACCGCAACGGCATCCGCGGCCGCATGGGGGCGACGCTGCTCGTGTCGGAAGCGGAAGGCGATGACGATGCCGAGGAGCCGCCGCCGTCGAACGACACTCGCCCGCTGCCTAACCGCGCGATCTATTGCATCGACCTGCGTGCCGCGACCGATGTGCAGCCGTTCGTCAACGAGGTGCGCCGGATCGTGGCAGAGGCGTCGGTAAAGACGGTCGATTTGGTTAGCCTCGCGCCCATGCCGGCGGTCAATTCGGCACCGGCTGTCGCGCCTGCGCGCATTGATGAGGAGCCCGCGCGGCGCTGGTATCCGGTGATCGATTACAGCCGCTGTACGAACTGCCTGGAGTGCATCGATTTTTGCCTGTTTGGCGTGTACGGTATCGACGCGGCCGACAAGATTCTCGTCGAGCAGCCCGACAACTGCCGCAAGGGTTGCCCGGCGTGCAGCCGCGTGTGCCCGGCCAATGCCATCATCTTCCCGCAGCACAAGTCGCCGGCGATCGCTGGCAGCGCCGATGGCGAAGCGGGCGGACTGAAAATCGACCTTTCCAAACTGTTCGGCGCGCCCGATGCCTTGCAGGCGGCCGTGCTCGAGCGCGACGTTGAATTGGTCGCCGTCGGCCGCGATGCGGTCGGCATGGGCGTCGGCATTCCCAAGCGTCAGACGGAGCCTTCGTCGGCGGCCAAGGACGATCTCGATCGGTTGATCGACCAGCTCGACGCGCTCGATCTGTAGCGGGTGCTGGCGGTTCTTGCCATCGACCGACGCTGGTGATGTGCCACGTGGTGGCATTACACCTCCGTTATGCACGGCGTTAAATCTCCGTCATGCTGCTGATGCGCATTGACCGCAACCGCCGGCGCCCGTATTTGATTTGATAGAGTGGCTGCTCGTACGCTATGCGCCGCTCGCGGTGATGACCACAGCTTTCGCTCGGTCGGAGGATGGAATCATGTTCGAGCGTTGGACTCCCGAGTCGTTAGTTCGCGCGTATCTGCACGGAGAAGCCCGCCACGAGCCGGACTCTGCCGACACCTGCGCAGTGCCGCCGACACCGACGATCGCCATCAGCCGCCAGTTCGGCGCGCACGGCAGCGAGATTGCCCGCGAAGTCGCTCGACGGCTCGGCTGGAGCGTGTACGATCGCGAGCTGCTCGAAGGGATTGCCCAGGACATGCAGGTGCGCGTCAGCTTGTTGGAATCGGTCGACGAGCGGCACGTCAGTTGGCTCGAAGAGTTTGCCGAGGCGTTCCTGCTGGGGTCGAAAGTGAGCGAGAACTCGTACGTCATGCACCTGGTCGAGACGATCGTCAGCCTGGCGGCTCGCGGCCAGTGCGTGATCGTCGGCCGCGGCGCGGCGCTTGTGCTGCCGCCCAGTTGCACGCTGCGGGTGCGGGTGGTCGCCGCCCGCGAAGATCGCATTACCACGCTGTGCCATGAACGCTCCGTCACGACACGTGCCGCCGAGCACGAACTCGACAGCATCGAGCGGCAACAACTACGGTTCGTCAAAGACCATTTCCAGCGCGACGCCGCCGACCCAGCCAACTACGACCTGGTGCTGAACAGCTCGCGCTGGAGCATCGAGCAATGCGCCGACATGATTGTCGACGCCCTGCACCGCCTGTCGAAGCGTCGCGCTGCGCTGCACCCGGCCTTGCCGCGCGCAATCGCCGAAGTGGACCGCTCGCCGGCGCGGACTTAAAGCGCTCGCGAGTGGCGAGCGGCCCATGACGTAACCCCCGACGGCGGCTATCATGCACCCCGGTTGTTTCTTCGCATCCGAGTGCATGATCGCGTGCGCATTTTTCTCTACGAGTTCATCGCTGGCGGCGGGCTTTTCGACGGCTCCGACGAGCCACTCCACCGGCCGCTGCTGACCGAAGCGCTCGCCATGCTCACGGCGCTTAGCGCCGACCTGGCGGCGATCGACTTTATCGAACTGACGGGGCTGATCGATTGCCGTTTGGCTAGCTCGACGATCTTCGGCTGCGAGTTGACCACGGTGGCGTCACGGCTCGAAGCGGAAGCCGCCTTCCGCGAGCATGCCCATCGGGCCGATCACACGATTGTCATCGCCCCCGAGACCGGCGGCTGCCTGGAGCGCGCGGCCGGCACGGTTGAAGAAGTCGGCGGCCAATTGCTGAGCCCGTCGCCCGCGTGCATCGCGCTGGCCGCCGACAAGCACGCGCTGGCCGAGCATCTGGCAGCGCATGGTGTTGCCGTGCCGCGCGGAGTCGCTATCGGCCCAGGCGACCGCTGGCCGGAAGAGCTCGGCTGGCCGCTGGTCGCCAAGCCATGCGATGGCGCGGGATCGCAGGGAATTCGGTTCGTAGCGACACGTGGGGCAGACATTCCTGTCTGCCACGGCGAGAGGCTGCGGATCGAGCGATTCTATTCCGGCCTGCCGTGCAGCGTAGCCGTGTTGTGCGGTCCGAAACAACAAATCGCCCTGGAACCTTGCCGCCAACATCTCGATCTCGAACATGGGATGCACTATCACGGGGGATCGTTGCCTCTGCCCGAGACACTGGCTGCGCGCGCTCGGCGGCTGGCAGCCAGGGCCGTCGCCACGCTCGATGGCGCGCTCGGTTACATCGGCGTTGACCTCGTGCTGGGGGACGACTCAAGTGGGCGTGACGACGTGGTGATTGAAATCAATCCGCGGCTCACGACGTCGTATGTCGCTCTGCGCCGCGCGTGTCGCAGCAACCTTGCCGCGGCAATGCTCGACGTGGCCACGGGGCGCGAGGTCACAATCGCATTCGACCCGCAGCCGATCGCGTTTCGCGTCGATGGAACGGTCGGCGTCATTGAAACTTTTGCCGGCGGCGACTCGCCGGGGGCTAACGCCGTCAGTGGGAGTTTCGCTGGGTGAGCATCTTGGCCCTAGACATCGGCGGCGCGAACCTGAAGGCGGCCAATGGACGCGGCTTCGCGCTGTCACGGCCATTCGCGTTGTGGCGGCATCCGGAGCGGCTGGCTGAAGAATTGGACGCGATTATCGCGGCATCGCCGCCGGCTGAGCATGTGGTGGCGACAATGACCGGCGAACTGGCCGATTGCTTTGAAACCAAGGCCCACGGCGTCGAGGCGATTGTGACGGCATTGGCGGCTGCGGCGGGGAAGCGAGACGTGAGCATCTATTTGACCGACGGCACATGGGTGACGACCGACGAGGCTTGCCGCCGGCCCTTGGAAGCCGCCGCATCGAACTGGCACGCGTTGGCCGCGTATGCAGCGCGGCACGTGACCGGCGGGGTGGGGTTGCTCGTCGACATTGGTTCCACAACGTGCGACATCATTCCAATCGTTCACGGTCGCCCTGCCGCACGTGGTAGCACCGATCCCGAGCGGATCGCGACCGGCGAGTTGGTTTACACGGGGGTCGAACGCAGCCCGGTGTGCGGCGTCGTTGCGAAGTTGCCGTGGCGGAAGTGCCAATGTCGGGTGGCCCAGGAGCTGTTCGCCACGACCTGGGACGCGTATTTAATGATCGGCGACCTGCCGGAACAACCGGAGAATCAGGCCACGGCCGACGGCCGACCGGCGACGCGCGCCAGAGCGCACGATCGGCTCGCCCGGGCGATCTGCGCCGACCGTACGATGTTCGACGCTAACGACGCACGGCGCGCCGCAGATGCGGTTGCGGCGGCACAATGCGCCCTTGTGGCCGAAGCAATCGGAGAGGTCGTTGAGCGGCTTGGGGAGCCGCCGATGACGGTCGTCGTGAGCGGTGAAGGAGCGTTTCTCGCCCGCCGCGCGGTTCGACAAGTGCTACCAAGTATGGCGATTGTCGATCTGACGGCACTGCTGGGAGCAGACGTTGCACGTGTTGCGCCGGCCCATGCCTTGGCGGAACTCACGCGGGAGCGGGGCGAGCGATGACGGAAATCTCCCTCACGCCGCGCGTGATCAGGTTGGGCGGCAGCCTGTTGGACCTGCCGAATGTGGTGCCACGGTTGCTGCGCTGGTCCGCGCAGCAAGCGATCGCCGGCGGCGCGATTGTGGTCGGTGGTGGTGCCGCCGTCGACCGGCTGCGCGAGCGGCACGAGGCGCTCGAGTTGGACAATTCGACGGCCCACTGGATGTGTGTGGCGGCCATGGCTGTCAATGCCCGACGAATCGCCACGGTGCTTGGTGTGCCGCTGACCGGAATCGCCCCAATCGACAACGAGGCGTTTGTCGACGGCTTGTGTGTGCTCGATCCCTGGCGCGTACTGTGGGAGGAAGAGCCGCGGCTGGTGGCCGAACGCCTGCCTGAGTCGTGGGACGTGACGAGCGACTCCATCGCGGCGCGGGTGGCTGAGTTGCTCGGGATCGAGGAACTGGCGCTGCTCAAGTCTCGGCTGCCCGAGCCGGGTTGGACCTTAGCCGATGCGGTGGAGGCAGGCTACGTCGATCGGTTCTTTCCATGGGCCGCACGAAGGCTGCGCGTGCGGTGCGTCGACCTGCGGTCGGAAACATTTGCCGAGGCGGTGCTGAACGCAGTGCCGGCACCGTCATGACCGCTCTGAATCAGTGCCGATGGCCGGTCATCATTTGGGCGCGAGCCTTGGCGTCCTCGGCCTGGGGGATCATGCCGGCACGCTGGTAGATTACACTGAGCGCGGTGAAGCTGAACGGGTCGTTCGGCTCCAGCTCGCAAACGCGGATGGCGTGCTGTACCGCCTCGGGATGCCGCTTGAGCCGCCCCAGGTAGACCGCCAGCGCCGAATGGGCCAGGGCATAGTCGGGCGACGCGGAGAGCAGCTCTTCGAGCTTGGCGACCGCCGCCTCGAGATTCCCCTGGTCCTTCAGCTTTTCCGCTTCCGCGTACAGTTCTTCGTTGCTAGCCATGCGAGCCAACCTCGATCGATGCGCTGCTGTGCGTGAGTGAAAGCATGAGTGTAGCAGTCGGTCGGCGTTTCGCCAGGGTGACGCGCGGCCTACGCTGGCAGCGGCATCGTGGCTTGGTAGCTCGCATCTTCGCTAGGTTCTGCCTGCTGTGCTTAAACCTCTCGCCCGGCAAAGCCGATAAGCATGGACAGGCCGGTAAAGTCGGCACAGACCGACGTGCCGCCGCCTCGCAATGCCTGCGCGAGGGTCCCTGCGGACGCCGTCATGGTAGCCAGGCCCACCATCAATGCGGGGGAACGAGTTGTGGCCATTCACCCCTTGGCTGTGGTGCATCCCACGGCACGGCTTGGGCACGATGTTGAGGTCGGCCCGTATGCGGTGATCGAAGCGGACGTGGTCGTTGGCGATCGCTGCGTGCTCGGCGGCTACGCCATGCTCAAGCAGGGCACCACGCTGGGCGCCGACTGCAAGGTGTTCGAACGCGCCACGATCGGCGGACTGCCGCAGCACGTCCGCATGAGCCGCGACGCCGGACAGCTTGTCATCGGCTGCGGCAACACGATCCGCGAAAACGTCACCATCCACCGCGCCCTGCACCCGAGCGGCACGACGCGCATCGGTGACAACAACCTGATCATGGTCGGAGCGCATGTCGCCCACGACTGCACGATCGGCAACCACGCCATCTTCGCCAACAACGCACTGTTGGCCGGACACGTGACGATCGAGGATCGCGCGTTCATCTCGGGAGCGGTCGCCATTCACCAGTTCTGCCGCGTCGGGACGCTGGCAATGGTCGGCGGTCTGGCGCGCATCACGAAGGACGTGCCTCCGTTCGTCACCATCGACGGCGGCAGCGACTACGTGGTGGGCCTCAATACCATCGGGCTGCGGCGCGCCGGGCTTAGCGCGGACGACATTCTGGAGCTGAAGAACGCCTATCGCACCATCTACCGTAGCGGGCTGAAGTGGGCCGACGTGCTCGAGCACCTGCACGCGACGTATACCACCGGCCCCGCGGCTCACTTTGCTCCGTTCCTGGCCGAGTCGAAGCGCGGCATTATCGCCGAACGCCGTCTGCCGCCCGGCGCCGCCGTGAAGATGGGCGTCGAGGCGATCACCGACCTGCCGACGCTGCAAGCCAAAGCAGGCTAGCCGACGTTATGAGTGATGAGTTATGAATGATGAGTGGGCGTGCGACTGTGTTGCCCAACTCATAACTCATAACTCATAATTCATAACTTCTCCCCATGCTTTCGATCTACGTCGCTCGCGATGGTAAGCAGCTCGGACCGTTCACGCCGGCCGAGGTCCGGTCGCAACTCGCACAGGGGTCGATCGCCTCCGGCGATCTTGGCTGGCGCGAAGGGATGCCCGACTGGCGGCCGCTGGCCGAGGTGATGGGGGCGCTAGAGCAAGACAGTCGCTGGGCGCCACCGAAGACGTCGAGCTTTACGGATGACGCGCAAGCGGCGGCATCGTCGAGTGCCGCGTGGACGTCGTTTCTGATCGGCATCCTGGGTATTCCGGCGTGGATCGCCGTACTGGCGGTGGCAGCGATCGGCGCCAACCGGGGAGCTGGGGCGAACAACGACCCCCTGTTGATCATCTCAGGCCTGTGCATCTTTGCCGGCGTGCCGCTCAACCTATTGGGCGCGATCCTCGGCGGCGTGAAGGTGGCCTCGACCATCTCGAACAAATGGATGGCCATCGTCGGCATGATCCTCAACCTCGCCGAGATCGCAGCGATCCTCGGCCTCACGATCGTCGGCATGACGATTGCCAAGTGAGGATTACATGGCGCCCTTAGCGTGCGGTCGAAGTTGTCCGCTGTCATACTTGGATTATACCGCTACGGCGCCGAAGAAATGCACGCCCCTCGATTTCTCGGTGTCGGACAAATAGCCATTGATGTTGATTGCTAATTGCGACTACTTCTTCGCCGTCTTGTCAGCCACGGCGGCTTGGGCCGCGGCCAGGCGCGCGATCGGCACGCGGAACGGCGAGCAGCTCACGTAGTCTAGGCCAATCTCGTGGCAGAACACCACGCTGGCCGGATCGCCGCCGTGCTCGCCGCAGATGCCAACCTTCAGGTTGCCACGCGCCTTGCGGCCTCCGCTCACGCCGAGCTTCATCAACGTGCCGACGCCGTCGCGATCAATCGTCTGGAATGGGTCGTTGGGCACAATGTCGTGCTCGCGGTAGTACGTGATGTAGCCGCCGTAGTCGTCGCGGCTCATGCCAAGCGTGGTCTGCGTGAGGTCGTTGGTGCCGAAGCTGAAGAACTCGGCGCCGGCCCCGGCAATCTGCTCCGAATTGACCGCGGCCCGCGGCACTTCGACCATCGTGCCGACCAGGTATTCCACCTTGCTCTTCTTCTCGGCGAATACCTTGTCGGCGGTCTCGCGGATCAGCTTTTCCTGGTCCTTGAACTCGGCGGCGAAGCCGACCAGCGGAATCATCACCTCGGGCACGACCTTAATGCCGGCCTTAGCCACGTCGCAGGCCGCCTCGAAAATCGCGCGAGCTTGCATCCGCGTGATTTCAGGATAGGTGATCCCCAGGCGGCAGCCGCGGTGGCCGAGCATCGGGTTGAACTCGTGCAGCTCGGCGACGCGCCGGGCGATCGCATCGGCGGCAATGCCGATCTTCTTGCCGAGCGCCGCTTGCTCGTCGGCGGTGTGCGGCAGGAACTCGTGCAACGGCGGATCGAGTAGACGAATCGTCACGGGCTTGCCGTTCATCGCGCGGAACAGGCCGTCGAAGTCCTTGCGCTGGAACGGCAGTAGCTTGGTCAGCGCCTTTTCACGGTCGTCAAGCTTCGTGGCCAAGATCATCTCGCGGAACTCGTCGATGTGGTCGAAGAACATGTGCTCGGTGCGGCACAGGCCAATTCCTTCGGCGCCGAACGCCACCGCCTCGGTGGCCTGCTTGGGGTCGTCGGCATTGGTGCGGACCTTGAGCTTACGGGCCTCATCGACCCACTGCATCAGTTGCGAGTAACGCTTGTAGGTTTCGCTCTCCTCGGGCTTCATCGTTTTGCTGATGAGCACCTGGACGATTTCGCTCGGCTTGGTTTCGATGCTTCCTTCGAAAACTTCGCCAGTGAAGCCGTCGATCGAGATCGTGTCGCCGGCCTTGAGCGTCTTGCTGCCGACCTTCATCGTGCCGGCGTGATAGTCGATATCGAGCTCGCCGCAGCCAACGATACAAGGCTTGCCCATCTGCCGGCTCACCAGGGCGGCGTGCGAGCTGGCCCCGCCGAAGGCGGTGAGAATGCCCTTGGCGATCTTCATGCCGCGCAAATCCTCGGGGCTGGTTTCACGGCGCACGAGGATCAGCTTGACGTTCGGATCCTTGATCCCCATCTCCTCGGCATCGGAAGCGTGGAACACGATCTTGCCGCTGGCCGCACCGGGGCCGGCGTTGATCCCCTTGGCCAGGCGCTTGCCGCCGGCCGACTTCTTGGCCGCCGGATCGAAGATCGGCTGCAACAGTTGATTCAGGTCGTCGGCCGGTAGCCGGCGAGCTTGCAGCGCCTCGTCCTTGGTGATCAGCCCTTCGTTCACCAGGTCGACAACGATCCGCACGCCGGCGAAGCCGGTGCGCTTGGCGTTGCGAGTTTGCAGCATCCACACCTTGCCGCGCTGTACGGTGAACTCGATGTCCTGCACGTCCTTGTAGTGCTTCTCGAGAATCTTGCCGATGTTGTCGAGCTCGGCATACGCCTCGGGCATGTCCTTGGCCAAGGTTTCTTCGATGCGCTTGGGAGTGCGGATCCCGGCGACCACGTCCTCGCCTTGGGCGTTGACCAGGTAATCGCCGCAGTAGCCTGGCGTGCCGAGCGCACCGTCGCGCGTCAGCGCGACGCCGGTGGCGCAGTCATCGCCGAGGTTGCCGAACACCATCGCCTGCACATTCACGGCGGTCCCCCACTCGTGCGGAATACCGTAGGTGCGGCGATACACCATGGCGCGGTCGTTCATCCAACTGCCGAACACCGCGCCGATGGCGCCCCACACTTGTTCCATCGGATCGTTGGGGAAATCCTTGCCGGTTCCTTTCTTGATGGCCGCCTTGAACTCGGTTACCAGCTCCTTGAGGTGCTCGGTCTTCAGCTCGTTGTCGAGCTTCACGCCGACCTTCTTCTTCTTGGCCTCGAGCAGCTCTTCGAACGGGTCGTGGTCCTCTTTGCTCTTGGGCTTCATGTCGAGCACCACGTCGCCGTACATTTGCACGAAACGGCGATAGCTGTCCCAGGCGAACCGCTCGTTCCCCGATTGCTTGGCCAGGGCTTGCACGGTTTGATCGTTCAGGCCGATGTTGAGCACGGTGTCCATCATGCCGGGCATCGAATCGCGGGCGCCGGAGCGGCAGGAGACGAGCAGCGGATTGTCGGTGCTGCCGAACTTCGCTCCCATTTCCTTCTCGACCTTGGCCATCGCGGCATCGACGGCGCCCTTCAACTCGGGCGGGTAGCTGCGATCGTGGGCGTAGTAATAGTTGCAGACCGTCGTACCGATGGTGAAGCCGGCCGGCACGGGGAGCCCGATCTTGGTCATCTCGGCCAGGTTCGCCCCTTTGCCCCCCAGCAAGGCACGCATGCTCGCGTCGCCATCGGTTGCCCCGGGACCAAACGAATAGACATACTTTTCGGCCGCTGCCATGTTTCGAGCTCGCACGGAAATGGATGTAAACAAATTGAGCGCAAGAGCTTAGCAGTGCGAATTTCGAGCGTCAAGGAGGGTCGAAGTGGCAGAAACCACAGATGAACGCGGATACACACGGATGAAGCACACGACCTACCAGCGCTGGGTGGATCGTCGGGGCACAGCGATCGACAGCGGCATTACGCGACGAGCGGGTCCGCCGGCTTTTTCCAAGTCAAATACCAGCCGCGGACGACGAAGATGGCGGCGATGGCGCTTATCGCGCCAACGACAGCAAGGCCGACCATGAGCTCAAGGTGCAGCGGAGGGACGCCTGTTTTCAGAACGCCGACGCTCGGATCATTTGGGTCGTAGTACACTGGCACGACCATGCCGGGGACATGCCGGGGCGATACTCTGCAACGTCCATACGAGCGGTCATCTCGTCAGGCCGTTTCATGCCGGGACCAAGGTCCGTTAGGTCAGTTGTGCACTCCTTACCGTTGACCTGATACGTGTAGAGTACTCGGCCATACTGCATGACCTGTTTCTTCTCGCCAAGCCATGGCTTGATGACGACGTCGATCACTCGGCCTTCAACCGACGGCCATTCTGCGCTGCCCGCCTGGCGTAACGTCTCTGGCAGGTTGATCGCTAACAGAATGGGGCACATAACGGTCAACAGGACCGCGGCCCACTTAAGCTTGAGAACAGTTTTTTCCAACCAAACGGAATTCTGCATTGCTGATGCACTCGTGTGGCTCACGGGTTCGGACGCGTGTTCGCGCGCGGTGATGTTGGCGGATCACTTTTTTGCGATGATGGCGTGGCAGGTTGGCCAAACAAGCGGTTGAACGCTTCGCCGCCCTGTCCTTGCTGTACCGCTTGTTGAATGCGCGCGACGTCACGATTGTGTTTCTCTTGCGCTTGATTTTCTTGGGCTTGTTGTCCTGCAAAGAACCGTGGCAATCGCACTGCGGCCCGAACGGCGATCACGCCCAAGACGATCAATAGTAAGTATCCAATGCGCCTTATGCTGAACCTCTGTTGCGGTGCAGAACCCACGTTGGAGGCTTCGTTATCAGGCATTGACATCCTTCTTCTTTCTTACAAATTTGGTCTGCACAGACTCACAGTCAGAACAACCAATTTGTGTGCTAGTCACTACCGAAAAACACCAATTTGTACTTGTCCTTGGCTCCCGGGCGCGGTGGCTTTCACGTGCGGAGCGAGGCCTGCTAATCGTTCGATCGCGATTGGTTGTGCAATGCATAACATTGCGACTACGGGCCGTGCGAATGATGGAGTCGTAGAACGGCGCAAAAACGAGCGCGTAGCGCGGCACATGTGCCGCGCTACGGCTCGCATTCAAACACGAACTACTGTTTGGACGCCGGGCCCGCAACTGCGGCCGAGGCGTTCTTGATGGGGTTAAAAAATGCCTCGGCCGTCATTGGCGGTCGGCCACACGCCCCCGTTGTGGGATGGTCTCCTGACCATTCCACCCGGATGTTGCACGGTCGGGAGACCGTGGGACAACCAACTGTTATGGAATGGTCTCCCGACCATTCCATTCGGCAGGAGCACGGTCGGGAGACCGTGCTCGAACGGGGCCTTGGCTCCCCGGCGGCTAAAGGAATGTGATTGCGCCGTTGCCGATGTCGTACATCGCCGCGACGATGGCGATGCGTCCCTCGCGCACCAAGCCGCGCAACGGCTCGCTTTCGCGGTCAATCCGTGCCGCGGTGCGCAGCACGTGGGCCCGGGCCACGTCGTCCACGAACTCGTCGCGCTTCGCCTCGGCAGCACCGTCGAGCGCGCGACACTGGTCCAGGTCAATCGATTGTTGGATGTCGCGCAGGATGCACTCGACGTGCTCGGTGCCGCTAGGCTTGGGCGCCTGTCCGTCGGTAGCGGCACTTTGCACGGCCGCCGTCACGGCGCCGCAGCGGGTGTGACCCATCACCAGGATCAGCTTAGCTCCCGCCACCGCGCAGCCATATTCCAGGCTGCCGAGGACCTCGTCGCTGAGGCCGTTGCCAGCCACGCGGACACCGAAAATGTCGCCGATGCCAGCGTCGAAAATCAACTCGGCCGGCGAACGCGAGTCCATGCAGTTCAGCACCACCGCCAGCGGATGTTGTCGCTGGGCCGTCACGTGTACCTGCCGGCTTAGATCGCGCGTGAGGCGCCGACCGGCGCGGAACCGTTCGTTGCCGTCCTTGAGAATCTGCAACACGCGCGCAGGCGTGAGCGACGATTGCAGTTCGCGCGTCGCATGGTCGAGGTACTGGATGCGATCTTCCAGGTCGTACGTCGGCAGGAAGCCGAGCAGGCTCACTTCGATGCCGCGCGCGGGGGCGGTCTTCTGCACGTAGTCGCGGATCAGGTCGAGCACGTCGGGATCGATATAGTCGGTCGTTTGCGCGTCGAGCAGCAGTTGGCCGCCGCGGGGAACCGAGTCGAGCGCCTTGGTCAGCGCCGCCCGGTTGAGAAAGCTGACTTGGTTGGCAAGCTCCAGGTGCGTGACGTTCTCCCCCAAGTGCTTTTCGACGAACCGCCGGATCGGCCTGCGAAAATTGCTGTTCAGGATGAACCCGATGCTGACGGCCAGGCCGATCAGAACGCCGATGAGCAGATCGGTGAGCACGATCGCGGCGACGGTCGCCGCGAAGGGGAAGAACTGGTAGCGCCCCTCGAAGAACATCTGCTTCACCAGGGCCGGGTTGGCGAGCTTGGTGCCGGTCACCAGCAGAATGGCCGCCAGGCAGGCCAGCGGAATCATGTTCAGCCACGTCGGCAACAGCGCCACCGACACCAGCAGCAGCACGCCGTGCACCACGGCCGCCAGCTTCGTCTGCCCGCCGGCGTTGACGTTCACGCTACTGCGCACGATGACGCTCGAGATGGGGATGCCGCCGAGCAGGCCTGCAACGATGTTGCCAGCCCCCTGGGCCAGCAGCTCGCGGTTGGCCGGTGAGTTGCGCCGCTGCGGATCGATCTTGTCGACCGCCTCGAGGTTCAACAGCGATTCGAGCGACGCCACGAGCGCCACCATCAGCCCAGCGGTGTACACCCGCGGATTCAGCCACTGCGAGAAGTCGGGCGAATCGAGCAGGCCGACGGGTGCTGAAAAGTTCTCGGCAATCGGCACCTGTACCAGGTGGTTTGCCCCGATACTCCACGTGCCGCCGACGCGATCGAGCACCAGGCGCAAGCCGACGCCCCACAGCACGACGACCAGTGGCGCGGGGACGATCGACTTTTTGAGCCGCGGCACGCGGTCCCACAACAGCAGCACAGCGACCGACGACAGGCCGACAAGCGCCGCGCCGGTGTGAAATTGAAACAGCGAATCGCCCAGCTCGGTGAAGGTGTTATCACCGTCAGGCTGCTCGAACGCCATGTCGCCTTGCGGATCGTCATCGAGGCCGACGACGTGCGGGATCTGCTTCAGCACCAAGATCACGCCGATGGCGGCCAGCAGCCCTTTGATCACTGACGACGGCACGTACTCGGCCAGGAAGCCGGCCCGCAGCAGTCCCAAGCCGATCTGGATCAGCCCGGCGACGACGAGCGCCAGCAGGAACGATTCAAAACTGCCGAGCGCCGCAAGCTGTGCCACGATCACCGCGGTCAAGGCAGCCGACGGCCCGCTGACACTGGTGTGCGAACCGCTGAGCGCCCCAACGACAATGCCGCCGACGATTCCCGCAACCAGCCCCGACACCAGCGGCGTGCCGCTGGTCAGTGCCACGCCCAGGCACAACGGCAGCGCCACGAGAAACACCACCGCGCCGGCGGTCAGATCGGCAGTGAACGTCGATCGCGAGAACATAGTGAATTGCCCGACAAATCTGGCTCTCAAGGCCCGTTACCGTAACCGAGCTTGCCGCATCATTGCAAACGCAGCATTGATTGCCGCGATGCGCCCGGTGCCACTGTCTGCTTGTCAGACAGTGCCGAATCGGCGTCGCGGCACTGGCAGCGAGCTACCAGTGGCACCCGCACACGACGAAACAGGGAATTGGGTGCCTGTGGCTGAGTCCGCGAAGCCACAGAACGTTGTCTGCTGGGGCATCGCTGCGCTCTGCCCCAGGCACCCTGGGCAATGGGACTTCAAAACGTCTCGCAACCATTGATCGGCGCGATGCGCGGTTGTACTGTGCGAGTCGACGCACTGTGTCATCCTTGTTGGGATCGCGTGCATGAAAACGATGTCGATTCTGTGCGCTACGGCGGCGATATGCGTTGCCTGTTGCTCGTTGCCGGCGGCGGAAACGAAGCCCCCGCCGCCGCGGCTCGCCTGGAAAGCCGGTGCGGCGCGGGCGGTCATCACGCCGAAGCACGATATGTGGATGGCCGGCTACGCGGCCCGTAAGAAGCCATCGGAAGGGGTCGCGCAAGACTTGTTCGCCAAGGCGCTGGCCTTGGAAGATGAGCGCGGCGGCCGGCTGGTGGTGGTGACGATGGACCTGATCGCCGTGCGCCGCGGCCTGCGCGATGTCGTCGCGAGCCGCTGCCAGGAAAAGTTCAAGCTGCCGCCCGACCGGCTGCTACTCAACGCCTCGCACACGCACTGTGGGCCGGAATATCAGCCGACGCAAGAATCGCACCAAGAGTTCAAGGCGGGCACTGCCGAGTACCTGGCCGGGCTCGAAGATTCGCTGGTGCGGATCGTTGGCGAGGCGCTCGAGCGGCTCGCGCCGGCCAGCGTGTCGTTTGCCCACGCGCGTTGCGGCTTCGCCATGAACCGCCGCCGGCTGGTACCTGGGCGCGGGTTCATCAACAGTTCGACATTCGACGGCCCGGTCGATCACGAGGTGCCGGTGGTCGCCGTGCGCGATGCCGAGCAACACCTGCTGGCCGTCGCGTTTGGCTACGCCTGCCACAACACTTCGCTGGTGTCGGTGACGCCGAAGACCACCTCGCCGCGCTACCTATTCAACGGCGACTACGCTGGCTTCGCCCAGCAGGTGCTCGAGCAAATCTATCCGGGCACGACGGCCTTGTTCGTGAACGGCTGCTCGGGAGATCAAAACCCGTATCCGCGCGGCGACGAAGTGCCCGGCAAGCTGCCGCTGGAGCTGGCGGCTCATCACGGCCGCAGCCTCGCCTACTCGGTCGTCGTGGCGCTGGGGAACGTCCCGCAACCGATCGAAGGTCCCGTGGCGGCGGCGTTCGATACCGTCGAGCTGGAGCGCAACCACGACAAGCCGAAGGTTGATTATCCGATCCAGGTTGTCCGCCTCGGCGACCGGCTCACGCTGGTTGCCCTCAGTAGCGAGACGGTGGTCGATTATTCGCTGCGGCTGAAAAGCGAGATTCGCTCGCCGATCACCTGGATCGCCGGCTACTCGAACGACATGGTCGGCTATATTCCCAGCCGGCGCGTGGCGGCCGAAGGGGGGTACGAGGCCGGCGGCGACTACGCGCTCGACGTCGAGGAGCGGATCATCGGCAGGACGCACGAGCTGCTTGGGCGTATCGCGCCAGCCATTGCATCCGGCAGTGCCGGCCAGTAGGCTTGGCTGCCGCGGTAAGATTCCATCGTATGGCAATCGATCCGATCTGCGGCATGACGGTGGACGAGGCGACGGCGCTGCGCGCCGAGCGCGACGGCCAGACGTTCTACTTCTGCTGCGAACCTTGCCGGCAGCGATTCTTGCACCCAGCAGCCGAGAAGCCTCGCGCCGAGGCGGCGATCTACACTTGCCCGATGCACCCGGAGATCGAGCAGGTCGGCCCGGGAGTATGTCCCAAGTGCGGCATGGCACTGGAGCCGAAGCACGCGAGCCTCGACGAGCCCGAGGATGACTCGGAGCTGCGCGACATGGCGCGCCGGTTCTGGGTGTCGCTCGTGCTCACCGCACCGGTGTTCGCGTTGGCGATGCTGCCGATGGTTGGCGTGCCGATCGACCGGCTTTTCGGAGGACCACTCGCCGCGTGGCTGGAATTGTTGCTCAGCACGCCGGTTGTGCTGTGGGGAGGGTGGCCGTTTTTCGAGCGTGGCTGGCGGTCGCTGGTCTCACGGCATCTGAACATGTTCACGCTGATCGCTCTGGGGACCGGGGCAGCGTATCTGTTCAGCGTTGTGGCGGTGCTCGTGCCTGCGGCAATTCCTCACGGTATGCAGCACGACAACACGGCGCCCGTGTACTTCGAGGCTGCCGCGGTGATCGTGACGCTGGTGCTGTTGGGCCAGGTGCTCGAGTTGCGTGCTCGTCGGCAAACCACGAGTGCGATCCGCGAGCTAATGGCGCTGGCTCCGCCGACCGCGCACCTGTTGCGCGATGGCATGGAGCGCGACGTGCCGCTGGCCGAGGTGCAGCAAGGAGACACGCTGCGCGTGCGCCCCGGCGAGAAGATTCCGGTCGACGGCCGCGTGCAACAAGGCCACAGTACGGTCGATGAATCGATGCTCACCGGCGAATCGCTGCCGGTTGAGAAGGGCCCGGACGAGCGCGTGATCGGCGGCACGGTGAATCAAACCGGATCGTTCACGATGCTGGCTGAGCAGGTGGGCCAGGCAACCGTCCTTGCGCGGATCGTCGAGCTGGTGGGCGAGGCGCAGCGCAGCCGGGCGCCGATCCAGCGCGTTGCCGATACCGTCGCCGGGTATTTTGTGCCGACCGTCGTTGCCGTTGCCGTGGTCACGTTCGTGGTCTGGCTCGTCGCGGCCCCCGAGCAGCCGGCGGTGGCCTGGGCGCTGGTCAACGCCGTGGCGGTGCTCGTGATTGCCTGCCCCTGCGCCCTGGGGCTTGCGACGCCGATGTCGATCATGGTCGGCATCGGGCGGGGTGCCCGCGAAGGGGTGCTCGTCAAGGACGCCGAGGTGCTCGAAACGCTCGCCAAGGTCGATACCGTAGTGGTCGACAAAACCGGAACGCTCACCGTGGGGCGACCGTCGCTGACGGCTTGCGTGCCGAGCGGGGCGGTCGACGAGACGGCGCTGCTGCGGCTGGCGGGCAGTGTCGAACAGCACAGCGAGCATCCGTTGGCCGGGGCGATCGTGCGCGGTGCCGTGGAGCGCAAGATCGCGCTGGGCGAAGCGTCCGGGTTTCAGTCGATCACCGGCGGCGGTGTCGAAGGGGTTGTCGATGGCCGAGCGGTGCTCGTCGGCCAGCGGTCGCTGCTGGCCGAGCGCGGCGTGCAAGGGCTCGATGCGTTCGACGCTCGGGCCGAGTCCGCGCAGCGGCAGGGGCAAAGCGTGATAGCGGTGGCGGTCGATCGGCAGTTCGCCGGGCTGTTGGCCGTGGCCGACCCGATCAAGCCATCAACTCCCGAAGCGGTGCGATCGCTGCACGCCTTGGGGCTGCGGATCATCATGCTCACTGGCGATGGGCAGGCGACGGCCGAAGCGGTGGCCCGACAACTGGGCATCGACGAGTTCGAGGCGGGAGTTCGCCCCGAACAAAAGCTCGCGCGGGTCCGCGCGCTGCGGGCCGAAGGTCGCACGGTGGCGATGGCCGGCGACGGGATCAACGATGCGCCGGCGCTGGCCGAAGCTGACGTCGGGATCGCGCTGGGGACCGGCACCGACGTGGCGATTGCCTCGGCTGGGGTCACGCTGGTCGAAGGGGACCTGCGCGGGATCGTCAAAGCATTGCGCCTGAGCCGGCGCACGATGCGCAATATCCGCCAGAATCTGTTCTTCGCCCTGGTCTACAACGCCCTGGGCGTGCCGATCGCCGCGGGAGTGTTGTACCCCCTGTCGCCGCACCTGCTGCTGAACCCGATGATCGCCGCCGCCGCGATGAGCTTCAGTTCGTTGAGCGTGGTGGCCAACGCCCTGCGCCTGCGGCACGAGCGGTTGTGAGCGGGCTTCTCTCGATCGGATCGTCTACAATCGACCTCGACGAGCAGGTTCCACTGTCGCCCTTCCACAAACGGAACAATCGCATGACGACACGGTTTCTATCTTGCGCGGCAGTCGTGTGGCTTTGCCTGACGAGCGCCGCGCCGCTGGCTCGCGCGGCGAACATCCTGGCCCCGCCGCCCAACGTGATTTTCATCCTCGCCGATGATCTGGGCTGGACCGACCTCGGCTGTTACGGCAGCAAGTACTATGAGACGCCGAACGTCGACCGGCTGTGTGCCGAAGGGGTGAAATTCACCAGCGCCTACACTTGCGGTCCGAACTGCCAGCCGACGCGCGCCGCGCTGATGAGCGGCCAGTATGGCCCCCGCACCGGCATTTACACGGTGGGGAGCACCGACCGGTTCGACACCAGCCGTCGGCCGCTGGTGCCGGTCCCCAACGCCGTGCAACTCGCCCCCGAAACCGTGACACTGGCCGAGATGTTCAAGGCTGCGGGCTACACCACCGCGATGTTCGGCAAGTGGCACCTGGGCGAAGATGAGGATCACGGACCGCGCGCCCAAGGGTTCGACGAAGCGCTCGTGACGATGGGCAAGCATTTCAAGTTTAAGACGCAGCCTCCCGTCGACGTGCCGCCCGACACGTATCTGGCCGATTTTCTGACCGACCGGGCGCTCGACTTCATCGAGCGGTCCTACAAGAATCGCGACGAGGGCAAGGCGGGCCCGTTCTTTTTGTACCTGCCACATTTCGGCGTGCATTCGCCCCACGATGCCAAGCCCGAGCTGATCGCGCGATTCAAAGACAAGCCAGCCGTCGGCGGCCACCACAGCCCGGTGTACGCGGCGATGATCGCCAGCCTCGACGAGAGCGTCGGCCGGATCATGAAGAAGCTCGATGAGTTGGGAGCGGCGGATGACACCATCGTGATCTTCACCAGCGACAACGGCGGCGTGGGAGGCTACGGGCGCGAAGGGATCGGCAAAGCGGGCGACATCACCGACAACGCACCGCTGCGCGGCGGCAAGGGAATGCTGTACGAGGGAGGCGTGCGCGTGCCGTTCATCTTGCACTGGCCGAAAGAACGTAAACCGAAAGTCCTCGACGTACCGATCATCACGGTCGATGTCTATGCTTCGTTCGTTGAGATGCTTGCCTACCCACTAGCGAACTGGAATGAGAAGCCGAGGAATCTCGACGGCGGGTTCGTGCTTTGTTGCGACGATGAGCACGATCTGGATCCGAATTGCCAAAAGTTCTATGAGCGCCCGCTGTTCTGGCACTTTCCCGGCTATCTGGGTGCGGGGGCGGATACCTGGCGCACGACGCCCGCCGGCGCGATCCGCAAGGGCGACTACAAACTGATCGAGTTCTTCGAGGATGGCCGGCTGGAGTTGTACGATTTGAAAAACGACTTAAGCCAGCGGCACGACCTGGCGGCGGAGAAGCCGGAGCTGACGAAGCAACTGCATGCGGAACTCGTTGCCTGGCGCGAGCGGGTTGGCGCTCCCATGCCCCAGCGCCGCTCCGATTACTACATCGCGCCGAAGCCATGAGCCGCTGACCAACTGCTTCGCGCCGATGGCCATCGCACGTCACAGGAGGTCGAAACAAATCTCAGCGGTGCCGGAGAGCACCGCGCGCCGGTTTCTCGCACGCTTGCCGCTGGTGGCACGCTGGGCGATCGTTGCGGCCCAGGTGGCGACGGTACTCGTCACCTGGCCGTTGTGGCAGGTGCGGGAGTGGCCGCCGATGCTGCCGGCGGTGAGCTCGCCGCAAGTGTCCTGCGGTTGGGCAATGCTCGTCTCGGCGCTGGCGGTGTTGATCGTGCCACGCTGGGGACTGACGGCGCACGCCGTGGTGGTCGCCGTGGCGATGCTCATGGACCAAACGCGCATGCAGCCTGAAATCGTCTCGCACTGTCTGCTATTGCTGGGGACGCTGCCGGGGGCAGGACCAAAGCTCATTGGCCGGTTGCACCTGATCACGCTCTGGTTCTTCTCGGGAGTCCACAAGCTGTTCAGCGCCGGGTTCTACGACGAGGTGGCGCCGTTCCTGTGGAACGGAATTTTTCCACGCGTGTCGCAGACCACGATCATCGCCTTCGGCCTGGTTTTGGCGGCAACGGAAATCGCGCTTGGCCTCTTTGCGGCCTTCCCGCGCACGCGCCGAGCCGCGGCAATCGCAGGAGCCTTGTTTCATATCGGCGTGTTCGTGTCGCTGTCGCCAGTGGGGCTCGACTGGAACCAGGCAGTGTGGCCGTGGAACTTGGCGCTCGCCGCGGCGTCGCTGGGACTACTGTTCGATTGGCGCGGATCGCTGTGGCTCGACGTGCGGACCGTGCTGCCGGCATGGCGCATCGCGGCAGTGGGATTGCTCGTTGCCCCGGCCACATATTACGTCGGGGGCCTCGATGCGTATCTATCGCATTGCCTGTACTCGGGCAACACGCCGCGCGGCTTCTGGCGACACGGGCACGTGACGACCGACCTGACGATGCTCACGATCGAGAAGCTTGGCGTTCCGCTGCCGCCGACGCATCGCACGTTCTGGGCGATGTTCCGCGCGGCCGGCCAGCCGGACGATCAGCTCTACGTGTTCGACCCGCGCTGGTTCGCACGCTGGCGCGGTTGGCACGAAAGCGTGTACGACTATCCGGCGGAGGAACGTTAGCCGCGTCGCTTGCGACGCGAGTCATCCGCGACAAGCGCCTAGCGCGGCATCGATTCCAGCAGGTGAGCCTGATCGCTCGAAAGCACGGCCAGCACATCCTGCCGGGCTTGCTCGAGTACGGCGTTCGCGTCGGTGGCCGGATCGCTCGAGCCATCGGTTGCACCGCCGCGCGGGCTGGCGGCCTGCTGGAACAAGTCTTCCGAGGTGTCGAGGGCCAGCTCGACGATTGCCGCAATCTGCTCGCGTTGTTCCGGGCGCAGGTGCAGTTCTTTGGCCGCACTCGGCAACGCCAGGGCAGCGGCTCCCAGCCGGTCGAACAGTTGCCGGGCGTTGGCCCGCGGCCAGGTACGCTGTGCGGTGCGCTCGATGAGCTTCAACGGGCTGACCGATTGACCGACCATCTCCATCAGCCGCCATTGCTGCTCGGGCGTGAGCAATTGGGTGGCGGGTGATTCGGCGATCGGAACGCTCAATTCGTTGGCACTCGTCTTGCCGTTCTTGTTCAACCGGGCGTTCTGCTCGGTGACCAGTTCTTGAAACTCGGCGCGCTGCAGGTCGCTGAGCCCCAGCAGCCGGGCGATCTCGGGTTGAACGAGCAGGTCGAGTCCTGTGTGCTCACGGATCGTTTGCCGCGTTTCCTTCTTAAGCACCAACGGCGGCAGCTTGGGCCGCCAAGGCTGTTCACTACCCATGAACGGTACGATCGCCAGGATCGCCGCCCGGTCGCGATCGCGGAGGAACATGGGCATCGCCGCGATCATGGCCGTAGCGGCCATGCCGACCATTAGCCATGTCGATTTCGATGAGTTCCGCCGCGTGGTCATGTCTTCGGCAGTCAGATCGCGAATCAGTTCCAGGCCCAGCCGCTGGCCGGTGCCATGCCGTTGCACGTGGGTGACTCGCACCTCGGCAAAGCGTTCGCCGCAGCGCAGTTTTGCCACAGTGCCGCGCTCGATTTCGAGCACGCCAACGCTGATCGCGCTGAAGCCGCCCGCCGACTCTTCGACCACGCGCAAGCCCGCGCGTGTCTTATCCCATTGCAGCGTCGCGGCATGACCGCCGCCGGGAACGGCAGCTCGGAAAAAGTTTCTGCGTTCGTAGCCGCGCTTCATCGCCGTGAACCTATCGCCGCCACCGTGACGGCATCTGCCGACAAAAAGTCGCCTTTGCCCCGTCTCGAAAGAGTAGCTCACGGACTTTGGTCGGCTACTTGCAGGTCGTGGCACCTTTTTATTACTTCGCCGGCGCGGTGGGGCGAGGCGCGTCGGTGGCGGGTCCGTTTATTCCGGATGTGCAGTGCCTGCCGAGCGTGAGGAGCCGATGGCGGCTTCCCGTCACGGCGCTATTGCACCATGCCGCGTGATTCGACCGGCAGAATCCGCTCCAATTGTCCGCCGCGGAAACCGTAGATGCGGTCGTGCAGCATGACCGTGAGGTCGGCGTAGCCGGGGAGTAGCTCAAGCCGCTGGCCGATTACGAGCGGCTCGGCATCGGGCATGAGCCGAAGCTGTCCGTGCTCGGCGGAAAGACGATCGACCGCCACACCACGGCGCCCGGCGACTTGCGGCGTGTGTACCTCGATGTTCATGGTCTTGCGACCCGCGTCGATGATCGCCCGATCGGCGGCGGGTCGCCCGACCACGGTGGTCAGGATCGTCAGCGCGTTGCCCAGGCCGTTCAGCCCGCAGGCATGGCGATAGAACGCATCCATGAAGATCGCTCCGCCGGCCTGCACCTCGGTGATGCCCGGCTGTCGAGTGGCGATGACGTACGAGCCGGTGCCGCCGCACGAGACGATCGGGCACGGCATTCCAGACGCCTCGATCAGCCGCCGGCAGTCGACCAGCGACGCCAGCGCCGCGGCAATGCGAGCCGACTTTTCGGCAGCGTCGGCCACCGTGAGCAGATGCCCTTCGTAGCCCATCACGCCAGCCAGCTCGAGTCCCGGCAGCCGAACGATCTGCCGCGCCAGCTCGACCGTCGGCTCGCCCGGCGCCGTGCCGGCACGGTTCAATCCCAGGTCGATCTCGATCAGTACGCGTAGCCGCAGTCCCGCAGCGGACATCGCATCGCTTGCCGGCCGGGCTTGCTCGAGATGATCGACGCAGATGATCGGATCAGCCCGCCGCCGCAGCTCGACGAGCCGGGGCAACTTGTGCCGGCCAACCACCTGGTTGGCGATCAGCAGATCGTCGATCCCGCCGGCGGCCATGACCTCGGCCTCGCCCAGCTTGGCGCAGGTGATGCCGATCGCTCCGGCAGCCAGTTCCTGCCGCGCGATCCACGTATTCTTGTGCCCTTTCGAGTGCGGCCGCCACGCGACGTTCGCCTCGCGGCACGTTGCCGCCACCGCACGGATGTTCGCCTCCATTACCTCCAGATCGAGGCACAAGGCGGGGGTGTCGAGATCGTCTTTCGTCGAGCCCAACGGCGGCGTGGGGAGCATGGCACCAACGTACCGTGCTAAACGCGGTGCGTCGATCCACCTCGATGGAGCCGGGTTGGTACCATGGGGCGCATGATCGTCCCCGAAGCTTCCTCGATTGATCGCGCCACGACCGTCCGGTATCGGATTGTGTTCATCGCCACGCTCAGTGCGGTGCTGTTGTACGCCGATCGCAACTGCGTGTCGTTTGCAGCCCGATACATTGGCGACGATTTGGGGCTCGACCCAACGCAAGTCGGCTGGTTGCTGAGCGCGTTCTTCTGGAGCTACGCGCTGGCGCAGGTGCCGGCGGGTTGGGTCGGCGACCGTTTCGGCGCGCGGGGCACGATGGTCGTGTACATGCTCTGCTGGTCGCTGCTCACCGCGGCGCTCGGCCTGGCGAACGGGTTCGCTGGCTTGTTCGCGCTACGCTTGGCTTGCGGCCTTGCCCAGGCTGGCGCTTATCCGATCTGTAGCGCGTTAGTCGGGCGCTGGATGCCGCTGTCCGCACGCGGATTGGCCAGCAGCATCGTGTCGCTTGGTGGACGGTTGGGCGGGGCGATGGTGCCGACGACGACGGCATATCTATTGGACATGCTCAATTGGCGCGGCGTGATGCTTATCTACGGGCTGATTGGGCTGCCAGTGGCCTGGTGGTTCGCCCGTTGGGTGACCAGCTCTCCGCACGAGCACCGGCGCTGCAACCCTGCCGAACGAGCGATGCTTGCGACACCGGTGCCGACGGCGGGCCAACGCCGAGCCGCCACCTCGATTCCCTGGTCCACGTTTCTGAGGGACGCCAGCCTGTGGTCGATGTCGATCGCACAGTTCGGCACCAACGTGGGCTGGGCGTTTCTGGTCACTTGGCTGCCCGATTACCTGGAACAAGCCCACCAAGTGCCGACCGACGAGCGGGGCGTGATGAGCAGCCTGCCGCTGCTGGCCGGGATGGTGGGCGGCTTGATCGGCGGCTGGCTGACCGATCGGGCGACCGCGCGGTGGGGCGTGCGCTGGGGTCGGTCGTTGCCGATGGCCCTGTCGCGGTTCGGGGCCGCCGCGGCGTTCGTCGCCTGCCTATGGATCGACGATCCTTGGCTGGCCACCGCGGCATTCGTCGTCGTGTCGTTCATGACCGATCTGGGCATTGGTGCCACCTGGACGTTCGCCCAGGACGTGGGCGGTCGCAACGTCGGGGCGGTGCTCGGTTGGGGCAACATGTGGGGCAACCTGGGAGCGGCTTTGTCGCCGGTGCTCTTGGAAAGTGTGCTCGGCGAAGATCGTACCGACTGGAGCCGGCCATTCGTGGTTTGTGCGGCAGCCTTTGCCGTGGCAGGAGTTGCGTCGCTGGGATTCCGAGCCGACCGGCCGCTAGCGGGCCGCGCATCTCGCTTGCCAATAACTGCCTGATAGCAATAAAATTGGTGTACCCGGGCACGTTCCGCCAGTGTCGCCCCTGCCGTGGTGCTGGTTCCCAATTCGTGAAGGCCCCACTCCGTGAAACTCAGAGGAGGGAAATCCTCGTGAGTCGGTCCCGTTGGATAATCTGCTGCACCGCATGGATGGTGCTGGTCTTGGTGCAGCCGCTCGTGCAGTCCGCCGGACTGGGCGATGACGCTGCGCCCGCGCCGGCTGTCGCTGCGATCGCATCACCTCCGCAGGCCCCGCCGCCCACCGCGCCCAGCCCGCCGGCCGACACGTTTTCCCCAACCCAGCTCACGATCGACACCGGCCGAGCCCCCGATGCCCCCGTCACCTTGCGTGGCCGCGACGCCCGCCAGCAATTGGTCGTTACCGCATCCGACTCTGCTGACCCGACGGGGGCCGCCGGTCAGGCCCGCGACTTCACCGGGCAAGTAACCTACGAAGTCAGTCCGCCGGGCATCGTCTCGGTCGACGCCGCCGGCTTTGTCGCCCCGACGGCCGACGGTAAGGCAACCGTCACCGCACACGGCCCCGCGAATCTGTCGGCCGCCAAGGAATTGGTCGTCGAAGGATTCAGCCACGACGTGCCGATCAACTTCCCCAATCAGATCGTGCCGATCTTCACCCGCTACGGCTGCAACGGCGGTGGCTGTCACGGCAAGTCGGGTGGCCAGAACGGCTTCCGCCTGTCGCTGTTGGGTTTCGAGCCTGGCGAGGATTACGAGCATCTGGTGAAGGAAGGCCGCGGACGACGGTTGTTCCCCGCCGCTCCCGATCGCAGCCTGCTGCTGGTCAAGGCGATCAACGCCCTGCCGCACGGCGGCGGTCCGCGCTTGTCGCACGACAGCCACGAGTACCGCTTGCTGGCTCGGTGGATCGGCCAAGGCATGCCTTACGGCAACCCCACCGATCCGACCGTGGTGCGCATCTCGGTGTATCCCGAAGCCCGCACCATGCGCCGGGCCGCCACTCAGCAACTTGCCGTGCTGGCCCATTACAGCGATGGCTCGCTGGAAGACGTCACGCAACTGGCCAAGTACGAGCCGAACGACAACGAGATGGCCGAGGTCGGCCCGACCGGGCTGGTCCGCACGCTCGACCTGACGGGCGATGTGTCGATCATGGCCCGCTACCAAGGATCGGTGGCGGTGTTTCAGGCGACCATTCCGCTGGGTGCCGCGGTCGACCAGTTGCCGCCGGGCAAGAATTTCATCGATGAATTGGTCTTCAAGAAGCTGAAGACGCTAGGGCTGCCGCCGTCGCCGGTGTGCGACGATGCCACGTTCATCCGCCGAGCGACGATCGACATCGCCGGCCGGCTGCCGACAACCGACGAAACCAACGCCCTGTTGGCCGACGCCAGCCCCGATAAGCGCGACCGGCTCGTCGACCGCCTGCTGGCCAGTCCCGACTACGCCGACTACTTTGCCAACAAGTGGAACGCGGTCGTCCGCAACCGTCGTCAGCAGGCCAGCTACATCCACGGCACCTACAACTTCCACGCCTGGATTCGCGACAGCCTGTACCAGAACATGCCGTACGACGAGTTCGTGCGCTCCATTCTCGCCGCCAGCGGCGAGGTAAGCGATCATCCGCCGGTCGCCTGGTATCGCGAAGTCAAGGACGTCGAGCAGCAAGTCGAGGACAGCGCGCAGTTGTTCCTCGGCCTGCGCATCCAGTGTGCCCGCTGCCACCATCATCCGTTCGAGAAATGGAGCCAACGCGATTACTACGGCTTCGGGGCGTTCTTCTCGCAGGTCGCGCGCAAGCCGGGTATCGGCGTCGACGAGCAGATCATCTTCCATCGCCGCGGCCAGGCGGGAATGAACAATCCCAAGACCGGCGAACGACTGAAGCCGACCGGGCTGGGCGCGGCGCCGATCGACGTGCAGCCCGAGCGCGATCCGCGCCACGCGCTGGTCGATTGGATGACGACCCCCGATAATCCGTTCTTCGCCCGGGCACTGGTGAACCGTTATTGGAAGCACTTCTTCGGCCGCGGGATCGTCGAGCCCGAGGACGACATGCGGGTCACCAACCCGGCGAGCAATCCCGAATTGCTCGACGCCCTGGCGAAGCAGTTCCGCGAGCACGGTTGGGACCTGAAGCTGCTGGTCCGCACGCTCTGCACTTCGAGCGCCTATCAGCTCAGCAGCGAGCCCAACGCCTTCAACGCCGCCGACAAGCAGAACTTCTCGCGGCACTATCCGAAGCGCCTGGCTGCCGAAGTGTTGCTCGATGCGCTGGATAGCGTGACCGGGGCGCCATCGAGCTTCGCCAGCTTGCCGGCCGGAACGCGCGCCGTGCAACTGCCCGATTCCGCAGTCAACTCATACTTCCTCACGGTCTTTGGCCGGCCCGAGATGTCGAGCGCCTGCGAATGCGAACGCTCGACCGACGCCAACCTGGCCCAGAGCCTGCACCTGCTCAACAGCAGTGAGATGCAATCGAAACTGTCGGTCGGCTCGGGACGCGCCGCAACGCTGGCCCGCGACGCGGCCACGCCCCCGGAGCAGAAGGTTCGGCAACTTTACCTGCTGGCGTTTTCGCGGCAGCCGACGGAGAAGGAGTTGTCGATCGCCGCGGGGCATTTCGAGCGCTCGAAAGACAAGCAGCAGGCGTTCGAAGACATCGAATGGGCACTGGTCAACTCGAAAGAGTTCCTGTTCAACCACTGAAACGACCCCTCATGATCGTACTGCCGCCCCTCGATCGTCGTAGGGTGGGTCGAGCCGCCGCGGCGAGGCCCGCCGTCGCGGCAGTTTGGCTCGTTGCGTGGCTGCTCGCTTGCTCGGTGGCGAATGCCCAGTTGCCTGCGGTGCAACTGCACTCGCTCGTGCCTCCCGGCGGTCGGCAAGGAACGGAAGTCTCGGTGCGCGTCGCCGCGGGGGTCGACCTGGATCGCGTTGACCGGTTGCTGTTCTCGCATCCGGGTATCACGGCCCGCGTGAAGCCGGCCGATCCGCTGCTCGAAGGATTGCCGCCGGAGCCGACCAACGAGTTCCTGGCGACGATCGCCGCCGAAGTGCCGCCGGGCGTGTACGACGTGCGCGCCGCGGGACTATTCGGCATCTCGAACCCGCGGGCGTTTGTCGTCGGCGATCTCCCCGAACAGTACGAAAAGGCCGACAATCACTCGCTGGCCGCGGCCATGCCCGTTGCGGTCAACACGTTGGTCAACGGCGTGGTTGAGGCGGCCAACGTCGATTACTTCCGCATTGACGCTCCCGGCGGCAAGCGCGTGCTGGTCGAAGCCTGGGCCGAGCGGATCGATTCGCGGCTCGAAGCGACGATGGTGCTCTACGATGCCGCGGGACGCGAGTTGGCCCGCAGCCATGCCGCTCCCGGGCGCGATCCGCTACTCGACTTCACCACCGCCCACGACGGCGCCTACACCCTTGCGATCCAGGACGCCATCTACGGCGGCGGGGCCGAGTACTTTTATCGCCTCGCGATCCACACGGGGCCGTATCTCGATTTCGCCTTGCCGCTGGCCGGCCGGCCAGGATCGCGCAGCGAGATCACGTTGTTCGGCCGCAACCTGCCGCGTGGCACGCCGGTGCCAGGCATGACGGTCGATGGTCGGCCGCTGGAACGGGCGACCGTGCCGGTGACCTTCATGCCCGACCTGAATACTGGCGGAGCGAGCAGTTCCCTGGCCAGTCAAGGGGCGACGCTCGACGCCTTCGAGTTCCGCTACAACTTCGGCGGCGGCGCCTCGAACCCGCTGCTGCTGGGACTCACGCCCGATCCGGTCGCCGTCGAACAGGAGCCGGCGAACAACACCGCCGCCGGCGCTCAGCGCCTGGTGGTGCCGTGCGAGATCGACGGACAATTCTATCCCCGCGGCGACCTCGACTGGTTCACGTTCGACGCCAAGCGCGGCAGCGCCTACACACTCGAGGTCATCTCGCAGCGGCTGGGCGTCGGCAGCGATCCGCAACTGCTCGTGCAGCGAGTCACCCGCAACGACAAAGGCGAAGAGCAAGTGGCCGACGTGGCCGAGGTTGACGACGATCGCGAGCTGGGCGGCAGCGATTTCAGCACCGCCAGCGGTGACCCGGTGTATCGACTCAATGTGCCTGAGGACGGCACGTACCGCGTGCTGCTGCGCGACCTGATCGATTATCACAGCGATCCGCGCCGTGTGTATCGGCTGGCGATCCACGAACCCCGCCCCGATTTCCGCCTGGTGGCGGTGCCGCGCGTGGCGCTGACCGACGAGCGGCTGCGCCCCACGGCGGCCACCGCGCCGACAAGCCTGCTCGTGCGCCGCGGCGGCACGACCGCCTTGAGCGTCCTGGCCCTGCGGCGCGATGGTTTCAGTGGGCCGATCGAAGTCGCAGCCGACGGCCTGCCACCGGGCGTCACGTGCGATCGTGTCACCATCGGCCCCGCGCAGGACGGCTCGGTGCTGGTGTTCCATGCGGCCCCCGACGCCGCGGCGTGGGCCGGCGATATCCGCATCGTCGGTCGCGCAAAGATCGGCAACGACACCATCGAGCGCGTTGCCCGTTCCGGCGTTACGCAATGGGCTAACAGTCCGATGCCCGCCATCGCCGGCAACCGTCGATTCGCCAAGGGACGCGTCACCTTCACGACGGCATTGGCCGTCAGCGACCAGGAATCGCTGCCGTTGGACATCGTGCTGGGCGAGCGGAAAGCATGGGATATGAGTCGCGCCGGCAAAGTGGAGATTCCCGTCAAGCTCTCGCGAGGCGAAACGCTCAAGGAGCCGGTCACGGTGTCGCTTGCCGGCTTGCCGGACAGTTTCAAGTCGTCCCCGGCGACGATCGCCGGCGATCAGAGCGACGCAAAGCTCGGCATTGAGATTCCTCCCGGCGCCGCCGTTGGGCCTTATTCGCTGTACGTCCAAGCGCGCACGAGGGTCCAGTATCAGCGCGATCCCGGTGGCGCGGCCAAGCTCGGCGAGATGCGCCAAACGGTCGAAAAACTTGCCGACGAATTGACCAAGACCGCCCAACAGGCCGAGGCCACGAAGCAGCAAGCCGCTCAAGCGGCCGTCGATGCCGAGACGCGGGCCAAATCGTGCCCCGAACACGAGCGCCCGGCGATGGCCAGCGCGGCCGAGAATGCCACTCGCGCCAAGGCCGATGCCGAGCAGCGCGCCGCTGCGATGGCCGCCAAGGCCAAGCGCGCCGCGGAAGTGAAAACGATGGTCGCCAAACGGGCCGACGATGCAGGCAAGGCCGCACAGCCCAAGGAGGTGCAGATCACCGTGCCGTCGAACGTCATCACGCTCGACGTGCGCCCCGCGCCGATCACCACCGCCGTCGAACCGGCCGAGTGCGTAGTAAAGCGCGGCCAGGCCGGCGGAGCAACGTTCAGGCTCGCGCGGCTGTACGGTTTCGCCGAAGCCGTCGAACTCGTGCCGGCCGCGACCGGAGTTGCCGGCTTGAGCATCGCGGTTCCGGCAGTCGCCAAGGACCAGCTCGAGGCGAAGATCACTGTAGCCGCCGCCGCCGAAACACCGCCGGGCAACTACACGGTCACCATCGCCGCGAAGCCGAAGTTCAACGATCAGCCGTTGGAAGTTCAGCAAACATTCGTCGTGAAAG
This sequence comes from Pirellulales bacterium, assembly GCA_036272935.1. GTDB lineage: Bacteria > Planctomycetota > Planctomycetia > Pirellulales > PNKZ01 > DATAXP01. The sequence goes on along the minus strand of DATAXP010000032.1, from coordinate 26,118 downwards.
TTGAGTAGCATCGTGAGCATCCGTGTCCTTTTCACCGTCATGGCAGCGTTGACCGGCATCGCCTCGGCAGAGGAGCCGAAATCGGCAGAGCCGAAGCTGCTCGACGTTGCTGAGGTGAAGCGCGACCAGCCGGTGAACTTCGAGCAAGAGGTGCTGCCGCTGCTGCGCAAGAACTGCACCGCCTGCCACAACGCCACGACCGCCGAGAACGGTCTGAACCTCGAAACGCCGGCGACAATGCTCAAAGGGGGCGAGCATGGCCCCGCGGTCGTTGCCGGCAAGGGGCTCGACAGCTTGCTCGTGCTCCGCGCTCGCGGCGGCGGCGACGGACCGATGCCTCCGGCCGATAACAAGGCCGGCGCGGCTGCGCTTTCGCCACAGGAGCTGGGGCTGCTCAAGCTGTGGATCGACCAGGGAGCGACCGGCACGGTGTCTGGCGAACCTGGCATCTCCTGGCAGCCGTTGCCGGCACGTGTCCAGCCGATCTACTCCGTCGTGCTCACCCCCGACGGCCAGTTCGCCGCCTGCGGCCGAGGCAACCAGGCGTTCGTCTACCAAGTGCCGACGGGTCGCGAAGTGTGCCGGCTCGTCGATCCCGCCCTGTCGCCCGTCTCGGCAGCCGACCACGATCTGATTCAATCGCTGGCGTTCAACCCCGACGGCCAGATGCTCGCCACCGGCGGATTTCAGAATGTGAAGCTCTGGCAGCGGCCAGCGAACGGGCGCGAAGCCACGCTCGCGCTCCCCGCTGCGGCACGCGCCTTGGCCATGAGCGCCGATGGCCGCTGGCTCGCCGTCGCCGGTGACGACCATCACGTTCGGCTGTTTGAACTCGCCGGCATGAAGCCCGGGCCGGTGCTCGCTGGACACGCCCAACCGGTTGTCGCCGTGCGATTTTCGCCCGACGGCGCGCTGCTGTTTTCCGCTTCGAGCGACGGCGCGATCCGCGCTTGGCGCATCCCAACTGGCGAGGCGGCCTGGCAGCTCAACATCGGCTTGCCGACTGCCGCACTGGCGGTCATCGGCCCGGGCCCGCAACTGGCCACCGGCGGCGCCGACGGCAAGCTGCGCGTTTGGAATCCTCCCACCGAGCCGGCCAGCGACAAGAAACCTGAGCCGGTCGCCGAGCTGGCCTGCCATGCGAAGCCGATTACCGCGATCGTGTCGCTGGCCACGCAAGCCGGCATGCTGTACTCCGCCGGCGAAGACGGCTTGTTGATTGTTTGGGATATCGCCGGCAAGAAGCCGTCGCGGCAGATCAATCACGGAGCGCCGATCGCTGCGATCGCCGTGCGCGCCGATGGCCAGCAACTCGCCACCGCTGGCTCCGACAAAGCGGCGAAGCTTTGGAACTCCGCCGACGGCAAGCTGATGGCGAGTGTGACCGGCGACGTGCGCGCGATGGGCCACGCAGCGACCAGCCAGCGGCTATTGGACGCCGCACGCTCGGCCGCCGCCGCCGAGAAGCAAGCGATCACCGACGCCGAGAACTCCGCCAAGAGCGAAGCCGAGGCGTTGGCCAAAGCCACGCAAGCCAAGGAGGCGACGGGCAAGGTTCACGCCGAGAAACAGGCGCTCGCCAAAAAGATTGGCGAGGAGAACGCGGCGGCGATTGCCGAAGTGGAAGCGGCCAAGGTCGCCGAGAAGCAGGCGGCCGATTCGATCCCCGCCGCCGACAAGCTCGTCCGAGATGCTCAAGCCGCGATGGCCGTCGTGAAAAAGGCGGCGGACGATGCGACCGCCGCGGCGATGGCCGACAATCAGAACCAATTGCTCGCCCAGGCGGCTGATAAGATACGCCAGGTCGCAACCGCCGCCGAACAGCAGCTTGCGCAAGTGCAGCAAGCCCGCACGGCCGTCGATCAGCAGCGTGGCGCGGCAGCCGAGAAGATCAAGATTCTTTCGGCCGAACTTCCCAAGAAGGCCGAAGCGGTCGCGGCAGCACAAAAAGCGGTCGAAGAGGCTGCCCTGCCGCTCAAGGCCGCCGAGCGGTCCGAAGCGCTGGCTTCGGCTGCGAAGACGAAAGCCGACGAACGGATCGCGGCTGCGAAGGCCGCCGCCGCGGCAGCCGACGAGCAGACGAAGCAAGCCGAAGCCGCCGCCAACAAAGCAGCCGAAGCCGTTGTCGCCAGTGCCCAGCCGCTAGTGGCCGTGGCGTTTTCGCCCGACGGCGCGGAGTTGGCCACGGCCGACGTTCGCGGCGCGCTGCACACTTGGAGCACGGCAGGCGGCGCACCACTTGCCGCCTACGAGGGCCACGCCGGCGGCGCGAGCGCGATCGTCTATGCGAGCGCGCATCGGCTGCTTTCGACAGGGGCCGATAAGAGCGTCGCCGCGTGGAACACGCTCCCCACGTGGTCGCTGGTGCGCACGATTGCCGCTCCCGGGGCGCTGGCCGATCGCGTGACCGCGCTCGATTTCAGCCCCGACGGGAAGCTGCTGGCCACAGGCTCGGGCGCTCCCTCGCGCAGTGGCGAGCTGAAACTGTGGAACGTCGCCGACGGGGCGCTCATGCGTGAGATACCCTCGGCGCATAGCGACACCGTGTTGTCGGTCCATTTTTCCCCCGACGGCACGCAGCTCGCCAGCGGCAGCGCCGACAAGTTCGTCAAGGTGTTCGACGTCGCCAGCGGCAAGCTGCTGCGCGCTTACGAAGGACACACGCACCACGTGTTGTCGGTTGCCTGGCGCCGCGATGGCAAGCAATTGGCCAGTGCCGGCGGCGACAACGTGATCAAGCTGTGGAACGCCACCACCGGCGAGCAGGTGCGGGCGCTCACCGGCTTCGGCAAAGAAGTGACCAGCGTCGTGATGCTCGGCGACGGCACCGACATGCTCGCCGCCTCGGGCGACAAGAGCCTGCGCATCAAGCGCAACGGCGGCGCCGACATTCGCTTCTTCGGCGGCTCGACCGACTTCATCTACTCGGCCGCCGTCAGCGCCGATGGCAAGACCGTGATCGCCGGCGGGCTCGATGGCGTGCTCCGCGTGTGGAACGGCGACACCGGCCAGGCAATCCGGTCGTTCGATCCCCCGCCGCCAGCCGCGGCGCAGGCGCAGCGCTGAAGCCCAGGGAAGGCCGGCGTCGGCTTTCGATCGTTTTGCGCCTCAGCCGGCCTTCCCTGGGCTTGAACCGAAACTTGTATCCCTCTCCCGCCGCGTTTAGCATACAGGTCCTACCGCGTCGTCTTCCCTGGTTCGCGTCCCGCCTCGAAGAAAGAGTCTCCATGACGCACGCCTTCCGTTGGGTTTTGTGCATCGCCATTGCGCTCGTCGGAGTTCGATCGATCTGGGCCGCCGACTCGGCCGGCAAGACATTCCGCGCCGGAGCATTCGCCCAGGACATCACGCCGACCAAGTTCCCCATTTCGGTCAACGGCGGCATGCAGGACCGCATGGCTGAGAGCGCGCACGATCCGCTGCACGCCCGCTGCCTGGTGCTCGACGACGGCACAACGAAGCTGGTGATCGTGGTATGCGACAGTTGCATGATCCTGCGCGAGATTCTCGACGAGACGAAGCAACTAGCCGAAAAGACGACCGGCATTCCCACCAGCCACATGCTGATCTCGGCCACACACACGCACAGCGCTCCCACCGCCGGCAGCGTGTTCCAAAGCGATCCCGATCCCGACTACCAGCGCTATCTCGCTCAGCAAATCGCCAAGGGGATCCACCAGGCTTATACACAACTCGAGCCGGCACGCATCGGCTGGGCGGTCGGAAGCGATCCCACGCAGGTGTTTAATCGCCGCTGGAAGCTCAAGGAAGGGACGATGCCCACGAACCCTTTCGGGAAGTTCGACCAAGTGAAGATGAACCCGGGCGTCGGTAGCGAGAACCTCATCGAGCCCGCCGGGCCGATCGATCCCGAGGTACCGATCATCAGCGTGCAGGCGCGCGACGGCCGGCCCATCGCCCTGTTGGCGAATTATTCGCTGCACTACGTCGGCGGCTGGCCGGCCTTGAGTGCCGATTACTTCGGCGAGTTCGCTAATCGCATCCGCAAGCTCGTCGGCGCCGATGACGTGAAGCCGGCGTTCGTCGGCATCATCAGCAACGGCACCAGCGGCGACATCAACAACGTGAACTTCCGCGAGCCGCGGCCGCGCAATACGAGCGGCCCGTCGCAGATCGAAGTCGTTGCCGACAGTGTGGCCCAAGCTGCGTGCAAGGCCCACCGGGGGATCAAGTATCACGACTGGGTGCCGTTGCGGGTGGCCGAGCGCGAGATCGAGCTGGGCGTGCGCCTGCCGAGCGCCGACGACGTGGCGGCCGCCGAGCAAACCCTTTCAGGCAAGACGCCCCCTTACAAGACGTTGCCGGAGGTCTACGCGCGCGAAACGCTGAAGCTCACCAAGTACCCGGCCACGGTCCGGGCAAAACTACAGGCAATGCGCATCGGCGACGTGGGGATCGTCACGACCCCGTGCGAAACGTTCGTCGAGATCGGCTTGGCCATCAAGCGCGACAGTCCGCTCAAGCCCACGTTCACCATCGAACTGGCCAACGGCTACAATGGCTACTTGCCTACGCCCGAGCACCATGCCCTGGGGGGCTACGAAACCTGGCGGGCCCGTTCGAGCTATCTGGAAGTCGACGCGTCGACGAAAATCGTTGCGGTGCTCATGGACCTGTTGAAACAAGTGGCGAAACCATGAAAAGCGCTGCCATGAAACGCTCCATCGTAGGTATCGCGCTGTTGTGTTTCGCTGCGGTGGCGGCGGCGAGCGAACCGGTGGCGAACGTCGAACCCGTCGACGGTTGGCGAGCGTGCGCACCGCGTGCCGAGATCGCCCCACGTTTCTCGTCGCGCACGGTCGATGGAGTGACGCAACTGGTGATCGAGGCCGATCGGCGCGAAGGGCTCGACGGCTTCTGGGAAAAGACCGTGCCGGTCGAGGGAGACAAGTGGTACCGCTTCACGGCCTGGCGCAAGCTCGATGGCGCTGAATCGCCGCGCCGAGCGGCGAACGTTCGCGTGCTGTGGCGAGACGATCGCGATCGGCTGGTGAAGCGCGGCGAAGTAGCGACCACCGTCTATCGGGCGGGAACGGAACCGGTCGCGCAGGCCGAGCATCCCGCTGACGGCGCGACCGACGAGGCGGGCTGGACGGAAGTCTCGGGCGTCTACCATGTGCCCCCCAAGGCGACGCGGGCGATCCTCGAGTTGCACTTGCGCTGGTCGGCGGGTGCGAAGATCGCTTGGCGCAACGTGTCGCTAGTTCCTTGCGATGCGCCGCCGCAACGGCTGGTGCGCCTGGCCACAGTGCATTACCGACCTCACGACGCTGCGACTCCGCTGGAAAGCTCACAGCAATATGGTCCGCTGGTCGAAGAGGCCGCTCGCCAGCGTGCCGACCTCGTTTGCCTCGGCGAGATGGTCAACGTCACGGGCAATCCGTATGCCTCGCGCATTGCCGAGGCTGCCGAGCCGATCCCTGGACCCTCGACCGATTACTTCGGCTCGCTGGCGAAAAAGCACAAGCTGTACATCGTCGTCGGCCTGTACGAACGTGCTGCGCCGCTGGTGTACAACGTGGCGGTGCTCATCGGCCCCGATGGCAATGTTGTGGGCAAGTACCGCAAGGTCACGCTGCCGCGCGAGGAGATCGACCGCGGGGTCGCGCCCGGCGACGACTACCCGGTGTTCGACACGCCGCTGGGGCGCATCGGCATGATGGTTTGCTACGACGGGTTTTTCCCGGAAGTGGCGCGGCGACTGAGCAACAACGGAGCCGAGGTGATCGCGTTTCCGGTCGCCGGTTGCAATCCGCTGTTGGCCGCCGCCCGGGCTTGCGAGAACCACGTCTACGTGGTCAGCAGCACCTATACCGATGCCGCGTCGAACTGGATGCGAAGCGCCGTGTACGACCATTCAGGCCGGATGCTTGCCGCGGCCGACGAGTGGGGGACGGTCGCGGTGGCGGAAGTCGATCTGAACAAGACCACCTACTGGCATAGCCTGGGCGATTTTCGTTCGCGGCTGCCGCGCGAGCGGCCGCTGTGGGGACACGAATCTGACAGGTAACTTGGGAGCGATAATCATGGCGGGAAGATTGGTTCGATATTGCGCGCTCGCGGCGGCGTTGGTGATCGTTGCCGTAGCGCAGGCACAGGCCGCTCCGCAAACCGATCGCTGCGTGGTGCTGGTGAGCATCGATGGCCTGGCAGGTTTTTATCTCGACGACCCGCGGGCCGAAATGCCCACGCTCCGCCGCCTGGCGCGCGAAGGGGCGCGAGCTTCGGGCATGCTGTGCTCGTTCCCCACCGTCACCTGGCCGAACCACACGACGCTGGTGACCGGCGTGACCCCAGCCAAGCACGGCGTGATCGGCAACAATTTTTTCGATCGCAAGGCGGGCCGTCCGGTCGCACTGATCCTCGATCCCGAGTACGGCAAGGAGCAAATCGTCCGAGCGCCGACGATCTACGACGTGGCGCATCGGGCGGGGCTCAAAACGGCCGGCATCATCTGGCCCATGACCCGCGGCGCCAGCACGATCGACTTCAACGCCCCCGACATGGTGACGTTTGAAGAGTGGCAGCAGTACGGCACACGCTCGTGGATCGACGAACTGGCTGCCGACGGCATCCCGGTCGATCGGGCGAGCAAGTGGTTCAAAGAGCCCGGTGGCGGTGTGATGCGCGACTGGATGTACACGCGCATGTTCCGCCAGGTGCTCGACAAGCATCAGCCGAACTTGCTGATGATCCACATCGTCGAAGTCGACCACGTCGAACACAAGTACGGCCCGCGCACTGCCGAGGCGTACTGGTCGGTGAGCCACGCCGACGACCGCTTGCGCGACCTGGTCGAGGCTGTCGAGGCGTCGCCGTGGCGCGGCAAGACAACGTTCTTCGTGTGCAGCGATCACGGCTTCTTCACCATCCGCCGCGAGATTCGCCCCAACGTGCTGTTGAAGCAGATGAAGCTGGTGGAGCTGGACGGCAGCAAAATCACGTCGCGCAAGGCGTGGTGCGTTGCCCAAGGGGGCGGCTGCGCCGTGTACGTGCTCGATGAAGCGCACAAGCCCGAGCTGGTGGCGAAGCTGAAGGAAGCGCTGGCCCAGGTCGAAGGGGTCGAAAAAGTGCTGCTGTCCGAGCAGTTCGATACGATCGGCCAGCCGACGCTCGCCGTCGATCCCCACGCCGCCGACCTGTGGGTGACTGCTAGCGAGAATTACAGCTTCGGCGACACAAGCACCGGCGACGACGTGGTAACGGCGCGCGAGAGCATCGGCGGCACGCACGGCTACCTGCCCGAGCACGACGACCTGCTAGGCACCTGTGTCCTATGGGGACCCACGATCACGCCGGGCACGCGACTAGGCAAGATCGCCAACCTCGACATCGCGCCGACGATGGCCAAAGTGCTCGGCGTCGAGCTGCCCAACGTCGAGGGGAAAGTGCTTGAAGTGTTTGTACCGTGATAAGGCCGACGGACGGCCTCCGTGGGTTTGGGGCGTTCCTCACCAGGGATAGAAGAACATTGGCTGGGGCTTCTTGCTGACCGGCAGCGGGTCGGCGAGGCGTTCGGGATGGGCGAGGTGCCAGTGGTAATTGCCGCGGCGGCCTGAGCAGCCGGTGATCTCGACGGTCCCCACCAGCAAGCCGACGGGAAAGTCGCCCGGGGTGGCGGCGATCGCCTGCCATGCCTCGGGATCGTCAGCCGGAATGCGGCTGGCGTAGATGTAAATCCGGCCGCGGCGGCGCGTCGGTAGCGAACGGTACTCGATCTTCTTCGTGCCGCGCAGGATCATCTCGACATACGGTTGTCGGATGCTCAGTGCGATCAGGGGGCCGGGGGCTGGGGGTTGGGGACTGGCAGCGGCAGGCGGAAGGGGAAGCAGATCGTTGAAGCGCGCCGGCTGCTTGCCCTCTCTGCATTCCCCACTGCCCATTCCGAATTCCCCATTCGCGATCAGTCGACTTCCGTGAGCAGGTTGGCCGTGATGTAATCGAGGATGTCGCGGATGCTGATCACGCCGGTGAGCACGCCGCCGGTGGTGACCGGCATGTGGCGGTAGCCGCCGGTGTCCATCTTCGACAGTGCTTGCGCGATCTGCGCGGTGGCTTCGATCGTCTCGGGCCTGGGTGTCATGAACTCGGCCACCGGGCGGTCGCCGAGCGACTGCCACTCGGTGTTCAGCCGCAACAGCGCGTCGCGCTCGCTGAAGATGCCGACGATGCGATCGGCCTGGCTGCGCTGGCTATCGACCACCAACACGCAGCCAATTGACTGCCCCACCAGCAGGTCGAGCACCTCGGCAATCGGTTCCTGCGGACTGACGACCACCGGCTGGCGCGGGGCGAGCATCGATACCCGGTCGCGGAGCAGCTTTTGCTCCAGTCTCGAGCGCGGCGACGGGGCCGAGAGGAACTCAAGCGACGTCTGGCACTGGCTGCACTGATCGGCCCCTTCGATGTTCTCTTCACCGCAGGCGGGACACTTGACCATGGTGCGCGTCTCCCGATGTATAACGCCATCAAAGAATGACGAATGTCGAAATCCGAATTCCGAAATGACGAAACGCCGTATTCGTCATTCGAATCTCGTCGATTTCCTATCTACTCCACCGTCCACGTATCTCCCGAGGTAAACAAGGCGTGCAGGTCGGCGGGCTTGCCCTTGGCCCGGGCCTCGGCGACCTGGGCGTTCATCAATTGATCGTACCGCGGGCGATCGACCTGGCGAAACACGCCGATCGGCTCGGGGAACTCCGGCCAGCGCAGCCGACTCAGCAAGTAGGCCAGGCTCGGTTCGGCCAGCCGTTCGTCGTGGAACAGCAGGTCGTCTTCCGAAACGCCCGCCCCCAGCCGCACCACCTCGGGACTCATGCCGTTGAGGCGGATACCCTTGTCGCGCGCCTTGCCGAAGATCAGCGGCTTGCCGTGCTCCAGCTCGATCGTCGTTTCGAGCTTCTTGTCGCGATCGGTGGCGTATTCGAACGCGCCGTCGTTGAACACGTTGCAGTTCTGGTACACCTCGACGAAGCTGGTGCCGCGGTGCTCGGCGGCGCGCCGGAGCACCATCGCCAGATGCTTGATGTTGGTGTCGATCGAGCGCGCGACGAACGTCGCCTCGCAGCCGACCGCCACCGATAGCGGATAAATGGGGTTGTCGATCGTGCCGGCCGGCGTGCTCTTGGTCACCTTGCCCAGCGGCGAGGTGGGCGAGTACTGCCCCTTCGTGAGGCCGTAAATCTGATTGTTGAACAGCACGATATTGATATCGAGGTTCCGCCGGATGCAGTGCATCAGATGGTTACCGCCGATCGACAGCGCGTCGCCGTCGCCGGTGATCACCCACACCGACAGATCGGGGCGAGTCGCTTTCAGGCCGGTGGCCACCGCCGGCGCGCGGCCGTGGATGGAATGAATGCCGTACGTGTTCATGTAGTACGGGAAGCGGCTCGAGCAGCCGATCCCCGAGACGAATACGGTGCGCTCGGGGGGCACGCCGAGCGTCGGCAGCACCTTCTTCATCTGGGCCAGGATTGAGTAATCGCCGCAGCCGGGACACCAGCGAACGTCCTGATCGCTGGCGAAATCGTTCGGGCTGAGGACGGGCAATGCGGTGTCGGTCGACATGGGGCGAATGCGGGGCTAGGGGCTGGGGACTGGGGGCTGGGGATGAAGCAGTTGGTAGTTGTTGGCTAACTGCTCGTTGCTAACCGCTAACTGCCCTTCGCTGAGCAACTCTTCGATCTTGCAGGTTACTTCGCAGACGCTGAACGGTTTGCCCTTGATCTTGTTGAGCCCCACGGCATCGATGAGGAACTGTCCGCGAATGAGCAAGCGGAGCTGGCCGCGGTTCAACTCGGGGATCAGCACGCGATCGTAGCGGTGCAGAATCTCGCCGAGGTTGCGCGGAAACGGATTCAGATAGCGCAGGTGGCAGTGGGCGACCGCCTGGCCGGCGGCCCGAGCATCTCGGACCGCCGTGGCACAGGCGCCGTAGGTACCACCCCACGATAGGACGAGCAGCCGGCCGGTGTCCGGCCCTTCGACGGTTTGCAGCGGAATGTCGTCGGCGACCCCCGCCACCTTGCGAGCCCGCAGGTTCACCATGTGCTGATGATTTTCAGGCTCGTAGTTCACGTTGCCGGTGATGTCTTGTTTTTCGAGGCCGCCGATGCGGTGCATCAACCCAGGCGTGCCCGGCAGCGCCCACGGTCGGGCCAAGCGTTCGTCGCGCTCGTAGGGATGGAACACGTCACCGTTTTGCCCCGGTTGAGGATGATGTACCTCGATGCTCGGCAGGCTGGCAACGTCGGGGACCAGCCACGGCTCGCTGCCGTTGGCAATGTAGCCGTCGCTGAGCAGCATCACGGGGGTCATGAACCGCGTGGCGATGCGCCAGGCTTCGATCGCCACCTCGAAGCAGTCGGCGGGGCTGCGGGGGGCGATCACCGGCAGCGGGCACTCGCCGTTGCGGCCGTACATGGCTTGCATCAGGTCGGCCTGCTCGGTTTTGGTCGGAAGTCCCGTGCTCGGCCCGCCGCGCTGCACGTTCACGACAATCAGCGGCAGCTCGGTCATTACGGCCAGGCCGATCGCTTCTTGCTTCAGGGCGATGCCTGGACCGCTCGAGGTGGTCACCGCCATCGCTCCGCCGAACGACGCACCGATGGCACTCGTGACTGCGGCGATCTCGTCCTCGGCCTGGAACGTGCGTACGCCGAAGTTCTTGTGCCGCGAAAGTTCGTGCAGGATGTCGCTGGCCGGGGTGATCGGATAGCTGCCAAGGAACAGTTCGCAACGGCTAAGCCGCGAAGCGGTAATCAGCCCGTAGGCCAACGCCTCGTTGCCCATGATGTTGCGGTACAGGCCGCGCGGCAGTTCGGCCTTGTGCACGCGGAAATGGCTGGCGAATGCTTCGACCGTCTCGCCGTAGTTGTAGCCGGCCTGCAAGGCGCGTCGGTTCGCGTCGGCTACTTCGCGGCGCTTGCCGAACTTGGCTTCGATGTACCGCAGCGTCGGCTCGAGCGAGCGGTCGTACAGCCAGAACACCAGCCCCATCGCGTAGAAGTTGCGGCAGCGATCGCTTTCCTTCATCCCCAGGTTCAACTCGGCCACGGCCAGGCGAGTTTGCCGGGTCATGGGGACCGGAAACACCTGGTAGGCGGACAACGAACCGTCTTCGAGCGGGTTCGTGGCGTAGCCGGCCTGCTTGAGCCCTTTCTCCTCGAAGGTATCTTCGTTGACGATCAGGATGCCGCCGCGCACCAGATCGACCACGTTCGTCGCCAGGGCTGCCGGGTTCATCGCCACAAGGGCGTCGACCTGGTCGCCGGGAGTGAAAATAACTTTGCTGGCGAAGTGGATTTGAAACCCGCTCACGCCGGCCAGCGTTCCACGCGGCGCGCGAATCTCGGCGGGAAAATCGGGGAACGTGGCGACGTCGTTCCCGGCCAGAGCCGAGGTGTTGGTCAACTGGGTGCCGGCCAACTGCATGCCGTCCCCCGAGTCGCCGCAGAACCGTACCGTCGCCTGTTCGATCTCGCGGAGTGATTTGGCAGCACCTTCGATCGTAGCCATAAGTCTGTGTGTGTAATCGGGGGTCGGGGCGGGCAAATGCAGAAGAATGAAGTCAGAAGGCAGAAGTCAGCAGATCCGTTCTCCCCATTTCTGACTTCTGCCTTCTCACTTCTGCCTTTCCGCCTACGGTCCTTCGCGCTCGTGCGTGACCGGCTCGGCCGCGGGGTGGAGGTTGTAGATGGTGTTGGGAAACAGTTCGGCCAGGTAATGGATGATGCCCGACACTTGGATAATGCCCACGGCACAGCCGCTGGAGTCGACGATCGGCAGCCGCCGGTAGCCGCCGCTGGACATGCGGAGGATGGCGTGCGAGATCGACGCACCGGGGCGGATCGTCACGGGGCGCTCGATCATCACGGTTTCGATGGCCGCGTCCATCGAGCCGCCGCGCGCCATCAGCCGCAGCGCGTCGCGCTCGGTGAAGATGCCGAGCAGCTTGCCGTCGCGGCAGATGAGTACGCTGCCGGAGAGATAAGCCCGCATCAACCGCAGCACGTCGCGGATGGCGGTGCCTGGCTCGACGACCAGCGGTTCGACGACCCCGGCCTGTTCGACCGTGTCGGTCGAGACTTGCAATTCAATATCCATAACACCCGCACTCCCCCTTTGGGTACGGGCAGATGGCTTCGGAAGCCACCATTGCCGCGATGCGTTGATCACGGCACGGAAGCCGCCGAAAACGCTCGCGATGCGACGATCGTGCGCAACGAACGTGTGCACGTTCACCGCACCGTGGGTTACCACCTGCTCGCTTGGGTAACCGACGCCCCTCACTCCAACGCTATTACTAACCTACCGCGCTCGGCTGCCGATTTGCAATCAAAAACGCCGCCCCTCATCTCCTATCTAATCTTAAGCCGCCCGCGACACCGGACAAGCTCGACGCCTGATTGCACGTTTTTCGGACTGGCGAGCGTGCTATTCCGGCGTCACAGGCTCGGCGGCCGACGGCACCGTTTTGTCGGGGTGCTCGTCTGGCGCGGCGTCGGGATCGAGGCCTTGTTCGCGCAGCCGAGTGCGCGCCAAGGTGCAGGCAATGTGGTCGCGCGGCAGGCTGGCGCACAGCCGGAGGAATGTCTCCGCCTCGTCGGCGCGATCTTCGTTATCGAGAATGCGGGAAGCGAAATAATCGATGTATAGCTGATCAAAATCGGCCTTATCGTGAAGCTTTTTGAGCTTGCCGGCATCGATGGCCGGTTTCTCTGACTGGAGCGTTCGCAACCACATTTGCGCAAGCGCGATCAGAGAGTTCCGACGCTGGCCATTAAGCTGGTACTTTCCGCCTTCGCTGATGACCAATTCGAGCGCGGCGTCGCGATCGTCGGTTTCTTCCAACTCGGCAGCGACGGTAGCCGCCAGCAAGCCGGCAGCCGGGTCCTTGTTCGCGAGTTGTTGACGGGCGAACGCCTGGTACGCTTCCTCGAGCCGATCTTCACAGAGCAGGAACATGCCGGCCGACACGCCGCTCGCGCTTTCACCTTCGCGCGTGAGTCGTGTTTCGACCGCGGCGCGCGCGGCCGCCAGGTCGCCGTGGCCGGTCCTGCGGCACCACGAGTACCACATGAACTCGCCGCTGCCGTAATGATTGATGCGTTCGAGCAGCCACTTTTCGCCTTCGTCGTAGTTGTGCATCGATTCGTAGCAGCGGACCAGGCAGTCCATTGCCCAGGCGGCATGCGTTTCGGCGGCTGCCTTGGCGTAGGGGAGCGCTTGATCCCACTGCCGTTCGTCCATGAAGTGGTTGGCCACCCGCACGCGGATCGAGGCGTGATCGAGCGCGTAATCGGGCTTCGCCAGAAACGCGTCGAGCGTCGCTTGCCACTGCTGCCGGTCGCCGCGCCTGGCGTAAACATCGGCGAGCCGCTCGTAGAGATGCCGCGATGCCGACAGCTCGACGCAGCGCTTGAAGCAGCGCTCGGCATCGTCGAGCTGGTCGAATTGCAAATACCGCGCGCCGATCGCGTCGAGCACGCCGACGTGGTGCTGATGCTCTTTTTCCCAGGTCGCGACGTGGGCCTTCGAGTATCCCCAGTCTTCTTCGACCAGCATTTGCAGCGGATAAGGCGAAAACGGACTAACCGCTTGCAACTTCCGCGCGCTCGCCGGCTTGCCCGTAAACGAATCCAACTGCACGACCAGGTCGGGCTCGACGAGATCGCCGTGGCGGTAGGTCGTACGATAGAGCTGCTGGCGATACTCTTCCACGCGCACTCGTCGAAACATTCCCACGCAGTTCATATCGAGGTTCGAGGTGTCGAGTTCGTTTCACAATCGGTTGACGGCCGCCATGCGGTCGTCGCGTTGCGAGTGGCGAGTCTCGAAAAACGTGGCGTACCGATGGTCGGCAACCATCGGTAGCGCTTGCTGGATGAAGCGGTCGCCAGACCAGCCCAACCCATGCACCTCGAAATCGAACCGTCGCCAGAGGTGAACGAACGTAAGTTCGCGAAGCAGGTTCGCAAGCACCGACCACGATGGCTCGGCCGTCGGCGCGGTTTGCGTGGCCGCCAGGTCCAGCTCGCTGGCCAAGGCCTTGAGTGGGCCGCCGCGCATTGCCACGCGCGCCACGTTATCGGGCAGCCCCGGTATCTCGGCAACCCGCTGGTTGCCACTCGCCGCCAGCAGTTGCGGCGCCGCGACCGTCGCCTCGTGGAGCAGGCTCACGCCGCCGCAGCGGCACAATGCGTCGTGCACCAGGTAGCACTCCGGCAGCTTCGGTAACAGATCGAGCGCCGCATCGATGGTTGCCGTCGAGAAATTGCAACGATCGATCGCCACGAACCTCAGCAGGCGCGTGAGCTCCTTGACGTCGTCGTCGGCAGAATCGGGGTCGAGCTTCTCGATTTCGAACCGGCAGAACCGTTGGGCAGTGGTGACCCAGCCGGGACGCGTGGTGCCGGTTGCGTCGCCGCTGGCTTTTTCTTGCCGCTTGTCGGCTTGCTCGATCGACTCCAGAGCTTCCGACGGCAATCCGGCGAGGGCCAGCGCGTAGCCGCGCGACCAGAGGACCGCGCCATCGTCGGGCGCCGCCTCGCATAGGCGCTCGGCACGCAGCAATGCACGCGCTTTGAAGACTTTGTGGGCAGGAGAAAACAGAAACTCAGTCAGCAGCCCGAGATTCGCGTAGCCGCGGATCAAGGCGATCGATAGCTCCGGCGTCGCTGCCGACAATTGCAGCGCCTCGAGCTGCTGGATGGCACCGAATTGCGACGCGATGCGACACTGCCCGAGGTGCAGCGCCACGTCGGGCGAGACGGACGGTTGCGCGCTGGTCGCCGCCGCGCGCCGCACACAGCCCGCGTCCTCAAGCACCTTGGCCAACGAGTCGGCCAGGGCGGTGGCGGCCTTCACGGGCGGAAGATAGCCATCGGTCGCCGCGGGAGCGGGCCCGAACGACTGCTCCAGGGCCGTTTCCCATTCGCCGGCACGACTGCGAGCGATCGCAATCCCACGAGGCCAGTTGTCGCTGAAGCGCACGTCGATGCGCAGCGCCACGACGCCGTCACCCTCGGGCTGCGACTCTCCCAGTGCAGCGTCGCGGGTGCTCAAGCCAAATTCGTCGCGCGCGATGACCTGGACCGCCTGTCGGAAAATCTCGCGCGCAAGCACGCGCTTCATCTCGGCGGGCGCGGTGCGAGTGTCGTCGACCGCCGCCAGGAAAACGATCGATGGTTGCGCGCCTGGCGTATCGGTCGATTCCTTCGGCGCCGCTTGCGCGGGGACCACGGTGATTGCGAGCGCCGCAAATATCAAGGCGTCGAACATGGCACGCGACCGGTTCATAAGGCGCCTCTCATTTCGCGCATTCATGAAGAGATGCCTTGAACGTATCCGCCGCCCACGTAGGGGGCAACGGGCGGCCGCACTTTGTCGGCCGATCACGCCCCAGGCCCTTGCCCATGCCCTAGGAATCGTCGGGCGGCGAGGACGTCGGCCCCGGCATGAACCGCGACAGGTCGATTCCGCCTCGGCCCTCCTCTTCCAGCAGCTTGATCCGCTGCTCGACGCGCTCCATTCGCCGCACCAGCAACGGCAGAATGTGCTTACTCTCGTCGGGGCGTTTTGCCCGCGGCACGGTCGGATATCCCAGTTGCCGCTCCAGCGCGGCGAACAGCCACAGTGGGTCCTTGCGCCGATGGGCCAGCGCGATCATCCCTTCCTTCTCGCCGAACAGCGCCGGCTTGTCTTCCGCTTCCGGCTCGACGATCCCTTTGCGGGCGCGCTGGTTGGCGTAGTGGGCGCTGCGCACATACAGCAACTCGGCGAAGTCGACAAGCCCCACCTGGCGGCGCACGATCAGTATCCATTCCCGCCAGGCCTCGTCGTAGATTGGATCGCGGGCCATCGCCCCCAGGCCGTGGTCGTAGCCAAGCCGGTTGCGGCACAGGCACTCGAACTGAAAAATGAACAGTCCTTGCGGCGTCGGCGAGTCGGCACGGTACTGCGCCTCGCGCTCGAGGATTTCCAGGGCGGTCAAAAAGTCGAACCGGCCACGCTCGCGTTCCGCCTCGGCCACGACGAACGCCTGGAACGGCGTGAAGTAGTGATCGAGCCGCTGCATCGCCGGAGCCAGGACACCCGAGTGCCGCAGCTCGCTGGCCAGAAAATCGAGCGCCAGCGGCAGACGGGTGGTCGCCAGCACCTCTTCGCGCAGGCTGGCCAACAGATCCTGCGTGGCCTGGTTGCTCTGCATCCGCTGGCCGAGGGCCCGGAAGAAATACGCCTGTTCGATGTACTCTTCGCGGTCGAGCATGCGGAAGGGAGCAGGGTGTAGGGTGTAGAGCTAAAGGGTTGTTGTAGGCCGTAGCCCGTAGTCTGTAGCCCGAAGCCCGGCCACTGACGACGGACCCCGATCTTTGTTCTAATATTGAATTATGGTCGCGTGGCCGAGGATTTATTAGTCGTGTCGCACCACTTTTCTACCGTCGAGTCTGCGGTTGCCGCGTTCAAACGTGGCGAAATCGTGATCGTCGTCGACGACGAAGACCGCGAAAACGAGGGGGATTTCATCTGCACCGCCGAGCGCGTCACGCCCGAGATCGTGAACTTCATGATCACGCATGGCCGCGGGTTGGTATGCATGCCGGTGCTGCCCGACGTGTGCGAACGGCTGAAGCTGGCGCCGATGGTGGACCGCAATACCACCAGCCACGGCACGGCATTCACCGTGAGCGTCGACCATCGCAGCGCGCGGACGGGTATCACGGCCGGCGAACGGGCCAGGACGATCGAAGCCCTGATCGATCCGACCAGCCAACCGGCCGATTTTGTCCGCCCGGGGCACGTCTTTCCGCTGGTGGCCAAGGAAGGGGGCATCCTCCGCCGCGCCGGCCACACCGAGGCCACGGTCGACCTGGCCCGCCTGGCCGAGATGACCCCGGCCGGCGTGCTGTGCGAAATCCTCGACGAGCACGGCAACCGCGCCGATCGGACGCACCTCGCCGCGTTGGCCAAGAAGCATCACCTGCAAATCATCTCGATCGAGCAGTTGATCAAGTATCGCCGGCAACGCGAGAAGCTGGTGTATCGCCAGGTGGAGGTGCCGCTGCCGACGCGCTACGGGCAGTTCACGTGCATCGCCTACGGCGTGAAGTACGAGGTGCAGGAGCCGATCGTGCTGGTGATGGGGGATGTGGCGAAGGCGGCGGCCCCGTTGGTGCGCGTACACTCGTCGTGCTTCACCGGCGACTTGCTCACGTCGCTGCGCTGCGATTGCGGCGACCAGTTGCACATGGCCCTGGAAATGATCGCCAACGAAGGCGTGGGCGTGCTGGTGTATCTGCCGCAGGAAGGACGCGGCATCGGGCTGGTCGAGAAGCTCAAAGCGTACAAGCTGCAAGACGAAGGGCTCGACACGGTCGAAGCGAACCTGGCCCTGGGGTACAAGGCCGACATGCGCGATTACGGCGTCGGCCTGCAACTGCTCAAGGATGTCGGCCTGACCCGCGTGCGGCTGCTGACGAACAACCCCAAGAAGATCGACGCCGTGATCTCGGGCGGCTTCGATTTGCAGATCGTCGACCAGGTGCCGATCACGCCGCCGATCAACGAGCACAACGCCCGCTACCTGGCCACCAAGCGCGAAAAGCTGGGCCACAAGCTTCCCGAAGGGCTGTGAGTTGTTTTCCCATTCATCAGCAGAATGAACCACCGAGGCACAGAGACACGGAGGACGCGCGGAGATGCGGTAACTTTGTGCGGCCGATCAAAACAACTCTTGCTGCTCTGTGTTTTCTCGGTGCCTCCGTGTCTCGGTGGTGAATCGCCGGCGCTAGCTGACGCCAGGACTCACGTTGGCCGGCTGAGGCTGAAGATGGGCAGCATCAGGGCCATGCCGATCGTGCCGACGACTGCTCCCATCACGGTGATCATGATCGGCTCGATGACGCTCGTGACCGCCTTGAGCGACGTCTCGACTTCTTCCTCGTAGTAGTTGCTCACGCGTTCGAGCACCGGGCCGAGCTTGCCGGTCTGCTCGCCGGCCGAGATCATCTGCACGAGCATCGCGGGAAAGAGTGGATTGCTGGTCAACGCCTCGCAAACCTGCTTGCCTTCGGTGACCTGCTCGGCAACCGACTGCCACAGCTTCTCGTAGTGCCAATTGCTCGACACTTCGCCGGCCAGCTTCAGCGCGTCGAGCATCGGGATGCCGCTGCTGAGCATGGTGCCCAAGGTGCGAATGCTGCGGCTGATCACTACCTTGCGGGTCATCGGTCCGATGAGCGGCAGGTTGATCTTCACGGTGTCCCAAATGCGGCGACCCGGCTCGGTGCGGCGGCCGAAGACGAAGCCGACGACCGCGACGACGCCCACAACGAGCCACGCCCACCAGTAGTTGATTAGCGCTCCGGAGACGACCATCATCAGCTTTGTCGGCGCCGGCAGGGCTGCTCCGCGGGCCGCGAAGATCGGCGTGAACTTCGGCATCACGAACGTCAGCAAAAAGATCGTCACGCCCACGGCCAGCACGAACATCACGGTGGGATACGCCATCGCGGCGCGCACCTTGCCGCGGCTATCCAACTCCTTGCGCAGGTACACGGCGATCCGGTCGAGCATCGGCCCCAAGCTGCCGGTCGCTTCGCTCGCCTTAACCAGCGACACGAACGTCTTGTTGAACAGCTTGCGGTGCTTGGCCAAGGCCGCCGAGAAATCGTCCCCTTGCTCCACCGCGTCGCATAGTTCCTGCACGACGCGCTTCATCGACGGATTGCGCTCCTGCGAGCAGATGCCCGCGAGCGCCGTCGACAGCGGAATGCCGGTATCGACCATCACCGCCAACTGGTTGGTCAGATACATCACCTCGGTACGCGTGATCCGCCGCGGAAACAGCGGAGCGGCTTCGGCGTCGTCTTCCTCCTTGAGGGCGACGACCATGAATCCTTCGCGGCGCAATTGCTGCGTGGCGTCGTCGGCGTTGGCGGCCTTCACGACCCCGTCGAGCACGTTGCCGCGCGGATCGCGCACCTGGTAGGCGAAGGAAACGCTCACGCGCCGGCTCCTTGTGGGATGGCAAGAGCTGCGCCGACCGCAGCGGCCGGCGGCTCGACAGCGTCGTGCGATTCGCCGACGACGTGCAGGAGCTCTTCGATGGTCGTCAGCCCTTCGCGCACCTTGCGGAAGCCGTCGCGGCGGAGAGTGACCATCCCGCGCTTGGCGGCCAGCTCACGGATCTGAATCACACTGGCGCCGGAGATGATCGCGTCGCGCATGCTGTCGTCGATCGAAAGCAGCTCGTGAATGCCGATGCGCCCCGAATAGCCGGTGTTGCGGCAGCGCTTGCAGCCGACGCCGCGGAAGTATTCGTCCATCGCAAAACCCATCCGCTCGATTGCCTTACGGACGTTGCGCGGCGGCTCATACGGTTGCCGGCATTTCGAGCAAATCCGCCGCAGCAGGCGCTGCGCGAGCACGCCGTTCAGTGCCGCGGCAATCAGGTATGGCTCGACGCCGATGTTGATCAGCCGCGTGATGGCCGAGCAGGCGTCGTTCGTGTGCAGGGTGCTGAACACCATGTGGCCAGTGAGTGCGGCCTGGATGGCGGTGCGAGCGGTGTCCTCGTCGCGGATTTCGCCCACCATGATCACGTCGGGGTCTTGCCGCAGCAGCGTGCGCAGGGCCTTCGAGAACGTCAGGCCGATGCGCTCCTGCACCTGGAACTGGTTGATCAGCGGCAGGTTATACTCGATTGGGTCTTCGACAGTGCAGACATTGTTGTCCATCGAGCTGATGGCGTTCAGCGCCGCGTACAGCGTGGTGCTCTTGCCGCTGCCGGTGGGACCGGTGACCAGGCAGATGCCGTTGGGCGCGCGAATCTGTTCCTGCAGTCCGGCGAGAATATCTTCGGCAAAGCCCAGTTCCTCGAGCACCAGCGACACGCTGCGTGTGTCGAGCACGCGGATCACGGTCTTCTCGCCACGAGCCATCGGGAACGTGCTGCAACGTAGATCGATGCGGCGACCTTCGAGCATCACATGGATGCGGCCGTCTTGCGGCAGCCGGCGCTCGCTGATGTCCATGCCGGCCATGATCTTGATGCGGCTGGTGACTGCGCCGAGCAGATGGATCGGCACTTCAAGCGATTTGTACAGCCGACCGTCGATGCGGTAGCGCACGCGCAGCACGCGCTCGGCCGGCTCGATGTGGATGTCGCTGGCGCCTTCCTTCACCGCGTTGTAGACGATGAAGTTCACCAGGCGGATCACCGGCGACTGCCCGGCAGACTCCTCGACGTTGCTGATATCCTCGACGACCTCTTCGATCAGCGTGACGTCGGCCGCTTCCGACTCGTCGATGATGTCGTCGATGACAAACACCTTCGAGTTGGGAAGCGTCGTGAGCATGCGACGAATGTCGCGGGCCGTGGCCGCCACCAACTGCACGCGAAGCTGCGACAGCTTCTCCACCTCGTCGATCAGAAACAAGTTCGACGGCTCGGCGATCGCCAGCGTCAGCATCCCACCGACCACATACAGCGGCAGGACCAGGTTCTTCTCGATGAAATCGCGCGGCAGAACGTCGATGATCTTGGGGTCGAAGATGCGCGTTTCGAGCTTGGCATAGGGGATGCCGTACTCGCTGGCCAGACACTCGGCGATCTGGTCCTCGTTGCAGGCGTCGATCTCGATCAGAATTTCGCCGAGCAGCTTCCCCTTGTTCTTTTCCTGGTGCTGCTCGGCCAGGGCCGCCTCGAGCTTCTCCTGGGTGAGATAGCCCTTCTGGAGCAGCAGGTTGCCCAGGCGTTTCGGCGGATGGAAGTCGGTGTTCATGGGGAGCTAACCACAGAGGCACAGCGGCAAGGAGAATCAACAAGGGGAACCGCAGATGGACGCAGATGAACGCAGATAGAAAACAAAAGAGTTCTTTGATCTGCGTCTATCCGCGTTCATCCGCGGTTTCTCGCATGTGGCTTTTGCCTTCTCTGTGTCTCTGTGTCTCTGTGGTTATTCTGCCTTACTGGAAGCTGCGGACGGCGTCGACCACGCTGTCGAACACCTCGACGCTACGGTCGAGGCGGGTCATTTCCAGGATTTTGCGGTTGCTGTCGTGCGTGGTCGAAATCTTAAGATCGCCCCCTAGCTCGCGCAGGTTCCGCTGCGATTCGACCAGCGCGGTCAGCCCCCGCGAGTCGATCGTCTCGGTCGCATCCATGTCGACCACCACGTTGCGCCGCTCCAGGGTGACCAGCAGAGCTTCGAGGCTGTCGGCCTGGTCGGTGCCCACCTCCTCGGGCGTGTGCACCACGATCACGTCGCCGAAGATTTCGGTAGGCAGGTTCATGGCGGGTGGACGGGCTTCGGGCTACGGACTATGGAGTTGCGGCGGCTGCCGATTGGTCGGCGAGGGCTTCGTCGATATGGCGAACCAGCTCTTTGGGGCTGAACGGCTTGTCGAGCACGGCACGCAGTCCCCAGCGCAACTTCAATTCAGCGTGCGGCAGCTCCATCCCTTTCCCGGTGAGCAGGAAGATCGGCAGGTTGGCCAGCTCGGCGACCGAACGCACCCGGGCGATCAGTTGCAGCCCGTCCATCTGCGGCATCTGGCAATCGGTCACCAGCACGTCGGGGCGCTGGCGCTGGATCGCTTCCCAGCCGGCCTGACCATCACAGGCGCACTCCACGTCGTAGCCCGCCTGCGACAGCTTGAATCGGGCCGCCGCGGTGATATACGGCTCGTCGTCGCACAATAGAACACGCTTGGACATACGCTGCTCGCTTCGTCAAAGGTGATGCTTCAAAAGCCTCGAGGCCACTTCAGACGTGGGCCGCTGCCGCAACCAGCGTCGAGCCGCGCGCGACCATCGGCAGCGTGATCGTGAAACGGCTGCCGACGCCCAGCTTGCTTGTCACCGAGAGTCGGCCGCCGTGCACGTCCTCGACCAGATACTTGGCCAGCGGCAGTCCCAACCCGGTGCCGGGGGCCATCTCCTTGTCTTTAGCCACGCGGTAGAACTTGTCGAAAATCTTCACGCAATCTTCTTCGCTCAGCCCAACGCCCGTGTCTTCGACGTCGAACTGCACATTGTCGCCCACCAGCCGGCTGCTCACCGTCACCTTGCCGCTGGGCCGCGTGTACTTGATGGAGTTGGAAAGCAGGTTGATCGCGGCCTGGAGCATCAGGTCGCGATCGACCAGCACGCCCAGGTACAGCGGGCTGGGCTCGTAGGCGATCGCAATCTGCTTCAGCTCGGCCGACGGCTGCACCACCCGGACAGCCTCGGCCAGAATGTCGTTGAGCGGCTGGGCATGCTTGCTCACTTTGACCACACCCGCTTCGACGCGCGCAATGTTCAACAGATTCTCGACCAGGCGATGCAGGCGCTCGGCCTGGCCGTTGATCACGTTGACGAATTCTTCGCGCGTGGCATCGTCGGTCGCGTCGGCCAGCAGCTCGACGTACGCCTTGATGCCGGAGAGCGGGGCCTTCATCTCGTGGCTGGCCGACGAGACGAATTCGGCGTGCTGCTTTTGCACCTTGCGCAGCGCCGTGGTGTCGCGGAACACCACGACCACGCCTCCCGAGGGATCCACACCCGTGGGGTCGTCGGCGCGCGGTGCCGCCAGGGCGCTGACGCTGACGTTGTACCAGCGTCGCGTACCGCGCAGGTCTTCGAGCTCGATCGACTCGGTGCGGATCATGTGCGACGGGTAGCGGCGCAGCTCGCCGACCAGTGCGATCAGCCGTTGACAGCGCTCGATTTGGTCCAGCGCGCGCCGGCCGGCCTGCATGCCGTCGAGTCCCAACAACTCGTTGGCGCTACGATTCGACAGCAGAATGTCGTCGTAACCATCGACGACCAAAATCGGCTCGGGAATGCTCGAAATGATGTCCGACATCCGCTGCTGGTCGGCCAAGGCGCGCCGGCAGCGAACTTCGATGGCCGCGCGGGTCGTTTCGCTGTCGGTCAGCCGCGACTGGCGATCGGCCAAGGTCCGTTCGATACGCTTCAGTAGGGGGCGCCAACTCGAACCGGCGTCGAGCGCCGCCAGCGCGTCGCGGGCCGCCACCTGATGGTTCGCGTCCGAGGCCTCGCAAATCGTGTCGAGGAACCGCTTCGCCAACTGCGCGTTGCGGTTCATGCGGCACAACACCAGCGACAACAACGCCGCCGACAGCAGTGCCGAACCGGCCAGCAAGCCGGCGCGACTGGAAATGCTCTCTTCGCCGAGTCCCCAGCCGGCCAGATAGGCAACTGTGCATGCCGAAGCAAGCACGAGGCCGCCGACTGCCACGATGGTGTCGAAACGCGCAGGACTCATGGACCCAAGCCGAAACGTGCGTCGTGATGCGAAACTGCCTTCGAGCGACACCGCGACGGGAGCCGAAGTGCTCGAACCTCGGCAAGCCGCCGCACGCGGACCAGCCTGCGACGCGCACCGCAGGGCGCAGTGCAAGCCATCCGCGGTCGCCCCCAGAACAAAGTTAGGACACGACACCGAAGCGACCCGAGGCGGGATTTCCCCCACCCGGTCATTTCTCGTACGATCATGTGCTGGTCGTACCGGATGTGCCGTGCGGCGCGATCGAAGCGAGCGTTGGGCCAGGGCAATTTGATGCTTCGTTTAGCCGCGTCGCCTGCGACGCGCGCGAGGCAAGCCCCGCGGCTAAACCCTCGCGTTGACCCGCCACGGCGCGGCATGTTACAAAACGTGTCCGTTTTGACCGATTCGGGTCCGTGAACCATCAAGCCTGGAGTTGCCCGTGGGTGGAATCAGCGATCGCATGCAGGAAATCAAGCGCCGCCGCAAGCGCCGCGCAAAGTATCAGAAATTCGCCAAGAAGCTGAAGAAGGCGACCGTCTCGGAAAAGACCGTTATGGCCGAGAAGGTGCGCAAAATGACGATCGGCGCCGAACAGGTCATCGCCAATCTGAAATTGGTCAAATCGGACCGCTAGACGAGCGGAGCGTTACGGGTTCGCCGGCGGCAGCGCCTCAGCCGGCAGCGCGTCGGCCGGTTGCGCCTCAGCCGGTTGCGCGGCGAACGGGTCGGCGGCGGGCGCAGCAACTTGGCCGGCCGGCATCGCGGCAAACGGATCGGCTGGATTCGCCGCAGGCGCTTGCCCCGCCGCACCGGCTGCTTCCGCGACACCGCTTGATGCGCCCGCTGCGGCGGACCGAGCGCCAGTCCCGGCAACCGCACCACCAAGCATGCGTTGCCGAATCGCGGCGAACGCCTCGCGACGCAGGGTTTCGGCCTGCCGTACTGCCGCGGCCCGGGCCGGAGCGCGGTACGCCTCGAGTATCCGCCGGCTGTATCCCTGCACGCGCTCGAGCGATTTGCTCACCTCGCCGATTGCTCCCGGGTTGCGTTGCTCGAGCTGGGCGCCTCGTTGGAAATCGCGCTGAGCATCGGGCGATCGCCCCAGGTATAGCTCGCACAATCCGCGGAAGTAGTAGATCCTCGGATCGGTTGCCCCTATCTGTTCCGCCGCCGCGAGCTGCTGGAAGGCGCCGTAATAATCGCCTGCGAAGAATGCCGGCTCCGCCCGCCCCAAAATGCCGTCGACTGCCGGATCGCTGGCCATGGCGAGCGACGCGATCGACAACACCAACGCGGCACACCCAACGATCCTCCGCATGGCGATGCTCCTCGAAATTGTCGTGCCCCCGCTCGAAGCACAATCGAGCCGTTGGCGCCGCTTCTCATACTACCTACACCGCCCCCCGACACAAGCCGCAACGGGTTCGCGCGGAAGCAGACGCACTTGTCTGCTGGCTGACCGTCTTTGCCATCCGCCGCCACGAGCGATAAGATGTCCCGAGTTCCAGCGGGGCCAAGGGCATTGCCGATGGGCCGAGTTACCAAGATCGACCACGCGCTGATCGAGCATTTCCTGGCGCGGGTGCGCGATCGGCACACCGACTCGATCACCTTCCGGGCCACGGTGCGGCGGCTGTCGCTGCTGCTGGCGTACGAGGCGACCAAAGACCTGACGACCGAGCCGGTGCGTGTCGAAACGCCGCTGGCCGCCGTCGAGGCGCGGCGGCTGTCGCAGCGCGTCGCATTGGTACCGATCCTGCGTGCCGGCCTGGGTATGGTCGACGCCGTGCTCGACCTGCTGCCCGAGGCCGAGGTGCGGCATCTCGGCTTCTACCGCGACGAGCGCACGCTGCAAGCGATCGAGTACTACAAGAAACTGCCGGCGTCGAACCCGGCCGACGTGGCGCTGGTGCTCGACCCGATGCTTGCCACCGGCGGCTCGGCCGTCGCCGCGCTCGACGCCATGCAGCAATGGGGCGTGCCGCAGGTGAAGCTGCTCTCGATCCTCGCCGTGCCGGAAGGCATTTCGCGTGTCACCACCGCGTTCCCCAACACCGAGATTTACGTCTGCGCGATCGACTCGCACCTGAACGACGTGGGGTTTATCGTCCCCGGCCTTGGCGACGCCGGCGACCGCATCTTCAACGCCCGGGCATAAACTCATCGTGTTCCCCGCTGTCGCGCGCGCAGCACGCCATCGGCTTGCCTCTTCGCGTTCCCCCCTTGGCTACAATGCACGCATGGCAAAACGGCGCAGACGCTACCGTGACTGGGGACGCCGCTACGGCGAGCGCGAAACGACGCTCCACCAGGTACTGGTTGGAATCCTGACTGCCGTGGTCGTGCTCGGCTTGTTGTTCTTCGTGCGATCGTTGCTCTAGCGTCGCGCTGAACACCTGCGCGCGGTCTCGTTTGTCGTGCTAGGCTTTGAGTGATGACCAGTTCACTCGCAACCGACGATCGCACGATGCCGCTAGGCCTTAAACAAGCGAAGGCCGACCGCGTGGAGTGGCGTTTTTTCCGGTCGGCATGAAGCGCAATGCCGAGTGGACCGACGCCAATCGGCGTGGTGGTGGAGATCGGATTGTGGTCGGGCATGGTCGAGTGCTTTCTGGGGTTCGACGTGGCGGCGGACCGGAGCATCCGCACTCCGGCTTCGGAAACGGTTGCCTCAACACCGTAAGTGATCGAGCCAGCGGAAGAACACCGCTTGCCACGGATTCCAGCTCAACAAGCGGTAGATCAACCGCCGTCCGCTGTGCACGATCTGACAGGGCAAGCGCACCAAGGCGTTGCGGAAGGTCTTGAACTC
>DATAXP010000031.1:0-4463 GCA_036272935.1 Pirellulales bacterium | reverse complement strand
GGTTTAGCGACAAGGATCGACAGCCGTGGCGCTTTCGGCGAAGGCTTTCCCTTCTTCGCAGACCGATTATCGAGTTGGATACTAGCGACGACCCCGCCACGGTCGTTGCCCCAGGCCTTTTGCGAGAAGCATTTGCATATTCGGCAGACTCCTACCATGAGGGCGCATTCCCAGGTTCACAGCTAAGGAGCGATGCGATGCAACGTTGGTGCGGCCGCGCAGCCGGCCGACGAGGCAAGGCATTCAGCAGGGATGTTGCGGCGCGCCTTGAAAAGCTCGGTTGGTGCGTCGAATCGGAGGTTCCCGTTACTAAGATTCTAAGAAAGGGCTTCGGTAAAATTAACTATGGCGACGTCGACGTGCTAGCTTGGAACAAAAAAGCAGGTCGAGTTCTGGCAATTGAGTGTAAGGATCTGCATTTTCACAAGACCCCTGGCGAGGTTGCAGAGCAACTGTCGGACTTTCGCGGAACTTCGCACGACGGGAAGCGCGACTTCTTGAAAAAGCACCTGGATCGGTGTGAAGTGCTGGGATCGCATTGTGACCGAGTCGCGGCGTACATCAAATTCGACTATACGCCAACGATCGAAACGTGGATCGTATTTCGCAACCCGGTTCCTATGCTATTTGCTTGGGAGCGGTTCAAGGACCGCGTTCACATTACGACCTTTGGAAAGCTGGCCGAGGTGTGAGCAGCGCGGCTTCCGCAAATCATTGAGACCTGCATCCGGTATAAACAAAGTTATAAATCGATCGGAAATCGCCAGGCTGGAGTTTCGAGGGCCGCGCAGCAACAGTCCGATTTGCTGCTAGCTTGATCCTTCATTCAGCGGTAAGCGTCCGGTCGGGCCCGTCTTGCTAGCGTTGGTAATCTGAAGGCGTCTGAGGGGACGACACTTCGGAGGCCGGCGATGAGCGAGCGGCGTGGAACGGGACGAGCCTCAGCGAAGGAAGATTTCTGGCGAAAGATCGTGCAGGGGTTTGATCCGCAACGGACGACCGTACGCCAGTGGTGTGCCGACCACGGCGTGTCGGAGCCCTCCTTCTATGGCTGGCGGCGTGAACTGAAACGCCGCGATCAGCCAGGTACGCGCGTGTCACGCCCGAACGAGCGCGTGCGGCTGCTGCCGGTGAAGATCGCGCCGCCGCCAGCTACTTCCAGCCAGGGGCCGCAGAAACTGACCGTGCGGTTGAAGAACGGCGTGCGGCTGTTGCTGACGATCGATCAATTGCCGGCCGTGCTCGACGTGCTGGAGCGGCGGCCATGCTGAACGTGCCCAAGCAGATCAAGATCTTCCTGTGCGCGGGCGCGACCGACATGCGTAAAGGCTTCGACACGCTGGCCGCGGTCGTGCGCGATACGCTGCGCCTGGACCCGCTCTCGGGCCAGTTGTTCGTGTTCCGCAGCCGACGCGGCGATCGCGTCAAGCTTTTATGGTGGGACGGCGATGGCTGGGCGTTGTTTTATAAGCGGCTGGAGGCTGGAAGTTTTTCTTTCCCAGCGGCACGCGAAGGCCAGTCGAGCATGACGATTTCTGCGGCCGACTTCGCCATGCTCTTGGAAGGCGTCGATCTGGCCAGCGTGCGTCGCGCGCGGCGTTACAGGCGACCGGCGTGAGCAGCGAAGATTTTTCGCGTAACCTTTCGTGCTCTACGATCAACGAAAGGTGATGAGCACGGACGCTGCCCTGAAAGTCGATCCCGACCAGTTGCCCGCGGATGTGGGCGTCTTGAAGTCGCTGGTCGTGCAGTTGGTCGAAACGCTCAACGAGCGCGATCGGCGGATTGCCAAACTCGAGCATCACATGGATCTCCTGGTGCGGAAGGTGTATGGCCGCACCAGCGAGAAGCTCGACCCACAGCAGTTGCCGCTGTTCGAGAAGCAAGTCGCAGATGGCGGCGAGCCTCCAGTCATCGACCAGTCCGCAGCCGAGACGCCCAGCACGAGCTCGGCGAAGCGGCGCCGCGGGCGACGCAAGAAGCCCGACACGCTCGAGCGCCGCGATGTGGTTCACGATCTGAATGAAGCCGAGAAACAGGCTTTGGCCGCTGGTGGCCAATTGGTGCTGATCGGCGAAGAGGTGACCGAGCAGTACGAGTGGGAGCCGTCGTGCCTGTATGTGCTGCGGCATGTGCAGAAGAAATACGTCTGCCGCCCGGTCCTGGCGAAAGACGGCCAGCCGGCCGAGCGGCAGATCATCACGGCCGCCAAGCCGCCGCAACCGATTCCCGGCTCTAGCGCCGGAGCCGGCCTGCTGGCGTACCTGCTCACCAGCCGCTTCTGCGATCACCTGCCTTATCATCGCCAAGAACGGATCTTCGGGCGGCACGGCCTGCGATTCTCGCGGCAGACGACCTGCGATTGGGCCCGGCAACTGGCCGAGCTGTGCGGGCCGCTGTACCGGCTGATGATCGACGAGGTGCTGGCCTCCGACGTGTTGCACTCCGACGACACGCCGGTGAAGGTGCGTGACGCCCATCAGAAGCGCCAGTATCTGGGCCGCTTCTGGAACTACGTCGGCGACGAGGAGCATCCGCTGACGGTGTTCGCCTACACGCCGGATCGAGCGCGCGACGGGCCGGCCGAGTTCTTGAAGCGCTACCGCGGCTACCTGCAAGCCGATGCCTACGGCGGTTACGATCGCATCTTTACCGACTCGCGCGGCGCGATCGTCGAGGTGGCCTGCTGGGCGCACGCGCGGCGGAACTTCTTCGAAGCCCGCACCAGCGACGCCTTGCGCGCCCAGACGGCGCTGGCCTTCATCGGCCAGTTGTACAAGATCGAGCGCGCGCTTGGCGAGCGGAGCCAGACCGAGTGGCGTGAGTTGGCGCGACCGGAACGGGCGGCGAAGATCGCCCAGCACCGCCAAGAGCAAGCGCAGCCCGTGCTCCAGCAGTTCGCCGCCTGGCTTGACGCCGAGGCGCCGCGCTTGCTGCCCAAGGAGCCGATCCGCCAGGCGATCGAGTACGCGCGCAACCAGTGGACCGCTTTAAATCGTTACTGCGACGACGGTCGCCTGGCAATCGATAACAACGCCGCCGAACGCGCGCTGCGCGGCATCGCCATAGGACGCCGCAATTGGCTATTCTGCGGAAGCGACCGCGGCGGCCACACGGCAGCGGTGCATTTCAGTCTCGTCGCCAGTTGCCTGCGCCACGGGCTCGACCCCTTCGCCTATCTCCGCGACGTCTTCACGCGCTTGCCCGTTCTGCTGGCCGGCGCGCACAAACCCGGCGACCTGCGCCACCTGCTGCCCGACCGCTGGCCCGTTCAGTAGATAACGGGTTCCGTCGGACGCTTACATCGTTTCGACCCGTGCATCACCCAGCCGGCCCAAGTAGACAAGTATCAGATGGTCGCCTTCGACGGCAACCGCTATAGCGTGCCGCGGCCCTTCGCCTTCCGCCGTTACGCGTAGTGCATTCAATCGTCCGACAACGCGAGGCAAACGTCTGATGTGAGGAGCCGTATGCTCTAATGCGAGCACGTACGGATCTGTGGGAGCCCGGGGCGAGCAATCGCCTCGGGCCACCCGGCCGACGGCCTTCTTCGCCAGGGAGCAGCCGTGAGATTCGCCTTCATCGAGGATCACCGCCGGAAGTTTCCGGTGGACCTGCTGTGCGCGGTACTCGAAGTGTCGCGGAGCGGCTTTTACGCCTGGCAGCAGCGCCAAGCGAGCCCTCGCGATGAGCGCCACGCCCAGCTCGACGAGCAGATCCGCCGGGCCTACGAAGTCGGCCGCGGCACGTACGGCTCGCCGCGTGTGCATCGCGAACTCCAGGAGCAAGGGGTGCGCTGTTGCGAAAACACCGTAGCCAAACGCATGAAAGCCTGCGGGCTGCGGGCCAAAACCCGGCGGCGCTTCGTGGTCCGCACGACCGACAGCCGGCACGCGCACCCGGTTGCCAACAACACGCTCGACCGCGAATTCCAGCGGCCGCTGCCCAACCAGGCCTGGGCGGCGGATATCACGTACGTTCCGACCCAAGAGGGCTGGCTGTACTTGGCGGCCGTGATCGATCTCTGCTCCCGAAAGATCGTCGGCTGGGCCACGGCCGACCACCTGCGTGCCGACCTGACCTGCCAAGCGTTGCTGATGGCGGTCTTGCACCGCCAGCCACCGCGCGGCCTGCTGCATCACAGCGATCGCGGCGTCCAGTACGCCTGCGATGATTACCAGGCCCTGCTTGAGCGGCACGGTCTGGCTTGCAGCATGAGCCGCACGGGCAACTGCTACGACAATGCCGTCATGGAGAGCTTCTTCGGCACGCTCAAAACCGAGCTGGTGTACCACGAGAACTATCCGACTCGCGAGGCCGCTCAGCGATCCTTGTTCGAATACATCGAGGTGTTCTACAATCGCCAGCGTCGCCACTCGACGCTGGATTATCAGAGCCCTGCACAGTACGAAGCTAGTCTCAATTAACCCCTCGGCGGCGCCCATCAACCCTGGGGAAGGTCA
>DATAXP010000030.1:0-3978 GCA_036272935.1 Pirellulales bacterium | reverse complement strand
ACCCGTGCCTCGACGTCGATCGTGAAAAACATCTTGCCCTGGTTGTCTCGCTTGCCGCGCATCGCGCGATCATCCTTCATCACGAGGAACAGAACGCTCACCGCGCAAACGTCGTAGCATCCCCGTCCAGCGAGTTTTGCATCGTCCTGCTAAACGGGGAAAAAGCAATGGCGCCTCCTGCCCCTTAGGCGCCATCGCGCCCGCGCAATTCAGGCGCGGCGCAGCAAAGCGGCGGTATCGCCCGAGACGGCTGCGCTCAATGATCGAGCGCCTGGGTGAGCGCGTGGAGCATCACGTTCCCCGCGCGATCGATCGCTTTGCGCGCGTCGTCGGCCGTTTCGCTCACGTGAATATCGGGCGAGTGCTTGATCTCGGCGCTGGCGTAGCAACCGCACGGCCCGTCGCCAGGGGTTGTGGTCTCGATGTCGACGTGGATCGAGACGGTCATACGCACGACCGCTCCGGGCCAGCGTTCGGCAATCGACTTGAACGCCGCCGAAATCGCCTCAGCCCATGGAGACGCGTTGACGTTGATACCGCGCCCCCCCGCACGTTGAAGATCATTCGAGGATTCGACGCGCTATCACTCGTCGCCCAGAAGTTGGCTTACGAGCCGTCCGAGCGGAATGGCGATCGCAAGATAGAGCGTCGGCAAATAAAAGTTCGACAAACATCGATTGCAATGCAACGGCAACGCCAGCGGAATCCAAAACCATTCGCCGCCACGCGGCCAGCGGCAACGAGCTTCGCCCGATAAGCAACACACGCAGCGCATTGGCCCGTCCGGAGCAGCCCCGGCACCCGACTTTCCCCCCGCAACACTATATCGTCTGCGCGCTGCAAATCTTGCTCCATTTGCAAAAACTGAATGGTATTTGAGTAGCTAATAGTGAGACTGCCGCCATGTCGCCTATTTGGTTAACGGCTGGTAGTGACGCGCATTTGTCACACCATGCGAAAAGGGGAACAGCTATGTTCGCCTTTGCTGAGCTGAAGCGAAGAACGATAAACGTTCACTGATCTATGAAGCCATCGCTCGTCGCGCTACGAAGCGTCTGAGGCCAGTTCCATGGTGCATTGCGGGCAGCGAGTCGCACGGACGTCGATGCTCGAATAGCAATAGGGGCAATTCTTATTCACCGGGACGTCGCTCTTGCCCATCAGACGGTTGAGCTGCCGCACGACGAGGAAAATTACCCATGCGACGATCAGAAAATCGACCACGTTGTTGATGAAGATGCCGTAGTTGATTGTCGCCGCTCCTGCCTTCTGCGCCTCGGCGAGCGACGCGTGATGCTGCCCCGACAGGTCGATGAACAGGTCGGAAAAGTTGACCTTTCCCAGCACCAGGCCGATCGGCGGCATGACGATATCGGTCACCAGCGAACTGACGATTTTACCAAACGCCGCTCCGATGATAATGCCCACCGCCATGTCGATGACGTTGCCGCGCATGGCGAACTTCTTGAACTCGTCGTACAACGGCAGTTGCATAGGTTTCCCTCCTAGTCAAGCCGTTTAGCCGCGTCGCTTGCGCTCTTGCGGGGCAAGCCCCGCGGCTAAACGAAGGTTTACGCACCCAACATCTTC
This sequence comes from Pirellulales bacterium, assembly GCA_036272935.1. Taxonomy (GTDB): domain Bacteria; phylum Planctomycetota; class Planctomycetia; order Pirellulales; family PNKZ01; genus DATAXP01. The sequence goes on along the minus strand of DATAXP010000030.1, from coordinate 2,388 downwards.
GCCGTCACCAGCCATACCAGGCGTCCGCGACCCGGCTCGATATGCCCGTCGAACTCCAGGGCTGCCACAGCTCCCTTGGTCATTTCGATCGTCGTTGCATCGGAACCGGCCAACTCGGCAGCCAGGCGGCCCACGTCGGGAGCGTGTCCCACCCAGGCCAACTCATCGGCGTCGTGCTTCGCGGTCGTCTCGAGCACGTTGGCAAGCTGGGCACCGGGGCCTAGTGCGTCGACGAATTCCGGCAATCGGAGATCGAGTCGGTCACACAAGATTTGCGCCGTTTCGACGCATCGCACCAGCGGACTGGTGACGACGACCGCCGGCTTGACGCCGCGCTTCACCAGCCGCTTGGCGACTCGACGAAACCGCGCGATTCCTTTTGCGGTCAATGGCCGCTGCGTGTCGTCGGGCCAATGCTCGCTGTCGCGTTGTTCAGCCCAAGCGTGGCGCACGATGTACAGGATCATCGCACTCTCCACAAATGGGCATCGTCGACGCCCAGTGCTGCCTGCACCGGCTCGATCGCGGTTTTGAACCGCCGGGCGTCGCGCGGATAGCCCGCTGTGGGACGCAGATCGGGCACACGTGTACACCAGAAATCGTTGAACGCCCGCATCGCCAGCTCGCGCAGATATTTCGAGGCCATCGATGCCAGCGCCGCCGGCAGAAACGCTTCGGCCCGGGGTCGAAAGCGCACCTCGGTGCGGCACCCGTCCGGACCCCAGCGATAAATGCTCTCGTGGCGCGATTCGCCATGCACTTCCACCAGCCAATCGTCGACATGCCGTTGTAGAAGTCCCTGGTACCGGTTCCGGCCCCCGTGCTTATCGCAGATCACCGACACCGGCTGTCCATCGAACCGCCGCAACACGCCGCACAACAGCTCGAATGTGAGGAACGACAAGGCGGCTCCCTTGGTGCCGTGTTCGTCGAGCAGCCGATTCAACTGTCCGGGAAAGATTACGCGGCTGCGCACATCGAGCAGCTCGATTCCCGCGTCGGCCAGCGCTTGGCGCAGCCGCTCGCCGAGAGCCAAGGCATCGTCGGCCAATGGCGCCACCGGCAGCGGCTGATCGTAGCCGACGTACCAGCATTCGCTTTCCAAGGCATCGAGTGCCTCGGGCGCGAGCGCCTGCCACGCCTCGCGCCACGTGGTGGCGGGACTGCCGGCGACGGCCAACATTGTGAGCACGCCGCGTTCGAGCAGGCCCAGCCCGCGATCTGGGCTGTACAGCGCTTTCGAATCGGCCAGTGCGAGGCGGCGGCCACGCGACCCCTGCCGTGGCGGCGGCTTAGCGGTGATCACTCGGCGAAGCAGCTTGTACAAGTCGCTGCCGGCGTCGTCGCGCACGCGCCAAACCGTGGCGGAAATCACCAGCGGGCCAAGATTGGGACCGTATCCCGCCTCATCCGTGCCGATCAGGAACGTCATGTCCGCAAGCCTACGCGATTGCCGTCGCGGCTGACAAGAGGCGGGAGAACGGGCTACAGGCTCCGGGCTTCAGGCTACAGGCGCGTAAACGTGTGCTGGCCGTAGCCCGTAGCCTATTCAAACTCCATAAGCCCGAAGCCTTCGGGCATCGGCGTGACTGCCGCTGGCGCACTCCACGATTGAAAGCCGAGGCCCGGCACGATGCGTTGCGCGCCGATGGCCCATATGGCACCGGCCTGCGGCGCGGTGGGGACCAGGGCGTTCATGGGCAACGCCGCTTCGATGGTCCACGCTCCCGCGGTGCGATCGACGGCCACGTACCACGTCGGGTTCCAGCTCTTGTCGCCCCAGCAATCCTCGGCGACCCAGCCGCGGTGATCGATGACCAGGCGGTACCACGTGGCGCGGTCGCGATCGACATCGAGGAACAGCTCGATACGCTCGTTGCCACTCAGATCGGGATCGCGCGTGCGCTTGCTCGCCAAAGGCGCATCGTTCGACACGTCAGGCTGGCGACAGCGGAACGCCAGGTAAAGGAACTTCCCGTCGCTGGCGGCGAGCGCCTCGGCGGGCCAATCGTGGTCGTCGCCCAACGTGCTGCGCAGCGCGATAGGACTCGCCGCCTGCCAGAACTCTTCGTCGAGCCGGCCATCGAGCTTCGGCCGAGCGCCGCACGCTGCAACGCGCCACACCGGCTGCGGCATTGAATTGTTGTCGTTCTTGCCCTGCTCACGAAGCGACGTCTCCGCGGCGGCGCACGACCACCAGGCATCGTGGGGCCGTGTGCCGGCCAAGGCACCAAACTGTCGCTTCACTTCGTCGGGATGCTGTTCGTTGTGCGCCAAGGTGGCCAACCAGGGAAACTGAACCTCGGGCTCGGCAAACATCGTCGGAAACTGTTGTTCGATCTGCTTGCCGACGCTCGTCGCGTAGGCGACTCGTTGGGGATCGGCGTT
>DATAXP010000029.1:0-19223 GCA_036272935.1 Pirellulales bacterium | reverse complement strand
GGAATTGCACCAGTCGCAGCAGCGTGAGCGCGAGCATCTGCACCTGAAACGTGCGCAGGATCGGCTCCTTGGTCCAAGCACGACATTCCTCCATGCCGAGGCGTTGTTTGTGATCGCGAAACCCATCTTCCTGGCGAAAGCGTCCCGCGTTGACCGCCAGCACTTGAGCGGCCGACAAGTCGCCGGCGCTGGTGACGGTCGACCACAGCTTGTCGTAGCCCGGCACGTCGAACACATAAGCCCACACGAGCTGCTGGGGCCCGCTCACCGACCAGTAGCACGCCAAGCGTTTGTAGCGGAAGGTCCGCAGCCGACCGTAGACATACGCCCGTCCGGTTTGCCACGTCACCTTCCACTGCGCATGGTGTTGAGGCGCCGGCAGACGGCGGCCCCACGTTCGCGGTCGGCCCCCTTTCGGATTCTTGGTCGTTTCTTCCAACGGCTGGTAGAGCCGCGCGTCTCTTCGCAATCGCGTGACGAACTCGATGCGACGCCCACTCGGCGGCGGATTCAAGCACGGCCCGATCACGGACACCATCGCATAAGCCCCGTCGAACACGGCCAAAACCGGCGCTTTCGATTCCGCATCCATCTGCCGCAGCATGTCCACGGCCCAGTCGGTCTTGGTGCGGAACGATTCTCCCACCGGCAATTGGTTCTGGCGAAAGTACAACCGCGATGCGACAGGCAAGTAGCTCCACGGCCGGCCGGGAACCAGGTCGCCCATCACCACCCAGTTGTGCGCGCGAACGGTCGTGGCGCGATTCGGGCAGCGTGCGCCCGACTCGTGAAAGGTGCAGGTGCCCCACACGTTGGCACGGGTGCGATGTTCCTTCGTGTCGTCGACGGCCACCGGATGATAGCCGCCCCAGCGCGCGGGATGCTCGCGCTCGACGAGGCGCATCAGTTGCCGCTCGACCGCCTGGCGATCCCACGAGCCGTACTCCGCGAAGTGTTCCACGTTGCGCCACTGCGACTCCAAGCCCAACGCGGTCAGAATCTGCGTGATCGTGTGCTCCTCGGCGCACAGCACGGTCCCCGTAACCCACTGAGCGAAACGCGCCCAGCCGCCCAACGTGAAGTTGCTTTGAAACGAAGCTAACAACGATTGCCACCAGCTCCACAGTTCTTTAGCATCATCCATGACGCTCTCCTTTCGGGTATCAGGTAGGTCGTTTCCAACCGCATGATGGCCCGAAAGGGGCGTCCTCTTGAATCTCAAAATGCCCTAGAAACTACTGGCTAAGAGCCTATCCGAAAACCGCTGTCCAATTGGTTGTCGCGTGGGGCAGACATTCCTGTCTGCCGGAAGAATGGTGACCGAAGGCAGGCAGGAATGCCTGCTCCACGCAGTTTTCGGATAGGCTCTACGCCCAGGGATGGCCGGCTTTGCACCCACACGCTCAGAGCGACGTTCGCGTCACCGGCTCGAGTTCGTCGGCCGTCACGGCAAGGCGAAGAGCGGCGATCGCCTGTTGAATCTTCTTCGCCAGCACGAATGCCACGCAAGTGGCCAACAGCCCCACGAGCCCCAGCACCAGAAAGGCCATCCGCGACTCGGTCCGCACCAGCGGCATCACCACGACCGCCAGCGGCACCATCACCAGCGCCAGCGTGGTGTAGACCGGCGTGCGCCGAGCAAGCCGATCGAGCGCCGCGCACAGCGGCGCGTCGTCGCGATCGGCCTCGAGCAACGCCGGGCACAACACGCGCAGGGCATACAGTGTCACGCAGAAAAACGACATCGTTGACGCCAGCAGTCCGCACATCACTTGCGAGGCGAAGAAATGCACCCATTGCTGGGCACTGAGTCCCGCCGCGGTCCCCAGCGAGATTTGCAGCCACGCCGGAAACACCAACCCCGAGATGAACCACTCGGCACCGCTGACCCACGCCACGTAGTCGCCCAGGTACGGTGCGCGCAATCGCCAGCGCTCGAGCGCCGTGATCGCTTCCCGCGGCTCGATGGTGATCCGCCGCACGGCGCGCAACACGGGCCACGCCAGCGCCACGATCAACGCCACTCCCACGGCGTAAGCCACCGGATTGATCGTGACCAGTTGCAGCTCGAAGATGCGCGGCACGCGCTCGTCGGTTAAATGGTCGATGATCTCCGCGTGGTTGTAGGCGATGCTCATCGCGCTAGCGACGACGTTCGGCACCAGTCCGGCGACGATCACGAGCGGCAGCGGATGGCGGCGCAATGCCGGCAGCCAACTGCCGGCCGGAGGGCGCACGAGCGTTTGCACCTCGGGATGCTGGCATAGATCAAGTCGCCGTCGCAGCACGCGAGCACTGACGATGCGTGCCGCGGGGCCGGGCGCTAAGCAATCGAGCAGCACGTCGGTCATACCCGGCGGACAAGTGCGCGGCAGGCTGGCGATCGCCTGCTCGCCGACCCCATGCTTGCGCCGGTCGGCCATCGAGCGGATACCGCTGTCGAACAGTCCCTCGTCGCGGAACGGTCGCTCGCCGCTTAACAGTTCCCATAGCACGATGCCCAGCGAATACAGGTCGCTGCGGCCGTCGAGCGATTCGACGTCGCGCTCGCCCAGTTCGATACACAGATCGAGCTGTTCGGGCGACATGTACGCCAGGCTGCCGCCGAAGTACGCTTCGGCCGTTCCTGCCGGCGCCTGCGTCGAGCTGCTCACGTTGAAGTCGGCCAGTTTCGGACTACCGTCGGCGGCCAGCAGCACGTTGGCCGGCTTGAGATCGCGATGCAGCACGCCCCGCGCGTGAGCGTGTTCCAATGCCGAGGCGAGCCGCGCTCCTAGCCAGCACACCACTTGCGGCCAACCGAGCGAAGCGAGCATCTGCCGAGTGCGCGAATCGCTTGGCGGCGATTCCCCCTTGGCCAGCAGCCGCTCGTCGATGCACTCCAGCAGCAGCCGACCGCGGCGCTGAGCCTGCGAAGTTTGCCGCACGCGCGCCACCACGTCCAGCAGCGTGCCACCGGCGATGTACTGCATGTACATCAAGTGCAGTTGCTGCTCGGGCACCGGCCGTTGATCGTACACGCGCACGATGTACGGATGGTCGAGCTGCGCGAGGGTCTGTGTCTCGATGCCGCGCATGGCGGAAACCTTCAGCGCGACGATCCGCCCCAGCGAGCGCTGGCGGGCCAGGTACACCGTGGCGAACGCCCCTTCGCCCAGCGTCACGAGCAGATCGAAGTCGTCGAGCTGCCGACCGATTTCCAGTACATCGGTCTTGCGCGCGTTGAACAGCGACGTCGTTTTCAGCGGGTCGTTGTCGGTCGATAGCACGCGCAACCGCTCGGCATGCTGCGGGAACCGGCGGCAGTAGTCGTCGATCGACGGCGCATCGCCGTGCCGTCGGCGCACCTGGAACTCTTCGTACACCAATTCGACGGGCATCTGGCCGTCGTCGAGCAGTTCGGGAAACTCGGCGGCGTAATCGGCCAGCGCCTTGCGCCGCGCTGGCGTGGGCCAGCGGCGGTCGAGCTCGATCTTCACCAGCTCCAGCAACACGAGCCGCCGCAGCAAAGGCGGCGAGTCGGGGAGGAACTTGCCAATGGAAGGGAGCTTGGCATCGTCCGGTGAAGCGGCTGCCACCTCGTCCCACGCCTTGCCGAAGGCTTCGAGCCGGCCGGCCAACTGCTGCCACGCGGTGCTCGTGGGATTGACGTTTCGCGGCGAGGCAGCGTCATCGCCGGCGGCAGCGCTCATTGCCTATCCAAGGGGCTCAGCCTAACCAGCGCTCAGTTGGCAGCAGTGCTATTTCGTGGCTTCGTGAAAGATATCGCACAGCTCGCGCGGCGATACGTCTTCGAGCCGTTTGCCGCGGCCATCGAGCAGTTCGTTGACCTTGATGGCGGTTTCTTGCATCTGCGCGTGCGTATCCTGGCTGCCACCGTAAAGCACGAAGTTCTTGCCGCAGGTCAAGCGGGTGTGACCATCGGTGGCATCGAGCCCCAGGCCGAGCAAGGCGGCCTGCTTCGATGGTTTTGGTTTGCGACTGGCCTTCACCGGCAACAATCTCTCACAGGAAGGAAAGAATACCGCGGCAGAGCGTCGTGCCCGCGGGCATCGCCGCGCGTAAGCTGTGCCGCGCATCAGCATTGTATTCTGCACGCGGCGCCTCGGCCAGCCGAGCGCTAGGGCGACTCGCTAGCCGGCCTTTACCGCTTCTCGGACGGTTTGGCGCGCCAACTTGAATGCAGTTGCCAAATTCTGGGCACGCGCTTCCATCTGTTCGCTGGTGATGTTGCGGTTGGTGTTGTTCAGCGGCAGGCCGGCGATGGCCACCGTCAACGGCAACAGATCGAGGAACTCGCGGTAGCGCCGCTTGATCGCCTCGTCGTCGGTCGACATCGGAATCTCCCACAGATGAACTAGCGGCGTCCGAAGTATTTTTTGAGCACGTCCTGGGCGGCGTCGCGCGTCTCGTTGCTGCCAGGTACGTCGCCCTTGGATTGGCCGGGACGCGACGACTTTGAACCGTCCGCTCCTGGCTGCCCCAGCGCCGCAATGTCCTCGTCGCTCAACCGGGCGGCATAGCGGCTGGGAGCGGCTTGCTGGTCTTCGTCGCCCAGCCACGAATCGATGTCGTCAGCCTTGCTTGCCGCACCACCGGCGATGCGTGCTGCCGCCTCTTCGACGCTCGACACTTTCGGCTTCTTCGTGCCTGCCAGGCTGATCTGGATCACGACTTCGAATTCCAGCGGACCGACCTTCAGCTTGTCGCCTGCTTTCAACTCGCGCGAGCCGTCGACCCGTTGGCCATTGACGAACGAGCCGGCGGCGCTACCCAGGTCGACCAGCCGCACCGAACCAGGCTCGACTAGCAGTTCGCAATGCCGCTCGGCCACCAGGTCGCTGCGCGGACGAAGCTGGCAGCCCTCGGCGCGGCCGATGGTGTACTTGGCACCCGTGACGACCAGCTCTTGGCCGCCATTCTTTCCACCGACGATCCGCAACTTGATCGGCATCGTCCGTCACCGCTGGCAGTGTTTACGGGCCACGGAACCACCCAAAGCGCATGTTAACAACGTGTTAAGGCGGCGTCAAAAAAAGCGGAACGGAGGTCGGCCGTCAATATCGTTGCCGTTGCCGCTTTGAATTCGCTCACTTGGCGACGTAAACTGTTAGGACGCCTAATCGAGGCAACCAGAACGGGCGAAACCGCTCTCCCGCCGATAATCTTGGGGCGCTATGGCCTGTGCCGGAACAAGGCGGCAGGTTCCATCGCTCGCAATCTCCCGACGCCACGCATGCCCACGACGCTCGACCAATTCTGGAACCTGCTGGCCGAGAGCGGACTGTTGAAGCCCGCCGAGCTGCAAAAGCTGTCCGACACGGTGGCGATGGCCGACGGCAATCTCGCGCCGGAGAAGATCACCAAGTACCTGATCACCAAGCAAAAGCTCAGCACGTATCAGGCGAAGATTCTGCTGGGCGGACGCTCCGGGCCGTTCTTCTACGGCGACTATCAAATCTACGACCGCATCGAGAGCGGCCGGCTGGCGGGAATCTTCCGCGCCATCCACACGCCGACGCGCCATCCCGTGTGCTTGTTCTTCTTGTCGGGCGCGGCGATGCAAGACGAGCAGGTGCTTGCCGACCTGGCCTACCAGGCGGCGATCGCCAACCGCGCGAGCGTCGGCCATCCACACCTGTTCCGCTGCTACCATCTGGCCGACGAAGGATCGTTCAAGTTCATCGTCGTCGAAGACCTGAAAGGCAAGCGCGTCGAGCGGCTGTTGGCGACCACCGGTGCGCTGAGCGCCGGCGAGGCGTGCCGCATCGCGCGCCAGGCAGCGCTCGGACTCGCGCGGCTGCACGCCATGGGACACGTACACGGCGAGATGCGACCGGCGAACATCTGGCTCGATGGCGACAACCACGCCAAGCTGCTGTTGTTTCCGCTGTACCGCGATCCGATGTCGCCGCCGCGAGCGTGGCTGACCAAGGCGCGCTCGGGCACCGGCGAAACGGCCGGCAAGGTGCCGAGCGAAGCCAACTACATCGCCCCCGAGTTGATCGCCGGCGATCGTGAACCCGATGCACGCAGCGACATCTACAGCCTGGGCTGCACGCTGTATCACATGCTCGCCAACGAGCCGCCTTGCAACGGCGGCAGCACCAAGCAGAAATTGCGACAGCACCTGAAGGAGACGCCGCGACCGCTCAATGAGGTGAACCCCCAGATTCCCGCCGGCCTGGCCAAGCTCGTTGCCTACATGATGGCCAAGGACCCCGACATGCGGTATCAGAAGGCCGAGAGCGTCGTCGAAGCGCTGCTGCCGCATATCCCGCCCGAGCTGGCGCAGACACAGCCCAAACCACCGTCGCGTGCCAGCCGGGCCTACGAGGCATGGCTGGTCGAAAACGTCTCGGCCGTGCCGGCTCCGCCCGCGGCCCCTGCTTCGGCCACCCCGGCGCATGCGGTCGAAGATGTCGCCGAGCAGGCCCTCGCCGAGCAGGCGCCGATGGTTGCCGCGCCAGTGGTCGCTGCACCAGTTGCTGCTACTCCAATCGCCGGTGTTCCCATCGCCAGTGCGCCCATGGTGGCAGTGCCGATCGCTGCGCCTGCCGGAGTGCCGATCGCCGGCGCTGCGGTGGCCGCACCGGTGATGGCGGCGGTGCCGGTCGGCGCGCCGGTCGCCGTAGCCACGGCAGTTCCCGTGGGTGCGGTAGCGATGGCGGCACCGGTGTTCGGCGGCGTCGCCGAGCAGCAATTCGCAGCCCCCGCGTTCGGCGAGGTCGGCGCTGGGGCCGGTGTCAGCACCTCGGCCATGTCGTATGCCGAACGCAAGCGGCAGGAGCGGCGCCGCAAACGCATCATCATGGGGATCGTCGCGGCGATCGTGCTGTTGGCCGCAGGGACTTTGGCCGGTCTGCACTTCGGCGGTGTCGTGAACTTCGAGGAGCAGATCAACGCACTGCTCGCCACTCCGGAGCCGACAACCGAACCGGCGGCTGAAGAAACGGCACGTGCCGCAGCGGTCGCCAAGGCGAAGCAAATCGCCGATGAGCAGGCCGCCGCCGAGGCCCAGGTCGAGCCGGTCGCCGGGCTCGACGACGGCATTTGGGCGTCGCCCACGCGCGGCAAACCGCTCGACCTGAAATATCTGGCGCTGGGCATGCAAGGGGTCGCGGCCCTGCGACCGGCCGATATCCTCAAACACCCGGAAGGCAAGCGGCTGCTGGCTCCCGAAAAGTCGCCGGCGATCGAGCAGCTCGTCGGTCAGCATCCACTGGGCACCGTCGGCCACTGGGTGCAGCACACGCTTCCTGGCCTCTGCGGCGCGCCGCTGGAGAAGATCGAGCAGGTGATCATCGCCTGGCCGGAAAGCGGCGGCGAATCGGGCACCATCGCCGTCGTGGCAAGATTGGCCGAACCGGCCGATGAGGCGGCCCTGTTGCAGGCCTGGGGTAATCCCGAACCGGTCGAAGGGGGCAAAGAGAAATACTTCAAGCGCGACACGACCGCTTATTACTTGCCGCAGGCCGAGCAGGGACGGGTGGTCGTCGTCGCGCCGGTGGAAGAGGTCAAGGAGGCGATCGAAGGATCGATGGTGCTATGGGCCACGCCCGAGCCGGAGAAACTGCTGCAATCGAGCGACGCCGATCGCCAATTCACCATGGTCATGCCGACGCGCTTCTTCGAAACGGCCGGCAAGGCGGCGTTCGACGGTCGCGGGGCAAGGCTGCACCCCGCAGTGAACTGGCTGCTGACCGGCGGACCCGATGCCGCCGGCAACACGCCCGAGCCGCCGAAGGCCCTGCTGCTCAGCGCGCACTTCGCCCCCGAAGCATTCTTTGCCGAGGCGCGCGTGTTCAACAACGAAGCCAGCCTCGAGAACACTTCGCTGGCCGAGCCGGTGCGCGATCGCTTCGCGCAGATTCCCAAGGCAGTGAAATTGTTCCGGGCCGACTTGATCCTGACGCCGTTCAGCAAGAGCGTGCTCGTCGATCTGGACGACAAGGTGAAGGCATGGGATCGCGACACGCGCTTCGGCACCGCCGACAAGCAGATTGTCGTGCGCAGTTATCTCCCGCCGCCGGCCGCCCTGCACCTGGCGCTGGGGGCGCACCTTTGCCTGATCGAGAACCTGAACACGAGCGGCGCTTTTGTGCAGGCCGCGCCCGGCGGAGCCCCTGCGGCGGCCGCAGGCGCCAATCAACCGCAGACCGCCGCCGACAAGCTCAAGAAAGTAACCAGCCTCAGCTTCCCGCGCAACACGCTGGAAGTCTCGATGCAGTTGCTGGCCGACGACCTCGGCGTGCCGGTCGTCATTCTCGGCACCGACCTGCAATTGGAAGGGATCACCAAGAACCAATCGTTCGGCCTTGAGGAAAAAGACAAGCCGGCCGTCGAAATCTTCAAGACGATCTTTGCCAAGGCCAATCCCGATGGCAAACTGGTGTACGTCATCAAGCCCGATGACGCCGGCACCGAGACGATCTACGTGACAACGCGCGCCGCCGTGACCAAGCGCGGCGACAAGCTCCCGCCGGAGTTTGCGAAGTAAGCGAGCGGCGGGGGCATTGCACCGCAGAGGGCGCAGAGCAAGCAGAGGCGGCGAAGGACTTTTCGATGCTGCGATCTCTCTGTTCTCCGCTCCGCGTCCTCTGCGCCCTCTGCGGTTTAATTCATTCGCTCTGAGGACCGCTCGCGCGTGGAACCGTTCTCGATCACCTGCGTGACCTGCAAAACGCGCCTACGCGTGCGCAGTGCCGAGGCGATCGGCCAGATTCTCGCCTGCCCCAAATGCGGCAGCATGGTGCAGATCGCCGCACCGGCGGCGGGGACATTGGTGGAAGGTAGTCAGGAATCAGGAGTCGGGATTCCGGAGCCGGCAAGCGCCGTGGAGTTGCCACCGGCCCCGATTCCCGACTCCCAACCCCCGACTCCCCCCGCCACAACCCCAGCCCCCAGCCCCCAACCCCCAGCCCCCAGCCCCCAACCCCCAGCCCCCCCGCTGCTCCCCTGGGTTGCGGTTCCGATGGCCGGTGCGCTCTCAGCCGCAGCGATGTGGTGGTGGCTCGCCAGTAGCACGCCGCAGCCGGTTGAACCGGCGAGCGTACCGGTCGCCGCGGCCCCCGCACCGGCGTCCGTCGCCGAGCCGCCGGTCGTTGCACAACCGCCCGTTCCGCTCGAACCGGCGCACTTCGATCGCCGCTGGTTGCCTGCCGCGACGATTGCCGTAGCCAGCGCGAACATGGAGCAATTGCAGCAGCATGCCGGAGCGCAAGCACTGTTGCACCGCATCGCGCCGTTGTGGGCGCCGACGGTGGCGCCGCTGTACGTCGCTCTGCAACTGAAGGGGGACCAGGTGCGCCGCCTGACCTGGGCCTCGACCGCTCTCGGCCAAGGGCGCCCGATCGCCGACGCCGCCTCACTGGTAATCATCGAGCTGGCCCGTCCGCGCGACGACGAAAAGAAGTGGCTCGCCAGCTTCGAGCAATTGCCCGAGCGCGCCGCAGGCATGCCGGTCTACCGATCGCGCGATCCCGCATGGGTGCATCCGCTGGTGGTGCCCGATGGGCACACGATCATCACCGGCCCGCTGGCGCTGTTGGAGCAACTCGGCGGTCCCAACGGCGTGACGGCCCCCTGGTCGCACGCGGCACTCGACCGACTGGTCAATGCGCTGGATGCCGGCGCTGCGCTGCTCGTCGCCTTCGACGCCGGCGTGGTGCGCGGTGCCGACGCCGCCGAGATAGTGATTCCCAACGAGTGGTGGGGCGTGCGCCGCAACGACTGGCTGGTGGTCCGCGATTTGCCGTCGGCCGCGGGCCTGGCGGTGAAACTCGATGCGAGGCTCGAAACCCGCGCGCTGCTGGAGTGCGAAACCGAATCGGAGGCCCAGCAGGTGCTCGCCGCCAGCGAAGCAATCTTCGCCGGCCTCGAGCAATCGATGCAGGCTGAGCGTGCCGCGCTGGTGAAGAACCTGTTGAGCATCCCGCTGGCCACCGCCACCGCCGACCAGATCGATCTATTGCTCGACGCGGGAACCAAGGCGCTCGGGTCGCGATCGTGCGCGGCCGACGCCAACCGCGTGACGCTGTCGTTGCACGTCGACGGCGACTTGGCGACGCTGGCCTCGGCGGCGATCACCAGTGTTCCGGCGCTGGAACGCACCCGGCTGGCGGCCGCTCGGCGCGGCGACGAGCAGAACGGCGAGCGCTTGATGCGCGCCCTTGAAGGACACCGCCTGCAAGAGCGATCGTTCCCGGCAGGCGCCGCCGGCTCCGCGCTGCTACCGGCCGACACGCGCCTGAGCTGGTTCGCCACGCTGCTGCCGTACTACGGCCGCTTCGACTGGCATCGGCAGCTCAAGTTCGGCCGCCCCTGGAACGATGCCGAGAACCAACCGATCACGCGGCAGCCGTTGGAGTACCTGGTGAATCCCGCGCTCGGGCCAGGTGTAACGCCGGCCGGATATTCTGTGACACATTACGTGGGCGTGGCGGGGCTGGGTGCCGACGCCGCGACGCTCGACGCCGGTGATTCGCGCGCCGGCGTGTTCGGCTACCAACGCCGTGCGACGCTCGATCAGATTGCCGATGGTGCCTCGAACACCATTGCCATCGCGGGAGTCAGCGGCCAGCTTGGCCCCTGGGCCTCAGGCGGGGCAGCCACCGTGCGAGCGTTCACCACGCGCCCGTACATCGATGGCCCCGACGGCTTCGGCAGTGGCCAGCCGCAAGGACTGCTGGTCGGCATGGCCGATGGTTCCGTGCGCTGGATCAGCAAGGACGTCGACCCGCAGGTGCTCGAAGCGTTGGTGACGATCCACGGCGGTGAAACGATCGACACGGCGACGAAGCGCCGCCTGGGCTGGGTTCCCGACGCGCCGGAGCCGGTGACGCCAAAGCCGGCCGGGCCTGCGCCACTTGCAGCCGCGGCGCCCGTCGAGCCGGCCGAGCCGGTGAAGCCCGTCGAGCCAGAGAAGCCAGCGCCGCGCGTCGATCTTGCTCCTCGGCTGGCCGAGAAGCTACCGGCGATCGAGTTCGCCCAGGTGCCACTCGAGCAGTTTGTCGACTTGATGTCGCAGATGAGCACGGTGCCGATGACGCTCGACTTGGAAGGGATGCTCGAAGCGGGAGTGCATCCCGACGACCGCGTGTCGGTGAAGCTGACGAACTCATCGATCGGCGAAGCGCTTGAAACAGCGCTGGCTCAGCGCGGCCTGGTTTATCTGGTACACGACAATCAACTGCTCGTCACCAGCCCGCGTCGGCAGCAGCGAACCATCGAAACCGCGCGGTACGATGTGGCCGACTTGCTGGCGCGCGAAACACAGAACGATCCACGCGGCGGGCTCGTTGCGCTGATCACGCAGTTCGTAGAACCCGGTGCGTGGACGCCTGCTGGCGGCCCGGGGGATGCAAAGCTCGAAGGGACGACGGTGGTCGTGCGGCAAAGCGGGCCCGTGCAAGGGCAGGTGTTCACGCTGCTGGAAAAGCTGCGCGCGGCGCGCGGCCTGAAGCCCAAGACGGCCGGCGGCGAGGCACGCATCGACCTGGCGACGCGCACTCTTCGGGCGCGAGCGAAGCTCGACGCGGTTGTGACGGCGAATTTTCACGAGCCGACTCCTTTGGCACGCATCCTCGACTACTTGCAGACGGCGGCCGATGTGCGGCTGCCGTTGGATGGCACGGCCTTGGTCGCCGCCGGTCGCACGGCCCAAACCGAGGCGACGCTCGTCGCCGATCGGCGTACCTTGGCCGAAGCACTCGACGCGCTGCTCGATCCGCTCGGATTGGGCTATCGCGCCGTCGACGCGCGCACGATCCAGATCACGTCGCACCGCGCGCTGCGCCACCGCTACGAACTGGAGTTCTATCCTGCCGGGGGGCTGGTGAGCGACGAGCAAACTCCCGCAGTGCTGGTGGAGCGCATCCAATCGCAGGTGGCGCCGACCACGTGGATCGACGCCGGTGGTGCCGCGGCAATTCACTTCGACCCCGTTTCCAAGTATCTTCTGGTTTGGCAAACGCAGCCCGCCCAACGCCAGGTGGAAGCGTTACTCGAACTTCGGAAATGACCGCAGATGCACACAGATAAACACAGATTTCTTAGATTGCCGATCCTCCTCATATCTGCGTTCATCTGCGTTCATCTGCGGTTCCCTCTGCTCGTGGAAGCCGCCGCGCGGAAACCGAACGTCGTGCTGATCGTCAGCGATGATCAGGCGTATTCCGAGCTTGGTTGCTTCGGCAGCAAGGACGTGCGCACGCCGCGGCTCGATCGGCTTGCTTCGCAGGGCGTGCGGATGACCGATTTCTGCGTCGCCTGGCCCGCCTGCACGCCCAGCCGCGGCAGCATCCTTACCGGGCGCTATCCGCAGCGGAACGGCCTATACGACATGATCCGCAACGACATGGTGAACTACAAGTATCAGTACGACGAAGCCGAGTACGCGATCAGCCCCGAGATGACGCTGGGCATGGACGTGCGCGAGGTGATGATCTCGGTGCCGCTGCACCAGGCTGGCTACGCCTGCGGCGTGGTGGGCAAATGGGACGGCGGGCGCGCGCGGCGGTTCCTGCCGTTACAGCGCGGGTTCGATTTCTTCTACGGCTTCGCGAACACCGGCATCGATTACTGGACGCACGAACGTTACGGCGTGCCGTCGATGTTCCGCGACAACGAGCGGATCAAGGAGCCCGGTTACGCCACCGACCTGTTCTGCCGCGAAGCCATAAACTTCATCGCCGCCAACAAGGATCGGCCGTTCTTCTTGTACGTGCCGTTCAACGCTCCGCACGGAGCATCGAGCTTCACCGATCGCACCGCCCAGGCGCCGAAGGACGCGATCGCCGAGTACCCGAACGTGCCGAACGAGAAGAAACGCTCGAAATACGGCTGCATCACCTGCATGGACGCGGCCATCGGCAAGATTCTCGATCAGCTCGACGAGTTGAAGCTGGCCGACGACACGCTAGTGATCTTCCTCAGCGACAATGGCGGCGGCGGACAAGGGGCCACCGCTCCGTTGCGCGGCGGAAAGAACAACTTGTTCGAAGGGGGCCTGCGCGTGCCGTTCATCGCCCGTTGGCCGGGACACATTCCCGCCGGCACCTCGCACCGCGAGTTCATCACAGCGCTCGAGCTGTATCCGACCATCCTCGCCGCCACCGGCACAGCCGCGCCATCGGGGTTGGTGCTCGACGGCTTCAACATCCTGCCGGTGCTGGCCGGCGAGCAACCGTCGCCGCGCAAGGAGATGTTCTGGCAGAACCTATACGAGCGGTCGGCGCGCGTCGGCAGCAAGAAGTGGCACACCGTCTACGACCAGAAGAAGGGCAAGGAAATCGAGTACGTCTTCGATCTTGCTGCCGATGAAGGGGAGCAGCACGATCTGTCGACCGAGCGCCCCGAGCTGCGGGAGAAGCTGGCCGGCCGGTTCGCCGCCTGGCGGGCCGAGATGGACGCCGCCGAACCCCGCGGCCCCTTCCGCGATTACTAACCACGGAGAAACCGCAGATGCACGCAGATACATGCAGATGGGGCAAGCTGAAACCTGTCATTTCGAATCTTCTTCTCCTATCCGCGTTCATCTGCGTTCATCCGCGGCTCTCTGCCGCGGCTGAGGCGCCGCGGCCGAATTTCCTGGTCATCCTTTGCGATGATCTCGGCTACGGCGATCTGAGCTGCTACGGCCACCCGCACATCAAGTCGCCGAACCTCGATCGGCTCGCGCAGCAGGGCATCCGGTTCACCGATTGCTACTCGTCGGCGCCGGTGTGTTCCAGCTCGCGCGCCGGGCTGCTCACCGGACGTTGCCCGACGCGCTCGGGCATTTACGACTGGATCTCGGAAGACAACGCGGTGAACTTGCGGACCAGCGAGGTCACCATCCCCGAGCTGCTCAAGCTTTCGGGCTATAAGACGTGCCACGTCGGCAAGTGGCACCTGAACGGAAAGTTCAACTCGCCGGCCCAGCCGCAACCGGGCGATCACGGCTTCGACCACTGGTTCAGCACGCAGAACAACGCCGCGCCAAGCCACGAGAACCCCGTGAACTTTGTCCGCGACGGCTCGCCGGTCGGCCGGCTCGAAGGCTTCTCGTGTCAGTTGGTCGCCGACGAGGCGATGCGCTGGCTCGATGAAGAACGGCTCACCGGCGATCCGTTCTTCTTGTACGTCTGCTTCCACGAACCGCACGAGCCGGTCGCCTCGCCGCCGGAGTTGGTGTCGCAGTATCCCGAGGCGATCAACACCGACCAGGCGCAGTACTTCGCCAATGTCACGAACATGGATCGTGCGGTCGGTCGGCTGCTTGAGAAACTCGACGAGCTGAGAATTGCCGACAACACGCTGGTGTATTTCAGTTCCGACAACGGTCCTGAAACGCTCAAGCGCTACAAGGCAGGAAGTCGATCGTACGGCTCGCCGGGTCCGCTGCGCGGCATGAAGCTGTGGTTGTACGAAGCGGGGATGCGCGTGCCGGGAATCATTCGCTGGCCAGCGCGCGTGAAGCCCGGACAGACGATCAGCGAGCCGATCGCGAGCCTCGACCTGCTGCCGACCTGCTGCGCGCTGGCGGGCGTCGCCACTCCAACCGATCGTGCGCTCGACGGCGCGAACATCGCCTCGCTGTTCGACGGTGTTCCGCCGCAGCGCGCCGTGCCACTGTTCTGGCACTACTACCGATCGCTGGGCGAGCCGAAGGCGGCGCTGCGCGACGGCGACTGGGTGGTGCTCGGCCATTGGGACCAGCAACTCGTCGGCGCCGGACGCAGCATCCAGCCGGGCGACTCGGAGATCATCAAGAAGTCGCACCTCACGAAGTTCGAGCTCTACAACCTGAAAGACGACATCGGCCAGAAACACGACTTGGCCGAAGCCGAGCCGGCACGCCTGAAGAAAATGTCACAGGACCTGGTGGCCAAGTACGAGGAAGTGATCGACGAAGGCCCTGTATGGACCGGCTTCGACCCGCCGAAGGCGACGCCAAACAAAACGACGAACAGCAAGTGAGCGCCGTTCAGAGCGCTTTTCAGCTAGCTGTAGCGGCGAGGTCGGGTGCCATGCTCACGCTTGCGTGAGCATGTCCACGACGAGCGTGGACATGGCACCCCGACAGGACGCCACACCGTTGCGAAACGCGCTCTAGCCGGCGGGCTTGCCCGCCGCGTCCGACGCGCCTTCGAGCAACCCCACCACAAAGCCGATCAGGTCGCCGCGCTCGCGGCAGACTTCGCGCAGCGCGTCGTAGCGACCACCGAGCTGCGCCAGCTCCAGCAGGTTCGGCGCGAAGTGCCCGCCGCGCGATTCCGGCGGCAGCAACTGGGCCAGCGCCCGAATCGCCTCGTCGTATCGCCCCAGCCGGGCTAGCAGGCCGATATACACCTCGGCCGGTCCGCTGCCGGCTTCAGTCACCGGCCGCTCCTCGGCCTGGGCCTTGAACCACGCCAGCGCCTCCTCGGTCTGCTCGCCAAGCAGCCCGCGGAAGAACATGGCCGAGGTGGGAAACGGATCGCCGAACGGCGCTTCGCCGGCGAACTGGAACTGCGGCGATAGCCGCCGGCCATACTCGGTCAGATCGATCGCCAGCCGCAGCACCTCAGGATCGTCGACCAGCAGGGCAAAGCGGACCACCGAGTTCAGGTGCGACGTATCGACATGGTAGTTGTCGGCCGCGAATAGCCAATCGCGGTCGGCAACCAGCTCGGCAATGGTCGTCTCGTGCGGCGGCTGCCCCTGCTGCCGCTCGATGTCGCGCTTCAGCGACTCCAGCAGCTCGCCGTGGATGAACCGCACCAGCAGGCCGGCAATCTCCTGCTTCTCGGCACGCGAACGGTTCTGCATCTCGGCGTCGAACATCGAGATGGCGTTGCAAAGCCCGTACTGCTTGAGCACCAGTTGGAAGCCGAACGCGGGAGCGATCCCTTCGTACACCGCCAGCTCGATCATCGTCTCATACAGTCCCTGTTGCTCGTCGGCTGATAGGCGCTCGAGCGCCGCGCGCATCGCCGCCTTGTCGCCGACGGGGCGCAGATACATCCACGCTTCGCGCAGTTGGCCTTTTTCGAGCAGCAAGCCGCCGACTTCGCGGCACGCTTCGAGATACGCCTGCTCCATCCGCGAACGCAACGGGTCGGCCAGGTCGTCGATGCTCTTGGCGGCCACCAGCGGCAGGCCGGCGCGGTGCCGGGCCTGCGTGAGCCGCAGATCGAACAACTCGTGCAGCCGCCGCTCGCTCCGCAGGTGCTCGGCCAGCGCGGCGAACATCGCCTCAGCTCCGCCTTGCTCGAACGTCGACTCCAACTGCTCGAATGTCGTGTCGATCATTGGCGTGTTCTTCGCAGCGGGGATGAGCGAGGCGGGGACTACGCTGCATCGTACCATGCAGCGCCGACAGCGACCACGGCGCCGCCCAATCGCTTGCCCTGTCGAGAACAGTGGCCGGCGGTTAGCATGGACGCTTACGAGAGAGCGAACACCATGTCGACTACCGATTTTGCCGGCCTGCGTGTGGCGAGCTTTGAGAGCCGCCGCGCGGCCGAAATGGAGCGGATGATCGAGCGCCTGGGAGGCGTGCCGAGCGTGTCGCCGTCGATGCGCGAGGTGCCGCTGCCGGAAAACCCCGGGGCGATCGATTTCGCGCATCGGCTCATTAGCGGGCAGATCGACATGGTGCTGCTGCTTACCGGCGTCGGCACACGGCAACTGGTGGCACAGGTCGAGCGGCACGTCGATCGCGATCGCTTCCTGGCCTCGCTGTCGGATGTGACCACCGTGGCCCGCGGCCCCAAGCCGGTCGCCGCGCTTAAGGAGCTGAACATCGAGCCGACCGTGCGCGTGCCCGAGCCGAACACCTGGCGTGAGGTGCTGCAAACGATCGATCGCGTGGCTCCGGTAACCAATCAGACCGTCGCGGTTCAGGAATACGGTGTGCCGAATGCCAGCCTGGTCGCTGGCCTCGAGGCGCGTGGGGCCCGGGTGCACACGATCAAGGTCTACAACTGGGACTTCCCAGAAAACACGCAGCCGTTGGAAGACAATCTGCGCAAGATCGTCGCCGGCGACATCGACGTGGTGCTGTTCACCTCGGCGCACCAGGTGGCCAACGTGCTGCGGATGGGGGAACGACTGGGCCTGGGCGAGCGACTGCGCGAAGCGCTGCGACGCACGGCGATCGCCTCGATCGGCCCGACCACCAGCGAGATGCTCCGCGATTGCGAGCTGCCGGTCGATATCGAGCCGGAGCACAACAAGATGGGGCACCTCGTCGCCGCGGCCGCCGAGCAGAGTGCGGCGGTGCTGGCCGCGAAGCGGCAAGCGATGATGCGGGTGACTGGCGACGTGGCCCGCGAGAAAAACGGCGACACGCCCGCGTGGCACGATGGTCCGTTTATGAAGGCCTGTCGGCGCGAGCCGTGCGACCGGCAACCCGTTTGGCTCATGCGCCAGGCAGGGCGCTACATGGCCGAGTATCGCGCCGTGCGCTCGCAGAGCACGTTCCTCGAATTGTGCAAGAACCCGGCGCGCTGTGCCGAGGTGATGATTACCGCGGTCGAGCGGCTGGGGGTCGACGCGGCGATCATCTTTTCCGATCTGCTGCCGATGCTCGAACCGATGGGGATCGACCTGGAGTTCGCCCACGGCGAAGGGCCAGTGATCCACAACCCAGTGCGCTCGGCCGAGGACGTCGATCGGCTGGATGAATTGGAAGACACCGCGGAGTTGGAGTTCGTGATGGAGACGGTGCGGCAAACGCGCGCTGGGTTGCGCGCCGATTTGCCGGTAATCGGTTTCGCCGGGGCGCCGTTCACGTTGGCCAGCTACATGATCGAAGGTGGCGGAAGCCGCAACTACACGCACACCAAGTCGCTAATGCTCCGCGACGCCGGCGCCTGGCACGAGCTAATGGCCAAGCTCGCGCGCTCGATCGCGCGCTATCTGAACGGGCAGATTGCCGCCGGTGCCCAGGCGGTGCAAATCTTCGATAGCTGGGTCGGCTGCCTGGGGCCGGAAGAGTATCGGCAGTACGTGCTGCCGCATGCCCGCGCGGTCATCGAGGCCGTGACGCCCAGTGTGCCGCTGATCCATTTTGCCACGGGCAACCCGGCGCTCTTGCCGCTGTTGAGCGAGGCGGGAGGTGCGGTAATCGGCGTCGATTGGCGTGTGCGGCTCGATACCGCGTGGCAGACGATCGGGCACGATCGCGCCATCCAAGGCAATCTCGACCCCGCGGTGCTATTGGCCGAACCCGCCGAAATTCGCCGCCAAGCCCTCGAAATCTTGCGCCAGGCCGGCGGGAGGCCTGGGCACATCTTCAATCTCGGTCACGGTGTGTTGCCGACGACGCCGGTCGAGAACGTCATCGCGCTGGTCGAAGCCGTCCACGAGTTCGGCCCCCAGCGTTGAGGGTCGCCCCCGTGGCCATCTCCGGCTGCGGTCGACGGCTCCGCAGCGAACATCTGGCTGAGCACGTCAGCCAGCTTTACTGGCCCCACGTTCCGATCGAGGACCGAAGAACCATCGGTACCGGGCAGTCGCAAGTTGTACACAGGACTCCTCCTAGAACGGCGATACGTCCAATGCCTGCTATTCTATACAGTAGTATACGCATGTCAACCATTTTCAGTTCTACTCCAAAGGAAGGGTCGGTAATCTACGTAAACCCGGGCAGCAGTCACGATTCTGCGGAGTTTCGAGAAGCCAGGCCTCGGCCGTCGCCGAACACTTGAGATAGAGATGTTCGTCCTGCTTACCCGGACCCCAAGGCCATGCTGCATCAATCGAACGCCGACGAAGTCCGCCGGATTGCTCTCGACGCGTTCTCGGAACTCTTCGGACGCGAAGTCTGTCCCGAAAGTCTCAAAGAGACGATTCTGATCGACGAGGGGAAGTACCGAGGCCGAACCTATCGCATCGACCAGGGGATGGCGATGTGGTTCCTCGACATCGGCTTGGTGCAGTTCTACGATCGCCACGGTGCGATGCTCCGCACGATCAGCCTGCTCGACGAGCAACGTGGCTCGATGCGCCGCGCCGCCTGAGCGGCAGTTGTAACGCACACAAGCCCACGGCAGGGCGTCAACGATCATCGCCAGTGGCGACGCCGATGACACCCTGCCGTGGGCTTTCACGTTTGACGCTTACCAGCGGTACTGCAAGCCGGCGGAGCCCATGTTCGCGGTGTAGCGGCTGGCGGTTTGCAGATCGTAGGCGGCGTAGATGCTGGTGCGCGGGCTGACGATCAGGTTGCTGCCGGCGGTGAACATGCCGAAGTC
>DATAXP010000028.1:0-8442 GCA_036272935.1 Pirellulales bacterium | reverse complement strand
AGTAGTTCCAAGTGCTTTGATTCATTCCAGGCTGACGCAAGGTGTTGATCCGTCGTGTAGTAAGGTGGTCACGCTGTGCGCCAGCCAGTCGAGCAGTCGTTTGAATCGCAGCCGTTGCGGGTTGAGCGTGAGGTTGTCGCGGGGTCCGTCGGCCAGGTGTGTGGCATGAATCCAGACCCACAAGTTGCGCAAGATCAGGGCCACCGCGACGAACACCAGCCGCAGGCGCGGGTTGCGCGTGCAGGTGTAGATGCGGGCTTGGCGCATTTGCCGGTAGCTGGTCTCGATGCCAAACCGCTTGCGATAACGGGTGCGGATTTCTTGAGGCGAGCCGTGCACGCGCCATGCGCCGAACAACAGCTTCTGTTGCACGCGCTTGCGGTCTTTCCGATTGCGATGCGTGCGGTAGGCCACGCACACCGCGATCGTCGCCTGCCGCTGTTTGTTCTGGAGCGTGTGCTCGTGCCAGCCGGCGCGCTGGCGCTGAATCCAGCGCAAGCCGGTGGCTTTGCGGCCCCGCTTGGGCTTGCGACCGCGGAACACGACCGGCATCAAAAACGGCAGCTTCTCCTGCTGGAGCAGCGCGACCACCGGCACGCTGAAAAACGCCCGATCCAACAGCACGCACCGTGTTTTCAGCCCGCTGTTGCGGATTTGAGCGATCAGCCGCCCGAGCACGACCGCCATGGTTTCCTGTCGCCGCACCCAGCTCAGCGCCAGCGTGTAACGCTGGCCATATTGCACGATGCACGCCGTGGCATACGCATGAAACTTCTTCGTTCCCTGCCGCGGCTTGCCATAGTAAATCTCGTTGCGGCTGGCGTAGGGCTCGCCGTAGTACGGCTGCAAGTGCCAGTCGATCGCCACCTGCCAACTCCGCCGACGCATCGGGCGCGGCAGGTTTCCGGTCAACGCCAGGTTCAAACGAGCTTCCAACACCCGCAGTGTCTTGGGCAGACCTTCGACCAGCGCCCCGAACACCGCTTCCTGAGACGGCGCGCGAGCCAAATCGCTGCAAGCGGCGAACACGCTCGTCATCCGCGCCGCCGCGCGCAGCACCACGTTCCACACGACCGCCGCCGTGCATCGCCAACCATGATCCTTCAGCAAGCTTGCTTGCAACAACCATTCCAGCGCCCAACGATGAACTTCCTGGCTCGATAACGTATGATTCGTCCGTGAACGCATGGGTTCCCTCCCTGGGTTTGGTCTTCTTGACACAAACCATTCTCAGCAGGAACCCTGCGTTCACCTATCTCAATTCAAACGGACTTGGAACTACTGTCATTGGCTATTCAAATCAGGGATCGCTTTCCATTCTCAGCGGTCACTCGTTCTCGTTCGAGAGTGACGATGCATCGATTATCGGGCAAAACAACGGTTCAAGCGGATCGCTGCTCGTTTCAGGGACCAACTCATTATTTAACGTGGATACGAGTTCCATCTACATTGGCGACAATGGCCATGCCACGGTCACGGTTTCAGCTGTGCGTGGCGCGGCAGTGCGAGCCGCTGGGCCTGGCCCGCAGCACGCGCTACCACACGCCCGTGGGCGAGACGGCCGAGAACCTGACCTTGATGCGGGCGATCGACCGGCAGTACCTGGCCACACCGTTATACGGCAGTCGCAAGCTGGCCATCGTGTTGGGCGTGAATCGCAAGCGTGTGCAGCGGCTGATGCGCGTCTTTTAAGTTCTGGCACCAGAACTTTGCGCCTGGAACGTGGCGTTCGCCGTGCCTTTAGTGGTTTCCCCAACGGATGAACAAGGCCTGGACCGTCCGTGTTGCCGCACCGTCATTTGTCCGATTGCCACTCGTGCACAGGTAGATAGTTCATCCGATCGATTGATTTCGGTCTATTGGCGGACACCAGCAGACCAGATTCAGTCAATTCAGCAGAGTGTTGCAAGTCGTATCGGGCGCGTAGTGGAAGAGTATAAACCGCTCTGGCGAGCGGGGCGTGTCAACGCCCCGGTAGCTCCGCACAAATAGCGAGTGTTCGATAGCCGGGGGCATTACTGCCCCCGCTCGCCTTTGCAGGCCGCGCTTAGTGGCGGCCGTTGCGCACCTGGCCGAGGATGATCGTGCCGTTGTGGCCGCCGAAGCCGAAGCTATTGCTCATCCCGGACGTGAACCGCCGCTCGCGCGGAGTATTCGGCGTGTAATCCAGGTCGCACTTCGGATCGGGATGCTCCAGATTGATCGTCGGCGGAATCACGCTGTCGCGCAGGGCCAGCACCGTAAAGATCGCCTCGACGCCGCCGCTCGCGCCTAGCAGGTGTCCGAGTTGGCTCTTGGTGCTCGAAATGGCGAGCTTGTAGGCGTGATCGCCGAACACGGTCTTGATGGCGATCGTCTCGGCAGCATCACCTAGCGACGTGCTCGTGCCATGGGCGTTGATGTAGCCCAGCTCCGTAGGGTCGAGCTGCGCGTCGCGCAGGGCGTGGATCATTGCCTTGGCGGCGCCGGTGCCATGTTCATCGGGCTGAGTGATGTGCCCGCCGTCGGCACTGACGCCGTAGCCGAGCACCTCGGCATAGATCCGTGCCCCGCGCCGCTTGGCGTGTTCCAGCTCTTCGAACACCAGCAGTCCGGCTCCTTCGCTGAGCACGAAGCCGTCGCGATCGGCATCGAACGGCCGGCTGGCGCGAGGCGGATCGTCGTTGCGTTCGCTCAAGGCGCGCATGTTCGCGAAGCCGCTGATGCCCATCGGCGTCAGCGCCGCCTCGGTGCCGCCGGTGACCATCACGTCGGCGTCGTCGTACTGGATGGCCTTGAACGCATCGCCCATGGCGTTCGTGGCGCTGGCACAAGCGGTAGCCACCGCGGCATTGGGGCCGCGCAGTCCGTACTGGATCGACACATGCCCGCTGGCGGCGTTGACCATCAACTTCGGGATGGTGAACGCCGAGACCTTATCGGGCCCCTTCTCTAGCAGCCGGGTGTGCTGGGTTTCGATCTCGTTCAGCCCGCCGATCCCCGAGCCTAGGATCACGCCACAGCGGAATGGGTCTTCCTTCGTGAAGTCCAGCCCCGAATCGTTCACGGCATCGATGCCAGCCACCAGCGCAAACTGGGTGAACCGATCGATCCGCTTGGCGTCCTTCAGGGTGATGTAGCCGTCGGTCGACCAACCGTGAATCTCGCCGCCGAAGTTGACGCGGAAGCCGGTGGTATCGAATGAGTCGATCCGGCTCACTCCGCTTTCGCCGCGCAGGATGCGCTGCCAGAGGTCTTCGACTTTCAAGCTCAGGGAGGTGACTGCGCCGAGGCCGGTTACGACCACGCGTCGTTTCATTTCGTGCCGCTAGCCTGCGCCTTTTCGATGTAGTCGATCGCCTGGCCGACGGTTTGAATTTTCTCGGCGGCGTCGTCGGGAATGTTGATGTCGAACTCTTCTTCGAGTTCCATGACCAGCTCGACGGTGTCGAGGCTGTCGGCCCCAAGATCGTTGACGAAACTGGTTTCCGGCGTGACCTGTTCCTTGCTCACGCCCAATTGCTCGGCAACGATGTCGATAACGCGATCTTTAACTGAGGCCACCGTAACGGCCCTCCTGCAACGCTCGAGAGGATGGATGGTTTCGCTAGCGAGGTTGGAGCCGAGAAGGCTTAACCTCTTCTAAGATAGAGAGTTTTCGTAAGAAGCGTCAACTTATAACGAGTTTTTTGACGGGTGTAAATACGGCATGTGCTATTACCCATCGTTTAGCCGGCGGGCTTGCCCGCCCTGTTTTGCCTACACGCGGCAACGCGGCGGTTAAAACTGCCGGCTTAACGCCTTACGCCGTCATGCCGCCATCGATCACCAGCACCTGTCCGGTAATGTACCCGGCGGCCCGACTTGCCAGGAATAGCACCGCCTCGGCCACCTCGGCCACGGTGCCGATACGCTTGGCCGGGATGCGCGTCTTCACTTCCCCCATGATGCTGTCGCCCAGAGCCGCCGTCATTTCGCTCTCGATGAACCCCGGGGCCAGCGCGTTCACGGTGATCTTGCGCCCCGCCAGCTCGCGGGCCACGGTGCGCGTCATGCCGATCAGCCCCGCCTTCGAGGCCGAATAGTTTGCCTGCCCGGGATTTCCCATCAAGCCCGAGACGCTGGCGATGTTGATGACCCGCCCGTAGCGCTGCCCCATCATGGGGCGCGTCGCCGCCCGGGTGAACAGGAACGCGCCGCGCAGGTTGGTGTCGATCACTTCGTCCCACTGCTCATCGCTCATCCGGGGCACGAGCGTGTCGCGGGTGATGCCGGCATTGTTCACCAGAATATCGAGCCGCTTGTGCTCCTCAGCCACCTGCTCGACGAGCTTCGTCACCGCATCGCCGTTGGTGACATCGCAGGTGTACAGCACCGCTTTGCCACCGGAGGCGGTGATCTCGCCGACGGTTTCTTTCAGCTTGTCCTCGCTACGGGCCACGCAGACCACCAGCGCCCCGCAGCGCGCCAGCGCCAGGGCAATCCCCCGGCCGATGCCGCGTGACGCCCCGGTGACCAACGCCACCTGGCCCGAGAGATCGACCTGAATTTGTCCTTCGGATGTCGCCGCCATCTTTGTCTCCTTGGGAATGACGAAATCCGAATGACGAATCAATGACGTAGCCCGAAGTCCGAAAGTTCGTCACTCGGATTTCGACCTTCTTTCATCATTCGTCATTTTTAACTGATCGCGCCTTCGCAGGTCGCCGAGCGGTCGATGCGACGCAGCAGGCCGCGCAGCACGCGCCCGGGACCGACCTCGAAGAATTGCGTGTGACCTTGCTCGAGCAGCCAGCGCATCGAGTCTTCCCAACGCACCGGGCTAACGACCTGTTGAATCAGCAATTCGCGAATCTCGCCCGGATCGCTGTGCGGCTGCGCGTCGACGTTCGACACCACCGGGATCCGCGGCGCCTGCATCGGCACGTTGGCAATCGCCGCCTTGAGGCGCTCGACGGCCGGCTGCATGATCGGCGTGTGAAACGCCCCGGCCACGGCCAGCGGCACCGCCTTCATCGCGCCGGCGCCAGGCGCCAACTCGGCCGCGCGTTCGCACGCCGTCACCGATCCCGACACCACAATATTCCCCGGGCACAACAAATTGGCGACCTGTAACACGCCGTCGCCGCGGGCTTGGTTGCACAGCGCCTCGACATCGGCCAGGTCGAGCCCCAGGATGCTCACCATGCCGCTGGGCGTGGCGTCGGCCGCCGCCTGCATCGCGCTGCCGCGCTCCTGCACCAGCCGCAGGCCGTCGTCGAACGTCATCACGCCGGCGAACACCAATGCCGTGTACTCGCCCAGGCTCAGGCCGGCCGCTGCCGAGCAGCCGTCGACGATGTCCGGCCGATCGCGCCGCAGCGCCTCGATGGCTGCCAGGCTGGTGACGAACAGCGCCGGCTGGCTGCGCACGGTGCTGTCCAGCTCGTCGGCCGGGCCCTCGAAGCACAGCTTCGCCAGGTCGTAGCCGAGCACTTCGTCGGCACGGTCGAACCAGCGCTTCGCCGCCGAGAGTGACGCGGCCAGCTCGGCCCCCATGCCGACCGTTTGCGCGCCCTGGCCTGGAAAAAGAAACGCGGTCTTGCTCACTCGACTGGCCTCAGAGCGGGGCGCGGACAGGAAGGCGCTCGAACAAAAGGCCCAGCGCTACGTTTCCATCTCGACGATCGCCCGCCCCATGTAGTGGCCGCAGTTGGGACACACCACGTGCGACGGAATGGCCGTGCTGCACTTCGGGCAGTAATGCAATGCCCGCGGCGTCTTGAAATCATGCGCGCGCCGCGTTCCGGTCCGATTGTTCGATTGTCTTCGCTTGGGAACGGCCATGGCTACGCTCGACGGGCTGGGGAGACAGGAAAGCCAATCATGCTAGGAGCCTGCGGCGAGCATGTCAAGGAGAGCGCCGGTGCTTGCTTGCCCCCGGCCGGTGCCCGTGGCAGCATGGCGCGATGGCTAGTTTGCCGCACCTCAACCGGGCTTCCGTGCTTTTCGCCGCGTTGATGATGTGCGCCTCGGTGGGCTGCCAGCGAACGGCCGATACCGAATCGTCGCTGCTCGATCAAATCGAGGCGGTGCGCGGTGGCAAAAGCACGCAGATCGTCGTCGAATCGCAGCCGACCGGCGACGCGGATCTGCAGCGGCTCACGGGATTGGAGAAACTGCACGCGCTGGTGCTCGATGATCGGTCGAACACGATCACCGACGCCGGCGTGCAGGCTCTGACCGACCTGCCAGCGTTGGTCCATCTGCGCATCCGCGGCGGTGAGATCGGCGACGCCGGCCTCGCGACGATTGCGCAGCTCAAGAGCCTCGAAATCGTTAATCTGCCCCACACGCATGCTACCGACGCCGGTCTTGCGTCGCTCGGCGCCTTGCCCAACCTTGTGCAACTGCGCCTCGGCAGCCCGAACATCACCGACGCTGGCGTTGCCGAACTGAAGCGCTTCCTGTCGCTGCGCCGTGTGCATCTGATCGACGTGCCGCTGACCGATGCCGGCCTGGGCGTGTTTCATGACATGCCGAATCTCGAATCGCTGTACCTCGACGGCACCCGCGTCAGCGACGCCGCCTACGAGGCATTGTTTCAAGCCCGCCCTAAGCTGCACGTTCACATCAACCAGCAGCATCACGACCGCGATCCGCACACGCACGAATATCCCTCGAACGCAGGCGGTTCGTAACGCTGCGCGCATTCTTGCGGCTTTTGTCGCTGCGATCGCTGGATGCTCGACCGCCGTAGAATATCCGTCGATGCCCCCGCCGTCGATGCCCCCGCCGATGACACTTCCGCCGCGGTCCAGCAACCCGCGAAGCGCAAGTTCCGCTTCGAGATCAACATCGAGTTCGATGGCAATCGCGTGGGCAAAAAGCTCGACGCCCGGTAGACCGAACCTCATCCGGCGGCGTGACTCGGCCGATGTGGCGATCTATACTGAGCCGATCGCCAGCGCCGACGTCTTTGCCCCAACAAGGAGCTTGCCACCCGTGAAGCGGTCCATCGCCATTGCCATCGTGTTGCTCTTGGTCGCCTCGGGCGCGTCCGCCTGGTCGATGCTGCGTCGCGCGGCAACCGGCGCCGACATGACCGCGGCGGCCAGGCAGTTTGTGGCGTCGCTCGGCAGCGCGCAGCAGGCGAAGGCGCTGATGGCGTACGATTCGCCCGAGCGTGTCGATTGGCACTTCATTCCCAAGCCCGAGCGCAAGGGGCTGCAAATCCGCGAGATGGACGACAAGCAGCGTACGGCGGCCCACGCACTGCTGCGCTCGGCACTTAGCCAGGTGGGGTACGACAAGGCCA
Organism: Pirellulales bacterium; assembly: GCA_036272935.1. Lineage (GTDB taxonomy): Bacteria > Planctomycetota > Planctomycetia > Pirellulales > PNKZ01 > DATAXP01. The sequence goes on along the minus strand of DATAXP010000028.1, from coordinate 1,166 downwards.
CGAAGATCATGGACCTGGAGAACCTGCTGATCGAGCTGGAACGGAAGCGCGTCGACGGACCCCTGCGCGATCCGGAACGTTATTACTTCACGGTGTTCGGCAAGCCAACCGACGACGGCCGCTGGGGCTTGAGCGTCGAAGGGCACCATCTGTCGCTAAACTTCGTCGTTGAATCTGGCAAGGTCATCAGCTCGACGCCGAGCGTGTTCGCCGCCAACCCGGCCATCGTCAAAAGCGACGCAGTGCCGCGGATCAAGCCGGGCACGCGCATTCTGGAGCGCGAAGAGACGCTCGCCTTTGACCTGTTGAAGAGTTTGTCGAGCGAGCAGCGCCACGACGCGGTGATCGCCGCCAAGGCGCCGGCCGAAATTCGAGCTGCCGGCGAACCGCAGCCTCCGACCGACGCCCCGGCAGGCATCGCCGCCGCGAAGTTCACCGATGCGCAGACCAGCACCTTGCGCGAGTTGATCGCCGAATACGCCCACGACATGCCGTCCGACGTGGCGGCCGCCCGGCTGGGGGCGATCGAATCGGCCGGCTTCGACAAAGTGCATTTCGCCTGGGCCGGGGCCAACGAACCGGGCATCGGCCACTACTACCGCCTGCAAGGCCCGACGTTCCTCATCGAGTTCGTCAACGTGCAGCCCGACGCGGCCGGCAACCCGGCGAACCATATCCACTGCGTCTGGCGCGACATGGCCGGCGATTTTGCCCTGCCGGTGTCGAGCGCGCCGCTGAAGAAGTAAGGGGTGAAAAGTGGCTGAGCCGCTTGTCGTGCCGCGCCGGCCGTGGCTCGTGATCGTCGCGTTGATCGTCGCGGGGCTGGCGGTGGGTCTGATTTTTCGCGGCGAACAGTTTCGCTCGTGCGTCGGCGGCATCTGCGACGCCATCCGCGCGACGGCAAAGCAGGATTCCGTGCGGGCGAAATGATCCGGTGCGACCGCGGGTGCCACTGGCTGCTTGCCAGCCAGTGTCGTTGTGGCCTTCAAAGCACTGGCCGCCGCGGCGGGTGGCACTCGAATATCTGTAGAGTAGGCGGGGGCCGAAGCCCCCGCCCCTCATCAAACCGGACATGCGGGTTTACCGCATCCGGCTTTCCCAAGAACATTCGCTTCAAGACATGCGCGAGAGGTCAGCGTCGTGAGGAAGAACTGCCCGAACTCGGG